>JAAESX010000158.1 GCA_024228935.1 Pseudomonadota bacterium
CCGATCAGCCGACGAACTCGGCCGGCCCACAGCACGACCGGTAGGACAGATCGTGGCCAGATCAGATCCAAAGACGAACTCGAGGTAGCGAGCCACAGGGGCCTCGCGCTCGCGACGCCCCTGTGGCGCTACGCCGACGGCTGGTTGGCCGCCTTCGCCTGAGCTGACTTGATGACGGCCAGCTCAGCTGCCTTCTTCTTCAGGTTCTCGGCGCCCAGGACGATGTCCAGCACCTGCTCCATGCGGCTGGCGAAGTGGAACGTGAGCTCCTCCTGGATCTCCTCGGTCACCTCGACCAGGTCCTTCCGGTTCTTCTCCGGGAGGATGACCGTCTTGATGCCGGCACGATGCGCCGCCAGGACCTTCTCCTTGATGCCACCGACCGGGAGCACAGCGCCGCGCAGGGTCGCCTCGCCCGTCATCGCGATGGTCGGATCCACCGTCAGCCCCGTGAGGAGCGACACGATGGCGGTCAGCATGACGACGCCCGCGGACGGCCCGTCCTTAGGGACTCCGCCGCTCGGCACGTGGATATGGATGTCTTCGTTCACGAAGACGTCCGAGTCGATCCCGAGGTCGTCCGCCATCGAGCGGATGTACGAGCGAGCAACACCCACGGACTCCTTCATCACGTCGCCAAGGCTGCCGGACAGGGCCAGGTGACCCTTGCCGCGCATGCGCGTCGCTTCGATGAAGAGGATCGCCCCACCGACCGACGTCCACGCCAGCCCCGTGGCGACTCCGGGCACGCTCACGCGCTCGGCGACCTCGCTGAAGAAGTGGATCGGGCCACGGATCTCCTCGATCATCTCCGCGGTGACATCCACCTTCTCCCGCTTCTCACTGGCGATCTCGCGAGCGACCCAGCGGGCCACGGCGGCGAGCTCGCGCTTCAGGGAGCGGACTCCGGCCTCTCGCGTGTAGGACATCACGAGCGTGCGCAGCGCTTCGTCGCTGATCGTGAACGTCTCCTCGCTCAGGCCGTGCTCGGTGTGAACGACGGGCATCAGGAAGTTCTTCCCGATCTTGACCTTGTCCTCGGGCGTGTAGCCGGGGATGTGGATGACCTCCATCCGGTCGAGCAGCGGGCCCGGGATCTTGTCCGCGACGTTGGCCGTCGCGATGAAGAGGCACTTCGACAGGTCGAACGGCAGGTCGAGGTAATGGTCGGCGAACGTGTCGTTCTGTTCGGGGTCCAGGACCTCGAGCAGGGCCGAGCTGGGGTCACCGCGGTAGTCGGCGCCGAGCTTGTCGATCTCGTCAAGGATGAAGACGGGGTTGTTGGTCCCGGCCTTCTTCAGCGACTTGATGATCTTGCCGGGCAGCGAGCCGATGTAGGTCCGACGGTGACCGCGGATCTCGGCTTCGTCCCGCACGCCACCCAGGGACATCCGCACCATCTTGCGGCCGAGCGCCCGAGCGACGGACTTGGCGAGCGACGTCTTGCCGACGCCGGGAGGTCCGACAAGGCAGAGGATCGGCCCCTTCATGTCGTTCTTCAGCTTCAGGACGGCCAGGTACTCGACGATGCGCGTCTTCACCTTCTCGAGGTCGTAGTGCTCCTCGTCCAGGATCTCCTGGGCACGGATGACGTCGAGGTGGTCCTCGGTCGAGATCGCCCAGGGCAGCTCTGTGAGCCACTCGAGGTAGGTGCGCGAGACGGTGTACTCGGCGGCACCGGGGCTCATCCGCGCCATGCGCTTGAGCTCCTTGTACGCCGCCTGCTCGCCGTCCTTGGGCATACGGGCCTTCTTGATGGCCTTCTTCAGGTCCTCGAACTCTTCCTGGCGCTCGTCGACCTCGCCGAGCTCCTTCTGTATGGCCTTGAGCTGCTCGCGGAGGAAGTACTCCCGCTGCGCCTTGTCCATCTCACCCTTGACCTCGGTCTGGATCTTGTTGGACAGCTCCAGGACCTGGATCTCCTTCTGGAGGAGGACGATGACCTTCTCGATGCGCTCCTTCGTGTCGAAGGTCTCGAGCAGCTCCTGCTTCTCCTCGACGCCGATCGACAGGTTCGTCGCGACGATGTCGGCGAGCATCCCGGGGTTGTCGATCGAGCGGACGAGGAAGCTGGCCTCGCTCGGGATGTGCGGCGAGAGGTCGATGATGCGGCGAGCGAGCTCGCGCAGCTGGCTGAGCAGCTTGTCGAACTCCCGGCCCTCGACCTCGTCCTGGTCGTGCACGGAGACCTTGGCGGAGAGGTGCGGGCTGGTGCCGTTCCACTCCTCGATCTGGATGCGAGACAGGCCCTGGATGATCACGTTGAGCTTGTTGCCCGGCATGATCACGGACTTCAGGATCTTGACGACCGTGCCCGTCTGGTAGAGCTCGTCGGTCGCGGGGTCTTCGTTCTTCGCGTCCTTCTGGGCGACGATGCCCAGCAGCTTGTCGCCCGCCATGGCCTTGTCGATGGCCTTCAGCGACTTGTCGCGCCCGACGTTGATCGGGAACGCCAGGACGGGAAAGATGACGGTGTTTCGAATCGCCAGGACGGGCAGGTCCAGCTCCGAAGGCAGGTTGGCGCCTTCGTGCTCAGCCGGGTTGGTCATCGAGTCTCCTACTCCAGAACTCGGTTTGTTCCACAACCCCTATTGGGGCCTGAAAGTGGGCGCACCCTAGTCGGTCACTCAAGCCAATCCTTGAGCACCGCGTCCCGGTCCGAGCCCAGCGCTGGGGGCCCACGTCGCGCCGCATGGCGGGCGTCACTGAGCCGGAACCCAGGGGGAAGGGAGCGAACCGTCTGCTCGCCATCCGGGTGTTCGTGCTCGACCGGCCTGGCGCGGGACAGCGCGATCGGGACGCTCGCCATCGCGCCCGAGGGCACTCCGCGAGCGTTCAGCCGATCGACCCAGCTGGCCACGGTGTCCTCGGCCATTCGCGGCGCCAGTCCAGCGTCCAGCTCGGCGCGGGCCGCGACCCGGTCGGCGTTCGTCGGCCAGCGCACGTCCCAGTCCACATCCAGCTCGCGGCACAGCGACGCGAACATCCGGTTCGTGCCACACGCGACGTTCACCCAGCCGTCCGAGGCCCGGTACGGCTGGTAGGGGTGGATCGAGGGGTGCGCGTTCCCCTTGGCGCGCGGCTCGACGCCCGCATTGAGGAATGCCGAGGCGTGGTAGCTCAGCAGCGCGAGCTGGCCGTCGATCATCGAGATGTCGACGAAGGCCCCCTCGCCTGTCCGCTCCCTGCGCACGAGCGCCGCCAGGATCCCCTGCACGGCGTTCATGCCCGCGACCAGGTCCGCGATGCTCGTGCCGCACTTCCACGGCTCCCCGGTGCCGTCGCCGGTGACCGAGGGGATCCCGGAGAGCCCCTGGATGACGAGGTCATAGCCGGCGCCGGGCTCGTCGTGGCCGAACCCGCTGATCGAGCAGTACACGAGCGCGGGGTTGTCCTCGGCGAGCCGCGCGTAGCCCAGGCCGAGCCGCTCCATCACGCCCGGGCGGAAGTTCTCGACGACCACGTCGGCCGCCGAGGCCAGCTCGCGCACGGTCTCGACGTCCACGGGGTCCTTCAGATCCGCGACCATCGAGCGCTTCCCGCGGTTCACCGCCAGGTAGTAGGTCGCCACGCCCCCCGAATAGGGCGGGCCGAAGCCCCTGGTGTCGTCGCCGGTGGCACGCTCGACCTTGACGACGTCCGCGCCGAGATCGGCCAGGGTCATCGTCGCGAATGGGCCGCTGAGGACCCGGGTCAGGTCCAGCACCTTGATGCCCGAGAGAGGATCGCTCATCCGAATCGCCTTAGTCTTGGGGACCCTGAGGTGTACCCCGTGGATCTGCTCCTGAGCATCGGCTTCTGGCTGGTGGCGACCCTGCACGGCGGCGGACTGATCGCGTTCGCCATCCTGATGGCGGCCCGAGGCATGGTCCACGACGGGCGCAGCGAGAACGTCGTCCGCGTGCTGCGCGCCTGGGGGCCCGGCCACGGCCTGTCGCTCGGTGCGCTGATCTTCTTCGGCGCTCTCCAGTTCTTCCTGGCCCACGACGGCTTCACCTGGCCCGTCGTCGAGGACGCCGATCGCCTGACCGCCGCCGCCCACATCGTGTTCCTCGTCTACTGGGCCTCGAGCTTCCACCTCGAGATCTGGACGCTCCAGCCCTCGCGCACGCACGACGACGGGACCAAGGTCACCGACCGCACCGCGTACGAGACCTGCGCCACGCGCGCGACGGCCCAGCAGTGGGTCAACGTGCTGCTCTTCGTCCTGGCCGGTGGCCTACTGGTGGCCGCCGGGGCCGCCTGAGGGCGGAGGTCCTCCTAGGGCTCGCCTTCGGGCGCCGGCTTGCCGCCGCCGCCCTCCCCGCTCAGCCGACCGTTCTCCTTGAGCGCCCGCTCGTACGCGGTGCCCTCGGGCTCGCTCCACGTCTTCTCGTAGAGCTCGGGCGGCGAGACGGTCGGCAGCTCGCCCGTCAGATCCCACATCACGAACTCGCCCTGGACCGACACGGGGTCGCCCAGGATGTCGACGTAGCCGCGCGTGACCTCGTGCACGGCCTCGATGCGCTGCGCACCGTCCATCCGGCGCTTCACCCACTTCACGACGTCCAGCTGCGCCAGATCGCGGTGGAGGATGAGCCAGCGGAACCCCTCGGCCTCGAACCGCTCACGCTGTGTGGCGCTGTACCTCTGCTCCTCGCCCGGATCGCGAGCGGTCTCGACGAGCGCGTGGACGAAGCTGTTGGACATCCGGCCCTTGAAGCCCTCGGGCCACATGATCCGAGCGTTCTCGCCCATCCCGCCGAGCATCTTCTGTTCGTGGAGCGTCTGCCAGTAGATCGCTGGCTGGCTGATTCCGAACGGCATGTGGATGACGTGCCCACCGTGCTCGGCGACGATGTCGACCCACTCGGGGGCCGAGACCGCCTTGGTGACGAACGGGTAGATGCCGTACTTGTTCTGCTCGAGCGCCGTGCCGATGGCGAACAGCCCGAGCACGACCGGTACGAACCGTGCGAACCGGGTGAGCGAGGCACGCTGGAGCACGCCGCCGATGCCGATGCACAGCACCAGGAACAGCACGCTGAGCATGCGGTATGGGAACCACAGCCGATCGAACGCCGGGAGCAGGTGGTAGGCCGCCATGTAGTGCGGCATCACGATCTGGGGCCCCTCGGGGATCTCCAGGACGGGCCCGATGCTCATCAGCCAGATGAACAGGAAGGCGGGCAGCCAGCGTGACCGGTCCTTGCCGAGGACGAACCAGACCAGGAGCCACGGAATCCAGGCCCACGACAGCAGCTGCGGGGCGCCATCGAACTCGGCCATGACGTAGCCGTGCAGCGCCGCGCTGACGTTGTTGGCCAGCTGCGGGGGCGGCGAGAAGATGTCCACGGGAGCGTCCGAGAGCCCCGGCACGGCCCCCTCCGAGGCCGCCAGCGCCATGGGGATGGCCGCGGGAAGGACCACCGCGAGACAGGCCACGCCAGCGACCGCGTACCGGATGAGCAGTCGCCGCCGGTCGGTGGACTTCCACAGCGCGTAGGCCGCGACGCCTACGAACAGGAACGCCATGAACCAGCCCATGAACCAGTAGGTCCACGCCTGGAGTCCCGTGAAGACGCCGGCCAGGACGGGGTGCCGCCACCGGTCGTCCTCCTCGGCCCGCAGCATGTGGTGGACGGCCAGCGGCAGGAACCACAGGAAGGCCTGGGTGGGTCGCCCGCACGTGATCTCGAACAGGATGTACGGGTTCATCGTCCACGCGAGCGTGGCCCCGAACGACGCCATGGGGTCCTTGAACAATCCCTTGGCAAGCACCCGGAACGACAAGGCATTCCCGATGACGAGCAGCGCGACCCACACCTTCTGGTAGCCCGGGTTCCCGAACAGCCAGAACAGCGGCGCCGCGATGACGGCATCCAGGATGTTGTTCCCGGTGTGGGCGAAGATGTCCTTGCCCAGCGGGTAGAAGAACCAGTCGGTGAACCCCGGGTCGGACAGCGTGGTGATGCAGTGCTGCACCCACCAGAAGAACCACAGCGTCCCGTACGCATCGACGCCGTCGCCGATGACCGTCTCGGGCGCGAGGGCCCCCGAGATGCCGATCATCGCGACGACCACCGCCGCGAGCAGCGTGGCCGGAAGCTCGTACCGCGCGAGCATCAGCTGGGGCCGGACTCCGCAGCCTTGCGGCGCTCACGAAGCCACTTCGGCCCGATGATGCCGAAGATGATGCCCGTGGCGAGCACCACCATGAACCACTCGTCGGGGCCGAGCTCCAACAGCGTCATGCGATCTCCTTCGCCAGTCCAGCCGTAATGAGGGCGTCGACGTCGACACCCAGCGGGCCCAGGATGGCACGGGTGTGGGCGCCCAGCGCGGGCACCTCGGTCGAGGTCGCCCAGGGGAACGGCGCCCGGGCCATCGGCACGCCGATGACGTCCTCGAACGCCCCACGAGCCACGTGCTGTGGATGCGCCGGGACCTCGGGGGCCTCGAGCGCCGGCCCGACGCAGCAGGCCTGGAGCTTTGCGACCCATTCATCCCGGGTCGCCGTGGCGAACAGCGCGGTGATCGACTCGACGGTGGGCTCGACCGGCTCGTCGAGCTGTCCGAGCAGGTGGCCCCAGAACTTGGGCTCGATCGGCCCGACCGTGATCCACCGGTCATCCGAGCAGCGGTAGCTCCGGTAGTTGGCCAGACCACCCGTCAGCATCTCGCCCTGGGGACGAAGCGCGCGCTGTTCGGCCTGGGCCGAGGCCAGGTGGGGCGCGAGCAGCGCCATGGCCCCCTCGGCCATCGACACGTCCAACAGGCGCGATCCGGCGCCGCGATCCCGCCCGACGAGCGCCGCACAGATGGACAGCGCCGCGGTCAGCGCTCCCCCGGCGAGATCGGCGATCTGGACGGGATGGGGAGCCGGTCGTCCGTCCGCCGCAACGATGCCGGCGATGCCCAGGTAGTTCAGGTCGTGACCCGGCTCCAGCGCGAGCGGCCCCGTCTGGCCGTACCCCGACAGCGAGCAGACCACGAGGTGTCCATGCCGCTCCACCAGGTCCTTGGGAGCGAGCCCGATGGCGGCCATCGACCCCGGCTTGAAGCCCTCCAGCAGCACATCCGCGCTGCCGAGCAGCGTGTGGAACGCCTCCCGACCCGCCGTCTGACGGACGTCGAGCGCCACGCTCTTCTTGCCACGATTGACGGCCGCGAAGAAGACGCTCCGGCCCTGGACGAGCGGCGGGAGGTTCCACGTGTAGTCCGAGCTGCGAGGCGGCTCGAGGCGGATCACTTCGGCGCCGAGAGAAGAGAGGTACCAGCTACAGAATGGCCCGGGCAGGAGCCGGGACACATCGACGATGCGCAGTCCGGTCAGCGGTCCATCGGGTCGGGTCATGCCCGCCTCGTAACCACCGGTTAGCGAAGCCGTGTGAAGCCCAAGCCGCTCTTCATCATCTCCGACGGCACCGGAGACACGGCCGAGAAGGTCGTCCACGCCTGCTTGCTGCAGTTCGAGGGCGCTCCGGTGCAGCCGCAGACGTTCCCCCACGTCCAGGACGCCGAGCAGCTGCGGAAGCTGTTCCGCGTCGCGAAGGAGGTCGACGCGTTCGTCGTGACGACCCTGGTCCGTGGCGAGCACCGCGAAGAGGCCGCCCGTCTGGCCCAGCAGTACCGCCTCGAGTTCGTCGACATCGTGGGCAACATGCTCAGCAACCTGTCGAACTTCCTGAAGGTGGCCCCGATCGAGACCGCTGGGCTCCTGCACCGCGCGGACGCTCGGTACTTCCGACGCATCGCCGCGGTCGAGTTCACCGTCAAGGCGGACGACGGCAAGGAGCCGCGGATGCTCACCGAGGCCGACATCGTCCTCGTCGGAGTCTCCCGGACCAGCAAGACGCCGCTGTCGGTGTTCCTCGCGCACAAGGGCTACCGCGTCGGGAATGTGCCCCTCGTCCTCGACCGGGACCCGCCTGAGCAGCTGTGGGAGGTCGACTCCCGTCGCGTGTTCGCGCTGACGATCGACCCGGAGTCGCTCGGAAAGATCCGCAAGCAGCGGCTCGAGCACATGCGCATGAGTGATCGGACCAACTACGGCCAGATCGACTACATCCTGGCCGAGCTGGACTTCGCCCACGACCTGTTCGACCGCAACCGCGACTGGCCGGTGATCGACGTGACCAACAAGGCCGTCGAGGAGACCGCAGCCACCATCCTCAAGGTCCTCGCCGAGCGCGGCCTCGCCACGCACGTCGGGGACGTCGGACAGCTTTGAGCCGCCTGCGCGTCGTCGGAGGCGCTGCCCTCCGAGCGGGTCGCGTGCTGATGGCTCGCCGTGGCCCGGGGTCGTACGAAGGGCTCTGGGAGTTCCCCGGCGGCAAGGTCGAGGCCGGCGAGACCGACCAGGTCGCCTTGGCCCGCGAGTTGGACGAGGAGCTGGGCGTCCGCGCGGTCGTGCACGAGTTCCTGGGGGTCGGCCAGCACGGTCGCATCGAGCTGCACTGCTACCGGGTCGAGTTCGAGGGAGAGCCGCAGAACCGGGAGCACAGCGAGCTGGCATGGGTCCCCCTCGCCGAGCTGGCCGCGCTGGAGGTCCCACCGGCCGACATCCCCACGGTCGAGGCCCTGGTCGCGGGATATCTTGAGGGTGGCACGCCCAGGAGTGAACCGGCTTGATCGGCTCGGTCATCGACAAGTACGAGGTGCTCGCCAAGGTCGGTGAAGGCGGCATGGCGACCGTCTACCTGGCCAAGCACGTCACGCTCGGGCGCGAGGTGGCGATCAAGGTGCTCCACCCTCACCTGTCGGCGTCGACCCGGAACCGCCTCCGGTTCGCTCGCGAGGCGCGGGCCATCGAGCACCTGGACCACGAGAACATCCTCGAGATCTACGACTACTCGGGGACGGACGTCCAGGACTGCTACATCGTCACGGAGTTCGTGCGGGGTCGGACGCTCCACCAGCTCCTCCGCGAGCGCGGCCTGCTTCCGAGCGAGGTCGCGGCGATGATCGGCCTGAAGCTGTCGAGCGCCTTGTCGTACGCCCACAAGGCCGGGATCATCCATCGGGATCTCAAGCCCGAGAACGTGATGCTCGCAGACGACGGGACCGTGAAGCTGATGGACTTCGGCATCGCGCGGTTCCTCGACGAGACGACCGTCACCATGACCGGCGCCCTGGTCGGCAGCCCGGCGTACATGAGCCCCGAGCAAGCGCTGGAGCGTGCCGTCGAGGCGCGATCCGACCTCTTCTCGCTGGGGGCGCTGGTCTTCCACCTGGTCACGGGCCGGATGCCGTTCTCGGGCAGCAACCCCAGCATCGTGCTGCGGAACATCATCGAGGCGCGCCGCCCCGAGGTCCTCGAGCTCCAGCCCGCGGCGAGTGCACGCCTGGCAGACGTCCTCGAGCGGCTCCTCCAGACCAACCCCGAGGCCCGCTTCGAGAACGCGATGCAGGTCCGAGATGCCTTCGCTGACGTGCTCGACGAGTCCGGCGTCGAGGTCGATGCCCCGCGCTGGAGCCTCGTCTCCTACCTGACCGACCCGGAGAGCTACGAGGAGAGCCTGCTCGAGCACCTGGACCACCACCTGCTCCAGAGCGGCCGGCGGTCGTTCGACGAGGGGGATCACCTTGGCGCCCAGCGCATGTTCAACCGGCTTCTCGCCCGCCGGCCAGAGCACGAGGAGGTCCTCGAGATCCTGGCGAGCCAGCAGTTCCCAGAGGTCATCGAGCGCCCGCAGGAGCCCGACCGAACGCCCGTCACCATGGCGGCCTTGCTCCTGACCGGGGCCCTGGCTGGAGGGGCCTGGTATTTCTTCCGCCCGGCGCCTCCCCCGGAGCCCGTCCACGTCGAGGAGACCGTGTTGGTCGACGACCCGGTCGATCTGGCGGTGTCCGAGGTCGATGAGCCGTTGCTCGTCGAGGAGCCCATCGTCGTCGAGGAGCCGGTGAAGTCGGTTGGCTCGGTCCGGTCGGTGAAGACGCCCCCGACCCCGGTGGTGACGGACGTGGTGGCGGATGCGGAGCTCGCTCCCGAGCCGGTCGCGCCCGACCCCGGGACCCTGCGGGTGGAGATGAACCAGATCGGCTGGGGCGACCTGATGGTCGACGGCGAGGAGCTGGGTCAGGTATCGAACGCCGCCCCCGTCTCCCTCGAGCTGCCCGCCGGCGAGCACACGGTCATCGTCACGCAGGTCTACGCCTACGACTTCATCCAGACCGTCGAGCTCTCCGAGGGCGCCGAGACGATGGTGAAGGTCGTCCTGACGAAGAAGCCTCTGTGGCTCCAGTTCACGAACCACCTGGCCCCCGAGTGCGACGTGTTCCTGGACGGCGAGCCGCGAGGGACCATCGACTCGCTGCCGCCGAAGGTCGAGATCGAGGTGCCGAGGCGCAAGCAGAGCGTCGAGGTCGAGGTCCGCGTCGAGTGCGGCGAGGAGACCGAGTCGTGGACCGTCTCGGGCGGCGCGGGAACGACCGTGCGCATTCCGCCAGCCCCCTGAGCCCAGACCGGGTACGGTGCCCCGTCAAGGCACTACGACAGTGATGTCACGAAAACCAGCGACCGTGCGGCCCGGACGCAGCGATGATGCCCATGGGGTGGGGTTCTTCGGAATCTGGCCCGTGGCTTGCATCCTCGTTGGACTGACCGGCTGCTACTTCGGGCCGATCGAAGGCATCCCCTCGAACACGCCCCCTGAGATCGTGAGCTTCAACGTGGAACCCGACACCGTCCTGAGCATCGAGAACGACAGCCAGAAGGTCGTCGTGCATGCCACGGACGACGACGAGACCACGCTCCAAGCGCTCTGGTTCCTGTCCCGCGACGGGGAGATTCGCGATGCCCGAACGAGCTTCGATCCCTTCCGGACCGAGATCACGCTGTCCCGTGATCCGGACCTCGATGGCCAGCGCCTGGAGGTCATCGTGACCGACGGCTTCTTCCAGACCTCGGCGTCCTGGCAGCTGGAGGTGGTGCAATGACCCGCTCCTTGACCTCGTTCCTGATCCTCGGCGCCCTCGTCGGCTGCTCGGACTACGACCTGGGCGCAGAAGACGCCATGCTCGAGAGCGGCGGACAGGAGTTCGACGCCGACATCGACCTGCGCATCGACGTCTACCCGCCGGGCGTCCTCGGCGACGGATCTTCGCTGGACCTCCTCGGCCAGTCCTTCCGCGGCGTCGGCGCCTCGACCAACTGGGACGTCAGCCTGCCGCTGCAGGACGCCGTCCTGATCAACGGCGAGCTCTCCGGCTTCATCGTCAACGAGCACACGGCCGTGGGCGTCCCCGGCCACGTCGAGCGCGTCGAGGGTGTCTTCGAAGCGGTGGTCCCGGACACCATCATGGCTCGCTCGGTGGCGACGGACGTCGACGGCGAGTTCCGGCTCGACGTGGTCCCCAGCGACCTGTACACGCTCGCCTGGGTCCCGGACGCGGAGTACGGCTTGCCGTTCCTCGTCACGACCGCCGAGCAGCTCCTCGAGGACACCGACCTGTCCGTCGAGCTCGACGAAGGCCTGGCACTCTACGGCAACGTGACGTACTCGGACGAGGGCCTGCCCGCTCCGTTCGGCACCGTGGTCCAGGCGGTCGACGTTGCGTCGGGAATCGGTGGCCCGGTCGCCGAAATCGACGCATCCGGCGCGTACATGATCCGGCTCTACCCTGGCTCCTACGAGCTGAAGGTGTGGCACCCGGACAACCTGTTCTTCCCTACGCAGGCGCTCTCCGTCTCCGTCGGTGAGGCTGACGGTACGCGACAGGACGTCCACTACGCGACGCTGAACACGCCCATCATCGTGAGCGAGGTCCGAGACGACGACGGCGCTCCCCGTCCCAGCGTGAGCATCCGGCTCCGCTCCACCGAGATCGCCGATACCCCGGACGCCTCACTGGTCGTCGAGACCGAGACCGGGCCGGCCTGTTCGCCGCTCGGCTGGTCCCGGGGACCTACGACATCGAGCTCATCCCCTCGTACGAAGCGGTGGTGGGCCCCACCGTCATCCGCGACGTGGTCATCGACGGCGACGCCGACCTGGGCGTGCTGACCGTCCCGAGCCGCCCCGTCGTCCAAGGCACGGTCATCGGCCCGAGCGGCTCACCCATCGGCGACACGCTCGTGCGCGCCGAGGAGAACTCGCTGTACGGATTCGTCTACGAGACGACCACCAACGAGGATGGCCTGTTCGTCCTCCCGGTCGCCGATGTCGACATGACCTGGACGTTCGAGCCGCCCGCCGATGCGGAACTGGCCACCACATTCGTCGACGCGGGTCCGTCGGACGTCCTCGTCGACGGCCGGGTCGAGATCGCTCACGGCGAGCGAATCACCGGCACGGTCACCTGGCGAGGCGAGCCCGTCCCGTACGCCGTCGTCGACGTTCGCGACGCGGAGGACCGCCTGTTCGCGACGGCCAGCTCGGACGCCGATGGCGTCTTCGAGGTCCGAGTCGACGTGACCGGAGGGCGCTGACCCTCCGGTCGACGTCACTCAGGAGACGACGCTGCCCAGCAGCTCGATGCCCTTGACCTTCTTGCCGGTCGCGACAGCCTTCTCGGCGGCCTCGACGAGGTTCGAGGCCACCACGATGGCCGAGCTCGAGCCGAGCTGCACGCGGTAGGCGAGCGCCTGGTTCGCGGCCTTCTTGGCGCCCTTCTTCGAGCCCTTCTTCTTCTTGGCGTCCTTCTTCTTCGCCTTGGCCGGCGCGGCCTTCTTCGGAGCGGCCTTCTTCGGAGCGGCCTTGGGCGCCGCAGACGCAGCGGCCTTCGCCTCAGCAGCCTTGCGAGCCGCCGCGGGGACCCGACGCTTCCGCGAGGGCGCGATTCCGAGCCGGTTGCGGTAGTTCGTCACGGCGTTGGTCGAGACACCGGCCTTCTTGGCGACCACGCTGTCGGAGACGGTGCCGAGCATCGCCTCGAACGGCGCGATCTTGGACCGGCGCTTCTTCGGAGCCTTGACCGCGGGGGCCGTCGTTGCCGGCGTCTTCTTCTTCGGGCCGCGCTTGGTGGTGGCAGCGACACCCAGGCTCTTCCGGTAGCTGGCGACGGTCTGGTTCGACACGCCCGCCAGGCTCGCGATCTCGCTGTCCGCGACCTTGCCGAGCTGGTCCTTGAACGGGGAGAGCTTCGCCAGGGTGGACTTGCGGAGTCCGCGCTTCGGGCCGGGGCGCTTGGCCTCAGCCTTCTTCGCGGCCTTGGGGGCAGCCTTCTTCGCGGTCACCTTCTTCGGCGCCGGAGCCTTCTTCGCGGGCTTCGCCTTCGGAGCGGCCTTGGCCTTCGGGGCCTTCGCCTTGGGAGCGGCCTTGGCCTTCGGGGCTGTGGTCTTGCGCGCAGCGCGGGGGCCACTGGGTGCCGGCGTGCGCTTGATCCCGTTCCGCTTCAGCGCGGTGTTGATCGCTCCGGGCGTCGCGCCGAACATCTCGGCCAACTCGCGGAGCGAGTACGCATCCTTCTTGGCGACCAGCTCCGGCCACCACTCCTTCTGCTCCAGCTTCCGCATGGAATATCTCCTGGTGTTCCCCACCGGGCGCGAATTTAGCAGTCCGAACGTCTGTGCGCCATGTGAGTTCTGTGTGTCATGACTCACGTTGACCGGCCTCGGGCCCACGGGTACGTTCCGGTCGTGCACGCCCTGCTCCTCCTGCTCCTCACCTCGCCCGTCCGTGCGCAGGATGCTCTCGAAGAGACCGCCGAGCTGACGGCCCCCGAACAGGCCCTCGAGCACGCGCTGGACGCGTACCTGCGCGGCGACCTCCGCGGCGCTCGGGACGTGCTGCTCCGGGTCGTGAACGATCCCGCTCTCGAGGACGAAGAGGTGCTGCAGAGCGCCCGCGCCTGGCTCGGAGAGATCTACTGGAACATGGGCGACCGCGAGGCCGCGCGAAGCACGTTCCGGACCGTCCTCCTGTACGACCGCGACTACAGACTGGACCCGTTCCAGCACCCTCCCGACGTCGTCGCCTTCTATGACAGCGTCCGCGCCGAGATCGACGCCGCGTCCGCACCCGAGCCCCTCGCGCGCCGAGACCTGCCCGCCCCTTCGGCCTACCTCTGGCCGGGAGGCGTCCAACTGCACAACGACAAGCCTCTCGCCGCCGCGCTCACGACGGTGGGCGTCGCCGCCTCGGCCGGTGGCGTCGCCGGACTCCGGGTCTTCCTCGTGCGCCAGGACCAGGACCCCAACACCTACGGGATCCAGGTCCCGGAGGCGAGGGCGGAGAGCCTCTCGCAGGTGCGCGCCGGACAGTGGGCCATCGCGGCTGCAGGGATGGGCCTGTGGCTGGGAACCAGCGTCGGCGGCACCGTTGTCGCTGCGCGCCCGACCCTGACGGCCGTGGGCCCCGGAATGGTCGTCCGGTTCTGACGTCGGTTGCCGGGACGCCTGCGCGTTACCCTCCGGACACCCATGTTCATCCGCTACACCGACCCTGGGACCGGCGAGTCCGTCCAGGTCGCCCTCCGCAAGCCGATCGTGTCCATCGGCCGAGCCCCCGGCAACGACATCGTCCTCACGGACCCTGCCGTCAGCCCGACCCACGCGAACCTGCTGAAGAAGCCACACCACGTGACCATCAGCGTGGTCCAGCGCGGCGCCGAGGTCTACGTCAACGGCCGTCGCGCCCGCAGCGCTGATCTGACGGTCGGCGACAAGGTCCTCATCGGCCGGTACGAACTCCACATCCTGGATGGCGAGCCGTCGCTGGACGAGCCGGCCGAGGTCGGTGGACGGGCCGCGCTCGACGGCATGGGGCAGCTGGTCGGCTTCAGCCGGAAGCTGATGGAGGAGGAGTCTCCGGACCGGCTCTTCAAGCTGCTGCTCAAGGCGGTGGTCGAGGTCAACGAGGCCGAGAAGGGCTTCGTCATCTTCTTCAAGGACGGCGAACGCCACCTGGCGGCCTCGCACAACGTCGGAAAGGAGACGCTCGACCTGTCGCGCGTGAGCGACTCGATCATCGACCGCGTGGTCGAGAGTCGGAAGCCCATCATCGTCTCGGACGCCGTCCAGGACAGCCGCTTCGGCCAGGCCAAGAGTGTGGTCGACCTGCGGCTCTCGAGTGTGATGTGCGTTCCCCTGCTCTACCGGAACGACCTTCTGGGTGTGCTCTACCTGGGCAACGACTCCGTCGCGCACCTGTTCGACAACGACCAGCTCGAGCTCCTGACCATCTTCGCCAGCCAGGCGTCGATGATCGTCCACCACGCGCTGATGCTGAACCAGCTGAAGGTCAGCAACAAGAACCTGCGCGACCAGCTCCGCAGCGCATCACAGGGCCAGATGATCGGCTCCTGTGGGGCCATGAAGGCCGTGTTCAAGGTGCTGCGGCGGGTGGCTCCGACGGACATCAGCGTCCTCATCCTGGGCGAGACCGGCACCGGCAAGGAGCTCGTCGCGCGCGAGCTCCACAACCTGTCCGAGCGCAAGGGCAAGCCGTTCATCTCCATCAACTGCGGCGCCATCCCCGAGCACCTACTGGAGAGCGAGCTGTTCGGGCACAAGAAGGGCTCGTTCACGGGCGCGGTCAGCGACAAGATCGGCAAGTTCGGCGCCGCGGACGGCGGCACGCTGTTCCTCGACGAGATCGGCGAGATGCCGATGCCTCTGCAGGTGAAGCTCCTGCGGGTGCTCCAGGAGCGCAAGATCGAGCGCGTCGGCGAGACCTCGGGCAGCCCGATCGACATCCGCGTGGTGGCCGCCACCAACAACGATCTGGCTCGGGAGATCGACGAAGGGCGGTTCCGGGAGGACCTGTTCTACCGGCTGAACGAGGTGGCCATCGACCTGCCGCCGCTGCGCGACCGGGGCGAGGACATCGTCCAGATCGGCCAGTACTTCCTGAACCGCTTCGCCACGCAGTACGGCTCCAAGGTCCGTGGGTTCACCAACCAGTGCACGCTGGCCATGAAGGGCTACTACTGGCCCGGCAACGTCCGTCAGGTCGAGAACCGCATCAAGAAGGCCGTGATCATGAGTGATCGCGCACTGTTGCAGCCCGACGATCTGGGCCTCGACCAGAAGGACAAGCGCAAGGTCAAGCCCCTGGCCCGCGCCGAAGAGGAGTTCAAGCTCTCCTACATTCGCGAGGTCCTGGAGCTGAACAACTGGAACAAGGCGCAGACGGCGCGGGACCTCGACGTCGATCCCCGCACCATCTTCCGGTACATCGAGAAGTTCGACGACTGAGGAGGTCGTGTGGTCACCATCGGACTCACCGGCGGCATCGCCTGCGGGAAGAGCACCGTCGCCGGAATCCTGCGCGACGAGCTGAACCTGCCAGTCATCGACGCGGACCAGGTCAGCCGCAACATCACGGCGCGAGGAACACCAGGCCTGGCCTGGATCATCGACGCGTTCGGCGACGACGTCCTCACGCCCGACGGCTCACTCGACCGTGCGGCACTCGGCGCCATGGTGCGGGCCGATCCCCACCGTCGAAAGCAGCTCGAGGCGATCACGCACCCGCTCATCCGCGAGGAGATCGAAGGACGTCTGACCGCGCTGGAGGCCGCCGGAGCCGCTGTCGCGGTCGTCGAGGCCGCCCTGATGATCGAGGCGGGGACCTCGTCACACTACGACCAGATCGTGGTGGTCTCGGCGTCGCCGGAGATCCAGAAGATGCGGCTGATGGACCGCAACGGCTGGAGCGGCCAGGTCGCGGACCAGTGGATCGCGAACCAGATGTCCGCCGAACAGAAGGAGTCGTACGCCACGGTGGTCGTACGAAACGACTGGGACCTGGCCGCGCTACGGAAGGCCGTCCTCACGGCTTGGGGCCAGCTCGAGTTCTGAGCGCGCCGCGTTCGCGCAGAACGGCCCTTCGTCTGGGCTCAGCTCGCAGGCCTGACCGAACGCGGCAACCCGATCCGGGCCCGGTCCGAGCTCGATGGCCCAGGCATTCCACACACTCGGGTCGTCGGATGCGACCTCGACGGCCCGCGAACACACGTCGGGGAGCTGCCAGACACACGCGGTGACCAGGGTCCACGCGCTGGGCTCTCCTTCGAGCGCGACCGCCAGATCCGCCGTCGGGTCCCCCGCCGTCAGGACCCGCGCGAAGGCGCGCACTTCATGCACCTCGCCGCGTCGACGCGCGTCCGGGAACGTCACCTCGTGCAGCAGCGCGATGGCCCGCTCTGGCTGCTCGGGGGCGATGGTCCGAGCCAGGTTGAGGCGGATGGCCGGGTCCCGCGGCATGCGGGCATGTGTGGTCTCCCAGAGGGTCTCCTCGTCGGTCCAGTCCCCGATGCGCAGCTGCCCCAGGCCTGCGAGGAGCAGGATCGTGGGGCCCGCGATCCACAGCGAAAGCGAGCCCAGGCGAGGCGCGGCGATGAGCACCACCCCGATGAGTGGCAGCAGGACCAGGCCATCACCGAACCGCGGTTCTCCCTGGAGAAGGCCCGCCACCATCAGCAGCGGCCCGAGCACGAAGACGCCGCCGGCGCGGGCGAGCCCTCGCGTCCGGGTCAGCCCCAGGACCAACGTGCCGACCCCCAGCCAGCCGACCACCGCGAGCGCTCCACTCGCCGACGGCACCTGGGCCGCGGGGCTGCCTCCCCAGGGGAAGACCACGCGCGAGAGAAGGTGCAGGGCGCGCTCCCCCGCTCCGAGCGCGGACGCCAGTGTCGGCCCGGCGGACTCGGGCTCCAGGCTCGCGAACACCGCGACACGCAGCACGAGGTAGAGCGCGACTCCAGCGGCCAGCGCCTTCCACCTGGGCTCCCTCCGATCCCACACGAGCGATGCTACGGGCAGGAGAACCGCCGGCTCCTTCGCGCCGCAAGCCAGGAATGCGAGCACGAACCCCAAAGCGGGACGCGACCGCAGTGCGAACAGGGCCAGTGCGGCGCAGACGAGGTCCGTGCGGCTGGCGATGTTGACGACCGGCTCGACCAGGAGCGGATGGGCGATGAAGAGCCCGGCGGCGACAAGCCCGGCCCGCTCTCCGTGGTGGTCCCGGACGAGCAGGAACAGCGCGAAGCCGGCGAGCCAGGCGAACACCAGGTTCCCCATGTGGAAGCCGGCCGGTCCAGCGCCGAAGAGCGCGCGCTCGACGTAGTACGACAGCGTGACCGTGGGCCGCCAGTAGGGCGAGACCCGCGTCTCGCTGAAGTGGAACAGATCGCGGGAGAGTGCCCGGGGCAGCGTGCCCAGGTCGCCGAGCGCCGCGTTCCCTTCGACGAGGACGCGGTCGTCGTAGACGAACTCGAAGCCCACGGCGCGGCCGTAGAGCAGCGCGACCATGGCCAGCAGCGCGACGGCCACGAGGGCCGTCCGCCGGAGCTCAGTAGACGAGGATCGACTCCACGGGCTTCCCACCGAGCACGGACTGTCCGTTCAGGAACCCGAGCTCGATGACGAAGGCGTACGCGGCGACCTCGCCGCCGAGCTTCTCGATGAGCTGGCCGGTGGCGTTGGCGGTACCACCGGTCGCCAGCAGGTCGTCCACGACGAGCACGCGATCGCCAGCCTTGAAGCTGTCGACGTGCATCTCGAGGCGGTTGGTGCCGTATTCGAGGGCGTACTCGACGCCGACCGAGTCGTACGGGAGCTTGCCGGGCTTGCGCGCGAGCACGAACGGAACGCCCAGGCTGAGGGCGAGCGGCGTCCCGAACAAGAAGCCGCGAGACTCCATGCCCACGACGCTGTCCACATGGCCGGCGAAGCGCTCGGCGAAGTGGTCGATGACACGCTGGAACAACGCGGGATCGTGCAGGATCGGCGTGATGTCCTTGAACAGGATTCCGGGCTTCGGAAAGTCCGGGATGTCGCGAATCGATGCGGTCAGGTCAGCGACGAGATCGGCCACTTGAGGATGCCTCCATGCAGGGGTTGACGATAACCCGCGAGGGTTGGAGGCCCCCGATGACGCAGGTCGAGCAATCCGAGCACGCGCTCTCGAAGGAACTGACGGACTTCGTCGAGTCGCTGAACGGCGAGGACTCGACCATGGGGGCCCTCGTCGACACCGTCGGCGACCGGGGCTTCGGCCTGCTGCTGCTGATCCTCGCCCTGCCCGCGGCCCTGCCGATCCCCGCCCCAGGCTACGCGACGCCGTTCGGCCTGATGATGATCGGCCTCGGCTGGCAGCTCGCCATGGGCCGGGAGACGCCGTGGTTCCCGGAGAACGTGCGGAAGCGCACCCTTTCGTTCAAGGGCATCTCGTTCTCGGTCCGGAACGGCAAGTGGCCGCTGAAGGCCGTCGAGGTGCTGGTCCGCCCGCGCCTGTCCGGGCTCGCTCGGAACCGGACCTTCCTGCGTCTGGTGGCCGTCACGATCATGTTGATGGCGGCAAGCATGTCGATCCCGCTGCCGCTCACGAACACGGCGCCGAGCTTCGTCATCTTCATCCTGGCCGCCGGCATCCTCGAGGAGGACGGCCTGCTCCTGATCTTCGGCATGCTCCTGGCGCCGATCGCCATCGGGATCGCGGGCCTCGCGCTCTACACCGCCATCACGCTCGGGCCCGAGGCCGTCGAGGAGACGGTCAAGCCGATGGTGAAGGGCTGGCTCGGACTCAGCTGAACCAGGTCCGAACGCGCCGCAGCTCGTCGTGGTCTGTCAGGTCGGCCGACAGCGGCGTGATCGTGGCGAAGCCTTCGTCGCAGACCGCGCCATCGGACTCCTCCCCTCCGGCGAAGCCCTGGGGCGCGCCCCCGATCCACCAGTAGGGGCGCCCGCGCGGGTCTGTGCGGTGGTCTGCGAGCACGTCGTACAGCCGCTCGCCCAGCGGGACGACGCGCAGGCCTTCGACGTGAGGCCGGTTGGGCACGTTCACGTTGAGAAGGCGCCGATGCGGCAGGCCGCGCTCGAGCACCTGCTTGGCGACCAGCGCTCCCACGCGCGCGGCCTCGTCGAAGTGCAAGGTCTCGACCTCCTGGGTCCAGTCGAAGTGCAGCGAGACGGCGACGGCCGGGATCCCGTGGAGCGCTCCCTCCATCGCGGCGGCGACCGTCCCGCTGTACAGGACGTCGTTGCCCAGATTGGCGCCGCGGTTGACCCCCGAGACGATGACGTCCGGCCGGTCCTCCAACAGGCCGTGCAGGCCGAGGTACACGCAGTCTGCCGGTGTCCCGCTGATGGCGTAGCACTGGGGCTTCCGCTCCCGAGCGCGCAGCGGCTTGTGCATTGTGAGCGCGTGTGACCGCGCAGACTGCTCGCGCTCGGGCGCGCAGACCCAGACGTCGCCGAGCGGCAGCAACGCCTCGTAGAGGGGCCACAGGCCGGGTGCGTGGAAGCCGTCGTCGTTGGCCAGGAGGATGCGCATGGGCCTCGCCCTATCGCGGCGATCACCCCTTGGCGTCGCGGGTCGGACCCGGTACACAGACCCCACCTCTCTCACCCAGGAGCCGTCGGTGATGCGTCCGTATATCGCCGACCTCTTCCAGCGGATGAAAGGACCCGACCTGCGCGAGCAGGACGCTGCGTTCGACGCCGTGCTCTTCGAGCGCGAGGCGGCCGTGCCCGACCTCATCGCCGCCTACCGTCGGTTCTCCGAGGACCGCCTGCTGCGATTCTTCGCGGTCCAGCTGCTCGGCTTCTCCGGGAGCAAGGCGGCCGTCGAGCCTCTGATCGAGGCCCTGGACGACCCGGATCCGCTGGTTCGCTCCGAGGTGTGTCGGTCCCTCGAGGATCTGAGGGCCAAGCCGGCACGCGCTGCCTTGACCGCCCGGCTCACGGATGTCGATGGCGGCGTGCGCGAGGCTGCGCGCGAGGCGCTCGACGCCCTGTAGTGCTCGGCCTGTTGCTGGCCTGTGCCCCCACGGACACGGAGCGCTTCGTCGAGGCCGGCCTGGCGTTGGACCTCGCCTCAGGACACGCTGCATGCGCTGGCATCGCCGACGAGGAGCTCCGAGGCGAGTGTGCGGCGCACGTGGTTCGCGAACACGGAGCCACCGACGGGGACCTCGCACGGACCACGTGCGCGCTGGGCAGCGCCTCTTGGGCGGACGAGTGTGTGTTCCTGCTGGCCGAGGAGCTGCACGACCCGAGCGATCCACAGGCCACCGCGACGCTGTGCCAGGAAGCCGGCCGATACTCCACGAGCTGCCTGATGCACGTCTGGTCAGGTCACGCTGCCGCCCTGAAGCGGGAACTGGGGCCGAACGAGGCGGCGGATGCTTTCGCCCCTGCCCTGGACTGGGCGGGTCCCCTGGCCAGCGAGGACCTGGCCCGCCGCGGCTGGGGCCTCTTCTACCGGACGGAACTGGATGTGAGCGTCCCCCTGGACGTCGGCGCCTGCGCGGGCCTTCCCGATCCCCACCCCCGGCACTGCCGACAGGGTCTGCACGAGGCGCTCGCCCGGACCATCCACCGCGTCAGCCGAGAGAGCCCGGGAGCTTTCGCCCAGGCCTGCGCGGCCGAGGAGTCCACGTCGCGAGCCGAAGCCATACAGCGGGCGGCAGGAGTGACGTACGTGCCGTCCCCTGCCCTGGACGCCGTCGCGAAGCGCGCGATCGCCGCGGACTGCCGGCTCGAACGGGAGGCCGCCGGATCCGAGGAGTGAGGCGTACAGGCTCGACCGAGGAGATCCCCTCCGAGGAGGCCTGGCCCGACCGGTGACTGCGGTCGGGCATCCCTCTCTCGCGAGGAGGCCCGCATGGACACGAGCTGAGAATGGAGGACGCCACGTGATCACGGCTGGCCTCTCCAGCTTCGATCCGACCCTGCAGCGGAGTCTCCGGCAGACTCTGCGACGCACCCGTGTGTCGCTGACCCAGCTCTCGAGCGGTCGCCGCATCAACAAGGCGGCCGACGACGCGGCGGGCTCGGCCATCGCCGACTCGATCGACAGCAACGCACGCAGCCGGCGGGTCGCGATCCGCAACATCGGCGACGGTCTCTCGGCGCTGGACGTCACGGACTCGGGGCTGTCGCAGATCGCCGAGCGCCTGAAGCGGGCCCGCTCTCTCGCCATCCAGGCGTCGTCGGAGACGCTCGACGACCGCGGGCGTCAGATGGTCCAGACCGAGCTCGACGAGACCCTGGATGGCGTCGACAACGTGGCGTACAGCACCATGTGGGGGGACACGCCGCTGCTCTCGATGCCCCAGGTGGATGTCGGCCTCATCGTGGACGTCTCGGGATCGATGGGTGGCGAGATCGCCGAGGTGAAGTCGGCCATCTCGAGCTTCGTCGACGCCTTCACCACGATGGAGCTGGATGTGGGCCTGGGCCTGGCGGAGATGGGGCCCGACGCCATCGACGGTGTGAAACGGACCGCGGACATCGCCGACGTGGACTTCGACGAGGCGCTCGACGACCTGGGCGTCTGGGGCGTCGTCGGCATGGACCCCTACAGCGCCCTCCTGAACACCTCGGGCGCCGACGACGCCACCGGCGAGAACGACCCGGACCGGTTCGGCTGGAGGGCCGGCGCGCAGCGCAAGGTGCTGATCCTGATCACCGACACCGGCCGGGAGTCCAAGCTCGTGTCCACCTCGGACAGCGCCGTGGGTGCGGCGCTCGCGGCGCGGGGCATCGAGGTCCACACCATCAACCCACCGTCGAAGGATGGGGCGTTCTCGACCATCGCGTCGGACACCGGCGGGACGGTCCAGGACATCGGCAGCTCGTCGGGCAGCGGCATCCCGACAGCGCTCGACAACATCGCCGCGTCGTTCGCCGATCTGGCGGGCATCGAGCAGCTCGAGGTCCAGGCCGACATCGGGTCGGGCGCCTCGAGCCGCATCGCGATCGGCGCGCCGGTGGACGCCACGGTCCGCGGTCTCGGCCTCTCCGACGTGGACCTCTCGACCATCACAGGAGCGCGCGACTCGATCGAGGTGCTCGACACCGCCC
Organism: Pseudomonadota bacterium; assembly: GCA_024228935.1. Lineage (GTDB taxonomy): Bacteria > Myxococcota_A > UBA796 > UBA796 > CAJQPC01 > JAAESX01. The sequence goes on from JAAESX010000158.1 coordinate 22,736, forward strand.
TGGACACGATCAACCGGGCGCGCGCACAAGTCGGCGGCAGCACCCGACGCCTGGAGCACGCCCTGAACTACGAGGAGAACACCCTGGTCAACGAGCAGGCCTCGCTGTCGCGGGTTCGCGACGTCGACATGGCGCGCGTCACGGCAGAGCTCGCGAAGGACCAGATCCTCCAGCAGGCGGCGATGGCGGTCGGTGCCCAGATGCGAGCGGGCCACAAGCAGACGCTGTCGTCGCTGCTGGCGTCGATCGGCTAGGCCACGGCGTGGCAGAGATAGCCCCCAGATATGAGAAAGCCCCTCCGTTGCCGGAGGGGCTTCATGGTCGGGGCGACTGGATTCGAACCAGCGACCACTTGACCCCCAGTCAAGTGCGCTACCAGACTGCGCTACGCCCCGAAATCGAGCCACCGCGAGGTATCCACCCCGAGCGAAAGCGTCAACGGATCCGGGCTCCGCGGACGCGCGCGATCAGAGAGGCTCGAGCCCTCGGACCGACTCGCGGAGGTGGCTCAGGTTCGCGCGAAGACCCGTGATGCGGTCCGCGGCCTCGCGCAGCTTGTCCGTGTCGACCTGGGCTCCATTCTTCGTCGAGGGGGCCCCACCGCCCGACAGCGCCTTGCGCGCCCCCGCGATGGTGAACCCCTCGGTGTGGAGGAGCTTCTTGATCTTGAGGAAGCGCGCGATGTCCTTCTTCCGGTACAGCCGCTGCCCCGAGCTGCTGCGGTGCGGGCGCATCCGGAACTCGCCCTCCCAGTACCGAAGCACGTGGGGCTCCACGCCGACGAGATCGCCGACCTCGCCGATACGGAAATAGAGCTTGTCCGGGACCTGCTCTGGAAGCTCCGTGCCGACGTCGCTCACGCCTCGGCGCCCTCGTTCAGGGCAGCCTTGAGCACCTGGCTCGGCTTGAACGTCAGCACGCGGCGCGCGGAGATCACGATGGTCTCGTTGGTCTGCGGGTTCCGGCCCTTGCGAGCCGCTTTGTCGCGCACGACGAAGTTCCCGAAGCCGCTGATCTTGATCTTGGAGCCCGACTCGAGAGCCAGCTTCATCTCCTCGAATACGGCCTCGACGATCTCCGAGGCCTCCTTCTTGGAGAACCCGACGTTCTCGTAGATCCGCTCGACGAGATCCGCCTTGGTCATGGTGCGGTTGGCCGCAGGGGTAACAGGCACGTTCGCTGTCTCCAGGAGGGTTTGGGCGGCACCAATCCTATCGGAAATCGGCCGCTTACGCCCCGGTGTCCTCGGAAACGACCGGCTCGTCGTCATCACCGGTGACATCGAGGAGCTGGATTCCCAGCGTATCGGTGCGCACTTCGTCGGCGCCTCCGAAGGACTCGATCTCCATGACCCAGATCCCTTCGTCGAAGGCGTCCTGGGTCAGGTCGAACTCGCGGTCGTCCCGCTTGTCCGCTGAAGCCACGATCCGGACCAGGTCGACCTGGTCCTCGTAGGCGTCATCCACCACCACGCTGACGGTGTGAATGGTCCCGACGGGGCCGCCGCCGGGTGAGACGCTCGCGACACCGACGACGACCGCGCCGGTGTTCGAGGTCAGGTCGGCCTGGACGGCCTCGAGCTCATCGGCGACGCCCACCTCGACGGTGAGCGCATCCGAGGCGTCGTTGACCTGCTCGTAGGCCACCTCGGCCTCCGTGCAGGTCGAAGCGACGAGCGGCAGGGCCAGCAGCGCCAGGCCCATGCTGCGGCGCGCGTCGCGGAGACGGCTCACGCGAGCGCGGCCTTCGCCTTCTCGACCACCGCGCCGAACGCCGCGGCGTCGTGCAGGGCCAGGTTCGCCAGGGTCTTGCGGTCGAGCTCGATGCCCGCCAGCTTGAGTCCGTGGATGAAGCGGCTGTACTTCACCTCGTGGGCCGTCAGAGCCGCATTGATGCGGGTGATCCACAGGGCGCGGTACTGGCGCTTCTTTTCCTTCCGTCCGCGGAACGCGTACGCGTCCGCCTTCATCACGGCCTCGGTGGCCTGACGGAAGTTGGAGCGTCCGCCGAAGAAGCCCTTGGCACGCTTGTGCAGCTTCTTGACGCGGGTCTTGCGAGTGGCAGCGTTCTTTACGCGAGCCATGAGTCACCTCTTTTGGAGTACCGCTTCCCAGCGCAAGGTCGACGTGACCTCGGCGCGGTGACGGTGGAGTGTGTGTCGCCCTCACGAAGGGCGTCGAACGAGCGGCGTGAGCCTACTTGTACGGAATCAGCAGGTTGATCCGAGCGGTCTCACAGTCCCGGACGTAGCCGGCCTTGCGAGCGTTCCGCTTGAACTTGGTGCTCTTCTTCGTGAGGATGTGGCGCATCTTGCTGCGCTTGAACTTGATCTTGCCGGAGCCGGTCTTGCTGAAGCGCTTTGCAGCGCCCCGCTTCGTCTTCATCTTGGGCATCAGGACTCGCTTGAATCGAAAAGGCTGAATCGGGAAGGGCGGCGCCCTTAACCCTTCTTCTTGCCAGGGGCGAGGATCATCACCATGAGGCGGCCGTCCATGCGGGGCTGCTGCTCGATGATGGCTACGTCTTCGATCGCCTTGTGGAGACGGCGGCACTGATCGGCGCCGATGTCACGGTGGGCCATCTCGCGTCCGCGGAAGCGGCAGCTGACCTTGACCTTGTCACCAGCCTCGATGAAGCGGCGAGCGTGCTTGACCTTGACGGCGAAGTCGTGCTCGTCCGTCTTGGGACGGACCTTCACTTCCTTGAGGTTGACGATCACCTGGTTCTTCCGGGCGACGGCTTCCTTCTTCTTCTTGTCGTACTTGAGCCGACCGTAGTCGACGATGCGACAGACAGGAGGACGACCGTTGGGGGCCACCTCCACGAGGTCCAGGCCGCGCTCCTTCGCCAGATCGATGGCGTCACGCGTCATGAACTCACCGAGCTTCTCGCCCAGTTCGTCGATCACCAGGACCCGTGGGACGCGGATGCGCTCGTTGACCCGGGGTTCGTTGCGGCGGGGGGGCTCCATGGAGCGACGGCCGCGTCCTCCTCTCCTCAAATGTCTCTCCAGGCAGAAGAAAATGTTCGGCACCACCAAGGCGCCAGCGGGCGGTCAGGGAGACGCGCCACACGAGGTGTGTACTCCCGGCCCCAGGCCGTGTCAATGCCTCACTCAAGTCAGTTCTGACGCCGTGCGAGAAGGCCCAAACGAGAAAGAGCCGGGCCCGAGGGCCCGGCTCTTCGTTGATGGTTGGCCCGCTCGGATTTGAACCGAGGACCCTCGCCGTGTCAGGACGATGCTCTCCCACTGAGCTACGAGCCATCGACCACCGGCTTCTATGCGCCCGGATCGAGAGCGTCAAGACCGGACGCGGGCCAGAGCGTCGAGGACGTCGGAACCGACGCTCTCATGCGCATCGAAGGGAGTCGGCGCCTCGCCCACCACACGATCCAGACTGGCCGGCCGAGCGTCCTCGATCCCGCAGGGGACGAGCCCGGCGTACACGGACTCGGCCACGGACAGGTTCAGGGCGAACCCATGCAGGGTCACCCCTCGCCGAAAGTGCAGTCCGATCGCGGCGATCTTTCCATCTGGCACCCAGACGCCCGGCCGTCCACAGTCGCGCTGGGCAAGGACACCCGATCGCGCGAGCCAGTCGATCAGCCCCTGTTCGATCGCCGCGACCGTGTGCCGGACCCCCAGCCGTCGCTCCCCCACGTCGCAGATGAGGTAGCCGACGAGCTGCCCGGGCCCGTGCCAGGTCGCGAGACCGCCCCGCTCGGTCGGGATCACGTCCACATCCCGAGCCGCCAGCCGCGCCAGGTCGAGCCCTTCGGGGGCGCGCCTGCCGGTCGTCACCACCTCGGCGTGCTCCAGGAGCGCCAGGACCTCGCCACCTCGTCCAGCCAGGACCTCGTCGCGACGTGCTCGTTGTCGCTCCAAGGCCTCGACGTACGCGACCCCACTCCCCCACCACTCGATCGGGATCACTCGTCTTCCTCGCCGAAGTAGAGCGAGGCCTTGTACCGGCCGTACCACTCCATCATCAGGACCTGGGCGGCCGCCGTGACCGGGATGGCGAACAACATCCCCCAGATGCCGAACAGGTTCCCACCGACCAGCAGCGCGAGCATGACGACGAACGGGTGCAGGCCGACCTTGTCGCCCACGATGTTCGGGGTGAGGATGAAGCCCTCGATGCCCTGGCTGATCATGAAGACCGCCCAGACGCCCGGCAGGTGCCAGTCCAGGCCGAACTTCAGGACGGCGAGGATCGAGGCGATGACGATGCCGACGACGTTCCCCAGGTACGGGATCAGGCCGAGGACACCGGCGGTCATCCCGACCACGATCGGCAGGTCGATGCCCACGATGAGCAGGCCGGTGCTGTAGAGCACGCCAAGCGCGGCAGCGACGGTGGACTGGCCACGGACGAAGCTCGCGAGCCGCTCGTCGATGTCCGCGGCGAGCCGGCGAACGGTGCGTCGGTTCCGCGGCGGGATCATGTCGTCGATGCCGGCGATGATCTTGTCCCAGTCGCGCAGCAGGTAGAACGTGAAGATCGGCAGGAGCGCCAGGTTCAGCACGCCGACGACGAACGTCATGCCGCCGGACAGGGCCGTCTTCAGGAGCGTGGCCAGGCGACCGCCGACGTCGGGCGCGGCGTCCTTCACGATGTTGGCCACCCCGCCCTCGGTGTCCGCGTCGCCTTCCGCCAGCGCATGCTCCATCTCGGCCAACAGCCCCTCGGCGGTCAGCGGGATGGGTCGCCCGAGGCGCTGCTCGGCGATGGCCTGCCACTCGACCAGACGGGTGCTGAGCTCGTCGAGGTAGGGCCCGACGTTCTCGGAGAGCTCGACGAACTCCTTGGCGACGCTCGGCACGATGATGAGGACCGAGAAGACCAGGAGGCCGAGGATGCCGGTGAACACCACGCCGATGCCCAGCTCACGACGCCAGCCGCGCGCTTCCAGCCGGTCCACGAGCGGGTCGAGCAGGTAGGCGAACACGATGCTGGCGAACAGCATCGCGAAGATGCTGCGCAGCAGGTAGACCAGCCCGAGCACGACCAGGACGAGGCCGGTGCCCCAGAAGATGCGTTCGCGCCAGCCGAGCCGGGCCACCGCGTCCACGCGCTTGCGACGAGGGAGCGGCCGAGGCCCCCCCCGCGTGCTGCTCGGGCGCCGACGGATCACGGGGTGACCACCACGGCCACGCGACCGGCGGTCAAGACGTCGGTGCCGGCGAGCCCGTTGAGCGAGGCCAGCGCCTGCCCGTCGAGGACCAGATCGCAGCCCGACGCCGAGGCCGCGACGAGGATGAGCGGGTTGTCCCCCACCCGCTCGACCGCCTCCGCGTCCGCCGGATCGCCGACCCACACCGCGGGACGCTCTCCGGCGGCTCCCACCTCGGACAGCGACGCCGCCGAGTAGGCCACGGCGCGGTCAGGGCCCACCAGCTTGGGGGCGAGGCAGGGTGAGGCTCGCACCTCTCGCGCGTCGACGAGGACGCCCGTGACGCCGGGCGTCTTGTCGGTCGAGGGCGCGGCGGCCTGGTCGGCGAGCACGGGCCGTAGCCACGTGTGGATGTCCAGCTCGGCGCGCAACTCGACGCGGCCGGAGCTGTGGTAGCGGGACTCGACGATCTTCCAGGTGGTGGCTCCCTCGCGGACACTCCGGGCCCACGGGCCGTCGACCATCAGCTCCGAGGCGACGGTGTCGCTGTCGTACGCCACATTCCGAGCGTGCTCCTCGATGCGCAGCTCGAGCTGGGCGAGAGCCGCCTGCTCGGCGACCTTCACGTCGGACCAGGCGCCGGTGTTCGGGTCTCCGCTGCTCTCGACGACCAGCACGCCCTGGGTCCAGTCGATCCACCCGTCGGGCAGGGGCTCGGAGACGGGAGCCGCCAGGGCGGTGCTCAGGAGCCACATCACTCGAACCTCACGACGTCTCGGCGAAGCAACACGTCCGCGACCTCATCCTTGAGGTCCGACGACGCGGCGACGTTCCGATCCTCGGGCAACGAGGCCTTCCACGCCACCCCGTCTTCACGAACCACGTGCAGGAACGAGCGGACGGGTCCCTCGTGCCGCTTCAACAGCGCGTCGAGCTTCTGCAGGTTCCGACGCGTGAGCTCGCTCGGTCGCAGCTGCATCACGACGCGCGTGGTGCTCCTGCGCTCCAGCTCCGCCAGCAGTTCGACCGACTCGGCGCGGATCTTCACGCCCTCGGTCGACTTCTCGAGCTCGCCCGTGACGAGGACCGGCTCGCCCTCGTCGAGCTTCTTGGCGCAGGCCTCCCACGCCTTGGAGAAGAAGACGACCTCGACCGCGCCCGTGTCGTCGTCCATCTGGAGGAACGCCATCTTGTCCCCGCGACGGGTGCGGACGACGCGGGCCGTCGCTTTCATCACGGCGACGGAGATGGTCGCCCCTTCGCCGAGACGCTCCAGCTCCGCGACCCGGCAGCTGGCTCGGCGGTCCACCAGCCGGGCGAACGCGCTGACGGGGTGCCCGCTGAGAAAGAAACCGAGCGCATCGCGCTCCATCCCCAGCTCCTTCGCGAGGGACCACTCGGCCACGTCCGGCATGCGGAAGCTCGGCTTCGGCGCGCTGGCCCCCAACATGCTGAAGAGGCCGACCTGCCCCGAGGCCTTGTCGGCCTGTTCGCGCTGGGCGTAGGACATGGCCGACTCCATCGCGGTGTGGAGCTGCGCGCGGTGGTGCCCGGTCCAGTCGAACGCGCCGGCCTTGATGAGGCTCTCGAGCGCCTTCTTGTTGATCCGCGAGTAGTCGAGCTTCTCGAGGCAGTCCATGAAGCCGCTGAACGAGCCGCCGGCCTCGACGCGCGCCTCGACCAGGGCCTCGATGGCCGACTGGCCGACGCCCTTGATGGCCCCCAGCCCGTACCGGATGCTGCCGCGCTCGTCCTTGGGCACGTCGAACGCCCAGACGGACTCGTTGACGTCCGGCCGCAGGATGTCGAGCCCCGCGCGCTTGCAATCCCCCACGTACAGCAGGACCTTGTCCGTGTTCGCCGAGTCGATGGTCAGGACCGCGGCCATGTACTCGGCGCGGTAGTTCGCCTTCAGCCAGGCCGTCTGGTACGTGATGTAGCCGTACGCGGCGCTGTGGCTCTTGTTGAAGCCGTACTCGGCGAACAGGGCGAGCAGGTCGAAGATGTCCGAGGACTTGTTCTTGTCGAACCCGTTCTTGACGGCGCCCTCGAGGAAGCGGGACTTCTGGCGCCCCATCTCGTCGAGGTCCTTCTTGCCCATCGCGCGTCGCAGCAGGTCGGCCTCGCCCAGGCTGTAGCTCGCCATCAGCTGGGCGATCTGCATGACCTGTTCCTGGTACACGATGACGCCGTACGTGTTGTTCAGGATGGGCTCGAGCTCCGGGACCGGGAACTCCACCCGGGTGCGCCCGTGCTTGCGCTCGACGAAGTCATCGACCATGCCCGAGTTCAGCGGGCCCGGACGGTAGAGCGCCACCAGCGCCACGACGTCATCCAGGACGCTGGGCTTCAGCTTGGTCAGGAGCTCGCGCATGCCGCTGGACTCGACCTGGAACACGCCGAGGCCGTCTCCCCGCTGGAGCAGGTTGTAGGCCGCCTTGTCCTCGACATCGATCGCGCTCATGTCGATCGAGTCGCCCGTGTTGCGCTCGATGAGCTCGACCGCATCACGGATCTGGTCGAGGGTCTTCAGCCCCAGGAAGTCGAACTTGATGAGGCCGATGCTCTCGGCCGACTTCATGTCGTACTGGACGACCGGGCCGCCCTCGGGCCCATCCCGGTACAGCGGCGAGAGCTCGACCAGCGGCCGATCGGCGACCACGACGCCGGCCGCGTGGATTCCCGTCTGACGGGTGAGCCCCTCGACCCGCTGGGCCAGCGAGTAGATGCGGCGGACGCGGGGATCTCCGTCGTAGAGCTTCTGGAGCCCCTCCTCCTCGAGCGCCTTGCCGAGCTTGATTCCCAGCTCGTTCGGGATGAGCTTCGCGAGGCGGTCGGCGTCGCCGAAGCTCATGTCCGCCACGCGCGACACGTCCCGGATGGCGAGCTTCGCCTGGAGCTTTCCGTATGTGATGATCTGCGCGACGTACTCGGTCCCGTACTTCTGGCGGGTGTGCTCGATGACCTCCTCGCGGCGGTCCTGGCAGAAGTCGACGTCGACATCCGGCATCGAGATGCGCTCGGGGTTCAGGAACCGCTCGAACAGCAGGTCGAACCGGATGGGGTCGATGTCCGTGATGCGCATGGCGTACGCGACGAGCGAGCCTGCGGCGGACCCTCGGCCCGGACCGACGGGGATCTCCTGGTCCTTCGCCCAGTTGATGAACTCGGCGACGATGAGGAAGTACGCCGGGAACCCCATCGACTCGATGATCCCGAACTCGATGTCGAGCCGTTCCCAGTACTGCGGGTGCAGCTCGGCCCCGACCCGCTCGAGCCGGAGCTCCAGCCCGCGGCGCGAGTACCACTTGAAGTAGCCGCCCAGGCTGCCGGTGCCGGGCTCGGGGATGTCCGGGGTCCCCTCGCCCATCCCGAAGTCTCGCGGCGGCGGGAAGGCGTCGTAGAAGTAGGCCCAGTTGGGCTGGGCGTCCGCGTCCTCGGACGGAGGCGTCGACGCCGGAAAGTAGTAGGTGTCGTAGTCGAAGGCGTACTGGCAGCGCTCGGCGATCTCGACGGTCCGGTCGAGCGCCGGCCCGTCATCTGGAAACAGCGCCCGCATCGCCTCTTCCGACTTCAGGAAGAGCTGGTCGGTGACCGGGCGGCGGCGCTTGTCGTCGTTGAGCGAGCAGCCCGAGCCGATGCACTGGAGCAGGTCCAGCGTCGGCGCGTCCATCGGGTTGAGGTAGTGGACCGCGTTGGTGACGACCGTCTTCAGCCCGAGCGCGCCGGCGAGCTCGCGGCACCCTTCGTTTGCCCGCTCGTCCGCGTCGAAGCCGACGTCCTGGAGCTCGAGGAACAGGTTGTCGGGGCCGAAGATCTCGCCCAGCTGCTCGACCCGCCAGCGCGCCTCGTCCGTCCGCCCCCGAGCCAGGTCCGCGCGGACCGGACCGCGGAGCCCGCTCGTCAGGACGATGAGCCCCTCGCGGTACTTCTCCAGGAGTGTCAGGTCGACTCGCGGCTTGTAGAACATGCCGTCGAAGATCGCTTCGGTGATGAGCGCGCAGAGGTTCTTGTACCCGACCTGGTTCTCGATGAGGCAGACCAGGTGGTACCCGCCGAGCTGGCCAGCCGGGTCCTTGACGGACTGCCCGTCGGGCTGCACCCACAGGCCCGATCCGAAGACGGGGTGGACGCCGGCGCCCTTGCAGGACTTGTGGAACTGCACGGCTCCGTAGAGGTTGCAGTGATCCGTCAGCGCCACGCTGGACTGCCCCAGCTCCGCCGCGCGGGGCGCGAGCTTCTTGATGGGGATCGCGCCGTCGAGCAGGGAGAACTGCGAGTGGACGTGGAGGTGCGCAAAACCCATGCGAGGGGCTAACTTCGACCGAGATGAAGCGTCGGCTGTTGTACGCGGTGATTCCGCTCGTGATCCTGTTCGTCGGCGCCGAGCTCGTCACCCGCGCCCTGCGCACGTCGAAGTTCGTCCAGCGGACACGGCCCGCCGTCGTCGAGGGGCCCCATCTGCTCGCGCTCGGGGACAGCTGGACCTACGGGTACGGCGTCGAGCCCGAAGAAGCGTGGCCGGGGAAGCTGGCGCAGGACACGGGCTGGACCGTGGTCAACCTGGGCGAGCCCGGCTCACACCCCCTGGTGACGCTGGCCCGCTTCCGATCCTGGCCGCACACGCCGTCGACCGTCATCGTCCTGACCGGGGCGAACCCGGTCGACACGGCTGGGGCACCCAAGGCGGGCGCCCCGAAACCCAATCCGCTCCAGACCCTGGCACTGTTCCGCGTGGTCGAGCAGATCGTGGCGCGTCAGGTGCAGGACGACGACATGCCGGCCGAGCGTCGCGGACTGTCCAAGGCCCCCATCCGGGAGACGCTGCTGCAGCTTCGCCGGATGACGAGCGACCAGGGCGCGGGCCTGCTGGTCCTGACCTACCCCCTACCCGCTGACTCCGACGCGGAGATCGCCCAGGTGAACAGCTGGATCCGCGGCGTGTGCGCGTCCAACGAGATCCCGGTCCTCGACCTCGAAAACGTGAACCAGGACCTCGGCCGCGACGCCCTGCTCTACGACAAGGGGCTCGACCTGCACCCCAGCGCGCCCGGGTACTCCCGGATGGCCGAGGCCATCGCCGAGCAGCTCAGCCCAGCTCGTACAGATTGATGTAGCGGTTGCCCTGGATCGGGATTCGGCCGAGGAGCGAGGTCTTCTTCGCGACCTGACGGCGGCCGACCTCGGTCATCAGCACCCGACCCCGGTGGGCGGAGAGGCTCATCATCCAGCGAGCCAGGTAGAACGGGCCCGCCAGCTCCCAGCCGTCCGCCGGGCGACGGCTCTCAGGGCTCAGCCGAGCGACGCCCGGCGCGACCCCGGCGCTGAGCCGGAAGCCCGCCCGAAGCGTGGCCTGCTGCAGCGCCATGGCGGCCCGGACTGCCCGCGAGCAGGTCTCACGCAGGCCACCTCGAGCGACCCATACGACCAGCATCGAGCCCTCGGACTGCTCCCACATCTCGCCGCCCAGATCGCCGATGATCCCTGTCCATTCCCGGGTGAGCGAGGCCAGCGTCGCCCGGGGGGCGGCGATGCTGCGAGGCGGCGGCGAGGCCTCGACCGCGAGCACGACGACCGCGCTCGGCGGCATGCTGCGGGCCGGCCGCTTCGGAGGCGCCGGCTTGCCCTCGGCCTTGGCGCTGGCCTGCTCGATGACGCCCTTCATGAACGAGGCGAGGTCGTTGTTGCTGGCTCGATGGCCCTCGCGCACCAGGATGGCGGAGAGCGCGTCCAGCATCTCGTCCGCGTCGTTGAACCGCTGCTCGGGGAAGCGCGCGAGCGCCTTGAGCAAGAAGTCCTCCAGGTCCTCGGACAGGTCCGGCCGGAAACCGCGCGGGGACGGGACCTCGGCGCGCTTGACCCGGGCCAGGGTCTCCTCGCGGGAGCGGGCCTTGAACAGGCGACGACCGGTCAGGAGCTCGTACGCGACGATGCCGAGCGAGAACAGGTCGGAGCGGCCATCCAGCGGCTTCCCTTCGACCTGCTCGGGGCTCATGTACGCGTACTTGCCGCGAATGACGTCGTGCTGCTCGGTCGCCTGGAAGCTGGCCCGGCTGATGCCGAAGTCCGTGATCTTCACCTCGCCCGAGAAGCTGATGAGGATGTTCTGCGGGCTGATGTCGCAGTGGACGATGTTCAGGTGGCGCCCCTCGTCGTCCGTGCGTTCGTGCGCGAACTGCAGCGCCTTGAGCGCCTCGACGAGGATGAAGCAGGCCAGGTTCACCGGGAACGTGCCGACCTTGTTGGCCCGATTGACCAGGCGCGCGAGGTCGAGGCCGTGGACGTACTCCATGGCCATGTACCAGGCGCCGTCCTCCTCCCCGAGCTCGAAGACCTGGACGATGTTCACGTGGATCAGCGAGACGGCGATGCGCGCCTCGTCGATGAACAGGTTGACGAACTCGTCGTCACGGCTCAGGTGATCGAGGATCCTCTTGATGACGAGGATATTCTCGAACCCCGCCATTCCGTAGCTTCGAGCACGAAACACCTCGGCCATACCGCCCGTGGCGATCTTCTCGAGCAGGTGGTACTTGCCGAAGACCTCAGGCTGGGCCAAGTGCGCTCCCGGAAGGCGCCCACCGTATCACCGGCCTTCCCAGGAGGCTCATGTCCGGCTTTGACGACCTTCGCGGCATCGTCGAGCGGCTCCGCGGCCCGGACGGCTGTCCCTGGGACAAAGCGCAGACGCCTGAGTCGATGCGGCCGTACCTGGTCGAGGAGACCTACGAGGTCATCGACGCCATCGAGTCTGGCGACCCGGCCGAGCTGAAGAAGGAGCTCGGCGACGTGCTCTTCCACGTGGTGCTGCTGTCCGAGATGGCGCGTCAGGCCGGCTGGTTCGACGTGGACGACGTCTGCAAGGCCATCGCGACCAAGATGGTCGTGCGGCACCCCCACGTCTTCATCGAGGGCTACGAGGAGGAGGACGCCGGGAGCATCGCCGCGTGGGAGGCGCGAAAGGCCAAGGAGCGCGGCACGAGCGGCTCGATGTTGGATGGCGTGCCCAAGGCCCTGCCCTCGCTGATCCGTGCCCATCGGGTCGGTGAGAAGGCGTCCCGTGTGGGCTTCGACTGGACCTCGCCCGACGGAGCACGAGAGAAGGTCTTCGAGGAGCTGACGGAGCTGGACGAGGCCCGCGCCGGTGGCGATGAACAGCGCATCCGCGAGGAGTACGGGGACGTCCTCCTGGCGGTCGCGAGCTACGGACGACTCCTGGGGCTCGGACCCGAGGAAGCACTCCGCGAAGCCAACGCGCGCTTCGAGGGCCGTTTCCGCGACGTCGAACGGCGTGTACACGACAGCGAGAGGCTGATGGCCGAGCTGTCCGTGGGCGAGCTCGAGGGGCTGTGGGCCGAGGTGAAGGAGGACGGATGCTGAAGCTGTTCATGGCGATGGTCACGATCACGACCGTCGAGACCATCCTGCTGCTGTTCATGGCCGACAACATGGGCTGGATCCCGACCGGCCTCCTCATCATCACGACGGGGGCGCTGGGTAGCTGGCTCGCCAAGCGCGAGGGCCTGGGCGTCCTGAAGACCCTCGAGAAGGAGACCAAGGAGGGGTTCCCGAGCGGAGACCGGATCATCGAGGGCCTGATGATCCTCATCGGCGCCGTCACGCTCCTGACGCCGGGCGTACTCACCGACCTGTTCGGCTTCGCGCTCATCGTGCCGTGGACCCGACGGTTCATGGCGCCGCACATCAAGCGGTACCTGCTCGGCAAGTTCGGCGTGACCGGCGTGACCGGCGACGCGGCGCGTGTCGTGCAGCCGGACACCCCCGTCCATCACGCCTCGGACGCCGAGGCACAGGCCAAGGCCGCGGCGCTGTTCGAGCACCCGGAGGGGTGAGCGCCCGAGCTACGGCTCGATGTCTTCCGGGTTCTCGCCGGGCATGTGGAACGCAAAGAACCCGGCGTGGTCGTTGTCCGGGTCCAGCTTTCCGGCCTTGTCGAAGTGGAGCTGGGCTTCCTTGAGCAGGGCCTTGAAGACCTCGGGGTCGCCGAAGACGACCTCGTCGGACTCCGCTCGACGCCGCAGCAGCTCGGCGAGCTGGTTGTGCGCCAGCGACAGCATCACGTTTTCGGGCACGTCTTCGACCCAGTGACCTCCGGCGAGGAGCACCCTGAGCGCTTCGCGCGTCTGCGCCTCGGCCTCGTCCAGCTTGCCCATCTCGAGCTGGATGCGCCCGAGCTCCAGGCGGGGCTCGGCCAGACGCGGCTCGCCCTTCAGCACCTTGTTGAGCAGCTCGATCGCGCGGTCCACGTCGCCACGGCGCCGGACCTCGAGGGCCGTGAGGAACAGCGTCGCCAGATCCTCGAGGTGGGTGTCGGTGGGGGCGTCGGTGTTCGGACGGTCATCGCTCATGCCGCGCCGTCTAGCCGATCCCGTCCCGCAATGCCGCCTCCGCAGCCCGACAACGACCGGCTCGAACCGGGTCCCCTTCCTGATCCCAGTAGTCGGCGAGCGAGCCCCGGATCTCCGGATCGAGCGGCAGGATGCCCGCCGCGGTCTCCAGGCAGCAACGCGCGAGAGCGGGCTGGTCCTGGATCATCGCGATCATGCCGAGGTGGTACCAGGCCAGCCCGAACCAGGGCTCGCGCGAGGCGACCTCGGAGAAGCGCACACGAGCTCCCTCGATGTCGCCCTCGGACACACGCTCCAGGGCGTCCGAGAACAGACGACGCACCTCCTCGAACCGACCCTGCGCCCAGGGCTGGCCTTCGAACGAGGACACGTCGAACCAGAACGGCCGGACGCGGTCGCAGCCATGGCAGCGGACACGCCAGCGCTCGCGGGTCGCGCTGACGAGCGCGTGGTCGAGCTGCTCGAACCGCCCACCGCAAGGGCAGCGCTGCGAGTGGACGAACACGAGCTCCTGGGGCCACGAGGTGACCGCGATGGCGTCTGTGGCGCGCAGTCCGCGCTCGACGACGAGAGGCCAGTCGCTCAGCTCCATGCCGGGAGGACTACCCGGACGAGCGTCCCGTGGCCCGTGGTGTCCAGCCCCAGATCTCCGCCGCAGGACTGCACCAGCTCGCGCGAGATGGCCAGCCCGAGGCCCGTGCCCTTGCCGGGCTCCTTCGTCGTGAAGAACGGCTCGAAGACGCGCTCGGCGATCTCGGCGGGGATGCCGGGCCCGTCGTCCTCGATCTCGATGACCACCTGGTCGCCGTCCCGGTGATTCCGCACGACCACCCGTGAGCCGCACGCGTCGATGGCGTTGTTGATCACGTTGACCAGGGCCTGCATCAGGGCGACCCGATCCCCACGCGCTGCCCCGAGCGTGAAGTCGCGCTCGACCTCGACGGTGGCCGCTCGACGGGTGGCCCGATGCCGGAGCAGGGCCACCGCCTGGTCGATGACGGCGCCCGTGTCGACGGGCTCGTTGACGTTCTCGGTGCGGCGGGCGTACGTGCCGACGCCCTCGACCAGCTCGCCGAGCAGGTCCGCCTGCGCCAGGAGCTCGGCCAGCAGCGGAGCGTGTTCTCCATCGAGCTTCGCGCCGAGGAGCTGCACCAGGGAGCGCAGCGCGAACAACGGCTGCCGCAGCTCATGCGTGAGCGTCGCGGTCAACAGCCCCAGCTCGGCCAGGCGCGCGGTGTCGTCGAGGCGGTCACTCACTCGGCGCCCCGTAGTGTTCGACGACCCGGACGTCGAGCGAGCAGGCGTCCGAGACGTTCGTGCTGCCGTCGATCGCAGAGACCTCGACCGTGTACACACCTGCCGCGACGACGAACCCATCGTCGCCGGTTCCGTCCCAGACGACGATGTCGCTGCTGCTCGTGGCGGCCACCCAGCTGTTGCGGACCGCGGTGGCCGAGCTGTCGAAGATCTCGAGCAGCCACCAGGTCGGGATGGCGTCGGCGGTCGCGGTCACGTCCAGGTCGTGGACCTCGTCCCCCACCCCGGCGTTGCCGTCGGGGGTGATGGTGGTGTCCGCCGTGCACGACTGCATGCTCGCGCCGGACGCGCCGACGTCCCCGAACAGCGAGATGAAGTCGGCGTTGGTGCCGTCGAAGGCGCCGTCCAGCTTGTTGCCGGCCTCGTCGCGAATCTCCTTGCTGACGGTGAGCGCCCAGGCGCCGCCCGCCGCGTCGCCTTCCTCGTCGAGCGTGACGGTAAGCGTGTCCCCGCTCACCGCGGTGGTCAGGGACGCTTCCCCGTCGGGCCCATCGACGGACACAAGCGTGTCGTGGTCGACCGACGCCAGCAGGTCCTCGGAGAACTCGACGGTCACCGTGTCGAAGAGCTCGCTCGTGTCGCCCATCGGGTCCACCCGGCGGACTCGCGGCCGGCTGGACTCGCCCGTGACGTCGATCGTCACGGCGCCGTACGCCGCGTTGTCCAGCGTGCCGACGTGGACCGTGGCGGTGCCGTCGTAGCTGGTCGACTGCGCGGACCAGGTCGTCGAGGCCGTGCTCCCCGAGAGCGACACGGTCAGGCCCTGGGTCGACGAGCTCGCCGTGGACAGGTCGCCCAGATCGGTGCGGGTGTACAGCGTCGTCGTGGTCGGGACGTCGCCCGCACAGTCCTCGGCGGTGATGGTGATGGTCGCGTCCGCCGTCGACGAGGAGCCGCCCGCCGTGCGCGTGTCGTCGCTGGTCTCGACGGTCAGCGGGCCCGCGGGCTCGCCTTGCTCGGCTGCCCAGAGCCGAGCCGTCGTGTGGCTGCCGCACGCGCTGGAGTCGACCACGACGAGCTCGGCGGTGTAGACGCCGGACGCGGTCGTCGAGACGGTCGACGTGTCGGTGGTCCCGCGGGTCCAGCCGTCCTGCCCGTCGTGCAGGTGGTAGGCCGACAGCGCCGAGGCGCCGGTGGCCGACGAGCTGAAGTCCGCCGTCACCGTGGCCGTGCCGGACAGGATGCACGCGACCGTCTCGCTCGCCGAGTCCAGCTCGAGGACCGCGGTCGGCCCCTCGCTGCAGTCGTCGATGGCGTCCACGCGTCGGCTGGAGCCGCTGACCGTGGTGTCGCTCCCGAGCACCCGGTCCTGCAGCCCGGCCGTGTCCCATGTGAGCGTCGTGGTGCCCTCGCCATCGGTGAAGTCCGTCAGCGTCGAGCTGATGAACAGCCCGGACTCGGACGAGAGCGAGACCGGTCCGGAGAACGACTCGACCGTGTTCCCGTACGCGTCGACCCCGCGCACCGTCAGCTCCACCTCGACGCCTGTCCAGGCGTAGGGCTCGTCGATGGAGAGGTCCACGAAGGAGAGCTCCGCCGAGAGCACGTCCAGGGCCGTGCTGCCCAGATCCGTCCCGCCGGCGCTACCTGTGATGGTCGAGCTCCCGCTGACCGTGATGGTGAAGGCGCTGCCGCTGAACGCGCCCGTCCCGTCCAGCGAGACCGAGGCCGGGCTGAGCGTTCCGCTCGTATCGCGCAGCTCGACCGCAGGGTTGCCCACGGTGTAGGCGTTTCCGTAGGCATCGCGTCCCTGCAGCGAGATCGTGAAGGTCTCCCCCGCCGTGACCGAGGACGGCGCCGTGATCGCCAGCTCGGACAGCGTCGAATTCGTCACGCTGAACACATCGCTCTGGGCGACGAGGCCCAGCGTCGGAATCTCCAGCTCGAGCGCCGTCGAGAGGGACGCAGTCGTGGTGATGCAGGAGAGCGTGTGCTGGTCCTCGAGCTCGGACGCCCACGTGCACGCTGCGGTCCCCTGACCGTCGTCGACATCGATCGGGTTGGCCCCGACGGGGTCGAACGACACCCGGTTGCCGAAGGCGTCCTCGGCCCACACATGGACCTCGATCTCCTCTCCGGCGGCGACCTCGCTCACGCTGTGCTCGACGATGAGCTCCGCAGGGGCCGCAGGAAGCACCGCGACCGGATCCTCGGTCTCGCCGGACAGGCCCAGGCCGTCGTACGCCTCGATGTACACCTCGTCGGCCGCGCGCTCCAGGCCGACCAGGCAGAACCGCTCGCCAGCGTCCCACTCGACGACGCAGTTCAGGCTGCCGACGCCGGACAGCGTGTCGAGGCCGCCCACGTCGTCGCGGAAGTGGATGGGCCGGTCGTAGTCGGCGACCTTGTTCATATACCCGTCGCGCGCGGTCACCCGGAGCATCAGGTCGGGCTCGCCCGCCACCAGCGACTCGGGGGACGAGTCCGTGGCCCGGACCTGCAGCAGGGCCACCTCGTCCGCCGCCACCTCGAAGGCGCCAGACTGGCCGGTGGCGCTGCCCGTGACCTGGATCCGCGTGGCATCGCAGTCGGTGTCGGTCGCGCGCAGCAGCGTGATGGGGGTCGTCGTCGAGCCGACGAAGTCGATCTCGTCGGGGACCACGGGGCCGTGACAGGCCTCGGACAGGTAGAGCCGCGCGCTCGTGTCGGGCAGGGCGCTCCCCTTGTCGTCGCGCAGGACGAACGTCACGTCGAACGCCTCGCCCGCCGTCGCGGAGAACGTCTGGGTGGGCAGGCTCACGTCGACCGAGTCGAGGTCCCCCGTCGTGACCGGGATGAAGACCTGGGCCATGTCGATGGGCGAGTCCGGGTCGTCCGGCGAGACCGTCAGCCAGATGTTGGCCGGCTCGGTCGAGCTGACCGCGACCCAGCCCTCGCCGTCCGCGAGCGTGCCGATGAGCTCGCCCAGGTCCGCGTCGGGGTCGCCCAGTCCGGTCCCGGCGACCTCGATCGAGGACAGGCTGACGTCGGCCTCGACCTCGACGGCGACACGCAGATCGTCTCGCACCCGCTCGCCGAGCGGATCCAGCAGCTCGAAGCGCACGACGGCCTGCTCGTGGACGTCGTAGGGCCGCGCTTCGAAGTCGATGGACAGGTGGTCCGCGCGGCTGTCCGTGATGGTGAAGCCGCGGGTCACCACCGCCTCGCGCCCGGTCGGCGACAGCAAGCGCAGGTCGTAGTTGTCCACCGGCAGCCCTTCAGGGACCCGGGCCTCGATCCGGCTCCAGGACACGAGCTCGACGCCCTCGAGCATCCAGCTGGCTCCGTCGGCGACGAGCATGACCTGGAAGGCGTCGTCGACCCGCTCGACCCCTCGACTGCTGTCGATGGTCGGCTGGGGGAAGAAGTCCGTCCCCTCGATGACGATGTCGGTCGCCTCACCGGTCCAGGCCCAGTCCGGGCTGACCTGCTCGATCTCCGGCTCGCCCCCGTCCAAGACGCAGCCCGACGCAAGCGCTCCGGACAGAGCGACGGCCAGGCACCACAGTCGGTGGGGCGTACGGGTCATCGGCGAGCGAGAAGCAGGCTGCCTCCCTGTCAATAGACTACTCGAATGCCCACGATCGCCACCAGCCCTCCGATCGGTCCGTCGTACTCGGCCGCCGAGGACTGCATCGCCAGGTACCGGGCCTCGCCGTACAGCTCGCCGAACCGCACGCGGTAGCCGGTGCCCGCGTACAGCTCGGCTCCCGGCCGGTGGACGCCGATGTTCCCCCCGCCCTGCTTGCCGCCGAAGAAGCGCTCGACGCGGTAGGGCGCGACGACGACGCCAGCCCCGACCCAGGTGCTCCACAGCCCGCGGGACCAGCGCCGGTGGGCGGTCAGCGCTATGGGCAGGACATCCATCTGGATCTCCATGTCCCCTGCATCCGAGGTGATGGTCTCGCGGTCCCGGTACCAGTCGACCGCCAGGCGAGCCGACAGCGGGACGCGGATGGGCAGGCGCTGTTCGAGGTCCCCGCCCAGCACCGGAGCCCGGATCGCTCCCAGGTTGGCGATGCCTCCGACATGCAGCGAAGGAGCGCGCGCCACCGGCTCGGGCTCGAGGCGGAGCGTGACCGTGGCGTCGAAGGTCCCGTCCGGCGAGGTCACCGACAGCTCGACCTCGCCCGCGCTCAGGCCGGGAGGCGGCGCATAGACGCTGTGCAGGGAGCCGTCCGCCTGGGGGCGCGGCTCGGTGACCACACCCTCGCTGGCCGTGACGCGGATGGCCTCGTCGGTGACAGGTCGACCCGAGGCGTCCTCGAGCACGATGGTCAGCCGGGCGGTGTCCCCGGTCCCGGTGAGCAGCACCGGTCGATCCGTCGAGAGCGAGATCCGACGCACGCGGCCCGTGCGGATGGAGATGGGCGCGACGGCGTGTAGATCCGGGTCGTCCGGCCGGAGCTCGGGACCCAGGGCCCACGGCAGCACGACGGACTGACGGCTGAGCTCGTCCGTGCGCGCCTCGGCGATGGCCGGTGTCGTCGGCGCCAGGAACGACGCCTGGACGAAGCCCCGGCTGTCCGTCGCCACCTGGGTGGTCGCGTCCTCGACCACGAGCGTCACCATCACACCGGCCAGCGGGCGGCCCAGCGGATCCAGCGCGCGGGCGGTGACGAGGAGCCCCGAGTCGTCACGCGTGTGTCCGACCAGCAGGGTGGCTGCATGCCCGCTCCCCGTGGCGTGGTTCCACGCGGCGACGACGGCGTCCTCGGGCTCTTCGAGGACCCCCTTGTAGTCGGCGCGGACGCCCAGATCCTCGCGCTCGAGTCCGGTCAGCTCGCCGTGACGGGCCAGGAGAGCCAGCCCCTCGGGAGGAAGGCGGTCACCGCTCGCGTCCTCGAGCCAGGCCTGCACCTGGGCGACGGGGAAGTCGCTGGAGAGCTCCTGGGGCCAGGCTCGCAGGACGATCCGCGCAGGCACGCCCTCCTGGACAGCGACGCGGGAGCTCACGGTGGCGGGCCCCATCCGACAGTCCACGCGCAGGTCGAGGAGGATGTCCTCGTCGATCGGCGGGAGCGTCGCGAGCCAACGCCCGGGCTTGATCTCGACGACCGCGAGCTCTCGCCCGCCCGACGCCTGGCATGTCGGGGCGGCTCCCTTCCAAGGCCCACCGGTCGGCGAGACCCCGGCGAGGTGGAGCGGTGGAAGCGGGGCCCCCGGAACGATGCTGCCCTCGGGGAGCGCGGCCAGGGAGGGCTCCGGCGCACGAGCCAGGGTGACCTTGCTGTTCTGCACGTTGCCGAGGGTGTCGGTGAGCGTGGCGTCGGCCGTGGTCTCGCCGGGCCGCACATCGACGACGACGGTGGCCTTGCCGTCCTCGCCCGCGACAGCCGGCCCGTAGCTCCGCCCGTTCATGCGCAGCGAGAGCGTCGCCCCGGGCTCGGTCTCGACGGTGACGGGCAGGCGAGCGCCGAGCCGGACGACCGTCCACTCGGGCGGAGCGCCGGCCTGCCGCATGTCCCGGACGCCGATGGGAACCACGCGCGGGTCGGTGGCCAGGGCCGGACGCCAGCGCACCTCCAGATGGTCCTTCACCCGCTCGATCCCGACGAGCTCCCCCTCTGGAGCGCTGGCAACCAGCTGATCGGGCTCCGGCAGGTCGTCTCCGTTCAGGCGGATCCGGATTTCTTCGCCGGCCAGCGCCTCGAGCCGTCCGGGCCCACTCAGTCCCGAGTCGGGACGATCCGCCACCGGCACCTCGAGCTCGATCGTCTCCGCATCCGCGCGCACGACGAAGCGCATCCGTTCCGCATCGGGCGCGCTTCGCACCCGCACGTCCCAGACCCCGGGCACACCCGACGGGCGCGTCGCCAGGACCTCGCCGTCCCGACTCCTCACGTCGAGCTCCTCGGGCGTGACGGCCTGGCCCCCGTCGTGCAGGACCAGGCTCAGCTCCGTGGGCACATCCGCGACCGGCGCGCCGTTCTGGGCGACGAGCAGTCCTTCCGTGGCCAGGGCGAGGCCGAGGAGCGCCAGGAACACTCAGGGGCCTCCGACTTGGAAGACCGCCTGGGGGGGGCGCGTGTCGCGCTCAATCCCCCACTCGGTCTCGCGCCGGTTGCCCAGCGGATCGGTGGCGACCACCCGGAGCTGGTTCTGCCCCTCGCCGAGCGGCACCCGGACGGCGAACGCGCCGGAGGCGTCCGCCAGCACCGCGACCTCCTCGGCGCCTCCGAGCACGCGCACATTGCTGCCCGGGTCGGTCGTCCCGCGGACCTCGATCTCCTCCTCGCGCGTGGCCGGCTCGGGCCAGCTCACCGCCAGGAGCAGCTCGCGGTCGGTGTCCGAGAGCCGCACGTCGCCGCCATCCGGCGCCACGACGACGCCACCGGCGCCCAGCGTCTCGACCTCGCCGAACCCGGTCAGCTGAAGCAGACCCTCGTCCGCTTCGACCCAGGTCGTGTTCTCGCCGCGGGCGATGACGAAGGTGCCGTCGTCGGTCTGGATCTCGCGGTCGCCGGTCACCACCGCCAGGCTCGTGTCGCTGGGCCGGACCGTGGCCTCGATCCGTCCACCCTCCAGCTCGATCCGCACCCCGTCCTCGCCTGTGCCCAGGACCCGCAGGCTGGACTCCTCCTCGACCACGACGTGGCTCTCGGCGCCGAACGACAGGACCGCGATGCCGCCCGCTCCGGCGATGAGCCGGTCGTCTGGAGACAGCGTGACCCCCACCTCGGCCTGCCCCTCGTCGACGCCCTGGACATGACGCACGTCGCCGTCGACACGCTGGATCGTCAACGGATCCAGCGCTTCATCGCCGAACAGCATGCGGTACCCGACCAGGCCGACGAGCAGGATCAAGACCGCGACGCCGAGGACCGACACCACGTCGCGCATACATCGAGCCTACCCCGCGGGGAGTCCCAGCACGTACCGGTCGTCCGCTTCCTCGATGCGTCCGCCGTGCTCCTCGACCGCGTGGCTCGCGATCCAGTAGCCCATGCCCGACGCCAGCCAGTCGTCCGAGTCGCCTCGCGAGGGGCCCTCGAGCGTGAAGACGAGCTGCACCTCGTCGTCGACCCGCGAGCCCACCACCCGCAGCGTGGCGCCCGGAGCGAGGCGGGTCCGCAGCGAGGTCAGGAGCTGGGCGAGCGCCTGCCCCAGGAGCGCCGGATCACCGTCGACGAACAGGCCGTCCGCCATGCGGTGTTCCAGGTTCACGTCGGCCTGGTCGAAGCCGTGGCCGACGAGCGCAACGACCTCGCTGACCGTGCCCGTGAGGTTCAACCGCACGCGGGTCCCGCCGCCCTGGGCCGTCAGCCGCTGGAGCGCCTGGACCACGTCGCGGCAGCGCAGGGCCTGCTCCTCGATGCTCGCCAGCATCATGTCGTCGGGCGCGCGTGCCTTGGCCAGCTGCGCCATCCCGAGGATGCCCGCCAGGGGGTTGTTGAGCTCGTGGGCGAGTCCGGCGCCCATCTGCGCGACCGCAGCGAGCCGCGAGGACTGAACCAGTCGTCCCTGGGACTCCTCGAGCAACCGGGTCCGCTCCTCGACGCGCTCCTGGAGTTCGGCGTTCCAGGCCTCGATCTCGGCGTTCTTCGCGGCGATGGTGTCGGCCTGTTCGGCCAGGCGTCCACTGGTCTCGTTGAACACGCGAGCCAGATCCCCGATCTCGGCAGGCTCCTGGCCCCCGAGGTCCACGTCCGGGTACTCGCCCTGACCGAGGCGCTGGGCGGCCTCGCGGAGCTTCACGACCGGCTGGGCGATCTGCCGGGCGGCCACGCCCCCCGTCGCAGCCACGAGCACGATGGCGAGCAGGTACACGAAGTAGCTGCGGTCCCGGATGGCATCGCCAGCGCGAGTGGCCTGCGCCTCGGGAACGGCCACGACCGCCGCCCACTCGGTGCCCGCGACCGACGAGAACGCCGCCAGGACGGGCTCTCCAGCGCTGGCGTAGCGCAGGTCGCCCTCCAGATCGCCCACGAACGCATCGGCCAGGCTGGCGTCGACCAGCTCCAGGCCGTCCCCGATCAAGAGGCCCGCCGACCGGTCCACCAGGACGGCCGCGCCACCGGGCACCGCCTGCGAGGCCAGGTGCTCCTCGATCACCGCCAGCGAGACCTCGAGGCCGACGACGACTGCGCCCTCGCGCGAACCCACGGCCATCGGGACCACCAGGGCGCCCTCGGGATCCGGTCGGTAGATGCGCCCGAGCGCGGCCCCGGATGCCAGGGCCTCGGTCAACGGAAGCTCGGCCCGCAGCAGGCTCGCGCGCTCCTCGTCCACGGCCAGGTGCTGCTCCAGATCGGGCGGGAGCTCGGTGAGGAACGTCGGGCGCGTCAGCTCGGTCCCCTCGCCGTCCACGGTCACGACGACGTTCACCGCGTCGAACTGCTGGTACAGCACGCGCTGCAGGGCCTCGCGGCGCTCGGTGTCGAGGGTCTCGACGTCCCAGACCGCCACAGCCAGCCGGGCGGTCCGTTCCAGGTCGCCGATCCAGGTTCCGGCGAACACCGCGAGCCCGGACGCCTGCCGCGCATAGAGCTGACGAGACTGCTCGACGTTGTGGTCCCGCGCGAGGCGGCTCGTCATGTACCCGGTGACGACCAGCGGGAGGAGCGTGACGACGCCGATCACGAGGATCAGCCGCGACCGAAGCCTCACGTGTTCGCGGGGAAGCTCATCGAGAACGCGGTGCCGGCTCCCTCGATCGACTCGACCTGGATCGTGCCTCGGTACTTCGTCACGATCCGGTAGACGATGTTGAGGCCCAGGCCGGTGCCCTTTCCGGGCGCCTTGGTCGTGTAGAACGGGTCGAAGACGAGGCCCTGCTTGTCCGCAGGGATGCCCGGTCCGTTGTCCACCACGCGGATCCAGACGGCGTCGTCGTCGGAGCCCGCGGTGACCGTCACGCGACCTCCCTCGCCCGGATGGTGCGCGGCCGTGGCCTCGACCGCGTTCTTCACCAGGTTCACGAAGACCTGCTGGACCTCGTTGGTGCGGGCGTTCAGGTAGACCGCCGGCGGGACGTCGGAGCGGATCTCGACGCCCCCGAGCTCGCTGCTGCGCTCGACGAGCCGGATGGCGTCGTCGACGGTCTTGGAGAGCTCGACCGTGGTGAGGTACTCGGCGGAGCTCGCTCGCGAGTAGCTGGACAGCTCGACGACGATGTCGCGGATGGTGCGGCTGTACTCGACGATCTCGGACGCGTAGTCGTGGCAGAGCCGCGTCTCGTCCTCCTCGACGATGGCCTCGGCCAGCCCCATGATCCCGAAGAGCGGCGAGCTGATCTCGTGCGCGATGCCGGCCGCCAGGGTGCCGATGCCAGCCAGCTTCTCGGACTGGATGAGCTCGGCCTGGAGCTTGCGCGCCTCGCTCAGCGCCGAAGCGAGCTCGCAGTTCTTCCGCTCGAGATCGTTCACCAGGCGCCGGTTCTCGAGGCGGATGTCCTGCTTCTCGCTCGCCCGCTGGACCTTCTTCTTGATCTCGAAGACGTTGTTCAGCGGCTTCAGCACGTAGTCGAACGCGTCGAGCTCGAGCGCCGTGAGCGCCGTGTCGAGCGAGGCGTAGCCCGTGACGATGATGACCTCGGCGAACTCGTTGACCTCCTTGGCGAGCTTCAACAGCTCGAGGCCGTTGATGTCCGGGAGGTTCTTGTCCGTGAGGAGCAGGTCGACGCCCTCGGTCCGCATGACGCCCATCGCGGACTTGCCGTTCGCGCACGTCGTCACCCGGTACGGACCGTCCTCGAAGACCGCGTGCAGGATCTGCACGATGACCGGCTCGTCGTCGACGATGACGAGGTGCTTCTTCTGTGGCGCGGGGCTCGACATGGACGGCGGACGTTAGCACGCATCCAATGCCCTCAAGTCCTGGGCACGGGGCCCGATTTGAGCCCCGTCACGGCCCGGGGTATGGTTGGTGAACAGCCGGAACGCCGGCAGCAGGAGCTCACATGCGGATGGTTGCGGCGGCGGCGCTGGCGGTACTGGTCGGTTGCGCCGGCAGCAAGAAGGACGAGAGCGTCAACCCGGAGGACTTGCGCCCGTATGTGGAGCGTCCCACCGAGGATGGCCTGACACTCGTCGAGATCGATCTGAACTCGGACGGGCGCGCGGACGTCTACAACTACTACCGCGAGCGCTCCCAGGCCTCGCGGCTCCTCGTCAAGCGCGAGGTGGACCTCAACTGGGACAGCAAGATCGATGTCGTCAGCTTCTACGACGACACCGGCACGCTGATCCGTGAGGAGATGGACGGCGACTTCGACGGCCAGGTCGAGTGGGTGGACCACTACCAGGGCGGTCGCCGCGTCATGAGCGAGGTCGACACCGAGTTCGACGGTCAGTACGACCTCTACAAGTTCTACGAGAACGACTCGGTGCGCCGCAAGGAGCGGGACACCGATGGGGACGGCAAGATCGACTACTGGGAGTACTTCGGCGACGACGGCATGATCGTCAAGACGGGCCGAGACCTGGACGGCGACGGCCAGATGGACGTCCGCGACGATCTGTAGGTGACGACCGCCCTCGTCACCGGCATCTCCGGACAGGACGGCTCCTACCTCGCCGAGCAGCTGCTCTCCCAAGGCGTCCGCGTCGTGGGCGTGCATCGGCGCCTGTCCGCGGAGAACTTCTGGCGCATCGAGCACGTGCTCGACCGCGTCGACCTCCGCTACGCCGATCTGCACGATCTGGGCTCGCTCTACGACCTGGTCGAGGAGTACCGGCCCGACGAGATCTACAACCTCGCGGCGCAGTCGTTCGTCCCCACCTCGTGGAGTCAGCCCATCCTGACGGCCGAGGCGACGGGGCTCGGGCCGATTCGACTCCTCGAGGCGGTGCGGCGGGTGCACCCGAAGGCCCGCGTCTACCAGGCGTCGAGCTCCGAGATGTTCGGCAACTCGCTCGACGGCGACGGCTCGCTGAACGAGCGCTCGCGGTTCGCCCCCGCCTCGCCCTACGCCTGCGCGAAGCTGTACGCGCACCACATGGTGGCGAACTACCGCAAGGCGTACGGCCTGTTCGTGGTGAGCGGCATCCTGTTCAACCACGAGTCGCCTCGCCGCGGCCTGGAGTTCGTGACGCGGAAGGTCGCCAACGGCGTCGCCAAGGTCCACCTCGGCCTCACGGAGAGCCTGACTCTTGGCGCCCTATCGCCCCGTCGTGACTGGGGTTTTGCTGGCGACTACACGCGAGCGATGCAGGCCATGCTGCGGGCGTCGTCACCTCAGGACTACGTCGTCGCCACGGGCGTGGACCACTCGGTGGAGGATCTCGTGCGCATCGCCTTCGCGGTGGTCGACCGGGACTGGCGAGACCACGTCGAGCACAGCGAGAGCCTGATGCGGAAGAACGAGGTCGTGCGGCTTCGCGGCGACGCCTCGCGGGCCCGAGACGAGCTGGGTTGGACGCCCGAGGTCGACTTCTCGGGCCTGGTGCGCCGGATGGTCGAGGCCGAGCTCGAGCGGCTGGGATGACCCTCGTCACGGGCGGCTCGGGCTTCCTGGGCCGCTGGCTCGTACCGCTGTTGAGCTGCGAGGCGCCGTCACGGGCCGAGCTGGACATCACCTCGCGCGGCGACTGGCTGCAGTTCGCCGGAGCCGAGCGCGTCCTCCACCTGGCCGCCCAGACCTCCCCTCGCCTCGCCGAGAGCGACCCGGCCACCACGATGGCGCAGAACGTCCAGGCCGTTCGGTACATGAGCGAGGTCCTGCCCCAGGCGCGCGTCGTCCACGTCAGCACGTGCCACGTCTACGGGATCCCCGAGCGGCTGCCCATCGACGAGGCCAACCTGCTGCGGCCGCGGGGCGTCTACGCCAGCTCGAAGGCCACGGCCGAGCGCCTGCTCCCCCGCGCGATCATCGCCCGGCCGTTCAACCTGACGGGACCGGGCCAGTCGACCGAGTTCGCCCCTGCGGACTGGGCAGCCCAGGGCAAGGCCGGAGAGACCCACATCGCCTGTGGCGACGTGTCGCTGGTGCGCGACTACCTGGACGTGCGCGACGCCGCTGCCGGTCTCGTGACCCTTCTGGAGCGCGGCGTGCCGGGCGAGGCCTACAACCTGTGCCGCGGCGAGGGCGTCACGCTGGAGTGGATCCTGCGGACGGCCAGTGGCGGCGAGCCCGCACCAAGGCAGGAACGGCGCCGAGCGCACGACGTGCCGGTACTGGTCGGCGACCCCGCCCGAGCCCAGGCCCTGGGTTGGTCACCACGGATCACCCTCGAGCGCAGCCTGACGGATCTGCGCGAGAGCGTCTGAGCTACTCGCGCGCGTCGATCTCGCGCGTGTGGGTCGGCGTGTTCTCCCCAGCGGCGAACCACTCGATGGAGAACTCGGCGGCCCGCTCGGGGTCGGCGAACACGACCGGCGAGTAGCAGTAGTCGGGATCCCCGCCCTCGGCGCTGGTCCACGCCTCGTAGACCGCGATGGTGTTGCCCTCGGCGATGATGTCCGGGTCGAAGACGGCGTCCTCGGGCTGGTACACACCGACACGCTGGACGACGATGCGACTGCCGTCCATGGAGACCACGAGGCTCGGGTCCTCGGGGTTGTCGAAGTCCCAGTTCTCGCAGGCCGGAGAGTCGGTCGAGAGCGTGACGGTGCCGGCACCGCAGGCCATGAGCGCGAGCGCAATCATTGGTGGAGTCTCCTTTGTGGACGCCAGTGTAGCCGGCTCACAGGAACTCGCCGAGGTCACCGGCTTCAAGGGCCACGACGACCCGGCGAACGTCCTGGGCCCGGTCTTTCGGACAGATGAGCAGTGCGTCGCCGGTGTCCACCACGATCAGGCCGTCCACGCCCACGAGCGCGACCAGCTTGCCCGGCGCGTGCACCACGTTCCCCGAGGCGTCGACGGCGACCTGGTTGCCGACGAGCCCGCGTCCTCCGTCCTGGGGTGGCAGGTGCGGCTCGATCGCCGCCCAGCTCCCGACGTCGGACCAGCCGAGCTGCGCGGGCACCGTCAGGACGTGAGGAGATCGCTCCATGATCCCGTAGTCGATGCTCGTGCTCTCCATCTGGGGGTAGAGCTCGGCGAGCCGGTGAGGGCTGTGCCGGAGCTCCTCGAGGAGGGCCCAGGAGCGAGGCAGGAACTGGCGAAACGCATCCCGCAGGGCGTCCGCCGTGAAGACGAACATGCCGGCGTTCCACAGGTACCGGCCGTCGGCGACGTACCCGGCGGCCGTCACCTCGTCCGGCTTCTCGACGAACCTCTCGACCCGATGGAAGGCGTGGTCGCCGAAGGTGCCGAGCTCGCCCCCACAGCGCAGGTACCCGAACCCGGTCTCGGGACGGGTCGGCGTCAGCCCGATGGTCACGAGCGCGTTGGTCGACCGAGCGGCCTTCGAGGCGCTGGCGAGGACCGCCAGGAGTTCGGGCTCGTCGTCGATGAGGTGATCGGACGGCAGCACGGCGACCACCGGAGCCTTGCCCTGGTGGGCGATCTCCATGCAGCCCCAGGCGATGGCCGGCGCGGTGTTCCGACCGACCGGCTCGACGAGGACGTTGTCGACCGCCAGCTCCGGCAGCTGCTCACGGATGGCCGGCGCCATCTCGGCGCTCGTGACGATGACGATCCGCTCGGGCGGAATCAGGGGGCGGATGCGATCGACGGTCTGCTGGATCAGCGTGCGGCCGCCGTCCAGGCTCATGCACTGCTTGGGCAGCGCGCGACGGGAGCGCGGCCAGAACCGTGTCCCTCGGCCTCCCGCGATGATGAGTCCCCACAGCTCGCCTGCCATCAGAACACCTCGGGATGCAGCTGCCGCGCGGCTTCGTACGCGACGACCGCGACCGCGTTGCTCAGGTTCAGCGAGCGCACGGGGCCGGTCATGGGCACATGGTAGGCCCCTCGCTCAGCGATCAGCTCGTCGGGCAGACCGACCGACTCGCGGCCGAAGAGCAGGACATCGTCGTCGGCGAAGGTGCAGCGCGTGAACGGGGCCTCCCCGGCGGCCGAGAACAGGTGCACGCGGCGGTCCCCCAGCCAGGACCAGAACGCCTCGAGGTCGGCGTGCTCGACGACATCGACGTGCCGCCAGTGGTCGATGCCACCCCGGCGCACGGCCTTCTCGTCCGTCTGGAAGCCCAGCGGGTGGATCAGGTGGAGCCTGGCGCTGAGTCCGACGACGAGCCGCCCGATGTTGCCGGTGTTCCCGGGGATCTCGGGGTTCAGGAGCGCGATGTGGAGCACGGCTCAGGCCTCGCCGGTGGTCTCCGGCGGCGTGTACTGGCCGACGATGACGCGCGCGGGGCGGATGGTCCGCGACCCGACCCGGTAGCCGTGGTCGAAGACCTGCACGACGCGGCCGTCCAGGTTGGCGTCCGTGACGGGCATCATCGTGAGCGCCTCGTGCACGTTCGTGTCGAACAGCTCGCCCTCGATGCCCAGCTCGGCGAGCCCCATGGACTCAAAGCCGTCCCGGAACGCCTTGTGCACCAGCTCGACGCCCTGCAGCAGGTTCGGGTCGACACCCGCACCCTGGAGCGCCTCGAGGCTTCGCTTCAGGTTCTCGAGCGGCTCGAACAGCTTGCTGACGACGTCGCCCTTGAGGATCTCCTCCTTCATCGCCTGCTGGCGCTCGAGGCGGACGCGGAAGGCCGCGAACTCCTCCTGGAGATCCTTGTAGGCCTTGGAGACGGTCCGCAGGCGGGCGCGCTCGGCCTCGAGATCGGCCTGCGCGAGCACCAGCGGGTCCTCATCGACCAGCTCCAGCCCGACCGTCTCGACGGTCTCGGCCGTCGGCTCGTCGGGCTCCAGGCCGCTCGGCGTGGACTCGTTGTCGATCGGCGCGTCGGCGCTTTCGTCGGTGCGGGTACCGGACATGGCATGGCCTCCGAGCCGCAGATAACCGCCGGGAGGAGGACTCGGAATGGAGGACAAACAGACCCGGCTGATGACGGTGATGGCGGTGGTGCTCGTGGCGCTCGTCCTGGTCATCCGATTCGTGGAGCCGCCGAGCGACGAGGACGAGGACGGACCCGAGCTGGACGCCCTCGTCGAGCTCGCCGTCGAGGACGTCGAGCGCCTGCACCTGACCACGGGCGAAGGCACGCTGACCGCCGAGCGCACGGTCGGGAGATGGCTCCTGATCGAGCCGACCGCGGCTCGCGGCTCCGACCAGCAGCTCGATGCGCTGGTCGAGTCGATCAGCCGTCTGAAGGTCGAGCCCGGCCTCGAGGAGGCGGACGCAGCCAAGTACGGCCTGGATGCCCCTCGCGCGGTCCTGAACTGGGTCGAGGTCGGCGGCGTCGAGCACCGCCTGGAGCTCGGCCTGGACAGCCCGGTCGGGTTCAAGAGCTACGTCCGGCTGGACGGCGGACCGGTCCAGGTCGCCAATGGACACCCCTCCGACACCCTCACGCTCCCCTTCGAGGCGTTCCGCGACCGCACGGTGTACGCCGTCGCGACCTCGCTGATCGACGCCGTGGCGTGGCGCCCGGCCGAGGGTGGGGGCTGGGCGGCGAGCCGCACCGACGACGGCTGGTGGCTCGAGGATGGCCGTCGCGCGAGCGGTGCGACCATCGACGGGCTCACCGCTGGCGTAGACGCGCTGCAGTTCGAGACGTTCTACCCGGAGCTCACAGACGCCGAGGCGGGCTTCGCGCCCCCTCGCGGGCACCTCGAGCTGACGGACGCGACGGGCACGACGTCGATCCTCTTCGGCGAGCTGCGGGCCGGCGGGCTGCTGCTGAAGTCCCCCGACGGCACCGTGGGCTCGATCGGGGTCTGGGACGGTCTCACCCCGACCTGGGCCGAGCTGGTCGAGCCGCGCCTGGTGCCGGCCTCCCCTTCCCGCCTGTCGGAGCTGGAGCTCGCGCTCGATGGCAAGCGCTCGACCTGGGTGCGGGTCGCTGACGCCTGGACGCGAGACGGTCAGCCGACGGACAACGTGCTCCCCGGCCAGCTCGTCATCTCGCTGCAGGCCGACCGGAGCCTGGCTCTCGACGCGGTGGTCGGCAACACCGGCCACGTGCGGGCGGTGTCCGACGGGCAGACCTACGAGGTCATCATCGGTGACGCGGTCGAGGGCGGACGGCTGGCGCACGAGGCCGGCGGGAGCCCCGCGATGTTCGTCCCGAGCGAGGTCCTGGACGTCATCCGCAGCGCGCTCGAGGGCTGATCAAGCCGCCTCGAGGCTCATCGCGGGCATCGGCGCTCCGACACGGATGCACTCGAGCACCTGGTGCGAGAGGCGCAGGCGATACGCACCGTGCTGGTCCAGCGTCATCGAGCCCTCCAGCCCGGCGGCGAGCCGACCCGCGACCTCGTTCTCGCGGTCCTGACCGAACAGGCGGATGAACCAGGCGACGGCCTCCTCGGGCCCGGCTGCGGCAACGGACGCGACCACGCGTCGCCCCCCTTCGACGGCCGACAGGATGCCTGCCGCCGTGAGCCCGTCCGGCACGTCCCCGACGACCAACAGGTCCGGGTCCTGACGCCGCGCGTTGTGGATTCCAGTCATCCACGTGGCGGTGTCGATGCCGATCTCCCGCTGGCTGATCGCGGCCCGGCGATCCGAGTGCAGGTACTCGAGGCTGTCCTCGAGCACGATGATGTGCCCGGGCTCACGACCGTTGGCGGCGTCCACGAGTCCCGCCAGGAGCTCCCTCCGACGAGACCCTGAGAGCAGGGTGAGTCCCGGTCGGTGGGCGATCTCCGCGTACTCGGCTGGCACGCCGAGTCGGGACAGGCTGGGGATGTCGGTCGCCATGCGATGGACGATGACGCCGAAGCTCCCTCGCTGGCGGAAGACCGCCACGCGGAACCGCCCGACGTTCCGGACGCCGAACGCGAACTCGTGCTCCTGGCAGCGAGCGAGCGGGAACTCGACCCCCGCCAGCGACATCAGCGCCTGGACCGCTCCCCGGGTGTCGGCCGGCGTCAGCTTGTCCTGGGCGACCGGGATGAGCTCACCATCCACCCGGATGCTCGGGCGGCCCGGCACCTTCAGGTGCAGGTCGGTGGCTCCTCCATCGCGCGCCTGGCGGAGCAGGCGGAGCATCAGGTCCCGGTCGTAGCGCATGGACTCTCTCCCTCGATGATGCCCCTCGGCACAACGGCCGTGCGGCTTGAGGGGTCAGGGCAGTCCGATCGTCCGGCGGGCCTCGAGCGGGCCGAAGAGCTCGTGCACGGTGCCGTCGAGCTCGACGACGCGGACGTGCTCGACCACCTTGGCCTCGCCGAGCCCGAACCAGGCGGACTCGGGCGCCGTCACGAAGAAGCCGGGGCGCGCATCGATCCAGCGCGTCTGCACGCCGCCGTCCGTCGTGACCTCGACGCGGGCGTGCTGGGGCGCGAGGACCTCGAGCCAGGCTCCATCCGTGCAGCCATCGCTCAGGTACAGGAGCGGCCGGGTCTGGGAGCCTGTGACCACCAGATCCAGGACGCCGTCGGCGTTCAGCTCATGGGCGAGCACCGCGCGATGCGAGCCCGTCTGAGCCAGCCCGAGCTCCAGGCTGACGTCGGTGAAGACGCCATCGTCCTGCGCGAGCAGCTCGAGCGGCGCCTCGTAGTCCTCGCCCACGTCGCCGTGCCACAGGTCGCCCTCGGCCACGAGCAGGTCGAGCTGGCCGTCGTTGTCGTGGTCCAGCCAGGCGCTGCCCCAGCCCATCTCGTCGCCGCTGAGCTGGTTCACGCCGGCGACCTCGACCAGGCCCCCATCGCCGCCCCGGTACAGGTGGTTGCTCACCGCGGCGGCCACGAACAGGTCGCGCTGGCCGTCCCCATCGAAGTCCGCGAACGAGCCGCCCATCGCCGGCCACTCGAAGTCGAAGCCGGTCTCGGCGCTGGCGTCGACCCGCCCGTCACGCCAGAGCCGGGAGCTGCCCGGTGCCTCACCGCTGTCGTTGATGACGGCGATGTCCAGGTCCCCGTCGCCGTCGTGGTCCAGCGCGTGGACCGAGAACGCCGCGTCCGTCTCGCTCCCCGCGACCTCGGTCACGTCGCCGTCGCCCCAGCGAATGAGGTCCGTGAGGTCCCCTCCTCGCCGGCCGATGTACGCGTCCAGCAGGCCGTCCTGGTCGAGGTCCGCCCAGGCCACGTCCCGTACGTCCCCGCCGTCGGGAAGACCCAGCGGCGCGCCGTCGAGCGTGTCGTCGACGACCAGCTCCACATCCCCGTCCCCGTCGACGTCGTGGGCCGACAGCGAGAGCTCCGCCGACAGCGAGAGCCGCTCGACCTGGGCGCTCCCATCGAGCTCTACGCGCCGGATGGGTTCGAACGGGAACCCCGTCCACAGCACGTGTCCATCGGCCGTGTCCGCCAGGACCAACCCGATGCCATCGAGGGACTCCGCGACGGGCGCCTCGGGCGCAGGCAGGCCCCAGGCTTCGCCCGACTCGGTGTAGGCGAGCTGGACGGGCGCTGAGCATGGCTGCACCGGGCCCAGGTCGAACGCGTCGCTGTCGGGCGTGGACTCCAACGGCGCCGGCTCGTCCGTGCAGGCCAGCGCCAGGAAGATCAACGGCGGTTCTTCTTACGCGACTTCCGCGCGGCCTTCTTCTTGGCGCGGCTGGCCTTCTTCTCCTGCGCACTCAGCTGGCGAGGCGCGTTCGGGGTCGGGCCACCCATTCCGGGCATCCCTGGCATGCCGGGCATTCCCCCGCCCTTGCCGAAGAGGCCGCCGGCTCCCATCTGCTTCATGACCGTACGGGCCTGGAGGAAGCGCTCGTAGAGCGCCTTGACGTCCTCGGTGGAGCGTCCGGAGCCCTTGGCGATTCGCTCGCGACGGGACGGGTCGTCCAGGAGGTCCGGATGCGTCCGCTCCTGCTTGGTCATCGAGTGGATGGTCGCCTTGACCTTCGTGATCTCGTTGTCGTCGAGGGCCTCGTCCGGGATCTGCATGTCGTTGAAGAACGGCAGGCGCTCCATCAGGCTGCGCAGGCTGCCCATCTTCTGGACCGTCTCGAGCTGCTTCAGGAAGTCGTCGAAGGTGAAGTCACCGCGCAGGAGCTTCTGCGCGTCGGCCTCGGCCTCCTCCTCGTCGATGTGCTCCTCGAAGTCCTTCACGAGCCCGACGACGTCGCCGAAGCCGAGGATGCGGTCGGCCAGACCCTGGGGCCGGAACTCGTCCAGCTCGCCCAGGCCTTCGCCCATTCCGAGGAACTTGATGGGCTTGCCGGTCACTTCCTTGATGGAAAGTGCGGCGCCACCGCGGGCGTCTCCGTCCAGCTTGGTCAGGACGAAGCCCGTGAAGTCGAGGAGCTTGTCGAACTCGGCCGCCGTCTTCACCGAGTCCTGCCCGATCATGGCGTCACAGACGAACAGGATGTTGTCCGGCTTCGTCTGGTCCTTGATGTCGACCAGCTCCTGCATGAGCTCGTTGTCGATCGCGAGGCGCCCGGCGGTGTCGAAGATGACGACGTCGCGGCCGACGTTCTTCGCCTGGCTGACCGCCAGGTTGCAGAGCTGGACCGGCTTCATGCCCTTGATGCTGAAGACCGGCACGCCGAGCTTGCGGCCCAGGACCGTCAGCTGATCGACGGCGGCCGGACGGTAGATGTCGCCCGCGACGAGGAGCGGCTTCTTGCCTTCCTTCATCAGCTTGCGCGCGAGCTTCCCCGCGGTCGTCGTCTTTCCCGAGCCCTGGAGGCCGACCATCATGATGATGGCAGGCGTCTTGTCGAGCTTGAGCGTCGTGTCGACCGGCCCCATCAGGGCCTGGAGTTCGTCGTGGCAGATCTTGACGAACCAGTCGCCGGGCGCGAGCGTGACGCCCATCGGGCTCTTCCGCTTGACCTTGGTGTGGACGACCTCGCCCAGCGCGCGCTCCTTGACCCGTCCGAGGAACGACTTCACGACGCCGAGCTCGACGTCTGCCTCCAACAGCGAGACGCGGACGTCGCGGAGCGCGTCGGCGATGTTGTCTTCGGTCAGCTCCGCCTTGCCCTGGAGCTTGAGGCGGGCGGCGCGGAAGCCCTTGGAGAGGGTCTCGAGCATGAAAAACTCCTGAACTCGGTGGGCTAACCGAGTGCTCCCCCCCGCTCCAGAGAACGTCTCGGCCAGGACAGCCTCGGGTCGAGCTCGAGCGCCTTCTCCCAGGCAGCCACGGCTTCCTCACGCCGCCCGAGTCCGTCGAGCGCGTTGCCCCGCCCGTTGTGCGCCAGGGCCAGCCCAGGAACCCTCTCGACCGCCTCGTCGTAGGCGGCGAGCGCGCCCGCATGGTCGCCGGACAGCTGCAGCGCGTCTCCTCGTCCGTGCCAGGGCCAGGCCTCGGCGGGTCGGGCGTCAGCGGCCAGGCCGAACTGGTAGAGCGCCTCGCCGTTCTCGCCGGTCTCGATGGCCCGGCGTCCCGCGGTCAGCGCCTGGGCGTACACCGTGGATCCCGTCCCCACCGGACCACCCTTCTGTCGGCCGGTCAGGTCGTGCAGCTGTTCCTCGTCCGGTCGGCCGAGGAGCCGCCCGCCGATGCGCAGCAGGCGCGTCACCACGCGGTCCAAGCGGCGCCCCAGGACTGGTCGACTCCGTGTCATTCCTGCCTCGTACCCTTGACGATCACGGGGTGCTGGGTCACCTTGCGGGCTCTGGCGCCCCCTGGCGCCCCCTGGAGGACACCCATGGCTCTGTTGTGGCTCGGCGTACTCGCCGGCTGTACCGAGTACGACGTCATCGTGCACGACGGTGCGGACATCTTCTATCAGGACCCTGCGTCCGCAGTCGACATCCTGCTGATCGTGGACGACAGCTGCTCGATGCAGCCGTACCAGAACGAGCTGTCGAAGAACTTCTCGCAGTTCATCAGCTTCTTCGTGGACGCCAACGTCGACTACCAGATCGGCGTCGTGACGACGGATGTGACCGCTGCGTCCGCCGGCCGACTCATCGACTCGCAGATCATCACGAACGACACCCCCGACGGAAACGCGGTCTTCGAGGACATCGTCCGCGTCGGCATCGACGGCTCGGGCAACGAGATGGGGCTCGAGGCCGCCTACCTGGCGCTCACCGAGCCTCGGCTGTCGACGAGCAACGCCGGCTTCCTTCGGGACGAGGCGATGCTCTCCATCATCTTCGTCAGCGACGAGGAAGACAGCTCGCCCCTGCCCACGTACGAGTACGTGCGGACGTTCAACGACATCAAGGGCGCGCGTGAGCGCGACGTCTTCAACGCCTCGGCGCTGGTCGTGACGGATGTCAGCTCGTGCGGGATGAACTCCGGCTCGAGCGAAGGCGACCGCTACATGGACGTCGCCGAGCGCACCGTCGGCATCACCGGCAACATCTGCGACGACAGCTTCGCGGACGTCGTGACCGAGCTCTCGCTAAACGCCTCGCGCCTGAAGGACACGTTCTTCCTGTCCAGCGAGCCCGACGCGACCTCGCTCGAGGTCTCGGTCGATGGCGTCCTGATGCTCTGCGACGACGGCTCACACACGTTCGAGCGCGTCACCGACGAGTTCGGCGAAGACCGGCCGGCCATCGTGTTCAGCCGCGAGTGGATCCCCGAGCCCAGCTCGCAGATCGCCATTCGCTACTACTACGGAAACGGCGCCGTCGACGGCTACTGCGCCGACGGCGAAGAAGACGCCGGCACGACCGACACCGGAGCCTGAGTCCCATGAGCTTCCTCTTTATCGCCCTGGCCTGTACCAGCGGCGGAAACGGCGAGTGCATCGACGACGGCAACTGTGCCGACGGCGAGGCGTGCGTCGAGGGCACCTGCATGGTCGTCGACTGCATGACCAGCGACGAGTGCGAGATCGGCGAGTTCTGTCACATCGGAACGCACACCTGCAAGCCGGGCTGCCACGAGGACAGTGACTGCCTCGCGGGCGAGCAGTGCAACCAGGGCGCGAACCAGTGTGAGCAGGCCGGCTGCCGGACCGCGGAGCTCGACTGCTACGCCGGTCAGACCTGCGACCCGGTCAGTGGCCAGTGCACGGACGTCGGCGTCTGTGAGCAAGAGTGCCACGTATACAACCAGCCCAACTGCGGGCCTGGCCTGTGTCTGGCGTCCACCACGAACACCTGCCACACTGCAAACGACTGCGATGCGGGCGCTTCATGCGACGACTTCCTGACCTCGTCAAGCCCCTGTTCGCACGTGTCACAGTGTCCGGAAGGCACGGATGAGTGCGATTGGCTCGGACAGTGCATCAGCAGCTATTGCCACATCGATTACTGCTACGATCCGTGCGATTCGGATGACGCGTGCCCGGCGGCGTTCACTTGTGTCGACTATGCGTCGTGGGGCTATGGCCCGACATGCGTTGGCGACTGTGGGTATCTCCAAGAGAATGGACACCTCTAGACCAATGATGTAGCCCCACCTTGGCGGCCAGCTTCGGCCGCCAGAAAAGGGGGGAGATGAGCTGGCCCCCCATGGGGGTAGTCAAGCTGTTTAGTTTGGTCGCGACCGTTGGAGCGACGACCTGGGATGCTTCTGATTGTCAGACGGGGAATGCGCCGGCCGCGTACGTCAGCGGTGGATGCGATGCGGGGAACGGGAACGCGGTCTGCCAAGTGGTGCGCGTGGGCGAGGGGCCACCCTACGTCACTTCGGTCGTCTGCTACACGGATGCCAATGGTGGGACCTCCGACGCGGACATCTCGGTTACGACATCGTATTTCGAGCGATACACCATTTGGGGAGAGGACTCCTACGACCAGTCGAAGTTCTCCTGCTGCGTGAACGGAACCGAAGGAATCAGCCGTATCGACCTCAATGGCGGAGATGGCGACGACAACGTGACGGCCCACACCGAACTCGAGGGTTTCACCCCTTGGAATCTGAACATCTACCTGTTCGGCGGAGATGGCGGCGACATCATGACGAGCAACTCCGTCGATGTCGGAAACTCGTTCGTGTCCGGCGACGCTGACGACGACATCATCTACCTCAGCGTTGGCTCTGGCGTCGACGCCGGCGCGGGTGACGACGAGATCTACGGAAGCAGCGCGGCTGACACAATCACGTGCGGTAGCGGGGCCGACTGGGTCGACGCGGATGGGGGCAACGACACCGTACACGGAAACGCGGGCGCCGATGCAATCTTCGGCGGGTCGGGAGTCGACAACCTGTACGGCGACGATGGGATTGACGCGGTGTGCGGCGGGCCAGGAAACGACACGATCTCAGGGGGCAATCAGGACGACGACGTTTGGGGGGGGCACGGGCGTGGACAGCGTCAACGGCAACACATTCGGTGACGCTTGCAAGGGGGAGACGCAACTGTCGTGCGAATCGACGCTCACTTCCCGCCCGTCTGAATGCCCGAGCTGAGCTACCCAGGGTCGCTTCGGCTCAGACTCCGGTCGAGCCGAAGCCCCCTGCCCCACGCTCGGTCGCGTCGAGGTCCTGGACCTCGACGACGTCGGCCTGCACGACGGGCGCGATGACCAGCTGCGCGACGCGCTCGCCGCGCTCGATGGTGAACGGCTCGCGGCCCAGGTTCACCAGCAGCACCTTGAGCTCGCCTCGGTAGTCCGAGTCGATGGTGCCGGGTCCGTTCGTCACGGCGATGCCATGACGAAAGGCCAGGCCGGAGCGAGCCCGGACCTGGCCTTCGAAGCCCGCCTCGATGGCGATCCGCAGTCCGGTGGGGACGGCGGTTCGGTCACCTGGAGCGAGCGTCAGGGGCTCCACGACCGCGGCGCGCAGGTCCATGCCTGCGCTGCCGGCGGTCTGGTACGCGGGGAGGGCCAGGCCCAACCCGTGCGGGAGCCGCATGAAACGGAGCTTCACCTACGCGAGGCTGGCGTCCAGCGCTTCCTTGCGGGAGAGCCGGATCTTGCCGCTCTTGTCGATGTCGATGACGCGGACCAGGACCTCGTCGCCTTCGGAGACGATGTCCTCGACCTGCGCGACGCGCTCCTTGGCCAGGTGGCTGATGTGAACCAGACCGTCCGTGCCGGGGAAGATCTCGACGAAGGCGCCGAAGTCGACGACCCGCTTGACCACGCCCATGCAAAGCTTGCCGATCTCGGCTTCCTGCGTCAGCTCACGAATCATGTCGACCGCGCGGGCCGCATCTTCGCTGTTGACCGCGGCAACCTTGACGAGGCCGCTGTCATCGACGTTCAGCGTGGTGCCCGTGCGCTCCTGGATGCCACGGATCACCTTGCCGCCGGGGCCGATGATGTCGCGGATCTTGTCGGGCTTGATCTGGATGCTGGTGATGCGCGGCGCGTAGTCGCTGAGGTCCGGCCGGGGAGCCGACAGCGTCTTCGCCATCTCCTCGAGGATGTGGAGACGACCGTCACGCGCCTGGTTCAGGGCCTTGGCCATGACCTCGCGCGGGACACCGGCGATCTTGCAGTCCATCTGGAAGGCGGTGATGCCGTCCGTGGTGCCCGTCACCTTGAAGTCCATGTCGCCGAGGTGGTCCTCGTCGCCCAGGATGTCCGACAGGACGGCGAAGTCATCGCCTTCCTTGATGAGGCCCATCGCGATGCCCGCGACGGCGGCCTTCACCGGGACACCGGCGTCCATCAGCGCGAGGCTGGTGGAGCAGACGGTGGCCATCGACGAGGAGCCGTTGCTCTCGAGCACGTCGACCGTGCTGCGAAGGACGTACGGGAACTCCTCGATGGTGGGCAGCATGGGCTCGATGGCGCGGTGCGCGAGCACACCGTGACCGACCTCACGACGCTTGGGAGCGCGGAGGGGGCGGGCCTCACCGGTCGAGTACGGGGGGAAGCTGTAGGTCAGCATCCAGTTCCGGAACGGAGCGAGCGCGCCGGGCCAGTCGATGCGCTGGTTGTCGCGCTCGGTGCCCATGGCGATGCTGGCGAACGCCTGCGTCTCACCACGGGTGAAGATGGCCGACCCGTGGGCGCGGGTGGCGACACCGGCCTCGCACCAGATGTCCCGGACCTCGTCCGTGGCGCGGCCGTCAATGCGGCGCCCCTCGGAGATGACCGTCTTGCGCATGTGCGCCTTGTTCAGCTTCTCGAACGCGGCGGACGCCTGGCCCTTGGCCTCTGCGGCGGCGTCGTCGTCCATGCCCTCGGTCACCTTGGCGGCGACGTCGGCGAAGACCAGCTTGATGGCGGCCTTGCGCTCGTGCTTGCCGTTGGTCTTCTGGGCCTCGACGAGAGCACCCTCGAAGCCGGCGACGACCTCGCTGACGCGCTCGGGGATGTCCGCGGGCGCCTCGTGGCTGCGGTTGGCGATGCCGACCTTGGCGTCGAGCTCGTTCAGCGCGGTGATGATCTTCTTGATCGACTCGTGCGCGACGTCCAGGGCGTCGAGCATGACGGACTCGGAGACCTCCTTGCCTCCGCCCTCGACCATGATGATCGAGTCCAGCGTGCCGGCGGCGACGATGGAGAGCGTCGCGGCGCCGCGGCCCTCGAAGGTCGGGTTGACGACGAGCTCGCCGTCGATCTGGCAGACGCGGACGCCGGCGACGGCCTCGCTCATCGGCGCATCGCTGATGTGCATGGCGGCCGAAGCGCCGCACAGGGCGAGGACGTCCGTCTCGTTGTCCTTGTCGTAGGACATGACCGTCGCGATGATCTGGGTCTCGCAGCGGAAGGTCTTGGGGAAGAGCGGGCGAATCGGCCGGTCGATGACGCGGCTGATGAGCGTGGTGCGCTCGTTGCCGCGGCCCTCGCGCTTGAGGAAGCCACCGGGGATGGCGCCGTAGGAACCGGTGCGGTCCTGGTAGTCCACGGTGAGCGGCAGGAAGTCGAAGCGGCTGGGCTTCGTTCCGCAGACGGCGGTGACGAGCAGCTTGCTGTCTCCAGCCTCGACGACGACGGCGCCGCCGGCCTGCTTGGCGTACTTGCCAGTGGAGAAGGTGATGTCGGTACCGCCGATTTCGACGGTGACAGAGTGGGGGTTCACACCATGCATGGCGTTGGATTTCCTTGTAGGAATCCGTCGAGGTCCCAGCTCCCTCCGTTGACCTTCTCGGGTAGAGCGAGTCCAGCACAATTGCTGAAGGCGCTCAGCCCGCGGAGATGAACGGAGATGAGTCCGTTGACGGGATGTTGGGTGGCCGATGTTGGCCGGGTTTGAGCCCCCCGAAAGAGTCGGAGTGCTCGAAAGATCGGTGCGTATGTAATCGCAGAAAGGCCCTCCGGGAAGGAGAGCCTTTCGAATCAGCGACGCAGCCCGAGGCTGGCGATGAGCGCCTTGTAGCGGCCCTCGTCGCGACCCTTCAGGTAGCGGAGCAGGCGGCGACGCTGTCCGACCAGACGGAGAAGACCACGACGGCTGTGGTGGTCCTTCTTGTGGGTCTGGAAGTGCTCGGTGAGCTGGACGATGCGCTTCGTGAGAAGCGCGACCTGGACCTCGGGGGAACCGGTGTCGCCTTCGTGGGTAGCGTGCTCGCCGATGACGGCGGCCTTTTCGCTGCGGTGCAGAGCCATGTGGGTCTCTCCTGGCCCTGTTCGGGCCTGTAGTCGGCTTGTTCAGCGGGCCCAAGGACATGGCGACCTGGGTGCCGGACGAGCCGGTTGCGGCGCCCAAGTACCTCGGCGTCAGTTGGTCGGCAAGCCCCGAAGGATGCGAGAACGACCCGCCGTCGCCTCGCAGATCGCCTGGAGCTCGCCGTCCGCGAGCGCTGTGAAGACACCGGCCTCGACGGGGGCTGGCGGAGCGTGCCCATTGGCCAGCCGTCGGGCCTCGTCCTCGGTGCACGCGTGGGACGGCAGCGCGCCGAAGGCCTGGGGCAGCGTGACGAGGTGAGCGCGAGCGAGCTCCTGCGCCGGCTCCCGAGGTCCCCAGGTCAGCCGCTCGTCGCGTCGCCCGCGGAAGGCACGCTGCCAGTCCGACTGTCCGGTCAGCGCCTGAGCGAAGTCCGACAGCGGCACGCCACCCTCGAACGGGCCTGAGCGGAGACGCCGTAACTGATTGAGATGACCGACAGTTCCGAGCAGTCGCGCGATGTCCTCGCCGAGCACCCGGACATACGTCCCCTTCGAGCTGCGGACCCGGAAGCGTACCTCGGGCCCCACCGACAGCACCTCCAACTCGTGCACCGTGATGGGTCGAGCCGCCGCCTGTTTCTCGATGCCGGCGCGGGCGTACTCGTACATCCGCTTGCCGTCGACCTTGACCGCCGAGTAGGCCGGAGGCGCCTGCATCTGCTCGCCGACCAGGGATGCCAGCGCCGCCTGGACATCGCCAAGGGCCAGGTCCGGCACGTCGGCGGTCTGGATGGCCTCGCCCTCGAGGTCGCCGGTGTCCGTCTGCGTTCCGAGCGCGAGCGTGGCCTCGTAGACCTTCTCGCCCTCGTCGAGGAACTGGATGAACCGGGTCGCGTGCCCGATGGCCAGCGGCAGCACCCCCGTCGCGAACGGATCCAGCGTGCCGGTGTGACCGACCTTCTTGATGCGCAGCGCCGCTCGGACCAGACCCACGCAGTCGTGCGAGGTCAGCCCCGCCGGCTTGTCGAGGACCAGGAAGCCGTTCACTCCTCGCCCGCGTCCTCGGACGACTCCTCGGTCCCGGGCTCCGCCTCCTCGGCCAGCTCGGCGTCACGAGCAGCTCGCTCGGCCTCCATGCGACCGAGCATCGACGTCATCTCGACGGCGCCGCTGGTGTGCTCGTCCGTGCGGAACTCGATCTGGGGAGCGTGGCGCAGCTTCAGCGCCCGACCGACCCGACCGCGCAGGAAGCCCGCGGCGCTCTGGAGCCCCTTGAGCATCGCCTTGTGGTCGCCTTGGCCGCCCAGGCTCGTCACGAAGACGCGGGCGTGACCCAGATCCCCGCTCACCTGGACGTGCGTGATCGACACGAACCCCACGCGGGGGTCCTTGATCTCGTTGCGGATGAGGCCAGCCAGCTCACGATGGATGAGCTCGGACAGGCGCTGGGGACGGACACCCTTCACGGGGACCTCCAAGAGAGAGACCCGCAGATACCCACACCGGACGGGCCGGACAAGGTGGCCCCCCCAAGCGATGCGGAGCGAGCGCAACGGCAACTCAGAGCGAGAGGATGATCTCCTCGAGCATCTTGTCCATGTCGCCGGTGGTCTGCCGCTCGTTGTGGAACGAGGTGTAGATCATGTTTCCGCCGTTCGGCTTGATGCGGACGGCGAGCGGGACATCGCGGAGCGTTCCGGAGCTCCAGGTGTTCCAGTCGAAGTACTTGACGTCACCCGTGAGCAGGTCGGTCGCCGAGCTGTCGCTGGACTCCATGATGGCCCAGGAGGCCAGGTCGTAGTTGATGCTGGCGGTGTTCTTGCCGAGCACCGTCTGCATGTTGGCGTCCTTGACGGCGGCGGTGACCGTCTCGGCCTCGCCTGCATACGCCGAGCCCGAGATGTTGTCGTCGCCGTAGAAGTCGACGGCGTCGGGGAACGCGACCTCGAAGGCGTAGTAGCTCCAGTCCGACGTGTAGACCGAGCCGCCGCTGGTGACGTACTCCTTGATGTTCGCCGCGATCTCGCTCTTGCTGTTGACCCAGTTGTCGTTCATGCCGCAGTTCAAGAAGATGATGTCGTACTGCTTCATGCGGTCGACATCCTTCAGGAAGTTCACATGCTGGCTGCCCGAGACGCCCTGGGTGAGCTCGTAGTCGACGCTCATGCGGTCGAGGACGTCCTCGATGGAGTCGTACGCACCCGTGACGACCATGATCTCCGGCGGCAGGAGGCACTCGGGGTCGGGGATTTCATACATGCCGCCGTTGAGCGTCACCTCGAACTCGGTCGCGAAGCTCCCCTTCTCGACGTGGACCGTCCAGGTGCCGGCGGGCAGGCCCGTCAACTGGAAGCGGCCGTCCACGTCGGTGGTGTCCTCGGAGCGGACCTCGCCCGTGTCGATCCAGACGATGGCGCCGACGACCCAGTCGCCGCCGCTCGGGTCGCAGATGCGTCCCGTCACGCCCGCGTCGTAGTCGGGGTTGTCGGGCTCGCCGGTGTCGTTCGGGTCGGGCTCGCCGGTGTCGCTGTGCACCGACGAGTCGAACTCGTTGGCGGTGACGTCATCGAGCTGATGGAGCTCGGTGTCCATGCAGGCGACGGAAAGAAGAAGCAAGCTCATGGGAACCTCCGACGGACGACACCTGTATGGAAACCCCAACACCTCCGCAAGTGGAAAAGCCCTACCAGAGGCTGGAAATCACGTCGCCGTCCCAGAATCGGGGGTCCGAGATGGCCGCAATCTGCTCGGCCAGCCCCGCATCGACGCCCTCGATCTCGAACTCGGACAGCGCCGCGACCGCCCGCACCACGCTGGCCTGGGCCGTCGGAGCCTTCACCACCATCACGGCGAGCAGGCCCGACCCGATGCTCCCCTCGCGCAGGTGGGTGTGCACGTCGACGCCGTCGGGTGGACGGAAGCGCGTGAGCACACCGCGGTCCTCGGTCCGGATGCGAATCCCCAGCGCCGTGCCCGAGGGCTCCAGATCATCGACCGTCCAGCCGATGCCGTCCCCCTGGGCCATCCGCAG
This sequence comes from Pseudomonadota bacterium, assembly GCA_024228935.1. Classification (GTDB taxonomy): domain Bacteria; phylum Myxococcota_A; class UBA796; order UBA796; family CAJQPC01; genus JAAESX01. Next base: position 66,819 of record JAAESX010000158.1, read on the forward strand.
CTGGACCTCGGCCAGTCGCAAGCCGTGGACCGCTTCGTTCAGGAGCGTGCCCACCTGGAGCCGCGGGCGCAGGCCGATGCAGTGGGCGCCGCCAGCGTCGTCGACCAGGAAGCTGACCGAGCCAACGCCCTGGAAGTGCACGGCCTCGGCCAGCGTCACCGCAGCGTCCTCCACCGCAGCCGTGAGGTCCGCCGAGATGAGCGCCGGGAAACGGTCGACGGAGAGCCGCCCCTTGTGCCGGAGCGCTCTCTCCCGCACGCCGAGCGGGACGACGGCCCCCTCCTCGTCACCTACGAAGGTCACGACGACGTGGCGGGCCCGCTCGATGTGGGACTCGATCCACACGCTCTGCCCGCTGTGGATGCGCTCGCGGACGAGCACGCCGAGCTCGGTGTCGTTGCAGGCGAGCTGGGCGTTGAGGCCCCAGGCATCCTTGACCCACAGGGGGTATCCCAGCCGACGGACCGGCTCCTCGAGCTCGGACAGGTTGAAGATGCGACCCGAGCCCGGGATGACAGGGATTCCGGCAGCGACGGCGATCTCGCGTGTGGTCCAGCGGTCGGCGAGAGCCGAGATCTGCTCGGCGAGCGGCCCGATGTAGCCGACGTGTCCAGCGGTGCAGGCCCGGACCAGGTCCGGCTGCTCGGCCATGGCGCCCACACCCGGGTGGATGGCCTCACACCCCGAGTCGTGGGCGGCCGAGACCAGGTCCTCGGGCCGCTCCATGGGCGGCACGATGGCGTTGAAGTCCGCGTCGTCCTCGTAGGCCGGCTCGACCTCGAGGCCGATGTCGACGGACACCGTCTCGGCACCCGATGCGCGCAGGCTGCGGTGGAGGTGCCCGGCCATCGGGCCGCGCTCGACAATCAGGATGCGTGGGTTCATCGTCCCTTCCAGACGGGGGCGCGCTTCTGCAGGAACGCCCCGACGCCCTCGGCGGCGTCCTCGGCCAGCAGGTTCGCTTCGAGTTGTTCGTGCAAGTAGGCCAGCGCCAGCGAGAGCGGCAGATCCTCGGCCCGGAAGAAGGCGTCCTTGCCGAGACGCAGGATGGCGGGACTGTGGGCTGCGACCCGTCCGGCGAGCTCATGTGCGGCAGACAGCGCTTCACCGGCCTCGCTCACGCGGTTGGCGATGTTCCATGCCACCGCCTCGTCGGCTGTGATGCGGCGTCCCGTGTAGATCATCTCGGACAGCCGCTTCCTGGGCACATTCCGGGTCAGCTCGGCCAGGATGATCATGGGGAAGAGGCCCAGACGGATTTCCGGCGTGCCCAGCCGAGCGCCGGGATCCAGCACCACCATGTCGCAGGCCATCGCCAGGCCGAAACCGCCGCCGAGCGCGTCGCCGTTGACCGCGGCGATGACGGGACGGCCGCAGGTGTGGAGCCGCTCGAGCAGCTCGGCGAACCGAGCGCGCTTGCGACGGGCGGCCAGCACGCCTCCGTCGGCCATCATCCCGCCGGCCAGATCGCCGCCGGCACAGAATGCCTTCCCCTCGCCCGTCAGGACCGCACAGGCGACGTCGTCATCCGCGGCCAGGCGGTCCAGCGCGGCGAACAGATCGTCGACCAGCTCGGCGGACAGGGCGTTGCGGCGCTCCGGCCGTGAGAGCGTCAGGGTGGCGACCCCGTCGTTCGAGGCGTACAGGACGGGCATCGGAACTCCTTCGAGCGCGGCGAGGATAGCAACGATGGTCATCGGCATCCTGGGACTCGGACGACTGGGCGGCACGCTGGCCGTCCTGCTCGATGAGGCCGGGCACACAGTGCGCCCCTGGCGACGGGGTCAGCCCTTCCCCGAGTGCGACCTGGCGTGGATCACGGTGCGGGACGAGGCCATCGGCGAGGTGGCCCGGTCGCTGCCAGCGGGCCCGGTCGTGCTGCACGCATCCGGAGCGACCGGCCTCGAAGGCGTCGCCCACCACGCGGAGCACGGGTCGCTGCACCTGCTGCAGTCCTTTCCCGGGGTCGACGTCGCCGTGCCGCCTCTCTCCGGGGTTCCGGCGGCCGTCGCCGGAACGGAGCGGGCCCGCGAGGTGGCCCGCACCGTCGCGACGAGCCTGGGCATGGAGCCCTTCGACGTGCCGGGAGATCGGCGGCTCTACCACGCAGCCGCCGTCATGGCGGGCAACTACGCGACGACCCTTCTCGGGCTGGCCAGCGAGCTGTTGCGCGACGCGGGGGTGGACGCCGATCGGGCGCCGGCCCTTCTGGCTCCGCTGGCCCTGGCGTCGCTCCGGCAGGCCGCCGAGCGAGGCCCCGCCCAGGCCCTCACCGGACCACATGCCCGCGGCGACGAGGATGTCATCCGAGCGCACATCGCGGCAATCTGGGCTTCGAACCCCGACATCGCGCCGGTCTACGAGGCTCTCTCGGCCGCGACCTTCGACCTGGCCCGTAGACGCTCGGAGAAAGGTGAATAGCTGACGGTTCAGATCCGAAGAGAGGGTTGGGTCACCGCGCTGTGCGGTCGATTGCCGAGCCCTTTCCCGGTGGTATATTTTGAACAGGTCGATGGAACCTCCCACTGACGGAGATCACATGCTCGACGCCTTCATCATCGAGCGGATCCGACAGCAGAAGGAACAGCGTGACAAGGGGCTGCAGCCCCAGCACATCCACGTGCCGCGCCCCTAGGACGACCCCCGCTGGCAGCAGCACCAGGAGCGCAAGCGGCGCCAGGAGCAGGAGCGCCGGTACCACGACGAGGACGAGTCCTCCGAGCGTGGCGTGGTCATCATCGACTTCAACCTCTGAGCGCCTGAGGCGCCTCAAGCGTTGATTCGACGCAACCTCCGGGCGAGCGTCAGGCAGTCCCGCATCATCGCGTGGAGCCGGTCCGGCGACACGAGCTCGGCCATGACCTCGATGCCGCGCTCGTCGTGGCGGACGGCCATGACCTCGGGCGCCTCCATCACGCGGTTCACGTCGTCGACCAGTGGTCCGTCGGCGAGCATCGGGCGCGCGACGCTGGGCAAGGCCGCGCGGAGTACCCAGCCCCCTCGCCTGCCCACGACCCTCCAGTCCGCGTCATCCGACTGGGCCCCCTCGGCATGGATCGGCACGAAGAGCAGCCGCTGTCGCGCCGGTGCCTCGAGCCACAGGGACACGAAGCCGTGGTCCGCAGGCTGGACCAGGACCTCCATCCGAACGCCCTCGGCGTTGCTGGCGTACCCGACCCCATCGCGAGGGTGCAGCTCGATCCGACAGCCCGACTCCGCAGCCAGGCGCGAGAGCGGGTCGATGTAGGGCTCGTAGAGCGCGCTGCGATCCGTGACCCCCTGGTAGAAGCGGACGGCGCTCATGACCGTGCACGTGATGCCCAGGCTCGCGGTCACACCGAGCGTCACGAACGCCGCCATCGGCGAGTCCTCGATCGGCGCACCCAGGCCGACCAGCATCTGGACGACGCCCTCGGCGTACGCCGCAGCCAGGAGCAACAGCACGCCGAGCACGAGCGCCAGGGCTGCGGATACCAGACGCATGGGACCGGAGAGCTCCTACCTCGGAGACAGCCTATCCCGAACGGCTTGCAGTGCGTCGGGACGCGGGCTAATGGCGGTGGTCGCCGGCCGTCCGGCATAGGAAACGAGGATTCTGATCATGGCTCGCCGCTGCGTTCTGACGGGCAAGCGCCCCAACACTGCGAACAAGGTCTCGCACTCCAACATCAAGACGAAGAAGCGTCAGCTTCCGAACCTGCAGAAGAAGCGCCTCTGGTGGGCCGAGGGCGAGCGTTTCGTGACCCTGAAGGTCAGCACCCGCGCTCTCCGCACGATCCGGAAGAACGGACTCGGCGCCTTCGCGAAGTCCGCCGGCGTCGACCTGAACCAGTACTAGTCGGCCCCCTGCGCCGGCGAGTCCCCCCGAGGGGGACGCGCTCAGCGCAGCCGCTCGAGGCTTCGGGTAGCGCTCTTCCGCACGGCGTCGGACGAGTCGCTCGCGAGTCCTTCGAGGTCCGTGGTCGCCGGCGTGTAGCCGATGTACCCCAGGTTGCGCGCGGCCAGCGCGCGGACCAGCTCGTCCTCGTCGGACAGGGCCGCCACGAGCGCCTGGCCGGCGACCTCGCTGCCCTCGTAGTGACCGAGGACGCGCACGGCCTCGAGCCGGATCTCCGCGTCGTCCGAGGTCGTGAAGCCGACGACGAGCGGCGCGCTCTCGGGGCGGGTCCGAAGGCCGTTGAGCAAGTGGGCGGCGACGCCTTCGTCCTGTTCGGCGCGAACGAGCTCGTCGATGAGCTCGCCGTGGGTCCGGGCCGCGATCGCGAGCTGACGTGCGACGGCCTCGCGGCTGTCGGCGTCCTCGTCGATGTGCGCCAGGCGCCAGGCCAGTGCCTCGGGGGCGTCCTCGGCGCGCAGGGCGGGACCCGCCAGCACGAGGAAGCCTGCGCGGTTCGGGATCGGCTCGAGATCGAGCAGGGGCTGGGCCTCGACCGAGAGCGCCGAAGCGTCCAGCTGGTCGACCGGGCCCGCGAGGGCGGCAGAGAGGAAGATCAGCATCGGTCTACTCCAGCAGGTGGCGGGCGTCGGTCCACCAGGCGTTCTCCGCCGGGGTCCGAATCACGTTCGATCCGCAGTGAACCTCGCCCATGCCGAGGTGGTACACGTCCCAGTCGTCCAGGAAGACGACGTTGAGCTCGTCGGGCATCCGGGACGCAAAGTCCTGGGCCATGGGGTCGTCGTCAGCCGAGGTGTTGCTCCGGCGAACCCACGGGTCCGGCACGAAGAGCGTCGTGTCGCCGTTCTTGTCGTCGGCGACGATGAGGTTCGCCATGCCGGGGACGATGGCGACGCCGGTGTTCCCGCACCAGCTGACCTCCTCGAAGAGCCCCGGCACGAGCGTGATGTCCTCGTCCGTCAGGCCGAGCTCGACCTTGAACTCTTCGAGCTGCCCATCGAGGATGTCCTGAACGTCCTCGTTGTAGTTGCGAAGGTGGTTGTCGTTGACGAGCTCACCGACGGTCGAGTACCCGTGCCCTGACGAGTAGCGAGAGATGGCGTCGCTCTCGTCCATCGACTCGAGCACGTCCCAGCCCAGGGTCGTGTCCGACCACAGGAAGCGGAAGCCCTTGGGAGCGGTCGAGTCCGGGACGAACGTGGAGTACTCGTCGACGTGCCCGACGCAGAGCCAGGTGGAGTCGACCTCGAACGGCGCCTGCACCTTCTGGCTCTCGAGGAAGTTCGTGAGTCCGGCCGTCGGCGCCATCCGGCCGCCGTTGCTGCCCCAGTAGATGCGCCCGAACGGGTACTCGACCCCGTCGACGGTGACCGGCGGGGAGATCTCCAGGTTGCCGAAGCTGTCCTGGCTGTTCGCCGTGCCGTTCCCCCACTCGCCCAGGGCGAAGTCCGGGCCTTCGAACTCGTCCTCGGCCAGATCGTCGAGGCCATCGCCGGAGCGACCCTGGCCGTTGCGGATCGAGTCGATGACGAAGTCCATCCGCGCATCGCCCGCGGTGAGCGTCGCGAACTCGATCTCGTCCTGCACCCAGACGTCGCCGTCGTATGCGTTCTGCTTCACGCTGACGAACAGGTCGCCAAGTGCCTCTTCGTAGCCGGCGACCATGTCCTGGTTGTCGCCCCACTGGCTGTTCACGTTCATCGCCGTGACCAGCTCGGACGGCTGCAGGTGGTGGTTGAGGATCAGGGGGGCGCCCTTCAAGAGCACCGTCATCTCCTGGCCGGTCGCCTGGTCCTTGACCGTGAGCGTCGCCTCGGCGAGGTAGTCGTCAGCCTCGACCTGGAGTTCGACGTCGTGCTTGCCCTTGGAGAGCGTGAGCTCGGTGACGTCGGGGTTGAGGACGACCGAGCCGTCCTTCCAGAGCCGAACCGTGCCGGCGCTCTGCGAGAGCGTGAGCTTCACCGCGTGGCCCGGCATGTGCACGATGAACGGCGACGTGTCGTTGTCCCCGTCCGGGAGCCCCTGGGTCCAGTCGGCTGCGCCGTCCTGGTCGTCGTCATCGACGTTCGGGATGACCGCGACGATGGGCATCGTCTCGTAGCCGTCGGCGGCCACGTCCACAGCCCACGTCCCGTCGGTCGCGGTGACCTCGAGCACCAGCTCGTCGGTGTCGTCGCTGCCCTTGTTGCATCCGAGCGTGCAGGCAGCGAGCACCAGGAGCGCATGAGGGAGTCGTCGCATTCGGTTCCTCGTTGTCGGGGAGGCAATGTGCCCGGTCGCGGGCTGTCCTGTAAACCGCGCTCAGGACAAGAAGCCGAAAACCCTCGGAAGGTGCGCGTACGGCTCGATTGGCCGGGGCGAGTGGTCCGTCTTGAGATGCACAACGAGGGCCTTCGGGCAGTCGTCCGCGAACGCGTTCACGTTGCTCGGTTCGTTGTCCAGGAACAGCACCGGATCACCGAGCAGATGGATCTCGGCCAGCGCGTCGCGCTTGTACTGGGTGTCGTCGTCGTCGATGTGCGGCTTGGTGATGAGCCGCGTCCGCTCGATGTCGTACGGGAAGCCGAACCGCCGGAAGCTCTGCTCGGTCCCCGGGCGCAGGTCGTGGTGTCGACCGGTCAGGTAGACGCAGAACAGACCGGCCTCGTAGACGTGCCGCACGAGCTGGACGGCGCCGGGCATGGCCTCGTCGTACAGCTGGTAGTCGCTGGAGAAGAAGCGGTCCCACCAGAACGCGAGCAGCGGCTCCTTGTGCGCGCGGATGATGTCGGCTGGCACGCCGGCCCGTCGGAGCGTGCTGGGCAGGTGCCAGTCCACGAAGTGGTCGATGTGGACCCAGTAGAGCGGCTCCAGGTCGTTGCGGGCGCCGTACTCCCGCAGGATGTGGACCTGGCGCTGCCGGGTGTCGAACAGGCAGCCATCGAGGTCGAACACCGCGACGTGGCCAGGGCCCGTTGCGCGAGCTCGCTCCAGCACCGAGGCCAGCACCGCGCTCTGGTCTTCGCTCCGGTGGTGCGGCTGCCAGGTCAAAGCTGTCCCAGGATGCCCTGGATCTCTGCCTGCCCGGCCGTCCCTTCCAGGTCCTTTTCGGCCTGCTCGAGCACCAGTCGGGCCTCGGAGCGGCGGCCGAGCGCGGCCAGGATCTGGCCCAGGTTCGCGCGCGCCACGCCTCGGGCGGCCGGGTCGGTCCAGGCCTCGGCGCTGGCACGGAAGTCGGCGGCGGCGCCCTCGAGGTCACCGCCCGCGATGCGTCGCTGGGCGGTCGCGAACCGAGCCGCTCCGAGCATCGCCGGATCCTCCATCGCTGCGGACACGCGCTGCTGTTCCACGCCGATGGCGATGGCCTCGGCGTGGTTGCCTGCCTGGGACGCGAGCTCCCCGGCGGCGTGAAGCGCCTCGAGCTGCTCGCCGACCTCGCCGAGCTCCTGCCAGGTCTTCGCCGCATAGCGCAGGCGAGCGACGGCCTCGGCCGGCAGCCCAAGGGCCGCCTCGACGTCCGAGAGCTGCTGGAGGAGGACGGCCTTGAGCGCCGCCTCGCGCAGGAGCTCGGTGCCGTCGAGTGCCTCCTCGAGCGCCTTGCGGGCCTCGCTCGGGTCGAACGGGGCCACCTGACCCGCCAGGTGCGAGAGCGCCTCGACCAGCAGGCGCCGGTCGTTCGCCGTCCGCCCGACCTGGACGGCCTGACGCGCCACGTTCAGCGCGCGGGCGTCGTTGCCCCCAGCCGCCGAGATGCGTGAGCTCAGGACCAGGAACCCGGTGCGGCCTCGCTCCTCTCCGGCCCGGTCACAGAGCATGAACCCGGCATCGAGCTGCTCCTGGGCCTGCTCGAACCGTCCCTCGGCGGCCAGGACCTGGGCCATCTTGTGTCGCGCCAAGGCCTCGCCTTCACGCGAGCCCCCCTCGGCGTGCCGAGCCAACAGGTCGCGCGCCGTCTCCTCGATCGCCTTGCCGCCCAGCTGGACCGCCACGGCGAAGCGCTGGTCGAGCAGCGACTCGAGACCTTCGGTGTCACCGGTCGACTCGCGCAGCGGGAGCGCAGCGTCGAAGTGCGTGAGCGCCTCGGCCAGGTTGCCGCGGTGCACCTCGAGCACGCCCATCAGGTGCAGCGACGCCGCCGAGCCCGTCCGGTCCTTCGACGCGGTGAAGCCGTCGAACGCCGCCTTCGCCTTCTTGAACGCGCGGTCGTATTCGCCACGGCCCTCGTGCACGAAGGCCTCGTGGAGTGCGGCCATGGCCGCGCCAGCGTTGGGCATCCCGACACCTCCTGGGTGCGGAGGGATAGCGTGTTGGGCATGACCGGCAACGGCGTCCGCTTCCGATCCCTGGACTTCGTGTGGGAGGACGGGACGTCGCTCGCCCGGGGGCTCGACCTGCAGCTCGAGGCAGGCGAGATCACCGCGCTGTTGGGCCCCAGCGGCTGCGGCAAGTCGACGCTCCTCCGCCTCGCAGCCGGCCTGTTGGTTCCGACGGGGGGCCGCATCGAGTGTTCGACGCGCCGCGCGTTCGTGTTCCAGAAGCCCACGCTGCTGGCCTGGCGCACGGTCCGCGCCAATGTGGAGCTGCCACTGGAGCTGGGCGGAGAGCAGGGCCTCGCCATCGACGAGGCGCTCGAGCTGGTCGGGCTGGCCGAGCACGGCGCCAAGCTGCCGCACGAGCTGTCCGGCGGGATGCAGATGCGGGCGAGCCTGGCGCGGGCCCTGGTCACCTCGCCGGACGTGCTGCTGATGGACGAGCCGTTCGCCGCGCTCGATGCGCTCACCCGCCGGCGTCTGCAGCGGCGCTTCGTCGAGCTCCAGGCCGAGGCCCCGAAGACCGTCCTCTGGGTGACCCACGACATCGACGAGGCCTGTCTGCTGGCCGACCGGGTCGTCGTCCTGGCCGGCCCTGACGTGTCGGTGGTGCTCGACGAGCGCCTGTCGACGCCGCGCCCACGCTCGCTCCACACGGGACAGCTCGGCGGGCTGGCCACGCGTCTCGAGGGAGCCCTGTGAAGCGCATCGCTCCCCTCGGCGCCCTGGCCGCCGCGCTCGCCGTCTGGTGGGCGGTCAGCACCCAGACGTCCCCTCTCCTGCTCCCCTCCCCAGCCGACGTCGCCGAGGCCGCCTGGACCGACCGCGCCCGCCTGGCCGAGGCCACGTGGAACACCGCGCTGGCGAGCCTGGCCGGTCTGGGCATCGCCTCGGTGTTCGGGGTCGGCGGCGCCGTGGCCTTCCTGCGGGTGCGCTGGCTTGAGGCCGGCTTCTACCCGCTCGCGCTGCTGCTCCAGACGGTGCCCATCATCGCCATAGCGCCCCTGCTCGTCGTCTGGCTCGGCTACGGCACGCCCGTCGCGGTCACCGCCGCCGCCATCGTGTGCTTCTTCCCCATCCTGACGGCGGGCAACCTCGGGCTGCGCTCAGCCGACCCGGCCGAGGTCGAGCTGATGCGGCTGTACGGGGCGAGCTGGTTCCAGGAGCTGCGGCTCCTGCGCTGGTGGGCGGGCCTGCCGTACCTGCTCACCGGCTACCGGACGGCCGTGGGCCTGGCGGTCATCGGCGCCATCGTCGGTGAGTTCGTCGGCAGCAACGGCCAGCCCGCTTCCCTGGGCAACCTGGTCCTGCGGTCCGCCGGCGCCGCCAACACGGGGCTGACGTTCGCGGCCATCGGCGCCTCGACGCTCGTCGCGCTCGTCCTGTTCGGTGCCGTACGCTTGGCGGAAGCGCGGCTCATCGGCCGCTGGCACTCCGGGAGTCGCTCGTGATCCTCGCCCTCGCCCTCGCCTGCTCGACCCCCGAGCCGACCACGGCCATCGCTCCGGCTGCGACGCTCGAGCCCAACCGGGACGAGCCGGCCCTCATCCCGATCCGTCTCGCCCTGAACTGGTTCCCCGAGGCGGAGTTCGGCGGGTTCTACGAAGGCGTGCTCGGCGGCCACTACGAGCGCGCCGGCTTCGCCGTCGAGATCATCCCCGGTGGTCCGGGCGCACCGACGCTCCAGCTCATCGAGTCCGGACAGGCCGAGGTCGCCATCACAGCGGCCGACGACCTGCTGATCAAGCGCTCGAAGCGCGCCAAGGCCGTCGGGGTCTGGCCGGCGTTCCAGCTCGCGCCCAACGGACTGATGGTCCACGAGGCCGGCGCCGCCTCGTTCGAGGACATCAGCGGGACGGTCGCCATCGAGCCCGGCTCGCCGTTCGAGGCGTTCCTGTCCGCCCAGTACACGTGGGACGACCGCGGCGTCACCCGCGTCCCGTACTCCGGCTCGATCGGCCCCTTCCTGACAGACCCGACGTTCGTCCAGCAGGCCTACATCACGAGCGAGCCCTGCGTGGCCCGGTCCAAGGGGGCCGCCACGCGCTTCCTCAAGGCCAGCGACGCCGGCTGGAACCCGTACGGGACGCTGGTCGCCGTGGCCACCCCGGCCCCGGACTGGACCGAGGACTTCGTCGCCGCGACCCAGACCTCGTGGCAGGCCTACATCGACGCCCCGGACCGAGCGAACGCGCGGATGAGCGAGCTGAACCCAGACATGACGCCCGAGCTGCTGGCCTGTGTGAGCGCGGCCCAGGCCGAGTTCCTCACCGGCACCGACGGCCTGGGCGCGATGACCGAGGAGCGCTGGGAGACGATGAACCGCCAGCTCGAGGAGCTGGGCCTCGTGCCGAAGGACAACCCGTGGCGCCAGGCGTTCCTGGCCACGGACGCGCCAGTCGCGACGGGGACGCCGTAGGGCTCAGAGCCTCCGACAGAGGCGGAAGCCGACGTTGTTCTGGCTCCGACCCGGGGCGAGCCCCAGCCGGCCGGCGGCCCGACAGCCTCGGGCATCGAGGTCCCAGGCGCCACCTCGCACGACGCGACGAGGAGCGTGCGAGATCTTCCGCAGGTCCTCGGCCTTGGGCGGTGTGGGCTGGACGGCTCGCGAGCCCTTCACGGGCGGCCCGTACGGCTGGAACTTCTCGGCGCACCACTCCAGCACGCCGCCCGCCATGCCGTGCACGAAGTACGGGCTGGCGTCGACCGGGAAATCGGCGGTGGGCGGCGCTCCGGGGTGCTCGAGCGCCGAGTGCTGCATGCAGTGGAACGCCGGGTCCGAGTGGTCGCCCCAGGGGTAGGCGCGACCGTCCACGCCGCGCGCGGCCTTCTCGCGCTCGAGCTCGCCGGGCAGCCGCCACGGGAGCTTCGTGCGCATCGCGTACCAGCGGCAGAACGCGCTCGCCTGGTACCAGGTCACGTAGACGACGGGGGTGTCGGGAGCGATGGCGACGTCCGAGCCCCCAGACGGCATGACCCACTTCCCGTTCAGCTCGTCCCAGCCGTCGGACTTCCAGATGTACAGCGCCTGGGGGTCCTTCCCCTTCTCCAGGATGCGCGGGCAGTAGGCGGACGCCGAGGGCGCATGGCCGCGCTTGACCAGGTCGTTCAGGAACGCCAGGAACTCGGCGTGCGTGACGGGCCGGTCCTTGATCGCGAAGCTGTCGACCCACAGCCGACGACGACCCAGCGCGCCTCGCGCCTCGGCGTCACCCCCAGCCAGCAGCCAGCCCGCCGGGACGTAGCGGTCCCCCCCCGCCGTCAGCAGGCCCCGCTCGGGCAGGGCGACAGGCGTCGGTTGCTTGGCTCCAGGCGCGACGCCGCGCCAGTGGCCTCCCCGCTCGACGACGAAGGGGTAGCGCACGGCCTCGCGGTTCTCGGCCTTGAGGACCGCCAGGTAGCTGCCGGCCTCGAGCTTGAGCGAGACCCGACCTCGCATCGGCGGAAGGACCGGCTTCGGCTGGAGACGGCGGGCCTCGTTCTGGAACCGGTAGATCGTGATCTCGGCCCGCTCGGGATCGGTCGTGAAGCTCACCTGCCCTTCGGCGTTCAGGTACTCCGCGTGCTTCCCGTCGTCGTTCTCGGCGAGGAGCCCCTGGTACTCCCGAAGCGACTTGGTGTCGCCGGACTCCTCGGCCAGCTCGGCGCGCTGTCGGTACAGATCCGCGAGCAGCGACCGGGCCTCGGGCAGGTCCGGCACCTGGGCCAGCGCGGCACGGCCTCGACCGGCCACCTTTCGGAACAGCGTCTCCACCTCGTCGAGCAGGCGCTCGGCCTCCTCGTCCAGCCGCCAGGCCTGCTCCTTGGCGGGCAGCGGGTCCGTGGGGCGCAGCTGCTGAAGGCTCTTCCGCGCGGCGTTCCGGCGCTGACGGGCCTTCGTATGGATCTCGGGAAGGTCCGACTCCAGGATCTCCCGGCCCGCCTCGACCAGGCGGTTGGCCCGGTCGCGCGCCATCGAGCCCTCGATGTACGCCGCGAGCTCGTCGCTCATCGCGTTGGCGTCCGGGTACCGGATCTCGGGGTCCATGCTCATCGCGCGGGTCCAGATGCCGACCAGCGCTTCATGCGCCTCGCTGCCCTCGGGTGCCTGCGGCGGTCCGTCGAGCACCTTCTGGACGACCTCGCGGGCGGTTCCTCGGTAGGGCGTGGCGCCGTACAGGATGGTGTAGAGCACTCCGCCGAGCGCCCACACGTCTGTCCAGGGCCCCAGATCGTCGTGCTTCCCGGCCGCCTGCTCGGGCGGCATGTATGCGGGCGTCCCGGCCACCACGCCGTACCGCGTCTTGGCGGGACTCGACTCGGCCCAGTGGTCGCCCTGCTCGGCCAGCAGTGCGTCGTACTCGTCCCGCTCGCTCGACCCGATGATCTTGGCGAGCCCCCAGTCCACGACGCGGATCTCACCGTGGTCGCCGATCATCACGTTCTCGGGCTTCAGATCCCGATGGATGACGCCCTTGGTGTGGGCGAAGCCGACCGCCTTGCAGATGGTGTTGAGCGTGTCGACCATGCGGCGGACGGTCCAGCCGCCGTGAACCGCTGCCAGCGGTCCACCGGCCCGGCGGTGATGGAACCGACGCACGATGCGGTCGAAGTCCTCGCCCCGGATCTCGGTCATCGTGATGAACCACTGACCGTCCGGGAGCCTGCCCAGGTCGTGGACCGGGACGATGGCCGGGTGCTCGAGCTGGGCGACGATCTGGGCCTCGTGGATGAAGCGGCGGACCATCTGTTCGTTCTCGGCGTACAGGTCGCGGAGCGTCTTCACGGCGACGAGGCGGTTGAGCGTCCGGTCCAGGACCTGGCGCACCTCGCCGGCTCCTCCCGTCCCGAGCAGACCGATCTCGGCATAGCGCGATGTCGGCATCTGGAGGCCGTCCGCCGCCTCGCCGTGGACGTCGGCGTGCAGCGTGACGGGGCGCTCGGTGTGCCCGCTGGACGGGCTGTCCGAGAGCCCCCAGTCCCCGTCGAGACCGGGGAACAGCGTCGCCTTCAGGTCGACCGGCTCGTCGCCTTCGTGTTCCCAGCAGCCCACGGCCGGACGATACCTCGGTTCTAGTCCCGCACGGATCCCGTGCGCTGCGTGCTACACGTGCGCAGCCTGCCCGGAGAGCCGTTCGATGCGCGTGATGGTCACCTACCCGCCACTCGAGGGGAAGGGCAGCCCGATGCTGACGCAGAACCGTCAGTTCCAGTGGTTCCACGAGCCCAGCTACCTGTACCCCTGCGTCCCGGCGTCAGCGGCCACGCTGCTGGACTCGATGGGACACGACGTCCTGTGGAACGACTGCATCGCCGAGCAGCGCGGCTGGAACCAGTTCGAGCGCATCCTCACGGACTTCAAGCCCGAAGTCCTGGCCATGGAGACCAAGTCCCCGGTCATCCGCCAGCACTGGGCCCTGACCGAGCGCATCAAGAAGCTCGTCCCGGGCGTGAAGGTCGTGCTCTACGGCGACCACATCGCCGGCAACCCCGGCGAGACGATGGACAAGTCGCTGGTGGACTTCTGCATCACCGGCGGCGACTACGACTTCAGCCTGCGCAGCATCGTGAACCACCTCGACAAGGGCGACGCGCTCGAGTCGGGCATCACGCATCGCAACGACGACGGCACCTGGGCCAGCACCGGCCCCTACGAGCAGCAGTACAGCCTCGAGTCGCTGCCCTTCATGGACCGCGATCTGACCAACGCCCACCTCTACTTCGAGAAGTGGAAGAAGCGGCTGCCGTTCCTCTGGACCATGGCCGGTCGGGACTGCCCGTACGGCAAGTGCACGTTCTGCAGTTGGACGGTCACCTACCCGAAGTTCAG
>JAAESX010000159.1 GCA_024228935.1 Pseudomonadota bacterium
CAGGACCTCGCGACGTGGGCCGACCATCCGGACATCCTCCTCCGGGAGCTGAAGCTGCGAGGGCGGCCGGGCTGCACCCGGGTGGACCTCCGCGTCGAGGGCCTCGCCCTCCATCCCATCGAGCGGACACGTTCCCTGGACCTCGCATGGCGGCGCGGCTCCTTCTCGTCGTTGATGCGGGACGAGCACGGCTGGCGCGACGGCGACGAGCCACCTCCCGAGTCGGACCGCGCCAGCGAGGCCCAGCTCCCGGAGGAGGACGCCGACGAGGGCGACCTGCGCATCCCGCTCGCGGACTTCCCGTCGGGCATCAAGGCCGGCAACTTCCTGCACGACCTGCTGGAGCACCACGACTTCGGCGACCAGGCGGGCCTCGGTCCTCGCGTCCACAGCGCGCTGACCGACCACGGCTTCGACGCGGAGAAGTGGACGGAGCCCGTCACCGACGCCATCGACGACGCCCTCCGCACGCCCCTTTGGCCCGGTCGGACCGACAGCCTCGCCGACCTGGACCGCACGGACACCCTCCGCGAGGTGGACATCGCCCTGCCGGCGTGCGGTGGCTACGCGGCCCAGGGTGGCGTGACCGTCGATGCCCTCGCGGACGTCTTCGAGCAGCCCCTGGGGCCGGGGGCACCCGCTCGGACCGCCGACCGGATCCGGCGCCTGAGCTTCACGAAGCTGCGCGGCTTCCTCGTCGGGCAGATCGACCTCGTCTTCCGTCGGGACGGTCGCTTCTACGTGCTCGACTGGAAGTCCAACCGGCTCGGCACCACCTTCGCCGCGTACGACGAAGCGTCGATGGCCAGCGCGATGCTGAGCTCGGGCTACGTGCTCCAG
>JAAESX010000160.1 GCA_024228935.1 Pseudomonadota bacterium
CACAGATCGACGCGTAGACGCTGCCCGCCTCGGACTTCGAGAGGTCGCACGGCTCCTCCCAGCACCGGGTTACCAGGTCCCGGTCAAAGAAGAGCATGTTGTCGACGGCCGTCTCCGTGTCGACTCCGCCCATGACCCCGACCCGCCCCTGTACGTAGCCCGCCAGACTGGCCGGCAGCCCCATCTCGGTGGAACGAGTGAAGGTGGTCGGATCCAGCATGAACCTTGCCCCGAAACTCCCGATGGGCCCGGCCAGTCGTCGGGTCGCCGTAAGTGAATCCATGGTCGTCAGGCTCCTGGCGGATCTCGTGGAACTCAGGTAGGGCGCGGACGGTAGCAGTCGGTCCGGTTCCGGCTTCAGCCGAGGGCGGCCACCACGCCGAGGGCGACCAGTACCGCGTTAACAGCCAGGTCTCGCCACGAGAGCGGCCGCCGTGACCATGTCCCGAAGCAACCACATGGATCCCGGTGCCCGGTTGCCAGCCGTCCGGCGATCAGCGTGGTAAAGGCGACCAGCAGGGCCACCGCGCATTGGCCACCCACTCGGGGGTCGATTACCAGCAACAGGGCCGTGGCCGCTTCGGTCGCTGGTAATACGCGAGACAGCAACCGAGGGCGGGGAAGACCGAACTCCCCGAGGGTGCGGCGGGTTCCCAGAGGATCCCGCAACTTGGTGGCCGCCGCGGCCATGAACACCCCAGCTAGTAGCCAGGAGGTTGTGGTGACCAGGAAGACAG
>JAAESX010000161.1 GCA_024228935.1 Pseudomonadota bacterium
GAACCGCCTGGGCGTGGGGCTTCATGAGTTCCACTGGTACTGCCGCGGACGGCGACACGAGCCTATTCTTGGAAGTCCCCGCGCCCGGCGAGATTCTCTTTCAGGTCGTTTCCGGCTCCAGGCACGTTGGCCCGGCTTCAGGTCATCAGGTTCCCTCCGGGTGCCGTTGAACATGCGATGGGACTCATGGGTGGTGATCGTCGCTCAGCTTGTCGACCAGGAGCTGGATGGGACCTGGGAGGTCAGGTGGCGTCAGGGGCGGCTGCTGCACGTGCCCATCAGGGTTGGTGTTCGAGGGGTCCGGAGGCTCTTCGGCGTCGAGCTGTTCGTGGTGCACGGAGCCGTCGTCAGCGGGGTTGTCGAGCAAGCTTTGGTCGAGGAGGGTCTCGGTGTGGGCGTCGAGTATTTCGTCGTCCCTGTCTGCCTCGTCTGAGGGCGCCTCGGCCGCCGCGTAGAGCGCCGGGTTGCGCCGGGCGAGGCGGTCGACGTCAAAGAGCTTCCGCGCGTCGAATTCGTTGCCCCGCGCGACGTGCCACACGGCCGTCGCGAGCTTGCGGGTGATCGCGATGAGCGAGATCATGCCCTTGCCCTTACCGCCGTCGCGCGCGCGCTTGGCCATGTGCCATGCCTTCACGACTGGGTCGCGTTGGATGAGGCGGCCAGCTGCCAGAACCAGGAGCATGCGGGGCTTCGGCGCGCCGCGCTTGGTGATGCGCAGGCGCCCCTTCTGCTTGCCACTGCTCCTCACCTTGAGGTTCAAGCCGAGCGCCTTCACGAAGGCACGCGGGTTGTCGAAGCGGAGCGGGTCCAGATTGTAGGCGAAGAGCGTTGCGGTCGTAGTTGCGCCGAGCAACCCCACGAGTTGGGGCCTCGCCATGTCGCGGACCTTGGTGTCGAGCTCATCGGCCAGCTCGGTGCGAGCCTCGAGGACGCGCAGGTACTCGCTGCCGATGAGCTTCAGGTGGCGCCGCTCTGCCTCGCTCATGGGGACGCCCAGGGTGGCCTCAGCCGAGGTCAAGACCGCGGTGATCTTCTCGGACTTCAGGAAGTTGCGGCCGGTGCGCCGCATGTATGCAGCGGCCTCGTCTGGATCGGCAGCTACTGCATCGGGGCCACCGAAGTGCGCGAGCAGGCGCCAGTAGATCTTCGAGCGTGGCTTGAAGAGCCGCGTCAGCTCCGGCCAGCTACGGGCGAGTGCGCCTTCGGCCATTCCAACGAGGCGGCGCGCCTGGTCGTCGTGCCATGCGTGCATCCCAACGAGGGCGCGGAGGTCCCGAGTAGCCTCCTCTCGGGCGAGCCACTCGCTGCTGCCCTCCAACTTGTGGATGGCCACCATCAGCCTCGCCGACTTGGCGTCGTGGCCGCTGCGGACCCCGTCGATGGCCGCCGCGCCTGCATGCACTTGGGCGCCCAATACGCGCCAGACCTTGAAGTTGTTCGTGTGGAACCAGTGCAGGAAGGGGTCGCCATAGGTGCCGCTGGGCTCCATCACGATCTCGACACCCCGACGCGCACGCACGCCCAGGCAGAGGTCGAAGAAGGCGAAGGTCTCCTGAGGGTGCTCCCACCTCACGATGAGGCCGCGCCCGCTCTCACGGTCCTGGAAGGACGCGACCTGGTTCGTCTTCGCCACGTCAAAGCCGACCTGGATGTCCGGGCCAAGCTCGACCAGTGTCATCACATCAACGGTGTTGACGTGGACCTGCTTGTATCTGCGACTCTTCGCCATGCGGGGTGCTCTCCTGCGGGTGGTAGACCTTCAACGGTTCGCCAAGGCTGCCGTACTCGCGGCGAGGGCACTGCGCATTCTCAGACCAGCCTGTTCCCCACACGTCTACCGCTGAGTTCCACCCACCTAAGAAGTGACCCCCTCCAGCACCGAAAGAATGCCCCCCGTGAGGGCCCTCCAGGCGGCCTCGAGGCC
>JAAESX010000162.1 GCA_024228935.1 Pseudomonadota bacterium
ACGAGCGGGCGCAGGTCCGGAGGAATGACCGGGACCACGGAGAGCATCATCCACTCAGGACGGTTGCCCGAGGACCGAAGCCCCTCGACGATCTTGAGGCGCTTGGCGTACTTGCGACGCTGGGGCTCGCTGGTGGCCTCCTTCATCTCGTTGCGCAGCTTGTTGGCCAGAGCCGAGATGTCCATGCGCTGCAGCATGTCCTTGACGACCTCGCCGCCCATGCCAACCTCAAAGCTCCCGTAGCCGTAGGTGGCGATGGCCTCCTGGTAGTCCTCTTCCGCCAGGATCTCTCCCTCCTTAAGCGTGGACTCACCGGGGTCCGTGACGATGTAGGACTCGCAGTAAAGCACCCGCTCCAGGTCCTTCAGCGACACGTCGAGCAGGTTCGCGATGCGACTCGGCAGGCTCTTGAGGAACCAGATGTGGGCAACCGGGGTGGCCAGGTCGATGTGTCCCAGGCGCTCACGACGCACCTTGGACTGGATGACCTCCACACCACACTTCTCACAGGTGATGCCGCGGTGCTTCATGCGCTTGTACTTGCCGCACAGGCACTCGTAGTCCTTGATGGGCCCGAAGATCTTGGCGCAGAAGAGGCCATCCTTCTCGGGCTTGAAGGTCCGGTAGTTGATGGTCTCGGGCTTCTTCACTTCGCCGTGCGACCAGCTCCGGATCTTCTCAGGAGAAGCCAGGCTGATGCGAACCGCC
The DNA here is from genome assembly GCA_024228935.1 of Pseudomonadota bacterium. Lineage (GTDB taxonomy): Bacteria > Myxococcota_A > UBA796 > UBA796 > CAJQPC01 > JAAESX01. Next base: position 709 of record JAAESX010000162.1, read on the forward strand.
ACATAGTTGAGGGGGTTCTTGGGCTTCTCGAACATGTTGTAGATGTCCTTCACGACGGACTCCGGGAAGCGGGGGGCCCTGGGGAGGACCCAGGAGGGAGAGAGGGGGGGATGCGTTTAGAAGATGGGCCGGATGGCCTGCGGCAACTAGTGGCGCAGGACTTCCTTGTCCTCGATGAGTTCGACGTCCAGCGCCAGAGCCTGCAGCTCCTTGACCAGCACGTTGAAGGACTCCGGCAAGCCGGCCTCCAGGATGTTCTCGCCCTTGACGATCGACTCGTACATGCGAGTACGGCCGGTGACGTCGTCGGACTTGACCGTCAGGAACTCCTGAAGGTTGTACGCGGCGCCGTAGGCCTCGAGAGCCCAGACCTCCATCTCACCGAGCCGCTGGCCACCGAACTGCGCCTTACCACCCAGCGGCTGCTGCGTGACGAGGGAGTACGGGCCGATGGACCGGGCGTGGATCTTGTCGTCCACGAGGTGATGGAGCTTCAGCATGTACATGATGCCGACCGTCACGCGGCGGTCGAACGACTCACCGGTGCGACCGTCGAACAGGAGCGTCTGGCCGTCGTCGTCGAGACCGGCGAGCTCGAGGGCTCCCTTGATCTCGGCTTCGGTGGCGCCGGAGAAGACCGGCGTCGCCGTGGTCACGCCGCGCTGGTACTTGGACGCCAGCTCGACGACCTCGTCATCCGTGGCCTTCTTGCAGAACTCCTGCATCTCCGGGTTCTCGGGGAACACGCGGGAGATGTAGTCGCGGAGCTCGTCGACCGTGGTGTCGTCCTCGAGCATCTGCGCGATGGCGACGCCCATGCCGCGGGCGGCCCAACCGAGGTGGACCTCCAGGACCTGGCCGACGTTCATTCGCGACGGAACACCCAGCGGGTTCAGGACGACGTCCACCGGCGTACCGTCTTCCAGGTACGGCATGTCCTCCATCGGGAGGACCTTGGAGACGACACCCTTGTTTCCGTGACGACCGGCCATCTTGTCGCCGACCTGGATCTTGCGCTTGATGGCGACGTAGATCTTGACCAGCTTGATGACGCCGGGGGGAAGCTCATCGCCCTTGGTGAGGCGCTCGATCTTGTCGGTGAACTTCTCCCGGATGCGGTCTTCCTTCTCGCGCACCTGGTCGACGAGGCCCCAGATCTTGTCCTCGACCTCGCCGTCCTCGACGGTGATCTTCTCGAAGTGCTCGAAGGTCACGCGCTTGAGGTTGGACTCGCTGAAGTCCTCGCCCTTGCCGATGATCTCCTCACCCGTGTTGTCGTCGAGGATCTTGTTCGCGGCCTGGTGTCCCTCGAGGAGACGCACCAGCTTGCGGTGAGCCGACTCGCGGAGGACGGCGATCTTGGCGTCGCGGTCCCGCTCGATGCGGATGACCCCTTCGCGCTCGATCTCCATCGCGCGGCCGTCCTTCTCGACGCCCTCACGTGCGAAGACCTGGGCGCCGATGACGGTTCCCTCGACGCCCGGGGGGACGCGGAGCGAGGTGTCGCGGACGTCGCCGGCCTTCTCGCCGAAGATGGCCCGCAAGAGCTTCTCTTCGGGGGAGAGCTGCGTCTCGCCCTTCGGCGTGATCTTGCCGACCAGGATGTGGCCCTGCTTCACCTCGGCGCCGATGCGCACGATGCCCGCGTCGTCGAGAGCGCCGAGCGCCTCGTCACCGACGTTGGGGATGTCGCGGGTGATCTCTTCCTTGCCGAGCTTCGTGTCGCGAGCGGCGACCTCGAACTCTTCGATGTGGATCGTCGTGTAGTAGTCGTCACGCGTCAGGCGCTCCGACAACAGGATCGAGTCCTCGAAGTTGTACCCCTGCCAGGGCATGAACGCGACGATGACGTTCTGGCCGAGAGCCAGCTCGCCGCGGTCCGTGGCGGGACCGTCCGCGATGACCGCACCGGCCTCGACCGTATCGCCCATCTTCACGACGGGGCGCTGGTTGATGCAGGTGTTCTGGTTGCTGCGGACGAACTTCGTCAGGTTGTAGATGTCGACGTCGGCACCGACGTCACCTTCGATGTCGTACTCAGCACACTTGATGACGATGCGCGAGGCGTCGACGGCCGAGACCGTTCCGGCCCGCTTCGCCGTGGTGGTGACACCCGAGTCGCGAGCGACGACGCGCTCCATGCCGGTCCCGACGAACGGGGCCTCGACCTTGACGACCGGGACCGCCTGACGCTGCATGTTGGAGCCCATCAGTGCGCGGTTCGCATCATCGTTCTCGAGGAACGGGATGAGCGAGGCGCCGACGGAGACCAGCTGGTTCGGGGAGACGTCCATCAGGGTGACGCCTTCCGGCGCGACCATTCCGTACTCACCCTTGATTCGGGCGGTGACCTGGTCAGCGCCGAGCGAGCCCGAGTCGTCCACGGCGCGCTGCGCCTGGGCGATGACGTGCCCCTCTTCCTCGAGGGCCGAGTAGTAGCGGACCTCGCCGGTCAGCTTGCCCTCGGCGACACCCTGGTAGGGCGTCTCGATGAAGCCGAAGCCGTTGACGCGTGCGTACGTCGAGAGCGACGCGATGAGACCGATGTTCGGCCCTTCCGGCGTCTCGATGGGACAGATACGACCGTAGTGCGTCGGGTGGACATCACGGACGTCGAAGCCGGCGCGCTCGCGGGTCAGTCCACCAGGTCCGAGGGCGGACAGCCGGCGCTTGTGCGTGACCTCCGACAGCGGGTTGGTCTGGTCCATGAACTGCGAGAGCTGGCTGCTGCCGAAGAACTCCTTCACCACCGCGGAGACGGGCTTCGCGTTGATGAGGTCGTGCGGCATGAGCGCCTCGATCTCGCTCAGGCTCATCCGTTCCTTGATGGCCTTCTCCATCCGAACCAGGCCGATGCGGTACTGGTTCTCGAGCAGCTCGCCGACCGCACGGATGCGGCGGTTTCCGAGATGGTCGATGTCGTCGATCGAGCCCTTGTTGTTCTTCAGGTCGATCAGGTACTTCACGACCTGGAGGATGTCCTCGCGGGTCAGCGTCTTCTGCTCGAGCGGGAGGTCCAGGCCGAGCTTGTGGTTCAGCTTGAGACGACCGACCTCGGAGAGGTCGTAGCGCTCGGGGTCGAAGAAGAGCTTCTCGAAGTGCTTGACGGCGGCGTCGTACGTGGGCGGGTCGCCCGGGCGCAGACGGCGGTAGATCTCGATGACCGCCTCTTCGGGGCTGGCGATCTTGTCGACGGTCAGCGTGTCGCGCAGGAAACTGCCGACCATGACGTTGTCGATGAAGACAACCTCGAACTCCGAGATGCCGGCCTCGAGGGCCGCCTGGACGTTCTCTTCCTCGAGCGCTTCGTTGCACTCGACGACGATGAGGCCGGTGTTCATGTCGACGACGTCGTAGGCGCAGACCGCGCCGTAGACGAGCTCGTCGGCGATCGGGATGCGGGCCATCTCGACGGTGACCTCTTCCCCATCGACCTGGAATGTCCGGTCAGCGAGGATCCCGGCCTTCCGCAGCTTGCGGAGCGAAGGCTTCAGGAACTTCTTCCCTTCCTTCACCAGGACCGACCCGTCAGCGTCGACGATCTCGACTGAAGCCGACTGGATGGAGAGCAGAGCCGCGCTCGTCTCCTTGAACCAGCCGCCGTCCCAGACGATCGTCTCGCGGTCGTAGAAGTAGTTGAGGAGCTCCTCGGTCCCGTAGCCGAGCGCCCGCAGGAGGACCGTGGCCGGCAGCTTGCGGCGGCGGTCGATGCGGACGTAGAGGATGTCCTTGGTGTCGAACTCGAAGTCGATCCACGAACCGCGGTTCGGGATGACGCGGGCCGAGAAGATGAGCTTCCCGCCACCGGTCTTGCTGATGACCTGGTCGAAGAAGATGCCCGGGCTGCGGTGCAGCTGAGACACGACGACGCGCTCGGTGCCGTTGATGATGAACGTACCGTTCTCCGTCATCAGCGGGATCTCACCGAAGAAGACCTCCTGCTCCTTGATGTTGGAGACGGAGCGCGTGTCCGAGGCCTGGTCGACCTCCCACACGACGAGACGGACGGTGACCTTCAGCGGAGCCGAGTAGGTCATGCCGCGCTCGCGGCACTCGTCGGTGTCGTACTTCGGGACTTCGAGATCGTAGGACACGAACTGCAGCGAAGCCTTGTTCGAGAAGTCCTGGATCGGGAAGACGCTCTTGAAGACCGCCTGGAGGCCGACAGTACGGCGCTCGTCGACAGGCACCTGGCTCTGCAGGAAGCCCTCGTAGGACTCCCGCTGGATCTCGATCAGGTTGCCGATGTCGACGACCGGAGGAGTCTTCGCGAAGGTGCGACGGTACTTGAAGTTGTTCGCGAGCAGGTCGGGCATGAAGACCTCAGCGGATGGCGAGCGGCGGTGAAGCCAGCTCAAAGCCGTCGGTGATGGTCGACCGTTCCGGTCTCAGGTCCTGAACACACCAAAGCGTTGCGCAGCGAGCGGGAAGCTCACCGGCAACGAAGATTCGATGCGGGGACCTTGGAGACCTTCAAGAGGCGGTCGGTATCTGGGAGGGAGGAGCCCCGAGGGGCAGTGCGGTCCGGAGACCACGAGAGGGCCGAAGCCCGAAAGTGTCGCGAGACGCGACAAAGGAGCCTCCGTCCCGAAGGTCGGAGGCTCCTCGATGCAGCCGAAGCTACTTGACCTCGACGGCCGCGCCAGCGTCCTCGAGGGCCTTCTTCAGCTCCTCGGCGGCGGCCTTGTCGATGGCCTCCTTGATGGTGCTGGGCGCGCTCTCGACGAGATCCTTGGCCTCCTTGAGACCGAGACCCGTCGCGGCGCGGACGGCCTTGATGACGTTGATCTTCTTGGGACCGATGTCCTTGAGGACGACGTCGAACTCGGTCTGCTCCTCTTCGGGCTCGGCGGCAGCGCCGGCGGGGCCAGTAACGGCCATGACGGGCGCGGAAGCCTCGACGCCCAGCTCGTCCTCGAGCAGGCTGATGAGGTCCTTGACCTCTCCGAGCTTCAGGTTCTTGATGTAGTCGACGACGTCAGCCTGAGTTGCAGACATGGCGGTGTTCCTCGTTCAGAAAAAAATGATGGAAAATTCGATGTAGGCGCGTAGGGGCGGGGTTCTATTCCCCGCCCTCGGCGTCGGCAAGCTTGGTCTCGTAGTTCTTCAGCAGGTACAGCAGATCGCGCGCCGGACCGCGGATGACACCCAGCACGTTGCGCGGGCCCGCCTGGAGCGTGCGCAGCAGCATGACGAGCAGATCCTCGCGGCTCGGGAGGGATGCGACGAGCTTGACGCCCGCGTCTCCTTCCGCGACCTGGCCTTCGAAGAAGGAGCCCTTGATCTCGATCGGGTCCTTCTTCTCGAGCGAGCCCTGGATCGCCTTGGCGGCGGCCGTGGCGTCCTCACCCGAGATGATCAGTCCGGTCATTCCGACGAGCTGCCCGTCGAGGCCCTCCTTCTCGGTGCCGGCGATCGCCCGACGAGTCAGCGTGTTCTTCACGACCTGCATGCGCAGACCGTGCTTCTCGAGCCGACGACGGAACTCGTTCGTGTGGTTCGCGGAGGCACCGCCGAAGTCCGTGAGGACGACGAACGGGGCGTCAGCGAGATCCGAGGTGAGCTGGTCGACCAGCCCTGCCTTTTCGTTGCGGTTCATGGTGACCTCCTCAGCGTCCCGACGCGCGGATCGCATCCGCTGCGTCGATGCGGACACCGATGCCCATGGTGCTGCTCACGGCAACCCCGCGGACGTAGGTACCCTTGGCGCTCGAGGGCTTGAGGCGCATCAGCTCACCCATCAGGGCGGCGATGTTGTCCTCGAGCTGGTTGGCGTCCATCGAGGACTTGCCGACCGGGCAGTGGATGATTCCCGACTTCTCGACGCGAAAGTCGATGCGGCCGCCCTTCAGATCCTTGATGGTCTGAGCGACGTGATCGGGCGCGACGACGGTGCCGACCTTGGGGTTCGGCATCAGGCCACGGGGTCCGAGCAGACGACCGATGCGTCCGACCTTGCCCATCATGTCGCGCGTGGCGACGGCCTTGTCGAAGTCCAGCCAGTTCTCCTTCTGGATCTTGGCGATGAGCTCGTCCGAACCGACGACGTCGGCTCCCGCCTCTTCGGCGGCCTTCGCCGCATCGCCCTGGGCGAACACGACGACGCGGACGGTTCGACCCGTTCCGTGAGGAAGGCTGGTGGCGCCACGGATCATCTGATCCGCATGCCGGGGGTTCACACCGAGACGCACAGCGAGATCGATGCTCTCATCGAAGCCGGCGTTCGCGGTCTCCTTGATGAGCTCGACCGCTTCGGTCAGGGTGTACTTCTTGGTGGTGTCGACCCGAGAACGGGCGGCACTCCACCGCTTGCTGGGCTTTCCCATATCTCTCCTCTTCCCTCGGTCGTGTGACCGGGTTCCTGGCCGGAGTACAGTCGGGTGGGCGGCCACCCTCCCCCGGGATCAGGGCCAAGGTTGTTGGATGTCAGGCGACTGAGGTCAGTCGGTGACGACGATTCCCATGGACCGAGCGGTTCCGGCGATCGTCTTCTTCGCCGCCTCGATGTCGGAAGTGTTCAGGTCCGGGAGCTTGCGCTGGGCGATGCCCTCCACCTGCGACCAGGTGATCTTGCCGACCTTGTTCTTGTTCGGCTCGCCGGAACCCTTTTCGAGTCCGGCAGCCTTCAAGAGCAGGCCCGCAGCGGGGGGCGTCTTGCAGACAAAGGTGAAGGTGCGGTCGCTATAGACCGTGATCTCCGTAGGGATCACCAGGCCTTCGCCAGCCATGGACTGGGTGCGCGCGTTGAACTCCTTGCAGAACATCGGGATGTTCACACCCGCCTGTCCCAGCGCCGGTCCGACCGGAGGGGACGGGTTGGCCGCGCCGGCCATGATCTGCAGCTTGATCGAGTTGACGACCTTCTTCGCCATGAGAAATCTCCTGCCCGGGCCGTGGTCGGCCGCGCGGGCGTGTTTGGAAGCGGTTGAGCTAGCTGAGCTTCTCGACCTGGGTGAAGTCGAGCTCGACGCTCGTGGGGCGACCGAAGATGGCGACGATGACGCGCAGCTTGCCGCGACCCTGGTTCACCTCTTCGACGTTGCCGTTCATCGAAGCGAAGGGCCCATCGATGATGCGGACCTCCTCGTTGCGCTCGAAGTTCAGCTTCGGCTTGGGCCGCGCGTCCTCACCGATGCCCATGCGACGCGTGATGCGACGGACCTCGGCCTCGGGGACGGGAGGCGGCCGACGGTTGTTGCCGCCGACGAAGCCGGTGATCTTCGGCGTGTTCCGGACGACGTGCCAGGTCTCATTGTCCAGGTCCATGTGGACAAGGATGTAGCCGGGGAAGAACTTCCGGGTGACGGAGCGCTTCTGCCCGCCCTTCACCTCGACGACCTGCTCGGTCGGCACGAGGATCTCGCCGAAGCGGTCGGGCACGCCGAGCACACTGATGCGCTCCTCCAAGGCCAGCTTGGCCTTGTTCTCGTAGCCCGAGAAGGTGTTGACGACGTACCAGGCCATGGCCATGGGTGAGTCTCCGGAAAGCGTTCAGCTGGCGTTGAAGAGAAAGGTCTCGGTGACCTGCGCCCAGACGTAGTCGAACAGGGCGAGAGAGCCGGCGAAGATGAGGCTGGCGATGATCACGACGATGGAGGAGTTGGTGGTCTCCTCCCGGTCGGGCCACGTGACCTTGGTCAGCTCGCTGATCACCTGGTCGGTGAAGCGAACGGCCGAGCCGGTCTTCAGCAGGCCGAAGAACGTCACGAACCCGAAGCCCAGCGCGATGAGCGCACTCAGGGACATCACGCCACCCACGAGGGTGTCGGCCTGGCCCATCATCAGGAGCACATCGATCGCTGCGGCACGGATCGTCACGGCCACGCATGCTGCGAGACCGAGGAACGTGACTGAGATGTAGCGAGCGTTGTACACGGTGTAGATGGTCCTTCGACGGGATCCGGTCGATGGTGGTCCCCACCAGGGCTCAGGAGTGTGCACGCCTGGGGTGGGGTCAAGCCGCTGGCCATTACCACGGCATCCGTGGTGCAGCAAGGCAAGAGCCGCGGTCGATCCGCGGGTGATCCCCAGACGCACGAATCCCCGGTCCGAGGACCGGGGATCGGTGTGTCTGAGAGACTCGAGGACTACTCGATGATGGCGGAGACAACGCCGGCGCCGACGGTGCGGCCACCCTCACGAATCGCGAAGCGGAGCTGCTCCTCGATCGCGATCGGCGTGATGAGCTCGACCTCGAACTCGATGTCGTCGCCAGGCATGACCATCTCGACACCCTCGTCGAGGGTGATCATTCCGGTCACATCCGTCGTCCGGAAGTAGAACTGGGGGCGGTAGCCCTTGAAGAACGGCTTGTGACGGCCGCCCTCGTCCTTCTTCAGGATGTAGGCCTTGCAGCGGAACTTGGTGTGAGGCTTGATGGAGCCGGGCTCGGCCAGGACCTGGCCGCGCTCGATCTCCTCGCGCTTCACGCCGCGCAGGAGCGCGCCGATGTTCTCGCCGGCCTCGGCGTAGTCGAGGATCTTGCGGAACATCTCGACGCCCGTGATGGTCGTCTCGGTGGTCTCCTTGACGCCAACGATGGCGACCTTGTCACCCATGTTGATCTTGCCGCGCTCGACGCGACCGGTAGCGACCGTTCCACGACCCTGGATCGTGAAGACGTCCTCGACCGGCATCAGGAAGGGCTTGTCGATGTCCCGCTCAGGCGTCGGGATGAAGGTGTCGACGGCCTCCATGAGCTTCAGCACCGCGGGGGCACCGATCTCGGACGTGTCGCCCTCAAGGGCCTTGAGCGCCGAACCACGGATGATCGGGGTGTCGTCGCCGGGGAACTCGTATTCGTCGAGGAGCTCGCGGACTTCCATCTCGACGAGCTCGAGGAGCTCCTCGTCGTCCAGGAGGTCGACCTTGTTCAGGAACACGACGATGTGCGGGACGTTGACCTGGCGGGCGAGGAGCACGTGCTCCTTCGTCTGCGGCATCGGACCGTCCGAGGCGGCCACGACGAGGATCGCGCCATCCATCTGGGCGGCGCCCGTGATCATGTTCTTGATGTAGTCAGCGTGGCCGGGACAGTCGACGTGCGCGTAGTGGCGCTTGTCCGTCTCGTACTCGACGTGAGCGGTGTTGATCGTGATCCCGCGAGCCTTCTCCTCGGGCGCCTTGTCGATGTTCTCGTAGTCGAGGAACGTCGCACCGCCGGACTCGGCGAGCACCTTGGTGATGGCGGCAGTCAGCGTGGTCTTGCCGTGATCGACGTGACCGATCGTGCCGATGTTCACGTGCGGCTTGTTCCGCTCGAACTTCTCCTTGGCCATGGTCTGACTCTCCTGGGCGCTCGGCCCGATGCCGCGTCAGCGGCGTTTTCTAGCGTTTCTATCTGGGGAGATGGAGCCGATGATGGGATTTGAACCCATGGCCTCCTCCTTACCAAGGAGGTGCTCTGCCCCTGAGCTACATCGGCATGAATCGAAAAAAGCGGGAAACGAGACTCGAACTCGCGACCCTCAGCTTGGAAGGCTGATGCTCTACCAACTGAGCTATTCCCGCATACGAGGCGCACGCCAGCCCCCGAGTGGTAGGGGCTGGCGATTGCTTCGGGTAATGGTGGGGGATGGTGGATTTGAACCACCGTAGGCAGAGCCGACGGGTTTACAGCCCGTTCCCTTTGGCCACTCGGGCAATCCCCCAAAATGTGAAGATCAACCTCTCCTGCGGAAAGACCGCTTGCTGGCGGTGGGACTTGAACCCGCAACCTGCGGTTTACAAGACCGCTGCTCTACCAGTTGAGCTACGCCAGCCGACGGTCTCACCTACCGATTTTTCACCGGTCAGCGAGGTGGCCCCCCTTTTAGTCATGACGATCACGGGTGTCAACCCATGCGATGCACGACGTGAGAGCGCCTGTTCAGGGGGTCTCTGGAAGGGCGAAGCTGCCGGCGGGGTGAGCGTCCACGAGGGCCAGCTCCTGGACCTCGAGGCGGCTGACCACAGCGCCGTCTCGAGAGAGCGTCACGTCGAAGGGAACGACGAGACCGGTGTCGAGCTCGCGCCAGTCCGCGAACGCGTGCTGGGCCTCGCCTGAGTCCGAGCGGACGACGACCTCGACGATCCGCCAGTCCTCCTCTGCGACCTCGACCCGAAGGCCGCGAGCCGAGTCCGCTCCAGCCTCGAGGACGTAGAGGCGATCGCCCCCCTCCCCCTCGACGGACACCGTCTCGAGCTGGGCCCAGACCGGATCGGTGTCCACCAGGTGCCCGAAGCCGAGAGGCAAGGCCAGCAGCTGCTCGGGCTCGAAGCCGCCGAGCACCTCGCGGGCGCGGGCCTCGTCCTGAGCCAGCCGTTCGCCGTCGACACGCATCCAGCTACCGTCGTCGGTGACCACGGTCGTGCTCGCGCGGACGGGGTCCTCGCCGTGCACGGTCAGGCGGAGATCGCTCGCCTCGCGCAGGAGCTGGTGCTCAGCCCGAAGCTCGACGCCGTCCTGCATCACGGTGCGGACGTAGACGAAGCGGACGCCCGAGGCATCGGCCAGGACGGCCGCGCCGCCGTCCCTTCCACCGACTGCCCGGACAGCGTGCTCGAGGATCACCCCCGAGGCGGGATGCCCCGGCTCGACGACCGGCCCGGCCACGGCGGGCGGCTCGACCGCGATGGGCTGCAGCTCGCCGAGGATCACGAGCGTCATGCCCGAGGCCTCGGCCAGCTCGGTGGCCGCCGACTCGGCGGTGGCCGCATCGGCGAAGCCCTCGATGCGGACCGTGTACTCCCAGCCCTGTCCCGCGACGTACCGACGGACCAGTCGGGCGTCGTGACCGGCGGTCTCGGCGGCCTGGCGCATGGACAGCGCTTCCCCACGCGTGGAGACGGGCATCGACTCGAGCGACGCCGCCTGTGCGGCAGCGAGGAGCAGGAGAGTCACCGGAGGACCTCGGCGCTGAGGGAGAGGATCGCCGCGTCGTCCTCGTGTTCGGCCGCAGCCGAGAGCTCGTCGCGGATCGCGGACGTATCGCGACCGACCAGCGCCAGCCAAGCCGCTCGCCGAACCGCAGGAGACGGGTCGGAGACCAGGGCGAGGTAGGCGTCGTCGGCCCCCACCACGTCCGCCAGCCGCCGGGCGGACCAGGCACGCACCGTCGGGTCGGGATCCTCGGCGCCCGCGAGGGCCGGGGCGTCGGCCCCGTCGATGAGGCCATGTCGGTCCCGCAGCTCCTGACGGCAGGCCTCGGGCAGCGGCGGGACCCGCTCGAGCGCTCGGACCAGCTCGCGCCAGGTGAGCTCGGCGGGTTGGAGCCGCAGGATCTCCAGCGCGGCGAGGCAGAACAGCATGTCGTCCTCCCCTCCCCCGGTCGCGGCATCGAACAACGGCTCGACCCCGCGCGGATCACCGGACACAGCGAACGCTCGAGCTGCGGACCGGCGGCCCTCGGGCGTTCCGGTCGCGAGGACCTCGGTCAGGAACGCGATGTCCCGCTCGGTCGGGTGCTCCAAGTCCACCGACGGTCCGGTGTCGTCCAAGACGGGCTCGACGACCGGAGCCTCGCTCGGCTCGGGCCGGACCCAGGTCTGGGCCAGGACGGCCGCCCCGATCAAGAGAGCCAGGACAGCGAGCCCGAAGACCGGCCGGCGGTCCGTCACGGCGTCACCGCGATCACGTCGGGCTCGATGGGGAGTGGCATGAAGGTCAGCACGAAGAGGATCAGCACGAGCACCGCGATGACGCGCGCCCGGGTCGTGAGCGGGGGCTCGGAGGGGACCTCCATGTTGCGGTCGGCGCCGGTCTTCCAGAGCAGGACCGCCCAGACGAGCCACCCGGTCCACCCGAGGATCCCGCCAGCCACCGCCAGACCCAGGAGGACCTTGCTGATCCGACGGGCGTGGTCCGGGACCAACGCACCCAGGACGTGCCCGCCGTCGAGCTGCCCGATGGGGACGAGGTTCAGCGCCGTGAGGAAGCAGCCCACCCAGCCGGCCATGGCCATCGGCGACAGCGTGTCGAACCGCCCGGGAGGCGCACCCAGGATCCAGCTGCCCAGCAGGTCCATCACGAGGGGGTTGTTGAAGATGAGCACCGGGGCGTGGCCGTCGGGGACCGGCTCGGAGCCGAGGCTCAACAGCCAGGCGAGCGGCTCCCAGGCGAACACCGCGTCGAGCCAGCCCGGCTCGGCGACCACCTCGGGGAGGAGGATCTCCGGCGGCGGCCCGGTGTCCGGGAGTCCGAACACGAGCGCCAGGAACGCGACCGCGGCGCCGGCGAGCGGTCCCGCGGCCCCCATCTCCAGCAGGGCGGTGCGGCTCTGCGGCGGGCTCTTCAGGCGGATGACCGCGCCGAAGGTGCCGAAGAAGAACGGGACGGGGATGAAGTAGGGCAGCGACAGCCGGAACCCGTGACGCCTCGCCACGATGTAGTGGCCCATCTCATGCGCACCGAGGATGGCCATGAGCGTCGCAGCGAAGGTCCCCGCCTGACGCATCGTGTCGGGATCGCGCAGCGGGTCCCCGCCGACCCAGAGCCAGCCGTAAGTGAAGTAGACGCACACGAGCGTCGCCGTGAACAGCGCGAGGCTGGTCCGGCGGGCTCGCTTCGTCTCCCCCTGCGAGGTGGGGTCAACCTCGCTCAAGCGCCTAGTTGATCTGCTTGACGCTGAGCTCGTAGACACCCGTGTCGCCGTTTCCGCCGACCACGATGGTGTAGATCTCACCGCCGGTGAGCGCGATCTCGAGGTAGGCCTCTTCGCCCGACTCGCCCGAGTAGCCGCCGATGTTCAGCACGCGGTCGTAGGAGACCTCGCCGTCCTCGTCGAGCTCGTCCTGATCGACCCAGTCGGTCGAGTAGGCATCCTCGGAGCTGAGGCCGAGGTCGCACTGCTCGACCATCACCTGGCCGATGAACGTCGTCGGAGCCGGCTCGTCGAGGTCGAGCACGCCGTCCCCGTCGTAGTCGGTGTCACAGGTCGGGACGGTGCTCGCGCCGGTGTCGGTGCCTTCCTCGGGCGGCTGACCACAGGGATCCTCGATGCCGTTCTCGCCGAGCGAGTGCGAGAGGAACTCCTGGTAGTACTGGTAGCCCAGGACCGTGGACGGGTACTGGAAGGACTCGCTGGACTCCGCACACGTCGTCGAGTCGATGCTCGAGACCGTCGGCGTCGGGACCCACTCGCTGGGCGCGACGGCGAGCCACGGGTCGTAGGGAGCGACGTCACCCGAGGTGCCTTCGAAGCGACGCTCCATCCAGATGCCGACCTCGACGACCTCGCCAGAGGTGCGGTCCGAGAGGTCGAGGACGAACCGGTCGGTGTCCGAGACGGCCGAGCTCGAAGGCTTGCCGTCCTCGTCCAGGACCTGGGTCGTCGACGGCGAGCTGATGTCACCCACCGCGTAGATCCGTGAGCCGTCCGAGGGCAGCGCCGGAAGAGCGACCGAGTTGGCGTCGAGCGGCGAGAAGATGTTGTCGGAGACGTAGTCCGCCTCGTCGACGTCGTTCCAGCGGACGACGGTGGCCCCCAGCTCGAGGTCTCCCTCTCCCTGGATCTCGACCGTCGTCGTGTCGTAGTCGAGGCCCGTGAGCCGGACGACATGGGCGCCGTAGCCCCCGGCGCCGAAGCCGTAGTACTCGAAGCCCGAGACGAAGGTGTGGTAGTCGGGGCCCTCTCCGACGGAACGAAGGGCCTCGATCTCGGTCGGGGCCGCGGTGGTGCCGCCCTCGAACCAGGAGTTGGTGCCGCGGACCTCGAAGCCACGCTGGTAGCCGTTGGCGCCGTAGTAGACGCCCGGCGTCGGCGGGCTGGGAGCCGTGGTCGGCGCCGAGATGGTCTCGGCCCCGGCGAACGGCGGGAACACGGACGAGTCGACGAACTCGGTGCCGTCCTCCTTCGTCATCCCGGTGGTCAGCAGCGCGACCTGCCAGCCCATGACGAGCTCGCTCATCGTCGCGCCGGTGGCGGACTCGACGTTGTCGACGCCGCTCTCGGTCGTCTGCGTCAGGCTCGCCAGGACCTCCTCACCCTGGGTGTCGACCAGCCAGCGGAGGAAGAGGTACTGCGCGCCCTTGGGCGTCGCCGAGCCGAAGCCCTCGCTCTCGTAGTCCGTCAGGGAGTAGAGGTAGGGGGCGTCCAGGTACAGCCAGGCGTCCTCGAAGTAGCGAGCGCCGAAGCCACAGGTGTCCGCGGCGACGGTTCCGAGCGCCTCGATCAGCCAGGCTTCCTCGACATCCCCGGGGTCCTCGCCCGCATCCTCCGGCGCGATGACGCGCTGGTTGTAGAGGACGAGCTTCGTGTAGGAGCGCGCGATCTCCGAGGCGAGCGCCATCGAGGTGTACTCCTCGACCGTGACCGCCGCGTAGGGGTTGGCGTACCCGAGCGGGTCGGGCGCGAAGACGTACAGGACCTCCTGCATGTCCGAGCCGGGGTTGTTCGCCTCGTCGAAGTCGACGAGGTCGACCTCGGGATCGGCGTAGCTACCGATGACGCGGCTCCAGTCCTCGTCGTCCGAAGACGTCAGGGGGAGCGCGTTGAGCACCGGGCTGACCACGATCGTGATCTGCTCGTCGCCGTTGATGTCGGAGGGCTCGCCGAACAGATCGTTGATGTTCACGATGATGTTCGTGTCGACGATGTCGGCCACGATCTGCAGGTCGCAGTTCGTGAACCCATACGCGCCGCGGGGGTCGGCCACGTCGACGATGCCGTTGCAGTCGGTGTCCCAGTCGATCGGGTGATCGTTGTCGACCCAGATCGTGGCGTTGGTGCCGACGGCCCAGAGCGTCGCCGTGACGGTCTCGTAGACCTCAGCAGACTCGACGTCGGCGCGGATGTGGAACTCCGCCGTGGCCGAGCCGATGTCGTCGGACTCGACGGGGGGCTCGGGGGGCGGGCTGGCCGTCTTGGGGCGCGTGAGCCCGCGGAGCTCGTCCGGCTTCACCAGGTCACGGTCGGCGCGCGCGTCGTCCGGCGGCGTGGGACCGCCCGCCGAGGTGGGGCTGTAGTGCAAGCGGTAGCCGACGTCCGTCTCGGCCTCGTTCACGACGACCAGGAAGAACTCCTGCTCGCGGTTCGAGTCACCGGAGGCGTCCGAGAGGTCGAGCTCCAAATCCTCGCCCGCAGCCACCTCGGCGTAGTCGCCGGGCTCGTCGAGCGAGCCGACATCCGTGTCCGTATCGGTGTCCGTGTCGGAGTCCGCATCGGAGTCCCCGTCGGTGTCTGCGTCGGTGTCCGCGTCGGTGTCGGCGTCGCCGTAGCAAGCCTCCGGGTTCTGGCTGCAGAGACCGAAGTCCTCGTTGCCGTGGCAGGCCGTGAGCGCGGCGAGAGCAAACAGAGGGCTCAGCATCAGCGGGATCGTGCGCATAGGGGTCCCTTGGAGGGCGGATTCGCGCGTCATCTTACATGGGTCAGGAGGCCCGGCGGGGAAACGGCCGACTATGGTGTTCGCCTCTGGAGGCCTCGCGATGACGCTCCTCACTCTTCTGATCGCCTGCAAAGACGACACGCCCACCGACAGCGCCGAGCCGTGGGCGCCGGACCTGTACTGCCCGGGCGACCCCTCGGGAGCCTGCGCCGATGCCGATGGAACGCTGTCCGCCGGCGCATCGAACCGCACGCTGATCCCGCCATGTTTCGAGACCTGGGAGGACGTGGACGGCAACGGGACCTGGTCGAGCTCGGCGGATGGCTTCCTGGACTGCGGCTGCGACCAGATCTGCCCGGACGACGAGGGCTGGACCGGCGCCGACGAGGGCGAGGGTGACGGGGAGTTCGCCGCTGTCTGGATGGCCGGCTTCGGAAACGGCCATCCGGCGCGCGGAGTGGGCGATGACCTGTCGGCCCGCACCCTCGTGCTGCGCCAGGGCGGCACCAGCGTCGCCATCGTCTCCGTGGACCTGGTCGGCTTCTTCAACGACGACGTCATCGCCGTCCGCGAAGCGGTGGCGGCCGAGGGGCTCGAGATCGATCACGTCCTGATCAGCGCGACCCACACGCACGAGGGCCCCGACACCGTCGGCCTGTGGGGTCGGACAGTGACGAAGAGCGGGTACGACCCGGAGTACGTGGGCTGGGTCCGAGACGAGATCGTCGCCGGCATCCGAGATGCGGTAGCCGACGAGCGGGCGGTGTCCACGGCGCGGGTCGGCAGCGCGGACGTGCGCACGTACGACGAGGTGAAGGGGAGCGCGAACGTCCTTCGCGACACCCGGGACCCCGTGGTCGCGGTCTGGGAGCTCGGCACACTCCAGCTCATCGACGAAGACCAGGCGACGATCGCGACCGTCATCCACTGGGGGAGCCACCCCGAGACGCTCTCTGACGACAACGATCTGTTGAGCGCGGACTTCGTGCACTCGCTGCGGGAGACCGTGGAGTCCGGCGCGGAGTGGGACTCCCGCTCGCGCGAGGGGGTCGGGGGCACCGCCATCTACCTCCAGGGCATGGTCGGCGGGATGATGACGACCCTCCGCGTGGAGACGACGACGCCCGACGGCGACGTGCTCACCGGCTCCTCGTTCGAGCACACCTACGCGATCGGCACCCTGCTCGGCGAGATGGCGCTGGACGCGGTGGACAGCGCCGCGACCATCGAGCCCGACCTGTCCCTGGCCCACACGCGCTTCGACCTCCCGGTCGACAACATCGCGTTCCAGGCGATGTTCAAGATCGGCGTCCTGCCACGCACGCTCTACAACTACGACCCCGACGAGGACATCACCGACGACAACTGGCCCGACGTCCGAACGGACATGGACCTCATCTCGCTCGGAGATCTGACTCTCCTCACGATCCCGGGGGAGCTGTTCCCCGAGGTCGCGCTCGGGGGGTACGACGGCTCGCTCACGGGGAGCCCGCTCTACGACATCGTGAAGGACGACAACCCGAACCCACCCGACCTTGACCAGGCCCCCGAGGGTCCCTACCTGCTGGAAACCATCGGCGCGCCGGACGCCTGGATCGTCGGCCTCGCGAACGACGAGCTCGGGTACATCATCCCGGAGTTCAACTTCGAGCTCCACGACACGATTCCGTACCTCGACGAGGCGGAGGGCGATCACTACGAGGAGACCAACTCCCTCGGCCCCCAGACGGCGGGGCTCGTGACCGAGCAGGCGGACCGCCTGCTCAGCTGGAGCCCGTGAGCCCGCACGAGGTCCTGGGCGTCCCGGCTGGCGCGGACGAGGACGCCATCCGGAAGGCGTTCCGGAAGAAGGCGCTCCAGTGGCACCCGGACCGCAATCCCAGCCCGGAAGCGACCACCCGGTTCCAGGAGTGCGTCGACGCCTACGAGACCCTTCGCGGTCGACGCGCGGCCCCTCCGATCGAGCCTCCTGTCCGGACCGAGAGGCCTCGCCGTGCTCGACGGCGAGGCGCCGACGTCGACCTCTCCTTTCGTGTCGCTTCCTCGGCCCGTGGGCGGGATGCCCGCCTGCAGGTCGAGCGCGACGACATCTGCACCGCCTGCGACGGTCCCTGGGTCGGGACCACCTGTCCCGGTTGCCTGGGCTCAGGGCTCCAGAAGGTGCTGCAGACCCTGCTCCGGATCGGGCTCGAGTCGACCATCCGGTGCGAGGTGTGTGGCGGCGCCGGCCTTCTTCCTCCCGATGACTGCACCGCATGCTACGAGACCGGGGTGGTCGGCCGGTCGGACTGGGTGACCGTTCCCATCCCGCGAGACGGCAGCTTCGTCCACCTCGCAGAACTGGGGCTGACCGGCCTGTCCGGAGGGCGAAGGGGCGACCTGAACGTGACCGTGGAGCTCACCCCGGGCCTGGACGTCGCTGTGCCGCAGGACGTGGCCAGCTCGGGCGGGCGCATCCACCTGGACACCCCCGCCGGACCCATTCGCCTGCGCATCCCAGCCGGGAGTCGCACTGGGCAGAGACTCCGCCTGCGTGGGCGCGCAGCAGACGGCACCGACCTGCAGGCCGTGCTCCGCCTGACGACCGGACGGAAACAGGGCTCCTAGCGGACAAGTCCTTGACTGAGCATCCTCGGCGGCGTAATTCGACGGCCTTCCATCGGAGACGCAACCATGACGGCTTCCATCCTCCTCGCGCTCACCGCCTGCGGTGACAAGGACAACACCGGAGACTCCGGTCCCGCCGAGACCGATGTCTTCGGCGAGTTCATCTACGTCACGACGACGCCGACCGCCGAGAGCGGCGAGGACCTGTCCAGCTGCTACACCCCGGGCGACGACTGGCTCGCGCAGACGCCCGATGCGTCCTGCGCGACGGAGCACCCGTTCAAGGGCACGATCGAGGACTTCCAGGAGGGCACCGGCGTCGCCGACGCCGACCTCGAGCTGTTCTTCGGCGATCGCTACGAAGAGGGCGCCGCCGACTTCTCGACGACGAGCGACGCCAGTGGCGACGTCTCGGGGACGCTGATGGCGTGCACCCCGACGACCTACCGCGTGTACACCGACCCCGCGCTGGACGAGACCAAGATCACCATCCAGTCTCACGAGGTGTTCGCGAACACCGCCGGCGCCGAGCTGGGCGTGGACTTCAACTCGGTCAGCTCGACGACGTACAACATCATCCCCGGGCTCCTCGGCATCACGGTCCAGCCCGGACAGGGCATCGTCGCGGGGACGGCGTTCGGCTGCGGCGGCGACGGCGACCCCGTCCAGTTCGCCCAGATCATCGTCCGCGACGAGGAGGGCAACTACCTCGAGGACTACTCGATGAAGTACTTCGTCGAGGAGTTCCCGAGCCGCGACCAGGAGTGGACCAGCGAGGACGGACTCTGGGTCGCCGTCAACATCCCGCCGGGACGCGTCACCATCGAGATGTGGACCTACGACGGAACGGACCACGTGCTGCAGGGCGAGACCAGCATGGACATCGTCCCCGACAGCATCAACATCGCCAACATCTTCACCGGCAGCGGTGGCGAGAACGGCGGCGTGATCTACCCGGAGTCCTGCCTCTCCGCCTGCGAAGGCTGAGTCATGCTGGCACTGCTCCTGGCCTCCTCCGCGTTCGCGGTGGACCTGGACGAGTACGACGTCTCTCTCGACGGCTACTACCGGGTTCGCGCGCACAGCTTCAACGGTCTCTACACGCCCTCGGACACCGATCCGGAGACGTATGACGCCTGGGACCGCCAGCCGCAGACCGGCCGGTACATGCAGCACCGACTGCGCCTCCGGCCGAGCCTGAACTACCAGAACGGCCGCGCCGAGTTCCACATGATGGCGGACGCGTTCGACGACGGGATCTGGGGCGACAACGAGCAGCTGGCCTCGACGCCGCTGTTCGCCAACGACCCGACCAACACGGGCCTCGACGGACAGCCCGCGCCGAACTTCCAGGTCAAGCGGGCCTGGGCGAAGTTCCAGACGCCCGTCGGTGTCATCACCGTGGGTCGCCAGCCGTCCAACTGGGGCCTCGGGCTCCTGGCCAACGACGGAAACGGCTTCGACGACAGCTTCGGCGAGAACCACTTCGGCAACAGCTTCGACCGCTTCGTCTTCGCGACCCAGCCGCTGGGCATCAGCAACGCCATCGTCGGCAAGGGCAACGCCGACCTGCCGCTGTTCTTCGCCGTCGGCTTCGACCGCCTCGTCGAGGATCCGCTGAACCAGTACTACGGCTACAAGTGCGACCCCGAGGACCCGGACGACGACCCCCGGTGCGCCCCCTCGGACGACCACGGCTACTCGCAGGACCGCACGACGAACATGCGGCCCGAGAACTGGTGGGCCGAGAACGACGACGACGTCTGGGAGATGCTCTACGTCCTGATCTACAAGGGCGAAGACATCGACATGGGCGGCACGCCCGCGGACTTCACGGCCGGCTTCTACGCGGTCAACCGTCGCCAGGGCGAGACCGAGTCGAACGTCTGGATCTACGACGCGTACGTGCGCATGGTCCGCAAGCACCTGTACCTCGAGGGCGAGGCGCTCACGATCCGCGGCCACTCCCGCGCCATCGAGCTCCTCTCGAGCGAGCCAGACCAGCTCTACAAGGAGCCCGCCATCTGGGGCGCCGTCGGTCGCGCCGGCTACACCAGCGGCCCCCAGGACTTCACCTTCGAGATGGGCTGGGCTGGCGGAGACGAGGATCCCCTCGACCCGACCTTCACGAACCGTCCGCTGAACCCCGACTACAACGTCGGCCTCCTGCTGTACGAGGAGGTCCTCTCACGCGCCAGCGCCATCCAGTGGACCGAGTCCGCGGACGGCCTCTGGAGCCGAGGCGGCGTCTACAACTCGATCTACGTGTTCCCGAACATCCGTCGGGAGCTGCTGCCCGGGTGGAACGCCAAGGCCGGCGTGCTGCTCGCGAAGCCGCACAAGCCGGACGGCGCGGTCATCAAGACGGACGAGGACGCCGACGCGTTCCTGCTCGGCTGGGAGGCCGACGCGGGCCTGGACATCAAGTTCCAGGAGCACATGCTGTTCGCCCTCGAGGGCGGATTCGGCAAGGTCACGGACCGCATCGACTACGCCGCCTACGGGTTGACGGACGAGGGTCGCGTGTGGACCGTTCAGACGCGGATCGCGTACCAGTTCTGAGGCTCCCTTGGAGATCATCGTCGTCATCGTTGCCCGGACGCTGGACCTCCTGGCCCTGATCGTCCTGGCGGATGCGCTGCTCTCCTGGGTCCAGGGTCCGGAGCAGATGCCCAGGCGTCTGCTGCGAACGCTGACCGAGCCGATGTACGCTCCCATCCACAGCATCCTGTCGCCCCAGGCGACCGGCGGGTTCGACCTGTCGCCGCTCATCGTGATGATCACGCTGAGTACGCTGTCTCGAGTCCTCCTCGGAGCGCTGCAGTGACCTTCTTCCTCCTTCTGCTCGGCACCGCCTTCGGCAGCGTCACGGACGACCTGTCCACCGCTGCGAACCAGGAGCTCGACGAGGCCGCACGCATGCAGGCCTTCAACAAGCTCGTGCTGGACTGGTCGAACCAGCGGCCGACCCTGGAGCAGATCGTCGCTGACCCCCAGCACGACGCGCGCGAGCGCTGGGTCGTGGTGCGCGTCATCGGCCAGACCAACGATCCGGCAGCCGGCGCCGTGCTGCTCGAGCTCCTCGACGACCCCATGCCCGCCATGCGAGCGGGTGCAGCCTCCGCGCTCGGCGACCTGGGCGACAAGAAGCACGCCGAGGCCATCGGAGCCCTGCTCCAGGACGACGCCATGTTCGTCCGCGCCGCAGCCGCCGACGCGCTGGGGGCCATCGGCGCAGAGAGCTCGGCTGCCGCGCTCGAGGCCGCGCTGAAGAACAGCAGCAACTACTACCGGGGCTCGTCACTGTGGGTTCGTACCCACTACGTCAGCGCCTTGGGCGCCATCGGCTCCGAGAGCTCCATCCCCGCGCTCGTCCTGTGCTTCGACGACAAGGACGACGCCGTGGTGGACGCCTCGCTCGTCGCCCTGCGCGCAATCGTCGGGTACGACTTCGCCGAAGGGCGCACGAAGTCGGAGCACATCGAAGCCTGGCGACGCTGGGTCGCCTCGGACCGCTAGGAGCCTAGCGCTTCACGTCGAGCTTCATGACGGTCTTGCCCACGCCCAGCGTGTCGCCCGACTGGATGCGGCAGACGCCGATCTTGCGGCCGTTGTGGAACGTGCCGTTCGTCGAGCCCAGGTCCCGCAGGTAGATCATCTCGCGGCCGAAGACCTCGATGACCGCGTGCCGACGTGAGCACTCCGGGTCCGACAGCGGGATCTCCCCCATCTTCCGCCCGACGGTGACGTTGCCTCGGGTGAAGCGAAACACCTTGCCCGCGTCCTGACCGGCGACGACCTCGACCACGGCGATGATGCCTGGCGGAAGCCGAAGATCCTGGCCGATGACGTCGGCGGGCGTCCCGGTCCGGTCCGGCGAGCCCTTGAGCTCGACCAGGTCCTCGTCCAGCAGCCACGCGATCTCGAGCTGGTTGGCGATGCTGCCAGCGCGTGCGGTCGAGCCAGCATCCTCGGATGCCAGGAACAGGACCATGCGGGTGTTCCCCACCGTGATCTCGGACCCCGGTCGCAGCGTCACCTCTCGGATCAGCCTCCCGTCGACGAGGGTGCCGTTCGTCGAGCCCAGGTCGCGCGCGACGTAGCCGTCACCCTTCCAGAGGATCTGGAGGTGACGCCCGGAGACCATGGCGTCCTCGAGCACGAGGTCGCCCTTGTTCCGGCCGATGACCAGCGGAGCGTCGTCCGGCAAAGGGACGTTCATCCCCTCCTTGGCACCGGAGACGAGCTTCAGGAAGGCGCGAGCCATCAGGCGGTTTCGGCTCCCCGATCTCGCGACGAGGAGCCCCGGTGGTACAGGTGGTAGCGGCCGGGCAGCTCGCGGCCGAGCACGTCCTCGATGAAGTGGCCGGACTCGGCGATGGCCTCGAGGTCGAGCCCCGTGTCGTAGCCCATCGCGTGCAGCATGTTCACGAGGTCCTCGGTCGCCGCGTTCCCTGAAGCGCCCGGGGCGTAGGGACAGCCTCCGAGCCCGGCGACCGACGTGTCGAAGGTCCGCACGCCTGCCTCGAGACCGGCAAGGATGTTGGCGAGAGCCGTGCCGCGGGTGTCGTGCATGTGCAGCGCGACGGCCTCGAGGGGGATGCCCCCGTCGGTCAGCGCGCGCAGGACCCGGCGGACCAGCTTCGGGTCACCCATGCCGGTGGTATCACCGAGCGAGACCTCGTGGGCCCCGGCCGCGATGAGCTCTCCCGCGAGCATGACGGTCCGCGCCGGATCGACGGCGCCCTCGTAGGGGCAACCGAACACGGTGGAGATGTAGGCGCGGACACGCAGTCCGTCGGCCCGAGCGTTCGCGATCACCTCGCGCAGTGCGACGAGCGACTCACGGGAGGTCCGGTTCAGGTTCTTCCGGTTGTGCGTCTCGCTGGCGGACAGGAACGTCGCGACAGCCTGGACACCACAGCCGATCGCCCGGTCGAGGCCACGCTGGTTCGGGACCAGCCCCCACCACGTCAGCCCCTCGATCCGAGGAAGGCGGGCGCAGACATCCGCGGCGTCCGCGAGCTGCGGGATCCACTTGGGCCGCACGAAGGACGTGGCCTCGATGTCGGTGTAGCCGGCGTCTGCCAGGCGGTGGGCGAACTCGACCTTGGCCGCCGTGGGAACGACGGTCGACTCGTTCTGCAAGCCGTCCCGGAGGGCGACTTCGTGAATCCTCACGCGGTCTTGCACGGGTACTCCTTCGGAAAGCCTATCACCGCGATCCGCCAGCAACTACCGGGCCATCAGCCGGACCATGATGGCCTTCTGGGCGTGCAGCCGGTTCTCGGCTTCGTCGAACACCGCGCTCTGGGGACCGTCGATGACCTCGGCGGAGACCTCTTCACCCCGATGGGCCGGCAGGCAGTGGAGGAACAGCGCGTCCGGACGGGCACAGCCCATCAGGTCGGCGTTCACCTGGAAGCCCTCGAAGCGCTTGAGCCGCTCGGAGTGCTCGCCCTCCTGACCCATCGACGCCCAGACGTCGGTGTAGACGACATCGGCGGCCTCGACGCCCTCGCGGGGGTCCTCGGTCACCTGGATGGCACCGCCGGTCGACGCCGCGATCTCCCGGGCGCGCGTGAGCACGTCGGCATCCGGGGCGTAGCCGCGGGGATGCGAGATGGAGACCGTCATGCCGAAGCGAGCGCCTCCGTAGAGCAGCGAGTGGGCCATGTTGTTGCCATCGCCGACGTACGCCAGCTTCAGGCCGCGCAGGCCGCCCTTCTTCTCCTCGATGGTCTGCAGATCGGCGAGCACCTGGCAGGGATGGAGCAGGTCGGAGAGGCCATTGATGACGGGCACCGTGCCGTGCTCGGCGAGCCCGGCGACGTCGGCGTGCGCGAACACCCGAGCCATGATTCCGTCGACGTACCGCGACAGGACCTGGGCCGTGTCGGCGATGGTCTCGCCGCGATGGAGTTGGATGTCCGTCGGCCCCAGGTAGAGGCCCTGGCCACCCAGCTGGAAGATCCCGGTCTGGAAGCTCACCCGCGTCCGCAGACTCGGCTTCTGGAAGATCATCGCGAGGGTCTTGCCAGCGCACGCCTCGGCGAACGTCGGCGGGAACAGCTTGATCTGCCGAGCGAGGTCCAGCAGCGCGCGGAGTTCCTCGGTGGACTGGTCGGCGAGCGAGAGGAAGTGACGGGTCATGCGGCCTCCGCGGCACCCGATCATCTGCGCGCCGCGAGTCACGGCTAACCGTCAACCAGCGGCCGGTCCCGGTCTGTGCCATCCAGCACACGGACGACTCGCGATCTGGGCCTTAAAGCACGTCAATGACGTGCTCCTCGGAAAAGTGCCTGATCGGCGGCAAGATGCGCGTTAGGAAGGTCAGCGAAAAAGGTTGCGGGAAAAAATTCTCGGGCCGATACTCCGATTCGTCTCCCTCCTTGGGTTTGTCATGACTCGCACATCACTGCTCCTCGCCGGCGCCGGCTCCCTCCTCCTTGTCGTCGCTGGCTGTACCAAGGACGACGACGTCACCGGTGACTCCGTCATCGGCGACTCCGGCGGCATCGTCACCGACGAAGACACGGATGGTGACGGCGTCAACGACGACGAGGATTGCGCCCCCGAGGACGCGACCATCTACCCCGGCGCGGAAGAGATCTGCGACGGCGTCGACAACGACTGCGACGACGAGATCGATGAAGACGTGATGGAGACCTACTACCGCGACGCGGACGCCGACGGATTCGGCGACCCCGGCGACTCCGCCGAGGCTTGCGAGCGCCCCGACGGCTACGTCCCGAGCGATGCGGGCGAGGACTGCGACGACACCGACGCGAGCATCTACCCGGACGCTCCCGAGCTGTGCGACGGCATCGACAACGACTGCAACGGCGTCGTGGACGACGACCTCGACACCCAGACCTACTACGCGGACACGGACGGCGACGGCTTCGGCGACCCCAACGCCCCGGAGACCCTCTGCGAGGAGGCCTCGGGCTACGTCGAGAACGACCTGGACTGCGACGACGCGGACTACGGCGAGCCCGTCATCGTGGCTGCGGGCGCGAGCCCCGGCGACACCGGCTGGGACTCCGGCGACTCTGGCTGGTGGGACTCCGGCGACTCCGGCTGGATCGACACGGGCATCGACGGCAGCGGCACCGCGGCCGACCCCTTCACCTCCATCCAGGACGGCATCGACCTGGCCGAGGTCTGTGTCCACGTCTACGAAGGCTCGTACTACGAGGACATCGACTTCACGGGCAAGGACATCGAGGTCGTCGGTATCGGCGGCTCGTCCGAGACCACCATCTGGGGCTCGGGCAACGACCCGGTCGTCAGCTTCAGCAGCGGCGAGCCCAGCACGGCGCTGCTCCAGGGCTTCACCATCACCGGTGGTGGCGGCCTGCTCGACACCGACACGGCCACCAGCGACTGTGGCTCCGGCGGCGAGACCTGCACGACGACGACGCTCACCTACCGCGGTGGCGGTGTCTACGTGAACGGCGCCGACCCGACGCTCGACGACCTGGTCCTCACGGGCATCCTGCTCCCGCCCTTCAGCTACACCGAGCTCTCGGCGACCGAGACGGTCTACGTGTACAGCTTCGGCGGCGGCTACTACGTCGCTGACGGCAACGTCGCGGCGACGAACATCACCGCGGTCGGGAACTTCGCGGATGCGGGCGGCGGCGGCTACGTCGACGGCGGCGGCATCGTGACCACCCAGTGGGCCACCTTCGACTCGAACTCGGCCTCGGCCGGTGGCGGCGTCGGCTCGGTCGGTGACTTCAACGCCACCAACGCCGTGTTCATCAACAACGCGTCCGCCGACAACAGCGGCGTGTTCGGCGGTGCGGCCCTCGATGTGGCGGCCGGTACCACCTACATCACGAACGCGACCCTGGCCGGCAACGACGGTCTGGCGTCGAGCTACCTCAGCGGTTCGAGCTCGACGAACGTCATCAACTCGATCGCGGTCGTGAACGACGAAGGCCCCCTCTGGGACTACGACGGCTCGGCTTCGGTCTCCGTGATGTACGGCGACACCTTCGGCGGCACCGGCAACGACTGGGGCTCGCTCAGCGACCCGACCGGAACCGACGGCAACATCGCTGCCAACCCGCTGTTCGTCTCCTGGACGAACGACGGTGACTCGTCGGACGACGACCTGCACCTCGACGCCGGCTCGCCCGCCATCGACGCAGGTAGCCCCGCCGGTGCCTTCAACGACGCCGACGGCTCGACGAACGACCAGGGCGCGTACGGTGGACCCGACGGGAGCTGGTAGCCCCTGACTGTCCTCTTGGCTGCGCTCGCTTCGGCGACTGCGGCAACCACGGAGCTGGTCGTCCGCGTGGACGACCGGCTTTCGCGTTCCTTGACCCAGCCGTACATCGTGGCTGGGACGAACGACACCTACGTCTACGTCCAGGCGCTGGACGACGGGACGGATGAGAAGGACCGGTACGCCGGGGATCGGCTGTTCGTCGGGCGCCTCGAGGTGCCCGCCGATGTCGAGCTCGAGATCCGCGTCACCGACGTCGTGCCCCAGGGCGAGCCGGTCGAGGTCCGCACCCTGGTCCTGGCATCCGGGATCACCAAGGATCTGACCATCGCGCTGGACGCACCCGAGGTCCAGGAGGCTGGCCCCACCCCCGAGCCGCCGACGCCGGACGCCGGCACCGCCGACCGCATCCGCGCCGTCCGGCTCGCGCCGAAGATGGGGGCCTGGCCGTCGGGTGGCGCTGGGACGCTCGGCGCTGGCGCGCTGCTGCTATTCGCCATCGGCGGAGCATTCCGCGGGGGGAGTCGGCGGGTCGAGCGCGAGCTACAGGCGCTCGCTGACACACTTCGTGGGCTTGGCCGTCAGTAGCCGGTGGCGTCGAGCGAGTAGATCACGTCGCCGTCCCACATCCCGACACGCTCGAGCCACATGTCGAGCCAGCCCGTGACGAGTTCCTGCCGGCTGGGCTCGACGAACCCGGTGTGGAGCACGACGTACGCGAACCCCATGTCGTCCAGGTCCGCGATGCCGCGGCGGATGGGCAGGTCGGCGAGCTCGCGCGATCCCATCGTCTCGTAGTCCTGGCCGAACGTCACGATCTCCAGCGCGAGGAAGAACGGGTTCGACTCGATCGGGCCCGGCATGTAGCTGGTGGGCGCGAAGTCGTAGGGAATGGGCCGGGCGTGGGCCGACTGGTAGAAGAAGTAGCGGGAGAGCTCGACCTTCTCGCCCGAGTAGCGCTGTGGCCAGTCCAGGACCGCCCCCTCGCGAGGGAGCGTCGCGAGCTGCCGGCTGACCTCGGGAACGACCGCCGGCGCCGACGGGATGGGGACAACCGCCGGGGACAGCAGGAACGCCTCGCCGACCACCGCGACCGAGGCCAACACTCCGACGGTCCAGCGGGACCGTGCCGAGCCCAGCCTGTCCACCGCAGCGGCAGCCAGTACGCCCAGCCCGAGGAACGCCCAGATCGAGAAGCGAACGTACGAGGTGACCATCTTGCTGGGAGGGACCCACTCCCTCAGGCTGACCCACCACCAGACCGGGTTGTCGAGGAAGCTCGTGGAGTCGACGAACACGAACGGGCCGACCGACAGGACGAGTCCGATGAAGCCGACGACCGCCCACCGGCGAACGCCTCGCCGGAAACCGAAGACGGCGAACATGAGCGCAGCCCACCCGAGGTACGTCGTCTGGGTCAGCCGATCCATGTCCGCGTGGACCTTGAGCCGCGCGGGGCCGGGCACCAGGTACCCGGTGACCGTCGCGAAGTCGTGGGCGAGCCCGGTCATGATCTCGGGCTGGACGAAGGACTGTTTGCGCACGCTGTAGTCGTGCAGGAGCGCGTCCTCGGCGCCGTAGGTGTCGAGGAGTGCCAGCGCGAACGGGGTGAACACCGCCGCCGCCACCAGGATCGACGCCAGCGCGGCGACGATGGCCGGGCCCAGCTTCTCGCCACGTCGTCGTCGGTCGAGCAGCGCCGGCAGCGCGACCACCGGAGTGAGCAGGCCAACGATGAGCGCCCAGTAGAAGCTCGACAGCCCCGTGATGGCGAACAACACCCCCGTCGCGACCGCTGGCAGCGGACCGGGTCGCCGCACGAGCCAGACCATCGCCGCGAGGAAGCACGCCGCCCAGCCCTGGGTGTTCGTCTCGACCACGGCCGAGCCGAGCCCGTACGACAACAGGAACCCGTTGAAGCCGAAGATGGTGCCGGCCAGCAGCGCCCCCCCGGGCTTCAGGCCGCAAGCGCGCGCGAGCCACCAGCCCCCCATGCACGCCAGCATCCAGTGGAAGTAGACGACGCCGTTGTAGGCCGGGACCAGCTCGAGGAATACCTGGAGCGGGAGTGAGACCGCGTCGTTGACCGGCGCGATGCTGGAGAACGCACCGCCTCGCGGGAACGCGATCTCCGTGGCGTCCAGCGGCCAGCTCCCGTCCTGGAGGATCCGGAACTTCGTCCACCAGTGGGCCCACAGGGTTCGCCAGGCTCCGGACCGCTCGTCACCGACCACCCGCGTGGCCAGCTCGACCGGTACCGGCCAGCTCGCAGCACAGAGAGCCAGCGCGTAGAACCCGAACGCCGAGAGGTTCTCGAGGACAGTGCGGCGTCGCGCCGTCATTCCTCGCGGCGGACCCGACCGGTCTCGCCAGCCTGCGCCATCGCGGCGACGAGCCGGTCGACATGGGGGCCCGAGGCCACGAGGAGGACCGCCAGCCCACGACGCGACGCCGCTCGGACCGACTGCTCGACGAGGTCACCGGGGTCGGACTCGCCCAGATCCAGCACCACGACACCGTTGCCGGCAGTGAGCTCGCGCGCTGCTGCGCCGACCGACCACGACACGGCCGGCTGCTCGGACACCAGCACACGCCCGGACGGCACATCGACGCCGTCCACGAACGGGCCGGCGCTCGCCGTCATCACGAGCACAGGAGCCTCGGCGGCCAGGGCCACGACCGAGGAGACCGCCTCGCCGGCGATCAGGACATGCGCGTGGCCGGGGGTCAGCCAGCCGACCCGCTCATCGGCCTGAAGCAGGGCGCGGAGCGGCACCCCGCGGGCCTCGGCCGCGGCCGCGCGAACGTCCGCCAGCGTCGGGTCGAGGCGACGCGTCGCCCAGCGACGAATCGACACGCCGGCGAGCGCGAGCGCGAGCGCGATGAGCAGCACGACGAACCAGCCCACGACACCCTCGAGCGAGGCCGCATGCTAACCCGTCGCGTCGGGCGGGAGGCCCAACCACCCCCGAACGGACGGGCCGGCCGCCGTGTCCTCCCAAGCCTCGGCAGGCACGAACCGCAGCACCTCGGACCAGGCTCGGAGCGCGTCGAGCTGCATCGCGACAGCCTCGTCCCGGGCGACGGTCACCACGGACGTCCCCTCCCCGGCCGCGCAAGCCTTCTCCAGGTCGGCCAGGCGCAGCGTGACCTCGCCCGATGCCAGGCGCGCCTCGAGCTCAGCCGCCCCCAGGAGGCGCGATGCGACGGGCTCGACGTCACCTCGCTGATCCAGCTCGAGAGCGGGCCACCTCAGCAGCGCGTCGCGCAGGCCGGCTATGGCTTCCCCCTGCTCGGTACACGGGTCGAGCCGCGCGAGCGCGGCACCCTGCGACTCGCCGAGTCGCGCCAGCGCCCGCTCCAGCTCGACCCCCGAGACGACCGCACCGAGAGCTGCGAGCGCCTCGGACTCGACGGGCGTCGCCCAGGTCGCGGCGAGCACCGGTTCTGGCGCACTCTCGGTCCCGAGGCAGGCCACGAGCAGGATCAGGGGCACGACAGTCCGCTCCCTTCCAGCGAGTAGGCCAGCATCCGACCGTCATCATATGCGGGCTCGCCGGCGACGCCAGCCAGGTACTGGCGGAGTGCGCGGTGTGCTCGGTCACCGCCCTCGATCGGCTCCAGGTCGACGATGATCCACTCGAAACCGAGCGCCCGGACCGCATCGACGTCGGCTGCGTCCACGGGCCGGGCCGGGCGACCACTGCCCAGGTCGTCGAGCGCCCGCACGAAACCGTTCTCGAGCCGGAACGCGGTGTGCTCCGCCGGCGCGAAGACAGGGTTGTCGTCGATCATCCCTCCGAAGACCGGGCGCTCGTGTACGGCCTGCCAGTGGAGTCGCTCCGGCACACCCACGAGCGGGACCTCGAGCAGTGGCCCCTCGCGACCCGCCAGGCAGCGGTAGAGCGAGGGGACCTCGGCGGGCGTGGCGCTCAGCGGCACGAGCCGAGCGACGGCCAGCTCGGCCGAGATCAGCGCGATGACCGCGACCACCCCGGGCAGTCGGAACGCGGCCGGGACCCGATGCCATGCGGCAGCGGCGGCGATCCCCACGACGAGGTGTCCGAGGAACGCGGCCCGCGCCGGCCACCAGAGGCGCTGCAGCGGCGACAGGACCTTGGACATGCCGACGTAGATCGGGTCGGTCACGCCGAACGCCAGCTCGGGGCCGGTCATCAGGACGACCGCGACGCCCAGCGTGACGGCGAGGCGTAGTCGAAGCCGTGGCGGAGCGAGGAGGAGTCCGGCTCCGAGCAGAGGGAGCTCCATCCACGCGATTGCGCGCCGAATCGGCGTCGCCACCAGCTCGCCGTCGACCAGGCGGTGGACGACCAGCTGACCGGTCGGGAGCTGGACGGCCTCCACCCCGATGGCCCAACCCTCGACGGTCAGCGGGGACCACGTCGTCGCCGTCCAGAGCTCCACGTCCAGGAGCCCACCGACCGCCCCCTCGCCGAGCCCCGTGAGCATCGGCCAAGCCAGGGGCAGCACCAGGACGAGCGCGCCGACGAGCACCCCGACGACCCGAGCCGCGTGTCGACCGGATCTCGACTCCACGAGGTCCGCCAGGATCCATGGCGTGAGGACCAGCACCACGAAGATGGCGCTGAACCAGTAGGTCAAGCCAGCGAGCGCCAGGAGGAAGGCGCCGCGCAGCGAAGGGCCGAAGCCCTTGACGGTCCGGGTCCGGATCAGCTCGCGGATGGCAAGCAAGGCGAAGGCCAGGAGCGCCTGGGTCGGCCGACCGCCCTCGAGCTCGCCCAGGACCGTCGGATTGAACGAGGCCACCAGGCCGCCGAGCAGCGCAGCCCCGGAGCGGAAACCCAGGTCCCGACACAGGAGCCAGGCCGCGCCGACATTCGACGCCAGGACCAACGCCACGAACGCGTTGTAGCCCGCGACCGGACCGAGCGCGTATCGGGTCGGAAGCGCGACGAGCGCGTCCAGCACGTTGCCCCCGGTGTGCTCGTAGACCGCCTTGCCCCACGGGTGGAACAGCAGATCCGTGTGCGCGAACGGCTCGCCGGCGAGCACCCGACGACCGACCAGCCAGTAGAACCACTGCGTGCCCCAGGCATCGACGCCGTCCTCGCCCGTGAACACCCCGAACGGGTCCAACAGCACCCGCCCGAAGACGAGCGCACACAGCGCGACCGCCGCAAGAACGACGGCCACCAGCTCGCGGCGGTCGGTCACCTCAGCGCGCGAACGCGTCCTTCCAGGACCGACAGCCGAGATCGGACGGCCCCTGGAAGCGCATCAGGCTCGCCTTGTCCCAGGTGCCCGCGTACACGTTGAAACTGCCGTCGGCCATCCGGACCGGGTCCGGATCGATGTACACCCGGGGCACGTCTTCGCTGGCCGGTGCGACCTGGTCCGCACTCAGACCGTTCGAGCCGGCCGGCCGGACCACGAAGTCGACGCCCTCGACGGCGGTGCGCGATCCGCTCGGCGTCTTCAGGACGACACCCGAGTCGATACCCGCGGCGTGCCAGATCCCGAGCCCCGTGTCGGCTCCGAGCCCTGCCGCCGATGCGCCTCGCGGAAGGTTCGCGAAGAACAGCTGAAGCCCCTTCTCGCAGACGATGGGCTGAGGGTCGACCGCATGCCAGGGGAACTCGTACAGGCTCCCGTGCGAGACGACCTCGGGCGCGGCCGCGGTGCCACCGGTGGCGACCCAGACGCGGACCAGACCGAGCACCTCGCCCTCGGCGGCCTTCGGCGGCCCCTTCTTCTTGCCGTCGAAGGCCCGCCTCAGGTCGCCGATCCGGATGGTCTTGGCCGCGGCACCGACCTCGAGGTCGGTCGGCGGCGGGTAGGCGTCCGTCCCGTCGATGTAGGGCTCCTGGGGGATCGACGCCGCATAGTGGATCAGGAGCGTGTCCTCCTTGGCGCCGGACAGGAGCGTGATCCCCGGAACGCCGAGCCAGTTCCGGTGGACCTGGTCGGGAACGGCATCGAAGTCGTCCACCAGCAGGACCGGCCCCTTCACATCCCGATCGAAGGCGCCACTGGGGCTGAGCCAGCCGACCACGTCGCTCAGCGAGTTCGACGGCGACTGCGGCCCCTTCGCCCCGGCCTCCCGGCGAATCCGCGACATGACGAGGACCCATCCGAGGTCGGGCACGTAGACAACCGACGGCCCGCCGTAGCGAGCCTGCAGCTCCACCTCCCGCACCTCCTCCTTCATCGGCTTGTGTGACGTGCGAACCCGGACGCGCTGCGTGGACGCCTCGTCCAGGGCCGAGACGCAGGTCTTCACCGAGGGGCTTCCGACGTTCTCGGAGTAGCGGAACTCCCCGCCGTCCGCCTTGAACCACTCCAGGTAGGCAGCCGCCTTCTTCGGCCCGCAGGCCTGGGGGAACGGCGGCATGTCGAACCGCAGGTCCTGACTGTTGAGCGTGTGCGAGCCCACGCCGAACATCCGCAAGTGCTCGACACCGGCTTCCTTGTACCGGACGCTGGCGGTCGATGTCGCGGAGACACCCACGGGCGCGGCCGACCCACGCTCGACGACCAGGGCCGGCTCAGGACCGCTCCAGCTTGGACTGGAGCTGGGCGTGAGTTTCGGGATCTCGGGTGCCCCCGCACACGCAAACAGGAAGGACAGGACCACGACGCACCTCCGGGAGGCGAGAGGTTATCGCCTTGGCGTGTCACGCCCCTCCCTCAGCGTCCCGAAGCGCCTCGCATTCGCCACGGCGACCGTCCTGCTCGTCGGCCTCGTGGCCGAGGGCGTCGCCCGCATGGCCCCGGATGACAGCACCCGCTCGCGCGAGGACGTCCTACGCGACACGCTCGGCGACCGAACGCTCTCCGCACTCTCCGACGTCCCGGGCTGGGACCTCGATCCGGATGGCGGCGCGAACTGGCGCACGACCTACACGGTGAACCCTTGGGGGATGCGAGGGCCGGACTACGAGAACGCCGGCGACCAACGGGTCATCTTCGTCGGGGACTCCTCGATCTTCGGGGTCGCGCTCGACTGGGAAGAGACGTTCGCCAGCCGGTTCGAGCAGGTGCGCGAGAAGCGGCTGGACGTCGACGTCCAGGTCGGGAACTGCGCCTGCCCGGGACACTCAAGCTACCAGTCCGTTCGCAAGCTCGAGCTCCAGTGCCTGGGGTTCGAGCCCGACGTGGTCGTCATCGCGAACCTGTACAGCGACTCGACCTACGCCCAGATGAGCGACCACGAGCGCTGGCCGACCTCGCTCGGCAGCTACCGCGGATTGTTCGAGTGGTCTGCCGCGTACCGCCTCATCCGGAACCCCCTTCTCGAGCGAGAGCTGGCGGAGGTCGACCAGCCCGCGATCATCGCCCAGGTCGGAGACGAGAAGGACGGCGAGACCCGGCGTGTCCCGGTCGAGCTCTACGAGGAGAACCTCAGGAAGGAGATCGCGCTCGTGCGCGACGCGGGGGCCCAGCCGGTCTTCCTCATGCTCCCGACCATCGCGGACGCTGGCGTGAACGCCAAGGGCTTCTACTGGGAGTACCGCGACGTCATGCGCGCGCTCGCCGAGTCCGAGGGCATCCCCCTCGCGGATGGCCCCGAGCACTACGCGCAGCTTCCGTACGCGGAGCAGGGCTTCATCGACCACCTGCACCCGTCCGCGCTCGGCGCCATCGAGCTGGCCGGTTTGCTGGACCTCGCGATCCCCGACCCGCAGTGATCCGCCGCGCCGCGCCGGTGTGTGTGGCCGCGCTGGTCGTCCTCCTGGTCGGCTGGCCCGCGGTCGGTGGCGACGCCCTGGGCACCCGGACCCTCGACGGGCTGGGCTCCTGGTGGTTTCAGTGGTGGGCCGGCCACGCGCTTCTCTCCGGCGAGTCGCTGCTGCACGCGGCGCCGATCTTCCACCCCTACGGCAAGGACGTGCTCGGGCACACCGGAGCCAACCTGGTCGACGCCCTGGCCGCGGTCCCCCTTCGCGCGGTCTTCGGCGCGGTGGGCGGCTGGAACGCCGTGATCCTGGGCATCGTCCTGGCCAACGGCGTCGCCGCGAGCTGGGTGCTCCGCGGCAAGGGCCTGGCCATCGCGCTGACCGCCGGCGTCGTCGCGGCCCTGAACCCCTACTCGCTCTACGAGATCGCCGAGGGACGCCCGACACAGGCACTCCTGGCTCCGCTCATCGTCGCGATCTCGGTGGGCCACCGGATCCTCACCAGCGAGGACCGGTCGGTCCGCGATCTCGGCGTCGCGACCGTGGCGCTCGCCCTGAGCGGGTACGTCTACTGGTTCGGCGGCCTGTTCGCCGGGCTGGCGCTCGGGGCCCTCGCCCTGACCCGCCCGCGCCGCATGGGACGCATCGCCGCCGTCGGGGCTGCCGCCGTCGTGCTCACGCTCCCCGTCGTGGCGCCGCTGATGCTCAGCGTCGGTCAGGGCACCGTCCCCGGCACGCTCCCCGTGGACACCTGGTGCTCGGGGCTGGATCTCGTCACGGCCGAGGGGGACCCCATGGTCCTCTGCACGCTGGAGAGGCTCGCGGACGTTGGCAAGCTCCGCGCAGACGGCTGGACCGCGGTGGGGCCCGCGGGTGGCGTGGTGGCCTGGCTGCTCGCGCTCGCCGCGGGCCTGAGGGACCGCCGCCTGCTGGTCATTCCGCTGGTGGCCCTGGCCCTGGCGGTCGGACCGCGGCCGTGGGACCTGCCCAACCCCGTCTACCTCGCCTTCGCCCAGCTGCCGGGGATGGACCGGCTCTACTGGCCCTGCCGTGCCCTGGCCCTGCTCACCCCACCGATGGCCATCGGTGCGGCGGAGCTCGTCGAGCGACGCACATGGGCAGGCCCGCTGCTCGTCGTGGCGCTCATCGCCGAGTCCGGCGCGCGCGACCGACTTCCGCTCGACACCTGGGATCCTCGGCCCCCAGCTGGGCTCGAGTGCGTCGTGGACGGCGGCGTCGTCGACCTGCCCCACGCCCGAGACCACGAGCCACTGCTGCTCCAGACCTGGCACGAACAGGTGCTGTTGAGCGGGATGAACCCCCGCTCGAAGGGTCAGGTGCCAAGCGAGATCCAGGCCCTGCGGAGCGAGAACACATGGCTCGCGGCGCTGCTGGCGGCGTCGTCCAATCCGCGGGACCAGCGAGCGTGGGACCCGGCCGATCGGGAGGCGTTGGGCGCGCTCGGATACCGTTGGGTCGTGCTGCGCCTCGAGCCCATCCAGACCGACGTTCCCTCGGCCGCTCCGCTCCATCTACGGGCGATGCGCGGGCGCCTTGTCGAGCTGGCCGGGCCGCCGGTCGCCGAGACCGAGGCGCTCTGGATCTTCGCGCCCTGGGGCGGCTCGTGTCCCTGACCAAGGAGGCGGCGCTCGTCGCCCTGCTGTTCGCGGCGCTCGCAGTGGGGTCGACCTGGCCGCTGGCCGCGGACCTCGACGGACAGATCCTGATGTCGTCCGAGCGCTTCGACGGGTACGGGACCATCTGGCTCGGCGAGCACGTCTGGCGAGCGCTCACCGGCGACGCTCAGCTCCTCCACGCGATGGAGATGAACCACCCGGAGGGACTCGACCTGCGGCTGGCCGACAGCTTCGTCTACGGGCTCCTGTTCGTCCCGCTGCGCGCCGTGATGCCGTCGGTGGCCGCGTTCAACATCTACGCATTGATCTCGCTCGCCGGGACGGGCCTGGCCGGCTGGTGGCTGGCTCGCGGTCCCCTTGGCACCCGCACGCTCCCTGCACTGGTCTGCGGCATCGTCGTCGCCTTCAACGCAGCGATGCTCAACTACCGCATCGAGGGCGAGGCCTACCTGCTGGGCTCCTGGTGCTTGCCGCTCCTGGCGGGCCTGCTCGTGCTGGCGGGCCGGGGCTCCGTGAGAGCGGGTGCGGGCGCGGGCGCCTGCCTGGCCGTCCTGGCCTGGTCCAGCGGCTACCTCGCCATCGACGGTGCGTTCATCGCCGCAGCCATCGCCCCCCTGTCCGTCCTGGCGGGTCAGCGACGGGGCATCGCCCTGCCCGCGCTGGCATTCGTCGTCGTCGCGCTGGTCCTCATCGCACCGCTGGCCTCGATGGTCGGCGCCGGCCTGGAGAACGCCCTCGATGCGCGCTTCAGGGCCGACGAGGCGCCGCTGGCGAACATCACAGCGGACAGCGTGTCCCTCTCGAGCATGATCGCCGTCCTGCCCGAGACGGCCTTCCTTCGTCAGGGACGCCTCTCGTACGCCGGCCTCGCACCGCTCGTCCTCGGAGCTGGCGCCTTGCTCGTCGTGCCCTGGCGCAAGTGGCTCCCCTGGGCCGGCGTCGCACTCGCGGGCCTCGTCCTGGCGCTCGGGCCATACCTCCGACTCACAGACGCGGACCTCGGTGTGGGACTCACCCTCCCCTACGCCGCGCTCGCCGGCCTGTCCGAGTCGTTCACGGCGTACCGCATGCCCATCCGGTTCCTGGCCGTGTCCGCCCTGGGGATGGGCGCCCTGCTCGCCCTGTTCCTCGATCAGCTGGCGACAGTCGGGGTCGGCCGTCGCCTCCGGATCCCAATCGCGGCTGCGGTCGTCCTCGACTGCCTCGTGATGAACGGCTTCGCGCTCGAGCGGACCCTGACCCCGGTGGAGATCCCAGACGGCTACGAGCGCCTCTCCAAGCGCGGCGCCGTGTTCGATCTCTGGGGGCCCGACAGACAGATGCTCCGCCACGCCGGACTGAGCGCGTTCTACCAGACCGCCCACGGACAGCCTGTGGTCGCAGACTTCACGCGCATCGAGAGCCCGCAGACGATGCTCGGCGAGCGACTGGGTGTTGCCCTGGCGGTCGGCGAACAGGACGACGCACACGAGCTGCTCCAGGTCCTGGCCGGACTGGGTGTGAGCGACGTCGCGCTCCATGCGGACACGTTCCGAAGCGACGACGCCGCCGCCATCCGTGCCCGACTCCGGATCCTGGCCACGCCGACCTCACGCGATCCCGGCGGGGTCGAGATCTACACACTCCCCGAGCGGCTCGAGGGCATGTCCCAGGACGAGGCGCTCGCACACATCGCAAACTGGTCGGACGACGCATGATTCTCGCCCTCCTCTCCATCGTGCATGCCGACCCCATGCGCTTCATCGGGGTCTCCCTCGTCGCACCTGCGGGCGAGGAGGCCGCGCTGGTCGCGGCGAGCGGGCCGGGAGAGCCCGTGATGTTCGTCGACGACGGCAGCGTCGCGATGGACCACGCGGGCGACGGCGAGTACTGGGCGCTGGTCAAGGCCGAGGGCTCGTCGACCCCCATCCGCATCCAGGGGGTCATCGGAAACACCCCGCTCGAGGTCGAGGTCGACATCGCGACGCCGGCGGCCTGGGACAGCCCCGTACACGTCGTGACCTACCGAGCCGAAGCCGTAGCTGGGGCCTGGGAGCTCACCCGCGTCCTCACCGCGCCGATGCGTCCCCCGCCCGAAGACGCGACGGGCGCCGGAGCCGGAGCGCTGGCGGTCGAGGGCGGCTGGTCGGCCGCGGGCCTCTTCTTGATCTGGGGCGTGTTCCTCGTCGCGCTGCTCGTGACCGCGGTGCTCCGGGCCTCGCTGCTCGAAGCCGGTCAGGGCAAGCGGTAGACCGTCAGCGTCCGAGCTGAGATCAGCGGCGGACCGAGCGAGGCCTGCAACAGCATCGGCAGTCCGGCGGCGGCGTCGGCCTCCGGAGCGCCGACGGCCTCGAGCTGGTGGATGAGCGCATTGTCGACGATGACGTACCGCAGCCCCTTCTCGGACAGCGGTCCCCATGCCTCGGGCGGGGGCGGCGCGTGCCGCCCATCCAGCAGGACGGCCAGGCCGGGGTCCCGCATCATGTCCGTCCACAGTCCGCCACCCTCGAGGACCGCAGACCGGGCCCCGGGACCGCCGAGCAAGGCGCGTCCCTGCGAGGCCGCCGCCAGGAGATGGGGTCCCTCCATGCCCACCGGCAGGTAGGCGATGGCGCCCTCCTCGGGCAGCAGTCCGACGAGCTCCATGGCGGCGCTGTCGATGCGCGTGGTCTTGACCGGCTCGACCGAGAGCGAAGCGAGGACGACTCCGACGACCGCCAGGCCGAGCTGGTTCGGGCTCGAACGGAACGCGCGATCCAAGCCGAGCGCCACGAGCAGGCCGAGGGCCAGACTCATCGGCATCAGCAGGTCGGAAGAGTGGTGGAGCAGCGACGCCAGCGGCAGCCACGCGAAGGCCAGAGCTCCGGGCGCGACGGTGTACGCCATCGACCAGCCCTCGACAGGAGCCAGCCACGGGCCGATCGCGAAGACCCCGAGCAGCCCCGTCACCACCGCGACGGGCCAGGAGAGGGCCGGACGCCCCCGGACGGCCAGGAGGCAGGCTGCGGCGCCGAGGACCGCGCCCCACGTGAGGCCCGGACGCCAACCCGAGCGCACCAGCTCGTCGATGACGAGGGCGTTGCGTGGGGTGTCATCGAGGAGGTGTGGCAGGGCGCCATACGAGAGGCCCAGGAGCTCGTCCGCCACGGCCTGGGCGATCAGCGGCACGGCGAACACCACGACGAAGAACAGCAGGCGCGCGACGCGGGTGACCTGGGCGCCGCGCGGGCGAGGGTCACGAACCGCCCGATCCAGGAGCAACAGGACGCCCAGCCCCAGCGCCAGCAGCCCCAGCATCCACGAGCCGAGGAACGCCAGCAGCAGTGCGCCGCCAGCCAACCAGCCGTCTCGTGGACGCAGTGAGTCGACCCCCACGATCAAGCGCTCGCAGGCCAGCGGAAGGACGAAGAAGCACAGGAGGCCGGGACGAGCATGTCCGAGCTGCTCGAGCGCGGGCGGACCGAGCACGACGACCGCCGCCGCGGCGAGCCCCGACCCGAGGGAGACGTCCAGGCGGCGGGCGAGTCGGAACGTGGCCACCCCTGCCGCGACGCTGAGAAGGAACACGAAGGGGTTCCAGCCATCGACGCCCTGCCAGGCGACGAACGGCGCCGCCAGGACCGGAGCCATCGTGCTCGCCGTATGGCGGATCAGCGTGCTCCCTTGTGGCCAGAACAACGCGTCGCTGTGGAGCAGATCGCCGCCGGTGTTCGCCCAGTCCACCACCTGCGACGCGATCCAGACGGACGGCGGCATGCCGCCGCCTTCCGAGCCCAGGAGCACGCGGTCGGACCCCAGCCACGCCGGTGCCGTCGCGACGGCGGCGAACAGGAGCACCGCAGCGAACGCGGCCAGCCGATCGAGTCGGGTTCGCAGCACCAGCGCCGCGCAGCTCGCCTCTCCGTGAACCATCTGCTCGAGAGCGACGCCATCCGGACGAAGGGGCTGAAGTCGCGCATCGCGGACCGACCAGGGCCACGTCCCCGCTCCACCGAGACGCTGGAGCCGCCCGCCGGTCGAGACGAAGACGTCGGTCTCCACCTGCCCGAGGCGCCGCGCGAGCCGGCTGAGCAGCGCGATGTCCGACTCCAGCAGCATGCGCCCCGAGACCGCATCGAGTCGGATGGCGACGAAGCCGCCGGGGTGGCGCTCGCACCACGCCACCAGTTCGTCGACGCTCGACATGGCCCGGAACGTCCCGCCGATCCGGTGGCCGACGCCCAGGCGCGCCTGCCCAGCGGTGGCCTCGCCGAGCAGCAGCGCGTCTCCCGGCGTCCCCGCGGCCACGACCCGACGCCGGCGGGCCGGTGCACCGCCCGAGCTGGGCGACGCCGTACGCGGAACGTGCGGAACCCGGCGACCGAGCGCGAGCGCCGCGACCAGCACGGCGACCAGCGCGAGCAGTACCGGCGAGAGGAACGCGACCACGGCGCGGAAGCTACCACCGCCCCCGTCGAGTCCGCTGGCGGTTACAGTTCGAACCCATGATGCTCTTCGCCCTCACCTTCTCACTGGCCTGCGGCTCCAAGGACTGCGCCGAGCTCGGCGACGCCACCGCAAAGGACTGGTGCTACTACGACCTGGCCGTCGCGGCGGCCGAAAAGGACGACCTGGACGGCGCCATCGCCGAGATCCAGAAGATCCAGGACCCCATCGTCCAGTCGGCGACGACCAAGCGGATCATCGAGGAGTCCCCGCTCCGACTGGATGCCGCGGGCGCCGAGCGGCTGTGCACGCAGCTGGATCAGAAGGGCTCGGAGACGTGCCTGCGCGACTGGAAGCGTCCGCACCTCTGGGGCGAATGATCCTCGCGCTGCTCGGCTGCGGTGGCCCCGACCTCGTCGACGGCCTGCCGGACGACCTCGTCGCCGAGCTGAAGACCTGCACCTACGTCGAGGGCGAGCACCGCGACGCGTGTGCGCTCGAGGTCCTGGAGCGCATCGGGCTCGAGGTCGAGGGCCGGACGATGGGCGCCGTGTGCGACCGGATGGGCTCCGGCAGCAGCCGTGACCGCTGCTACGAGCTCGCCGTGCGCACGCCGAACAACCCTGCAGACGTCTCGGACTGCGGCAAGATCGACGACGAGCTGCTCGGCTACTCCTGCGTCCTCGCCGACGCCGACCGACGCATGGACGGCTCGCTCGAAGACGCGCTGGAGGCCTGCCGGAAGACCGGACCGCTGTTCCGCCACTGCGCGACCCACCTGGGCACCCACCGCCTCGACACCTGGGCCCAGCTCGGGCTGGCCACCATGAGCGAGGAGGTGGCACTCGTGCTCGCCGAGGAGCCGGACCTCTCGTTCGACTCCGACTTCGGCTACTCGATCGGGTACGCCACCTGGCAGCTCGGGCAGATCGCCGGCGTCGCCGGTCCGTGCGAGGCGTTCCCGTACGGCGACGGCAAGATGGCCTGCGAGACCGCCGTCATGAGCCCCTCGCGAGGGCATCAGCGGACGCAAGGCGGCCAGGGCACGCTGCCCGGCGGCTCGGTCCAAGGCGGCGGCCAGGGCGGAGGCCAAGGCGGCATGCAGGGCGGCGGCATGCAGGGCGGCGGCATGCAGGGCGGCGGCATGCAGGGCGGAATGGGACAGGCCGGCGGCCAGGGCGGAATGGGACAGGGCGGAATGGGACAGCCCGGGATGCAGGGCGGCGTCCAGGTCGAAGGCGGCGCGACGTTCCAGCCAGGCGGCCCGGCGAACAAGTGATCTGGCTCGTCCTGCTCGCCTGCGACGGGGCTGGGGTGGTTGACTCGAGCGAGCCGTCGCCGTGCGACTCCGGGCCCGACGTCACGTGGGACGCCTGGGCGAACGGCTTCTTCGCGACCTACTGCCGTTCCTGCCACTCCATCGACACGCCCGACCGGCGGAGCGCTCCGGAAGGGGTCGACTTCGACTCTCCGAGCGACGTGCGCGCGTTCTCCGATCGGGTGCGAGCCCGCGTCATCGACGACGAGTCGATGCCCGTCGGCGGGGGCGTGTACCCCGAGGATCTGGTCCTGCTGGAGCGCTACCTCGACTGCAGCATCTAGCCGAGACCCCGGGCGGTAGAATGGGGCGATGCTCACGCTCCTCCTCAGCGCCTGCCACCCCACGGTCGACAGCGGCTCGCCCGAGGTCACGGACACCGGCACGTGGAAGCCTCCCGAGCGCGTGGTCCCCGCACCCGAGTGGTCGCCGGACGTCGTG
Organism: Pseudomonadota bacterium; assembly: GCA_024228935.1. Classification (GTDB taxonomy): domain Bacteria; phylum Myxococcota_A; class UBA796; order UBA796; family CAJQPC01; genus JAAESX01. The sequence continues at coordinate 42,319 of JAAESX010000162.1, forward strand.
GTCGCCGAGCTGGACGAGCTGGCGAGCGACGGGCTCCCGAACCTGCAGGTGACGCTGGACAGCTACATCGAGCTGATGGCTCTCGGGGACGAGACCTGCCCGGGCGACCCGACCCGATTCGATGACTCGACGGTCCCGCTGACCGGCTGCACCTCCGAAGCGGGTGTGACCTACTCGGGCGTCGCGGCGATGTTCCAGGACGAGGACCTCGGAGGCGGTGTCCAGCAAGGGTTCATCGTCTTCGGCGACTTCCAGTTCATCGACACCGAAGGCCACACGTACATCGCGGGCGGCAAGTCGCTGGAGCGCGTCGAGCCCGTAGCTGGTGGCCTCTTCATCAAGACGGAGCTGTCCGGCAGCTGGTCCTACCCGGCGACTCCGGGCTGGTTCGCCGACGGAGCGAGCGGGGCGCTGTACACCGAAGGGGAGCTCGTCGACGGCTCGCTCTCGCTGCAGATCTCCGGCGGCCTGGGTCTGCGCGGCCGAGCCACGTACACCCCTGGCCTGTTCTTCGACGACGCGGTCTGTCCCGACGGCGAGCCGACCGGCGAGATGGGAATCCGAGACCCCTCGGGCGGCTGGTGGACGGTCACCCTCGACGACGACTGCTCGGGGTGCGGCGCCCTCACCTGGACCGACGGCACCGAGTACGGCGAGGTCTGTCCGGGCCTGGCCGCTCTGGGCACCAGCTGGCGCGCGTCCATGTCCAGGTACTCGCCGTGAGCCTCCTCCTGCTGCTGGCCTGCGAGCCCGAGCCCGTGGTGGTCGACTCGACCGCCCCGACCGCATCGGTCTATGTCGAGCTCGACGCGCCCCGACTCCTCCGCCGGATGAGCCTGGATCTGCGCGGCATCCTGCCGAGAGTCGAGGAGCTGGATGCGGTCGAACAGGACCCGAGCCTGCTCGCGACGTACCGCGACGCCTATCTGGAAGATCCCCACCTCGAGGACGCCCTCGTCGAGCGACTCGCCGAGCGCTGGCACACCCGCGTCGACGTCTTCAGCGGCGAGTGGTACGACTTCGGCCTGACGGAGCGCGACGAGTTCCTGTTCGAGAAGTCCGTCGGCGAAGAGCCCCTTCGGCTCATCGCGCGGACAATCGTCGAGGATCGGCCCTACGGTGAGATCGTCACGAGCGACAAGGTCGTCGCCAACGAAATGCTCGGCTCCATCTGGCCGATCGACCGTCCCGAGGGCTCCGGCTGGGTCGAGTCGACGTGGACGGATGGACGACCAGCGGCGGGCATCCTCGCGAGCAACGGACTGTGGTGGCGCTACGACACCGACGCGTTCAACCAGAACCGAGCGCGCGCCGCCGCGATCTTCCGTCTCCTCATCTGCGAGGACTTCCTCGCTCGCCCCGTCAGCCTCGACGCCGCCGTCGGCTCCGACCCCGAGACGGCGATTCGGAGCGAGCCAGCCTGCCAGGCCTGCCACTCGGCGATCGAGCCTGTGGCCGCCGGCCTCTTCGGGTTCTGGGTCGAGAGCCAGCACAGCGCAGCCGAGCTCTCCAGCTACCACGCCGAGCGCGAGCAGTGGGGCGTCGACGCGCTCGACGTCGAGCTCGCCTGGTTCGGCCAGCCCTACTACGGCCTGGACGACCTCGGAGGGCTCATCGCCCAGGACGCACGCTTCGATCGCTGCGCGGTCGAGTCCTGGAGCGAGTCGCTCTGGCGCCGGCCGGTCAGCGAGTCCGACTTCGACCGCCTGAGCGAGCTCCAGGCCGCCTACGACGGAGACGGCGGCCGCGTGAAGGCCTTGCTCCGCGCGATCACCGACGACGAGGTGTACCGAGCCGGCGGCCTGTCGCGCCCCACCCCGGCCGAGGAACAGACGACGCGGATGGTGGCCATCCACCAGCTGGCGTCCGCATCCGCCGAGCTGAGCGGGTTCGCCTGGCTCGACGAGGGGATCGACCACCTGGCCGAAGACGGACGGGGCTTCCGGATCCTGGGCGGAGGCGTGAACGGGACGAGCGTCACGGGCCCCCAACGGGACCCGGGACTGACGTGGGTCCTTGTCACGCAGCGCCTCGCCCAGGGCACCGCCTCCGACCTCGTCCGGCGTGAGCTCCTCAACGGCGACCGCCTGCTCTTCACCCACGCCACCCTCGAGACCACCCCGGAGGACGAGGCCTTCGACGCGGAGCTCGCTCACCTGCGCTGGGCCCTCACGGCTCGACGCGCCGACGCGGATGTGGTGGCCGCGGACCGGGCGCTCTGGGTGGCCGTCGAGAGCGCCGATGGTGCCGAGGCGGCCTGGCGCTCAGTCCTGGAAGCGATCCTCCGTGACCCCGAGTACGTGAGCCTGTGATGCGCCGCCGCGAGTTCCTCGCCCTGGGTGGCGCAGGGCTGCTCCTCCCGCGCCTCGCGCAAGCCGCGGATGCGGGAGGAAGGCGGTTCTTCTTCCTCTTCTGCGAGGGTGGCTGGGACCCCAGCTACGTCATGGCGCCCCTGTTCGATGCGGCTGGCGTCGACACCGAAGAGGACGCCGAGGTGGGGTCAGCCGGGGGGCTGGAGTTCGTCGATCACGAGGACAGGCCGACCGTCCGGGCGTTCTTCGAGGCCAATGGGGACCGAACCGTGATCGTGAACGGCATCGAGGTGCCGTCTGTCACGCACGGCCGATGCACACGGTTCCTCTTCACGGGCCAGGGGGACTCCGGCGGAGACGACTGGCCGACGATCCTCGCCGCCCGCAGCAGCGAGGACCTGCTGATGCCGCACGCCGTGATCAGCGGCCCAGCCTTTGCGGAGACGTACGGCAGCCACGTCGTGCGCCTGGGTCCGTCGGGACAGCTCGTCGATCTGCTCGACCCGCCCGATGGCCTGATGCCGCGCGTGGAGCGTCAGATCGAGCTCCCGACGTCCGAGGCGGAGTCCGCGGTCGATGCATACCTGCGCGAGCGGGCCGAGACGCTGAGGGGGCTCGCGACCGACGAGCGCCAGGCCGCGTTCCACGAGACCTACGGCAAGAGCTTGCGACGAGCCTCCGACCTCCGCGAGTTCGGACTCGTCGAGGGCAGCGGATCGAGCAACGACCCCGTGATGCAGACCTACAACATCGCCCTGGACGCGCTCCAGGACGGTCTCTCCCGCTGCGCGATCGCCACCAACCTCGGTCGATTCTCGGCCGGCTGGGACACCCACTCGGAAAATATCGCCCAGTCGGAACACTTCGAGCTGCTGTTCGGGTACCTGCAGGAGATCATGGACGAGATGGACTCCCGACCGGGCCCGGCCGGGGGGACGCTCGCCGAGGAGACGGTCCTGGTGGTGTGCTCGGAGATGGGGCGAGGCCCGCTCTTGAACGCCTGGGGCGGCAAAGACCACCACCCGTGGACCTCGATGATGATCATCGGCGGCGGCATCTCTGGAGGCCGCACGGTAGGTGCCTTCCAGAACGATGGACGCGGCGCTGCGGTGTCCTGGGACACCGGCGAAGTCGACGACTCGGGTACCACGATCCACGCCGCAGACGTGGGCGCTTCACTGCTCGCGCTTGGTGACGTGGACCCGGCTGAATACGTTGCGGGGACGCCGCTCCCCGCGCTCATGGACTAGGAGTCCTTCCGATGCTTTCGACCCCCCTTCTCCTCTCGATGTTCACCGCCTGTGACGGGAACACCGAGACGCCCGCGACGGAGAGCAAGAGCCGCGCCGAGACGCCGTCCGAGGCCGTCGAGCGCACCACCCGGCGGACCACGTCGACCTCCACCGCGAGCGGTCAGGACGGCTGGTACATCCTCAGCGCAGCTGTCCAGTCGGTGGACGGCGGCGACGCGAGCGCCGACATCAACGAGATCCTCGAGCGCCGGGCTCTTCGCCAGGCCACCGAGGATCGTCTCCTGGCTCAGGCGATCAGCCAGCTGCAGGGTCAGCTGGCGTTCTCCTGCAAGTCGCCGGAGATCGACGCAGCATTCGCCGGTTTCCAGGAGACCGAGGCGTCCAGCCTCGAGGCCAACCGCGCAGATCTGCTCTCGATCCTGGATCGGGCGGGTCCGACCGGCCGGGAGATCCTGTGGGACGTGGCCTCGCCGGACGAGACGTTCCATGCTGGACGAGAGGCGATGCTCTCGAACACGCTGAAGAACCTGCCGTCGTGGGTCGCCTCGGATCCGGATCCGGATCGCGAGATGCAGGCCCGTCGCACCCTGCTGGCCCTCCGGTTCTCCATCGAGGGGATCAACATGGAGACCGAGGCCGGCATCGCCGAGTTCCAGGCCGCCATCGCGGCGGTGGACCCGACCTCGGACGACGCGGCGCAGGAGCTGGTGGGCGGACTGGCCACCCTCGACGCCACGATGCTCCACTCCCAGCAGCAGCGCGCGGACCAGCTCTTCGAGGCGTGCGCGCGCATGGCCGACGAGTACTGGCTCTCCACGCTCGCGAAGGGTGAGGTCGCGCGCTTCCTCGGCACCATCGGAGGCACCGCGCCTACGACGGCCGACGTGAAGACGGCGGTCAGTTCGACGACGAGCGGTCCGAGCACCGCGGCGATGACACAGGTCACCCGCACGGGCAGCACGACGGGCGGCGGAGCCACAGGTGGAACGACGGGCGGCATGGGCGGCTCGACGGGCGCCACCGGCGCGATGGGTGGTGGATCCACCGGCGGCATGGGCGGCGGAAGCACCAGCGGCATGGGCGGCGGCGCCACCGGCGGCATGGGCGGCGGAAGCACCAGCGGCGGCATGGGCGGCGGCGCCACCGGCGGCATGGGCGGCGGCGCCACCGGCGGCATGGGCGGCGGCGCCACCGGCGG
>JAAESX010000163.1 GCA_024228935.1 Pseudomonadota bacterium
CTCGTCGTGCTCGCGCCCCTCGTCGTCGGGCAGGGTCCGGACCGCCAGGGTGTGGTCCACCTTCTTCTTCCGCTTCTCCACCGCCTCGTCCCGTAGGACGCCGTACGCGGGCATCTTCGCGAGGTCCTCGTCGGCGCCGGACTCGAGCGCTCCCTTGAGCTTCGCCTTCAGACGGGCACGGAGACCGGTGGGCTTCTCGACCTCGGGTACCGGGATGCGCCCACGGTTTCGCTCCATGGCGGCCCGGAGCGCCCGCAGCGGCTTGTTTCCTTGCTTCCACTCGCTCTCGTAGGCGGCGTCGTGGTCCAGGTCCGCCAGGATCCACTCGGGCCGGCAGATTCCCAGGTACCACAGCAGAGGAGGGGGGCCGAGTCGCCGCTGCCGGAACCGGTCCCGCAGCGTTCGCGCCTGCCCGAGCACGACGAGCTTCACGGCTTCGGGGCTCGCCGCCTCGACCGCTTCGACCGCGCGGCGTGCTGGATCCGCAACCGTTCCAGGTGTTTGCAGTGCAAAGCTCAACGTGAGCCCGTCATACAGCGGCAGGAAATCGTCGGGCAGACCGTCCCGCGGCACCTCGGTCAGGTTGACCCGCAGGCGCGTGGCCTTCTCGCTGGCCAGCACGGCGTCCAGGTCACGGGCGATGCCTGGGAAGCGGCGCCGGTAGTGCACCAGGACCGCCCGAGCCGCGAGCAGGTGCCAGGTCGAGCGCAGCACCCAGTCCGTGTGGATCTGCCGCAGGAACGCGCGGTTCTCCAGGAAGCCGAGCTCCAGGAAGCCGGCCTGCAGGAGCGCCAAGACGCGGAACAGGACCTCGTCGAAGGCCGGCTCGAGGGGAGCCGGGGCGGCACGAGGCAGCAGCAGGTTCTCGCCATCGGTCGAAGCCGGGTCCGCGTGTCCGACGCGTAGATCCTGGCCGGTCACCATCCTGAGCCACGCCATCGTCCGGCGCTGGACGGCGGACAGGGGCAGGCCGACCTCGTGCTCGTGAGCGAGAAGGGCGGGGTCGGAGAACAGGAACGCGGCCAGCATCGCGCGCTCGTGGTCCTCGGCCTCGACGACCTCGTCCGGCTCCCAGGTCGGGGCCGCCACGACCTACCCGAGCACCGAGCGGACCAGCTCGGACAGGGCCCGGCTCATCTCCTCGTCGTCCGTCAGCGAGCCGACGAGCGTGGCGTGGGTCGCCTCCTTCAGGGGCATCCCGGCCTGCACCAGCTTCCCGGCGTAGACCAGCAGTCGGGTCGAGGCGCCCTCGGCCAGGCCGTGCGAGCGCAGCTTCCGCGAGCCCACGCCGAGCTTCACGAGCTGTCCAGCGACGTCGGGCGAGCACCCCGACTCCTTCTGGACGATCTCGGACTCGACGTCCTCGCCCGGGTAGTCGAAGGCGATGCTGACGAAGCGCTGCCGCGTGCTCTCCTTCAGCTCCTTGGTGACCGACTGGTAGCCGGGGTTGTAGGAGATCACGACCTGGAAGCCCGGAGCGGCGACGAGCTCCTCGCCGAGACGCTCGAGCGGCAGGGTGCGCCGGTCGTCGGTGAGCGGGTGGAGCACGGTGAGCACGTCGCTGCGCGCTTCGACGACCTCGTCGAGGTAGCAGATGGCGCCTGTGCGGACCGCGGTGGTCAGCGGGCCGTCGCGCCAGACGGTGCTGCCGCCCTCGAGCATGAAGCGCCCGGTCAGATCGGCGGCCGCCAGGTCCTCCTGGCAGGCCACGGTGATCAGCGGTCGACCCAGCTTCTCGGCCATGAACCGGACGAAGCGGGTCTTGCCGCAGCCGGTCGGGCCCTTGAGCAGCACGGGCAGGCTGTTTGCGGTCGCGGTCTCGAAGACCTGGACCTCGTTCTTCGTGGGTCGGTAGTAGATCATTCCGACAACCGTACTACCGGATGGTCCAGGCCTCGGGCGGCACCACGGCCGCCAGGTCCTCGTCCTTCTGGAGAGCGAGCCGGGTGGCGCCGGTGTGCAGCGTGCCGGCCAGGGTCGGGACCGCCTCGTAGGTGACCTCGATCAGCCCGTCGTGGCTGCCGACCTTCACCCTGACGCGCTCGTCGTCTACCGTCGAGATGCCGCCGGTGACCGAGTCCGCGTCCACCACGAAGCCCGCGGGCGGGTAGTGGTCGATGGTGACGGCCTCGCCCATCGGAGCGGACGCCAGCAGCGTGACGGTGGTCGTCGAGCCGACAGTGAGCTCGCGGTGCCCTACCTCGACGTCGAGGCCCTGGGGACCGACGCCGCCCTCCCAGGGAACCCATGTCGTCACGTCGAGGTGCCAGGCCAGGCCGGGCCAGGCGCCGTCGCTGACGACCGCGTAGGTGTGCTCGCCGTGGCGCGGGGCGTCCACGCGCAGGCTCGCGGTCTCGCCGAGCGCCGAGCGGCGGAGCTCGTGGCGCGCGGCCTCCTCGCCGTCGATGGTGAGGACGACGTCCAGGGTGTCGGGCGGCTCGCCGGCGTCCAGGCTGGTGATGCCCTCGATCGCCAGGATCGCGGTGAGCGGATCACCGAAGCCGACGCCCGGGCGGTAGCCGGCGATCAAGGAACTGACAGCGTCCCGGCGCGCCTCGTCGGGCAGGACGGTGCTGACCGCAGCGAGCACATCCATGTGCCGGACCGGGCGACCGTCGGGACGCACGACACCATCGGGCACCTTGCCGTCCCAGCCGGCGACCTGCGCTTCGAGCCCCTCGCGCAACGCGTCCGAGTCCACTCCGGCCCGCAACACCAGCGCGGCCGTGTACGGGTCGGCCTGTTCGACATCGAGCAGGTGCTGGCTGTACCGCTCGAAGGCGCCGCGAGCGCGGACCGAGGCACCCGGGTCGTCCACCGCGGTGACGATCCAGGCCGTGCTGACGAGCAGCTGCTGGAGCGTGGCCCCGTTCTGGACAGGCCAGGTCCCGTCGCCTGCCTGGGCGGTGGTCAGGCGGTCCCGGGCGCGCGAGGCCATGCCCTCGGCGAGCGGGTCCTCACTGTGGGAGACCGCGACGAGGATGGTGGCCTGTTCGACCGCCGCGCCCGCGTGCAGGCTCGGACCGACGAGCTTCTGCTGGGAGCGGAGCCGCAGGGTCCTCAGCGCGTCGATCGTGGCCTCGTCAGGTGGGGCGCCCAGCGCGGTGAGCAGCTCGTCGCCGCGATTGGCGAGGAGCTGGCTGTAGGCGGCGGAGCTCACGCTGCCTCCCGGGCTGCGAGCGAGCTCCGAGCGGATCACGCCGAGAGGGCCGGGGAACAGCGTGAGGCGAACCTCGGCGTGCTCGGCCCCGGCGGTGCTGGTGATGGTGAGCGAGTCCTCGCTGCCCAGGATCCCGCTGCGGCTCTGGGTGAGGGGGCGTCCCGTCGAGACGACGGTGACCTCGCGAACGACCGCGTCCTGTCCGGCGAGCGTGGCCTGCACGGCGCCGGGCCCCGGCCGCGAAGCGTGGATGGTCACCGTCTCCACCTGGCTCTGGCGGGCTCCGATGGATATGGCGCCGCCGCCGCCACCTTCCACGCCCGAGGTGACGACATCGAGCTGGCCGGACTGGTCCTCGACCGTGGTGTTCACGACGCGGATTGGGAGCTGGACGCGGTCTCCGACGCGCAGCCGGTCCGGCACACGAAGGTCGATCTGGACGGGGAGCGAGCTGCGGAACGTGTGGGTGGCTCCGGCCTGGGCGCCGTCACGCGATGCGCCCAGCGCGAGCACGCGCCAGCTGGTGAGCGAGTCGGGGACCGTGACGCCGACCGTCGCGAGGCCGGCATCGTCCGTGACCACCGAGGGCGCCCACAGCATCGTCTCGGGGAACCATGAGCGGGTGGGGACCGCCGCGGCCTTGTCCTCGCCGCGCATTCCCTTGGCCCCGATGAGCCCGCCGAGCCCGCCGGTGATGTCGGCGTCCAGCTTCATCTCCCCGTCATCCATGTAGTCGAGGACGCTGAGGCTCTCGGTCACGGCCGGCGAGGGCTCCTCTTCGGCTTCGGGGTAGCTGCCCCCCTCGTCCTTGGCGCGCTTCGACGCCGGCGCGGCCTTCTCCATCTCGGCGTAGCGATCCGGGGCCTGTTGGGTCTCCCCGGGCGGCTCCATCGAGCCGCACGACAACAAGCTCGGCACCATCAAGTTGAGAATCATCGGTCCATCTCCGCGACGAAGGTGGTCCACGCCTGCACGTCTTCTGGCAGGTGTGTGGCGTCCCGGACGAGGAGTCGCGGGTCGCAGAGGACCAGCAGGTCCTCGGGCAGCGTGGTCAGCCGAGGCCGCCGACCGAAGGGATCGAGGATGGGTGTCCCGGCCGCCGCGCGGGCATCCAGGACCTCGTCGAACATCCTCGCGACGTCCTCGTTGGTCAGCAGCGCATCGGTCTCGGCCGTCGACTCCCAGCCCCGAACGGCTGCGCCGAGGTCGGCCAGGATGTCCCAGAACGCGGTCTGCGTCTCGGCGCGAATCGGGGGCTGGTGCAGCGTCGAGAGCGAGCTGTACGGCGTCTGGATGGTCTGACCCGTCAGGGTGTCGACCCGCAGGACCGCGGCCATCGCGGCGTTGTCCCCACGCACCTGACCGCTCGTCAGGGCCAGCGCGTCGAGCGTGCCCCAGGCCGGCGAAAAGGACGTCGCGCCGACGGACAGGTCCGAGAGCTCGGCCGCACCGGGCAGGGGAGCCAGGTCGCCGAGCCGCGCGTCGATTCCGATGAGCGACACGACCGCCTGCGAGCTCGCCTGGACGGTCAGGGTCGCCTCGTTGCCGGGCGCGTACGAGGCGGCATCCGTCGAGAGATCGATGGACAGCGCCGCCTTGGGGCGGGCGTAGACGACCGTCTGGGCGCCGTTCCACGCCACGCGGTGGAAGCCCTCGTCGCGGACGAGGAAGGAGATGGTGTTCTCCTCGCTCGGCTTCGGGCAGTCGTCGTCGTAGTAGTCGTCGTACGGCTCGGCCTTCAGCACCTTGGCCGTTCGAGCGCACCGCATCACCACGCCGTCGGCGTCCCAGAGCTCGAGCTCGCCGGGCAGGTCGCCGGTGTAGTCGGGGCCGCGCAGGACCTCGACGGTCATCGTGTCGCCCGGGTCGAGGAGCACGCGGTCGGGGCGGAGCCGGATGTTCGGCGCGACGCCTGGCCACGAGCGCCAGTTTCCGGAGCCCAGGCCGTCGATGGAGACCTCGTACTCGAAGCCGCTCGTCACGGTCGGCTGGGGTCGGACGCCCTGGTCGACGCGGGGCGAGCTGGCCGACAGCTCGAGCACGGCGATCAGGTCCTCGGTGGCCGGGTCCGTCAGCTCCAGACCGGAGAACGCGCTCTGCACGCAGCTGCGGTTCTCCCAGGTGCCTGGACGCCCCGAGTCCTGCCAGTTGATGTCGATGGCCGTCCCATGGACGTGGACCAGGCCCATGAAGGGAGCGGCGCCGTCCAGGTCCTCGCTCTCGATGCAGCGCCGGGCGTGTCGCGTGGCGTTCTGGACCACGCCGACGACCGAGGGATCGCTGCCCGCCGGGAAGCGCACCGTCGAGCTGAGGCTCGTGGTGCGGGGCGAGCGCGTCTGCAGCTTCAGCGCGTAGACGCCGGTCGCGTCACCGAGCGCACGCCCGACCAGCACGTCGGCGAAGCAGGCCACGTCCCCGGACGGGTCGCTGACCCGAACGATCCGGCCGGCTCGAGTCTGGATGCCGAGCTCGCGTCGTCCGTTGGCGTCGTGGTTCAGGAACCCGCAGGTCTCGAGCGCGACGACCGCCTCCTTGGCGTGGGTCTGCTCGAGGATCGACGGCGTGCGCGGCGCGTGGAAGACAGACAGACTCTTGAACGCGAACGGCGCGATCTGGTCGAGTGGAACGGGCCGGACGGGCTGCGCGGGGATGGTGATCGAGACCGGCTGTCCGGGGTCGAGCTGCAGCGCGGCGACACCGTCGGCGTCCGTGTCCACCGTCCGTCCCTCGTCCCGCGAGTCCCAGCTGTTCTTGACGAACACCTCCTCGTCGCCGAGCGCGCGTCCGTCGGGGGTCGTCAGTCGCAGGTAGACCCGGTTGTTGAGCTCCGGGACCATGCCGCCCGGGACGTCGGTGACGGCCTCAGCCAGGATCGGGCGCTCGGACAGGACGACACCGGTGCCGGCTGTGACCCGGTCGCCGTCGGTGTCGGTGATGCTCGCCGAGACGGACAGGTTCGCCACGTCGACGATGTCCTCGGGTACGGGCCCGAGCTCCCAGGTGAAGCCGCCATCGGCGTCGGTGACGGTCTCGTGGTTGAACCACTCGCGCGGCGGAGGCCAGGCGTCCTGACCGCGCAGGTCCAGCGCCACAGCGGCGCCCTGGACAGGGGCGCCCGATGCGTAGGACACCGTCCCGCGCAGGACCAGGTCTTCTCCGGGCGCGTACCAGGGGTCGTCGGGCAAGAGCGTCGCGGTCATGCGCGGCAGCGTGAACGGCTCGACCTTCACGGTCGCCGAGCCCACCTCGTTGCCCGAGGTGTAGCTGACGGTCCAGGTTCCGGTCGTGGCGTCGTCGGCCAGTGGGAAGGTGCTCGCCGAGATGCCCCAGGCGCCGCCGTCGCTCCTCTCCTCGAGCAGCGTGGCCCCATCGGGGGACTGGACCGTCCAGGTGCCGGGTCGGTTGTCGATGGGCTCGAGCGAGCCCGCTCGCAGCACCAGCGCGCGGAACTGGATGGTGTGACCGCCCTCGTACAGGGGCCTGTCGGTCAGCACGTGGACGATGGAGGGCCGGTACAGCGGCAGGTCCAGGTCGACGACGGGATCCTCGAGCGGCGTGTCGATGTGGACGCGCAGGGTGTGGTCGCCGTCGGGGATGTCCTTGTCGAGCTCGATGCGGCACTCGAGCAGTCCGCGCGTGTCGTCCCAGGCGTCGTGGCACTCGACAGGGGTCTCCTGTTCACCGACCACCAGCGTGACCTGCGCGTCGAAGTCGCCCAGCGGCGCCGTCATGGGCCTGGCCCGGTCCTCGGTCACGTAGACGCCGTCGACGTCGATGGTCAGGTTGCCCGAGCGGTTCCGCTCGATGCCATAGGTGTTCAGCGAGACCTCGACGCGCGGCTCGCCGTCGGGACACTCGTCCACGACCATGCCCCACGACATCCAGGCGCTCGCACAGGGCAGGCCGAGGCACTGCACACCGACGACACCCAGCCCCACGACCCCGATGGCGGCGAGCGCCTTCTTCTTCCAGTCCATGCCCGACTCTACTGGTGTGGTCCCCCCAGGTGTTCCATCCACCGAGGGTCGAGCTCGTGCTCGCTGTACTCCGTGACAGGCGGGTAGACCGGGTGGCTCCGTACGACGATGAACCAGCCCGCTGCGAGCAGCAGGTACGCCCACTTCGGTAGCTCGCGCGGGAGCCCTCGGGCGGCCATCCCGATGAGGCACAGGTAGGTGCCCTCGAAGAACACCTCGGGCTTGGCCACGCGCCAGAAGCCGGGGATCACGGCGCGAATCGCCATGTACACCGGGTTCCACACGCCCTCAACGATCTGGGGGCCGAGCGCCAGCGAGAAGAGCCCGAGCGCGACCAGGCCCAGTCCGCGGCTGGTCCGATCCGAGCGACAGGCCCAGATCGCCAGCCCGACGACCGGCAGGTTCACCGCCCGCCAGATCTCCATCCGGTTCCACGCCGGGGGCGTCAGCGTGAAGCTGTCGAGCATGGCGCGCTCGTAGAGGAAGACGTCGGGGTCGCCGAGCGTGCTTTCGCCGCGCAGCAGCAGCATCTGCCAGATGACGAGCGGGAGGACGGCCACGGAACAAGCGAGGCACGTGAGCGCCAGGTCCTTTGCCCGTCCTCGGTCGAAGGCGAGCACCACGACCAGCGCCAGCGCGGCCCCGGCGGCCCCGACCAGCGCCAGGTACCAGTTGATCCAGGCCATCACGACGTAGGCGACGGCGGCCCAGATGCGCCAGCGGCCCCCGTCCTGCCAGGCCCGCACGAGGGTCCAGGCGAAGACGGCCAGCAGCCCGACCGCGGCCTTCTCGATCGTGTACCAGTTCAGGTCGCGGAAGACGTGGAGCCCCATGCCGAACGGGAAGCCCACCAGCACCGCGTTCCACCAGGACGTCGAGAGCGAGCGAGCCAGCAGCGTCGCCCCGAGCCAGCCTAGGACGACCCAGGCCAGGCCTTGCAGGTTGAACGCGGCGATGGGCTCGACGGCGACGTCCAGGGCCTCGACCAGCCACAGGTGCCCGACGTGCACCCCGATGAGGCGGGCGGCGGGGTCCGCGAGGCTCTCGATCGGAGACAGGACCATCCGCTGGTGCACCCCGTCCAGGTAGAACAACAGCGAGCCGGTCTTGTCGATGGTCGGCCAGCTGCCGATGACCAGCGTCGGCCAGATGGCCGCGAACGGGGCGGTGAGCAGGACCACCTGGCCCGTGATGAACGCCGTCGCGCGAGCCATGTCGGGCAGCTGGCGAAGCAGCGCGACGACCGTCAGAGCGAGGCCCAGCACCACGCAGATGAGCCAGTGCCAGGGCAGGTCCGAGGGCCCGGACGCCACCAGCACCTGCATCGCATCGGGCGGCGGGCCGTACATCGGAAGCACGTTAGCCGGATGCGTGCCCGTCGATCGGAAAGCGCTGCTCGACTGGTACGACCGGGGGCACCGGGACCTGCCATGGCGCAGCGACCCGACGCCCTATGGTGTGTGGCTGTGCGAGGTCATGAGCCAGCAGACGCGCATCGAGACGATGCTCCCGTACTGGCGGGGGTTCCTGGCGCGCTGGCCGACGCCGCAGGACCTCGCGGCGGCCGAGCTGGACGAGGTCCTGGGGGCCTGGGCCGGCCTCGGGTACTACTCCCGCGCTCGGAGCCTGCACGCCGCGGCCCGCCAGATCCGCGACAAGGGCTTCCCCGACACCGTCGTGGGGCTGCGCGAGCTGCCTGGAGTCGGCCCGTACACCGCAGCGGCCATCGCGAGCATCGCGTTCGGGCGGGACGCCGCGGTGGTCGATGGCAACGTCGAGCGGGTCATCTGCCGAGTCGAGGACATCGCCGAGGACCCGCGCATCGCGGCCGTGAAGAAGCGGGTCAGCGCCCATGCGACGGGGTGGCTCGAGCGTGGACGGGCAGGGGACTGGAACCAGGCGCTGATGGAGTTCGGGGCGACCGTCTGCACGCCCAGGAACCCCGACTGCGGCTCGTGCCCGGTCTCCTCCAGCTGCCAGGCCCTGGCGAGCGGAACGCAGGCGCTGCGGCCGAACAAGCCGCGGAAGCAGAAGCAGCCCCAGGTCCGGGCGGTCGCGGTGCGCGTCGCCGAGTCTCGGGGTGTGCTCCTGGCCCGACGACCTGAGACCGGCCTGCTCGCCGGCCTGTGGGAGCCGCCCATCACCCCCTCGCTCGAGACCGCCCCGGGAACGGGGCACGTCGAGGTGGGGCCCGTGAAGCACGTCTTCTCGCACCGGAAGTACCTGCTGCGGGTCTTCGATGCACAGCTCGACGGCTCACCCGAGCTGGTCGGGGACTACGTCGACATCGGCTTCTTCGACCTGACCGAGCCGCCGGCGCTCTCTACGCTCGCTCGGAAGATCCTGAAGGCCTAGAGGACGTCCAGCGGCTCGAGGCAGTCGTCGAGCCAGTGCGCAGCGGCCTGCACCTGGGCCGCATCCCTGCCCTCGATCGTGATGATCACGTGCATGGGCCCTTCGTCGTACCGCGGGTAGCTGCCGATCTCGACGTCGAACCGGCTCAGCGCCTCCTCGAGCCGTGCGGCGATCCCGATCTCGCGCTCGCGGGTCACGACCCGGGCCGAGTGGATGCTGGGCGCCTGACGGAACCGCTCCGCGACCGCCTCGAACTTGAGCTTCAGGATGCTCGGGACGCCCGGCAGGATGTGCACGTTCTCCTTCACGACGAGCGGGAAGAGCAGGCCTCCATCCCACCAGAACTCCGAGCCTTCCGGGACCATGGCCATGCGCAGCGCGGCCTCGTTCACGCGGCTCTTCAGCTTCGTGTTCAGGAGCTCGGCCAGCTCGGGTCGCTCGACCAACGGCACCTCGAAGCCCTGGGCGATGGACTCCATGGTGATGTCGTCGTGGGTCGGACCGACACCGCCCGTCGTGAAGACCAGGTCGTAGGCGTCACTGCTCCGTCGGACCTCGCCTGCGATGGCGTCGTGGTCGTCCGCGATGACGGCGATCCGTTGGAGCTCGACCCCGAGCTCCCGCAGGCGGAGGATCAGGTACGGGCTGTTCTCGTCGACGAACTTCCCGGTGAGGATCTCGTTCCCGATGATGACGATCGCGGCGGTGGCCATGCGTAGACAGTAGCGTGTCTTCGATGCTGTTCCTCCTGTCCTCGGTCGTCTCGGCCACATCCGTCCGCGCCCTGGTGTCCATCGACGACGAGGGAGCCCATCTGGTCGATGCCGTCGTCGTCGAGCAGGACCCGCGAGCCCCCCGAGGTGGCCCCGGGCTGGGCGAGTTCCTGTTCGTCGACAGCGCCAACGGTCCGGTTCGCTTCACCGAGGTGCCCGACCCCCGCCACCGCTCGGTCGTCGGCGAACACGACGCCGTCGTCCTGGAGCGCGCTCATGCCCTGGTCTGGCTCGAGTGGCCCGACGACGCCCGCGAGCTGCGGCTGGGTGAGGACACGCTCGTCCCGCGCAGCCCGCCGCCAGCCGAGGCCGTCCAGGAGTCCGGGCCCACCGACGAGCGCCTGGACATGGTCTTCCTTGGCGACGGCTACACCGCCGACGAACTGGACACGTTCGCCGAGGACGTCGACCGCATCACCGAGCACATGCTGTCCATCGAGCCGTACGGCGCCTACCCCGAGGTGTTCAACGTCTGGCGGGTCGACCAGGCCAGCGAGGACTCCGGCGTCTCGCACTACGAGGGGAGCTCCCAGGTCGAGCGCGACACCGCGTACGGCTGCTTCTACGGGTGCGGAGGCATCAGCCGGCTCATCTGCTGCGACGACGACCTGGTGTTGAACGAGGTGCTGGACGAGGTGCCCGGCGCGGACGGGGTGATGGTCCTCATCAACGACCCGATGTACGGCGGCGCCGGCGGCTTCGAGTACGCCACCAGCTACACCGAGGACCCCACGGGCTCCCAGGTTGCGGTGCACGAGCTCGGTCACAGCCTGGTCGGTCTGTGGGACGAGTACAGCTACGGCCAGGCGTGGAACCAGGGCCCCGAGGCGCCGAACTGCACGCGCGAGGACGAGCCGCCGTGGACGCAGTGGCTCGGCGAGGACGGCGTCGATGCGTTCGTGCCGTGCTCGTACACCAACTACGAGCGCCCGACCGAGGGCGACTGCATGATGAACACGCTCCGCGACGACTACTGCCCGGTCTGTCGCGAGCAGGCGGTGCTGGCCATCTACGGCGCTCTCCCTGGTCTGGTCGTGGACTCGTGGGGCGGGGAGGGGAGCTTTGGCGTCGAGCTCATCCATCCCGACCTCGACGTGACCTGGACGCTCGGGGACGAGGTCGTCGGCAGCGGCACCGAGATCACCCTGGACCCTTGCGTCGAAACGACCTTGATCGCGGCCGTCAGCGATCCGACGGAGTGGGTGCGGGCCGATCCGGATGGCCTGTTGTCCGAAGAGGTGACGTGGTCCGTCGAGTGCTCCGCGGTGAAGCCCGCACCGGACCCCGACCCGACGAAGCCGGACTGCGGGTGCGCGTCGACCCGCACTGTTCCGCTGTTGTGGGGCCTCGCGGCGCTGGCCGCCCTGGTACGACGCCGTCTACACTGATCGTCATGGGGAACCGCTTGCCCCCGCCGCGGTCAGAAGGAGGCGTGCTCTCCGGACGATTCGCCCTGCATCTCCTCGTGCGTTTCCACGACGCGGTCGTCGAGGACCGTCTGGTGCAGAGGACCAGCGAGCCGGTGGTGCTCTCGGGCGACGGCGGCACCCTGGCGGTCCCGCCGGACGAGGACGGCGGACTCCTGGGCACCGTGCGCTGGCTCGACAGCCAGCGGATCCAGCTCCCCGACGGTCAGCTGTTGATCCCGGGACAGCTCGTCACCCTGGTCCAGGGCGACATCGAGGTCGACGTCCGGCTCGTCCGCCAGCACGCGCTGCCGCGCCAGATCCTGGGCGGCGGTGACTGGTTCATCGTCATGGCCATGGCCGCGATGACGATCTTCGCGCTGGGGTTCGAGTACCTGCTGTCCGGTCTGCAGCCCGAAGGCGGCCAGTACCAGGTCGAGCCGAGCGCCGAGCTCATCGCCCGTCTTCTGGACGAGGACTACGAGGGCGAACAGCGCGGGATGCTTGCCGAGCTTGGCGAGGAGCGCGAGGCGCCGCAGGCCATCCACAGCTTCTACCTGCCGGCGGGTGACGTCGGACCCATGGACACCCCGGGTGGTGCCGAGGAGGTCGCGCTCGAGACCGACCTGCGCGAGCAGGACCATGCGGACAAGAAGCACCAGCCGCTCGCACCCGAGCCGCCCGCACTGGCGGCAGACCGGGGCTCCGAGGCGGTTCCCATCCCCGGCGTGTCCGAGCCCAAGCAGATGGGCGAGGAGCTGCTCGGCGCGACGGAGTCCCGGCCGGACCCCGAACAGAAGGTCGCTGCCGACCGCGAAGGCTGGGGCTTCCGGGACCACGACGGCGCGATGGACGCGCGCGACGAGATGGAGATCAAGACCGAGATCGCCATGGCCCGCGCGATGCTCGAGATCGACCCGGACGACGCCTGGGCCCTGCAGAACCTAGCCTACTACCAGTACCTGGGCGAGCAGCTGGACGACGCGCAGCGCACGCATGAACGGTACGTCGAGCTCTACCCGGACAGCGCCGCTGGCTACAACAACCTGGCGCTCGTCTTCAAGCGGAAGGGCGAGTACCAGAAGGAAGAGGGGTACTACCGCCTGGCGCTGGCCATCACGCCAGAAGACGCCCACGCCCTGAACAACCTGGCGGTCAACCTCGCCCACCAGCAGCGGTATGACGAGGCGCTCCAGATCATGGACCGGGTCGCCGAGCTCGAGCCGGGAGAGCCTTATGGGGACCTCCACCGCGCCAAGATCCATGCGCAGATGGGCCACCCGGAAGAGGCCCTGGCGTACCTCGAAAAGGCGCTCAGTACGCGCGGTTCGCTTGATACACTGCACTCGATCGAGTTCCGACAGGACATTCGCATCGACCCCGCTTTCGACCCCCTTCGACAGGAACCCCGCTTCGCCGAGATCCTCAGCCGCTTCTACGGACCGGAGCAGGCGATGACCATGACGGAAGGCCGCAGTGGCTGACCTCCACGTCACCGTCCGCTTCAACGACTTCATCGTCGAGGACCGCGTCCTTGCCGTGAGTGACGTGCTGCGCATCGGAGAAGCCGACGACTCGGTCGTCCACTTCCCGGGCGCATCGGTGGCGGTCTGTCGTGTGGGCGAGACCCTCGACATCCGCGGGCGGCGGCTGGCTGAGGGCGAGCGGACGGGCTTCTCGCTGGGTCAGGTCCACGTCGAGCTCGAGCACCTGGTGCCCCTCGAGGTCCGCCGGACGAACCCGCCGGCCATCGACGCCCGGTTCCTGCTCGTGGCGATGGCCGTGACCACGGCGGGAATGTGGTTCGACGCGCTGCACTCGGTGGTCGACGCCCCACCCCCCGGTCCGGTCGCGAGCTGGGTCGACGACGCCCGCGAGGTGGTGCCGTTCCTCGACGTGGCGGCCGAGGACATGGCTCGGCGCGCGGCGGTCCAGCCGAACTACGAGGTTGCGTACCTGCCCCAGGTCGTCATCCGCGGCGAGGGCCGAGAGGCGACCAACGACGACGCGGTCACCGGCTACGGCTACTACCCCTGGTACCGGGTCGAGGTGCCGAGCACGCTCCAGGCCGAGCTCGCTCGACTGCGTCTCGGCGACGACCCTGCGGACTGGAGCCAGCACGCGCTCATCGCCCGCGGCGCCTACGACAACGACAACTGGCGGGACGCGCTGGTGCACTACCAGGAGCTCCTCGACCAGGAGCCCAGCGACGTGCGCTGGCTGTATGGCGTCGCTCAGAGCCAGAAGCGGCTCGGGCTCCACCGGATGGAGCTCGAGACCTACGCGCGGCTACTCGAGGTCGACGACCAGCACGTGCACGCCCTGGGCAATGGAGCCGTCGCGTTCGCCAAGATGGGCGACTACGAGACGGCGGAGCTGTGGCTCGACCGGATGCGGACGAGCGAGCAGTCCGACGACCCCTACCTGGACGTCTACGAGGGCATGGTCGCCGCCGTCGTCGGACTGGAAGGCGACGCCATCGAGCACCTCGAGGCCGCGTGCTCCCGGCGCGAAGCGATGACCGACTCCCAGCGGGTCGAGCTACGCCGTGATCTGGCGATGGACCCGGCGTTGTCGCAGCTTCGGACGAACCGGGCCCTGCGGTCGATGCTGTGGCGGCACTACGGCGCCGCCAGCCCGCGGAAGCGACGCTAGAAGCGCTAGTCGGCGTAGAGCTCGATGAGCGCGGCGTTCACGGCCGGCGGCACGTAGCGGCTGACGTCTCCTCCGTTCACCGCGATCTCCTTCACCAGCGAGCTGCTGACGAAGATGTTGTGCGGGGGCGACAGCAGGAACACGGTCTGCACGTCCGGCGCCATGTCCATGTTGGCGAGGCCGATCTGGAACTCGAAGTCGAAGTCGGTCGTGGCGCGCAGGCCACGCAGGATGACGTCGGCATCGAGCCGCGCGCAGTAGTCGACGAGCAGCCCCTCGAACGTGTCGACGCGCACGCCGGGCAGGTGCGAGGTGCACCCGACGATGAGCTCGATCCGGCGCTTCAGCTCGAAGGCATAGCGCTTGTTGACGTTGTGGCCGCAGGCGACGACGACCTCGTCGAACAGCCCGGCGCCCCGCGTGATGATGTCGAGGTGGCCGTTTGTGATGGGGTCGAAGCTTCCCGCGACGACAGCGCGACGACCCATCAACCGAGCCTGGAGGCCAGGCTGGCCCCGAGCATCTGCGCCGCCTCGAGGTGCCAGTCCTCGAACTCGCTGACGCCGAACGGGTTCAGTAGCTCGAGGCAGCCGTGGACGCCGGTCGCGCCACGGAGTGGAACCACGAGGATGGCCTGGGTCCGGTAGCCGGACTTCGCGTCGACGTCGGGGTTGTGGCGGGGGTCGTTCGTGACCTCGCGAAGCAGCAGGGCGGTGCGGCTCGTCACCGCCAGGCCAGCCAGCCCCTTGTCGGCGGGGATCTTCATGCCACGGACCGAGTCGGCCTTGGGGCCGGTCGCCGCGACGAACACGAGCTCGTCGCCGGCGGGCGTGAGCAGCAACACACAGCCGGACTCCGCAGGGATGGTCCCCGCCGCCAGCTCGAGCGCCTTCAAGCAGGCGGACTCGCTCGTCTCGGACTCGCTCAGGACCGCTGCGGCCTCGAGCAGGGCCACGATCGCGTCACCGCTCTCGTCGGCGAGCGTCTCGAAAGCGGGGGAGGCCTTCGGATCGGGCGCGTCGAACAGGCCCGAGTCCATGTCCTCGTCGAGGGACCAGGCCTCGCTCGCCAGGCGCGGGGTCACGCTCGGCGCGGCGTCCTCGACGCGGGTCCCGCCGCCGACCTGGAGCTGGACCCCGCCTGGGCCGGCCTTGACCTCGCTGATCACGAACGATCGACCGCTGACGGGCTCGCGGACCGAGATCGTGCCGCTGGGGTCGAGGTCACAGATGACCCGGGAGAGGTCTCCCTCGGACAGGCCGAAGCGGCCAAGGCCATCGCCGAGTGCAGCCATCCAGTTCGCGGCCTCTACCTGGTGGCGGGTCTCGCCACTCTCGATCTGGAACGTCGCCACGAAAGCTCCTCTCGGCAGCGCGTGTTCTGCCGTAAGACGCCACTCTGATATCACGGTGGTGTCAGCCGCCGGATAGACGTGGAACACCCCCAGTGCCGCGTGGTCGGTTCTTCCAGGAGGCGTACATGTGCGGCATCGTTGGCTACGTCGGACCCCGGAAGGCCACCCCAGTCCTGCTGGACGGTCTTCGACGCCTGGAGTACCGCGGCTATGACTCCGCCGGCGTCGCGCTGGTCGACGAGGGCGCCATCGCCGTGACCAAGTGCGTCGGGCGCGTCGGGAACCTGATCGAGGCCGTGGATGACACTGCGGGTGGCAACCTGGGCATCGCGCACACGCGCTGGGCGACCCACGGCGGCGTGACCCAGCCGAACGCCCACCCGCACTGCGACATGACCGGCCGCATCGCTGTCGTGCACAACGGGATCATCGACAACGACGAGGGCCTGAAGGCGCGTCTGGCTGCCGACGGCGTCACCTTCGCGAGCGAGACCGACACCGAGGTCCTGCCGCATCTGATCGCCAGGCACTACGCGGGTGACCCCCACGAGGCGGTGCTCAAGGCCCTGCAGGAGGTCCGCGGCACCTACGGTCTGGTCGTCGTGTTCGCCGACCATCCCGACCTGATCATCGCGGCGCGCAACGGCTCGCCGCTGGTCGTCGGCCTGGGCGAGGGCGAGAACTTCATCGCCTCGGACAGTCACGCGCTGGTTCGGTACACCCGGCGCGTCATCTACCTCGAGGACCGCGAGGTCGCGTGCATCACCGCGACCGAGGTCAACAGCGTCCAGCTCGACGGCAGCGATGCCATCCACACCGTCGAGGAGCTCGAGGCCATCTACGGCAGCGAGGACAAGGGCGAGTTCCCTCACTACATGCTGAAGGAGATCCACGAGCAGCCGGAGTCCATCGGACGCTGCCTGCGCGGCCGGATCCTGCCGGACCTGGGCAGCGCCCGACTCGGCGGCTTCGACATGTCGCCCCGGGACCTGACCGAGATTCCTCGCGTGACCATCCTCGGATGCGGCACGAGCTACCACGCCGCGATGGTCGGCGCGATGGCCATCGAGGGCCTGGCCCGCGTGCCCGCTCAGGCCGAGATCGCCAGCGAGTTCCGTTACCGGAACCCTGTCATCGACCCCAAGGCGCTGTTCATGGCGGTCTCCCAGTCCGGCGAGACGGCGGACACGCTGGGCGGCATCAAGGAGGTCGTCACCAAGGGCGGCCGCGTGATGGGCGTCGTCAACGTGGTCGGCTCGACCATCGCTCGGACGTGCGGTGCCGGCGTCTACATCCACTCGGGACCCGAGGTGGCCGTCGCGTCGACCAAGGCGTTCACGAGCCAGGTCACGGCGCTTTACACGTTCACGCTGATGCTGGCGCGGACGCGCACGCTCGGGCCGCATGACGCCGTGGAGCTCGCTCGCGCGCTCGTCAGCGTTCCGGACGTCGTGAGCGAGTACCTGGCCGAGCCCGGACCTATCGAGGAGGCCGTCCGGCACCTCGTTGGCGCCCGCTACGCGCTGTTCATGGGCCGCGGCCTCAGCTTCCCGGTCGCGCTCGAGGGCGCTCTCAAGCTCAAGGAGATCGCCTACATCCCGTGCGAGGCCTACCCGGGCGGCGAGATGAAGCACGGTCCCATCGCGATGATGGAGCCGGGCACGCCGGTCATCGCCATCGTTCCGGACGACCAGCACCGCGAGAAGATGATCTCCAACATGCAGGAGGTCCGCGCTCGAGGCGCTGCGCTCACCGTCATCCACAGCCGCGGTGACCTGAAGGCCCAGTCCTTGGCGAGCGTCTCGATCCCGGTCCCGCGCATCCACACGCTGCTGACGCCGCTGATCTCGGTGCTGCCGCTGCAGCTCCTCAGCTACCAGGCCGCGCTGGCGCTGGGCAAGGACATCGACCGGCCGCGCAACCTCGCGAAGTCGGTGACCGTCGAGTAGCCCTACTGGATGCCCACCAGGCGTCCGTCCGCGAGCCCCGCGGTGAGGACGCCCTGGAACACGGCCATCCCGCCGACCACCGCGTTGTCGAGTTCGACGCCGCGCCAGGCCACGCCGTCGTCCACGTCGACGATGAAGACGCGGCCATCGGGTGAGCCCAGGTAGAGCCGGTCGCCCGAGAGCACCGGAGGAGCCGAGATGGCGGCGCCCACGTCCAGCTCCCAGTTGAGCGAGCCGGTGACGGGGTCGAGCGCGACGACGCGGCCGCCCGCCTCGCTGACGAGCACGCCGGCGCGTGGGTGCACCGCGACGGGCCCGCTCGAGCGCAGCACGAGCTGGTGTCGCCAGAGCTCCTGGCCGGCCAGGTCGAAGCCGACGACCGCGCCCGGGGTCTCCTCATAGGGACCGACCACCGAGTACAGCCGCTCGCCGTCATACGCCGGCCGCTCCTGGCCCGGACCGCGGAGACGGCCCGTCCACGCGACGTCCTGGCCGTCGAGCGCGAGCAGCTCGCCCTCCTCGGTCGCGAACCACAGCCTCTCGCCGTCGCTGCTAGGGCTTCCCACCGCGCTGATGCCGGCCTCGACCGCCCAGCCGGCGCTCGAGCGGACCGTGCCCGCGCGGGTGACCCAGCCGAGCTCGTCCTGGTACAGGACTGGAGCGCCCCGAGGGGGCTCGGCGGAGAGCTCGCTCTGCATCTCACGGCCGTCGTCGCGGGCGAGCTGCCGCCACCGGTCCTCCTCGGCGACCCAGACCCCGATGGCGTCCGCGCGGAGCTCGCTGACGACCTCGATGGGGTGGGACCAGGCGATGGAGCCGTCGACGTCGACCCGCAGGACACGATCTCCGGCGGGCACGTACAGCGCCTCGCCGTCGGTGACCGGCTGGCCGACGACCGGTCGACCGAGCGTGTAGGTCCACACGACGGTCGGCGCGCCCACGGGCCCAGGCCCAGGCCAGGTGTTGGTTCCCCAGTCCGCTGGCGGCAGATCGGCGACCACCGGAAGGACGTCCAGCACCTTCGGCTCCTCGAGCACGACGTCGACGATCTTGGGGGGCACGGACGGGCCGGTGCATGCGAGGAGCCAGATCATCTCTGTGGGTTATCGGCCTTTCGATGAACAAGCGCGCTCACCTCCTCGCTTTCGCCCTGCCCACCCTTTCCCTGGCGACGCTGCTCGTCGGCTGTGGCGTCTCCCAGACCAAGATCCCGGACCACGCGATCTATGCGGACGAGGACGAACACCTCACGCACTCGGCCGAACAGCTGTCGTTCGCCGTGGTCGGGAACCTCGACCCGTCGACGCTCGCGACCACCGATCTCGTCAGCGAGCTCCGTCGGCGCGTGGACAAGAAGGAGCTCGACTTCATCGTCCTGATGGGGGACACGGTCCCGGCGTCGACCACGAAGACCTGGCTGGCCTTCGACGCCATCTGGCGCGAGGTGCTGGACGGCGAGTCCGTGCCCACCACCGAGGGCTACCGGGTCCCGTCCGTCGCGGTCGTCGGGGACCGCGAGTACATGGGCGACAGCGACCTCCTGGGCATGGAGGGCGCGTTCCCCGGCTACGGAACGGACATCGGCTACAACCGCGTCGCCAGCTGGTACCACTACGACGTCCGCGTGCAGGACGAGATCTGGCGCTTCATCGTCGTCGACAGCAACAAGAAGAAGCTGGGCTCACGCTGGAACGAGCAGCTCTACTGGATCCCCACCGCGTGTGAGGGCCGGTACGACAACATCCTCGTCTTCATGCACGACCCGCCGGTCACGCTCGCCAAGGACTCGGTCTCGAACGAGGAGGGCGCCCCGCTCGAGCTCCTCGAGGCCATCGAGGACAACACGAACCTGACCAAGGTGAAGGCGGTCTTCTCGGCCCAGCCGCACACCACCGAGATCCTGCTGCCGGACGGCAAGCTGGGCAGCGCCTTCTTCACCGCGGGTGGTGGCGGCGCGACCCCCGAGGCGCTCGAGCGCTGGGGCAACCGCGACGAGCAGGGCTACGGCGACATCCAGCTCGACCCGTTCTTCGATCTGAAGCTGCAGGCCGACTTCGACGGTCGCGCGAGCGCGCAGGAGTGGCCCGAGCAGGTCATCGACAAGGCGAAGGGCTCGGGCAGCTGGGAGGGCTTCACCGCCGCCTACGACCCGAAGTACTTCCCGCTGTACGGCTACTGGATGGTCGACATCAACGGCGGTCACTTGAGCGCCAGCTACCGGATGTACACCGAGGGCGAGGGCTTCGACGAGGTCTACCGCATCGACTTCGAGGGTCGGGAGTGGAAGAGCGGAGGCTGAGCTACGGCCCGGCCGGCGTGAGTACCGCGCCCTCAGGCAGCTCGGACGGGTCCGTCACGATGCGCAGCCGGCCCTCGCTGTAGGCGAGAAACACAGTGTGAGCGCGCTCCTCGCCGGACAGGCGGAGCAAGCGCTCGACCTGCTGTTCGAGCGGAACCGCGCCCTTCCACTGGGCGTTGAGCTGCTCGTAGCTGTTGAAGTCGCCCCGACGGACGGACTCGCTGGCGAGCACCAGCAACGCGTGGCCGAAGGGGTCGCGGTCGGCGCCCTGCACGATGGGCACCGCCTCGCTCCAGCGTCCGGTCGAGGCCAGCGCCAGGCCGTAGAATGTCATCGTCTCGGCGAGTGGTGGACAGCCTCGCTCCTTCAGGCCCCAGGTGCCGAGCTCGACGGCGTCCTCGGGGTCGTTGAGCGCCATTCCGACCATCACCAGGTGGGTGCACGCGTCGCGGTAGGGCGGGTCGCCAGCCACGGCCTCGTAGAAGAGCTGTCGCGCTTCCCGGTGGTCCTCGTCCTGGTAGACGTAGAACGCGAGGCCGCCGGCGGTGTACGGCGTGGGGTAGGCCTCGTGGGCCTCCTGCCAGAGCGTCCGGCTGTCCTTCCAGTCCGGGAGGCGCAGCTCGATGGCCAGGATGCTGAGCAGCACGAACGCGCCGCCCACCTTCCAGGTCCGGGACACCAGGGGGACGGCGCCGCCGATGAAGAGCGCGATGCCGGCCATCGGGAAGTACAGGTAGCGCTCGCCCATCAGGCCCTTGTCGACCGTCGCGACGAGCGTCGGGGCCCAGGCGGCGAGCGCCCACAGGAGCCCGACGACGCCCAGCTTCCGGTCCCGACCCTCGCGCAGGGCGTAGACCGTGATGGACAGCGCGACGAGGGCGCCGACGTAGTAGGGCCACTCCAGCTCGGGGCCCCAGATGATGTGGCGCGCCGGGGTCAGCGGCCAGGGCCAGACGAGCAGGGTCCCGTAGGTGCCGACGACCAGCGGGAGCGTTGGCCAGAACGACTCGAAGTTGCCGGGCTCGGGCAGGCCGGCGCTGCCCACACCCGCCCAGTGACGCATCGCGAAGAAGCCCAGGACGCCGACGCTCAGGGCCACGTAGCGAGGCCACTTCACCGGCCGGCCGTACCGGGCGCAGTCGATGCTGGCGAGCAACACCGGCGCCAGGATGGCCGTCTCCTTGCTGAGCATGCCGAGCCAGACCAGCACCGCGGCGACAGCCAGCCGCCAGGGGCGGGCGTCGCGCTCGATGACGAGCAGCATCGCCCCCATGGCGAAGGCCGCGGCCATCGCGTCGTTCCGGGCGGCGACCAGCGCGACGGCCTCGATCTGCACGGGGTGCAGCGCGAAGATGGCCGCGCCGAGCAGAGCCGGCATCGCGGGGACGAGCTTCTTGAGCAGCCCCCAGAGCACGCCGACGCAGGCCATGTGCCACAGGATGCTGTGGGCATGGTGCGCCGCAGGGTCGAGGTCGAAGAGCGCTCGGTCGACCGACAGCGACAGCAGCATGAGCGGTCGGTAGTACCCCGAGTCCGCCGAGCCGCGCGCCAGCGTGTGCCACAGGTCGGCGCGCATCATCTCGCCGAAGTTCCCGACGAGGTCGCCGGTGAGCCGGTTGTCGAGGATGAGCGCGGTGTCGTCCCAGACGAACTCGTTGCCCAACAGCGGCAGGTACGCGAGCCCTGTCACGACGACCAGGACGACGATGCCCCAGCGCTCCAAAAACGCGATGGCCCTATCCATTGTGGAGCCGGATCTCGGGCACGTCCTGGCTGACGGCGTCCGCCTCGACCGCGCCGAGCACCTCGATGCGCTCCCGAAGCTCGTCGCGGCTGCAGAAGCCGGC
>JAAESX010000164.1 GCA_024228935.1 Pseudomonadota bacterium
GGCGTCTCCGCAGGGCCGACGGGCGTAGATGGCCGAAGGTGTCAGGCGTCGGGGCTTGTGCGCCGTGGATCGCTGCGGTGGCTGCCGGGGCGATCGACGGAGCGGAGACGGCCACGCCCCGGTCGGCGAGGAGCCATTCCATCTGGCGGAACAGCAGCTCGTCGCCGAGGTTCGTCGAGCCGACCCATCCGGCCACGGTCACCCGGTCAGCCACGGTGGTCGACACTATCGTGAGGCGATGCAGCGACCGGGGGCGCGACCACACGCTGACGTTCCGTCGCGGCTCGTCGACCGGACGCCCACTGCGCTCGTCGTAGCCCTGGTCGCATTCCTGGTGGTCACGTGGGCCCGTTCCTTCGGCCTGCCGCTTGGCGACTCCCACGAGGGTCGGGTTATTGGCCAGTTCGCCCTCCACGTCCGCAACTTCTGGGACCTGGGGCCCTCCAGCTCATCGTTTGGCGCTGCGTGGCAACCGTTCTCCGATGTGCCCTACACGCACCATCCGCCGCTCCTGACCGGCATCCACCTGATGGTCTCCACGGTGTTCGGCCAGGGCTTGTGGCAGTTGAAGGCCGTCAGCTACCTGGCGGGCCTGGCCACCGTGCCGACGTTCTTCTGGGTAGGGCGCCGCATGGGCTTTGGCCCACTCCCGGTAGCTGCTGCCACCGGGGCGCTGGTGGCCA
>JAAESX010000165.1 GCA_024228935.1 Pseudomonadota bacterium
CATCGACATGGGCTGGGGCTCCGCGATGGTCGACCACGACAACGACGGCGACCTCGACATCGTCACCGCCCAGGGCGACTTCGCCTTCGACCACGCGTCGGGGGTGTCGCTGCCGATCAACCTGCTCTCCCAACAAGACGGCAGCTTCGTGGACCTGGGTGCCGAGCTCGGGCTGCAGCAGGAAGGGCTGCACCGCGCGGTGATCCCGATCGACTGGAACGAAGACGGCGTGCTGGATCTGGTGATCTCCCAGGCCGTGGAGCGCCCGCTGGTCTACCTGTCGGACAGCTGCACGGCGAACGCCTGGCTGGCGGTGGAAGCCCCGATCGGCAGCAAGGTCGTCGTGACTGCCGGGGACGAGGCCTGGAGCTCGTGGGTCGTGCAGGACCCGGGCTTCGGCGGCGCCCGGCGACCCGAGGCATGGTTCGGGCTGGGCGCGCTCGACGAGGTCGACAGCGTGCACGTGACCTTCGCCAGCGAAGCCGGCGTGCTCGAGGTGACGGGTCCGCTCGCGACACGGCGTCGGCTGGTGGTGAGCGGGCCCTGAGCCCGGCCTACTTCCACCAGGCGTCGGTGAGTTCTTCCGAGAAGGGCGGCGCGTCGAGGTCGGCGAGCAGCGGGTCGGCCGGCCAGCCCGCTCCGACCAGGGTGTCGGCGAGG
>JAAESX010000166.1 GCA_024228935.1 Pseudomonadota bacterium
CCACGTGAGGCGTGAATCCCAGGGCCCGACACTGCCGGACGAAGTCCTTTGTGTCGTACGCCTTGTCGGCCGCGATGGTGCCGCGTCGACGGGTCTTCTTTCGGGCCTTTCGCTGGCTCTTGCGGGCCTTCCGCTTCTTCGATCGCGGCGTGCTGGTCGAACAGATCGACGGAGGAAGCCCGCTGGACACCAGCCTCCTCGAGGGCCTGCTGCAGGGCGGCTTCCAGGCCGAGGACGGGCGACTGCGGCTCTCCGAGTACTGAGGTGTAAGGACCGCGATCCTGGTGCGTTCACTTCGTGTCACCAGACACGGAGCCCACCATGATCCTCCTCACTCTCCTCACCGGCTGCAGCGAGCTCGAGACCCCCGTCCGCGCCACCCTCGACGACGGCCAGGTCCTGATGGGCATGGTCTCGACGCCGACGCTGCTCCTGAATGGCGGGCTGGGTGCGATCCCGATCCCGATCGACGACATCGGCGAGGTCACCCCGGTCGAAGGCGGCGATCTGGCTGGCTCCGGGAACCACGTCACCGTCTGGCTGCGCAACGGCTCCGAGCTGCGCGGCGAGTGGGCGCGCCCCGAGATCCAGATGGGCATCGAGGCCGGAGGCATCATCGTGCCGGTCGACGTCACCACCGACGAGCTCCTGAGGCTCCAGATGCTCGACGGTCAGGTCTGGCCCGAGGGCGTGGTCTACCGCGTGCGCACCAGCCACGGCGACGACTTCCTGATCGACCCGGAGCTCACCCAGATCGAGCTCCAGAACGACATGGGCCTGTTCGCGCCCTTCCTGTCCGAGTGCATCAGCGTCGCGCCCATCGAGGGCAGCGACGACTGGCGCATCGAGCTCGCGACCGGCACCGTGCTCGTCGGCCCGCTCGCCGACGACGCCATCACGTTCGCTCTTCCCATGGGCCCCGCGACGGTCGATGTCCCGCTCGACGTCCTGGTCGGACTCGACCGCCAGGACTGGGGCACCGCCAGCCGCGACTGGCTGTCCACGATGGACTACGAGCGGGCGGCGGCCCCGGTCGCTGCCGAGCCCATGGTCGGCTACGGCGCGGGCGCCGCGGAGAACGCCGCCTGGGAGACCGGCATGATCGAGGACGAGATCCAGCGGGCCGCGCCGAGGGCTCGGCTGGACTCCGGCGGCTGGTTCACCAACGACGCGATGCGCGACTTCAAGGCGACCCAGAAGGTGGAGTCGAACTACTGAGCTCGGGCAGTCGCTCGACCAGGATGGCCGCACGCCGGACACCCGGCAGGCGACTCTCCAGGAGCAGCGAGGCGCCGTCCGGCAGATCGCAGGTCCGGTCGATCGACGCGCCGACGTCGCGGCAGGCTCCGGCCGTCGCGATGACCGGGGCGTCCGCCGTCAGCACCCAGCGCCAGCGACCGGGGGGTAGCTGGACCGACTCCTGATCGCCCTCGCCGATGGCCAGGCTCCCACGCCGGTGGACCACGCCCACCCGTACCGGCACGGCGACGCGCGTGTCGCCGGCCACGACCTCGACCTCGGTCGCGCCGAAAGCGCGCAGCTCGAGGACATCTCCAGGTCCGACGCGCACGATGCGGTCGTCGGCGCTGGTGACGCGCAGCGGAACATCCAGCGGCCGCGCATCCGAGTCGACCACGGCGATCGACAGGGCCGGCAGCTCAGCGGCCTCGACCACCCCGTCGGTGGTGTCCAGCACGGCATCGATAACGGCCGGCTCGACGACGATGCGGTCCACCAGCAAGCACTGGACGGCGACGTCGTGGAGCACGGACTCGACCCCGAGCGACACCACGGCGGGCCCGGACCGGACGCACCGCCAGCCACCCTCGGTCAGCTCGAGCACCGACGGATCGCTCGACGCGACGACGTCGACGACCGCATCCGGGAGCAGTCGGCCCCGCGCGTCCCGAACGCCGGCGTCCAGCACGACATCACGCCCGTCGTACAGCACCATGCTGTCGACAGCGTCGATCTCGGCAGGGGCAGCCGGCCCGCAGGCCAGCGCACCCAACAGGGTCACGACCACAGGGCGCTCAAGGGGCGTTGAGCTCCAGGCTGATGTCCACCGCGCTGTCCGTGCCCGTCGGGTACTTGCCCGAGGCCGTCCCGCCACCGCTGGCGACGTGCTCCCCGTCCTCGTTCAGCTCACCGTCGCCGTCCACGTCGGCGTAGGCCCACAGGTAGACGATGGTGTTCGCCGGCACGTTCAGCGAGAACGGGATGGCGGACTGACCGGACAGGTCCGAGCCACTGAAGACCTCGTAGTCGTAGCTCTCGTCCTCGATGTCCGAAGTGCTGATCTCCGCCGAGGGGCGGTACTTCAGCGCGGTCACGTACACGTCGGCGCCGGGGACGTCGTCGAAGGTGCCGCCGAGCACGCTCACGTTGCCCGAGAGCGAGACGAACGGAACGACCTCGAACGGCGAGTCGCCGTCGTTCAGCGGGACCTGTATGTCCATGCCCGACACGTCCTCGGCGCCCACCGTGATGGGGTTGCCGTCGACATCGGGCTCGGAGATGTAGGCACCCCACAGGTCCATCGGCGTGATCATCGTGTCGCCGTCGGCGTCGTGCGCGCCGACCAGATTCATCGAGCCGTAGCCGTCGCAGCTGGCCATCTCGTAGTCGCCCGTGGCGCCCGAGCCGTTGCTGACCGGCGTGGTGTACGCGTAGTGGTACGGGCCGTCGCCAGAGGTGCTGAGCAGCATCGCGACCGCGTCACCGCCGGCGTAGTTGTTGGTCAGCAGCACGTCGCCCGACATCGTGTGGGTCTCGGTGCAGCCGCCGCCGCCCGTCGAGTTCTCGAAGTCGTAGTACGGAACGAGGATGGTGATGTCGAGGTCACCGTGGGTGTCGCCGTCCTGGACCAGGACCGAGTCGGGGTGGATGCCCAGCGGCTCGCTCGAGCCGAGGATGCCGTCGCCCCAGTAGTCGACCTGGGCGTAGAGGCGGACCTCGGTCGGCTGCTCGAGGCCCACGTCGATCGCGTACGCGTTGGGTCCGGTCGACGGCGCCAGGAGCGCCTGCGAGCCGTGGTAGTCGTTCCCGCCGTCTTCCTTCTCGGAGTACGCGGTGACCCAGATGCCGCCGAACATCCAGGTGTCGGAGTAGGCGTCCTCCCACGACAGGTACTCGAGCTCGCCGTCGTCGTCGTACGTGTAGAGCTGGACGGTGATGTTGCCGGTGAGCGTGCCGTCGACCTCGACCTCGACCTCG
Source organism: Pseudomonadota bacterium (assembly GCA_024228935.1). Classification (GTDB taxonomy): domain Bacteria; phylum Myxococcota_A; class UBA796; order UBA796; family CAJQPC01; genus JAAESX01. Next base: position 3,217 of record JAAESX010000166.1, read on the forward strand.
CCCGAGTCCTCGTTGTTCTCCTCGCCGCTGTCCTCGGACAGGCCGTTTCCTGAGTCGCCTTCGTCGCCTGAGTCGTGTCCGTGCTTACCGCCGATGCAGGCGGACAGGCCGATGAGGCCGAGGCTGAGGATCCGCATGAGTTCTCCCACTCGTTTACGCGAACACCATAGGAGCCGCCGGGCGCACGATCAAGCTGTACCGGCGGGCATTTTCGAACAACTGTTGACAGGTCAACCCTGACCATGTGAATCTACTTGAGCTGTTCTTGCTGAAGTGGACATATGCAGGCTGTTGTTGCTGTTACCGAGCGCGTTCGCGCGCTCGACACCGATCTCTCCCCCGCCAAGCCGTTCCTGAAGTGGGCGGGAGGCAAGCGCCGGGTCGTCCCGAAGCTGCTCGAGTACCTCGACGGCCCGATGGGCCGGTACCACGAGCCGTTCGTCGGGGGCGGAGCCCTGTTCTTCTCGCTCGCGCAGACCGCGGCCGAGGGGCACGGCTGGGCCCGCTTGACCGACATGAACCTGCGCCTGGTGCGGGCCTACCGTGGAATCCGGGATGACCTCGAGGGCGTCCTCGAGCGCCTGGCGGACTTCCGGGATGGCCACTGCGAGGACCACTACTACCGGGTCCGCGCCAACTCGGTGGACGACTCCGAGGTCGACGCCGACGTCGCCGCCTGGATGATCTACCTGAACAAGACCGGCTTCAACGGCCTGTACCGGGTCAACAAGAAGGGCGGCTTCAACGTGCCCATAGGCCGGTACGAGAACCCGAACATCCGCGACGAGGCCAACCTGCGCGCGGTGAGCCGGGTGCTGGCCGACGTGGAGATCGAGCACGCCGACTACGGGGACGTGTTCTACGCGGCCGAGAAGGGCGACGTCGTCTACTTCGACCCGCCGTACGTGCCGCTCACGAAGACCGCCAGCTTCACCGCCTACACCAAGGGCGGGTTCGGCCTGGCCGACCAGGTCAAGCTCCGGGACATCGCCTGGGAGCTCAAGCAGCGCGGCGTGAGGGTGCTCCTCAGCAACCACGACACGCCCGAGGTCCGTGACCTGTACAAGGACTTCGAGATCGAGCAGATCCTGGTGAAGCGCGCCATCAACTCGCGGTCCAGCGGGCGCGGCGCGGTGGCCGAGGTCGTGATCTCGTAGGCGCTAGCGGCGTCGCCGCACGAAGAACATCGCCAGGGCGAACACGCCGAAGGCCGCGGTCGTGGGCGACGGTGCCGCGGAGCACTGCCCCTCAGGGCGCTCCCCACCGACGTCGTCCTCGCCACAGTTGCAGCCGCCGGGACGCTCGCCGCCGGTGCTGCCGGTGTCTCCGCTGGCCGGTTCGCTGTTGGCCTCGCCGGGGGTCGGCGTCGAGTAGACGCTCCAGTCCACAGCGTGGTCGTCCGAGTCGGCCCCATCCGGGTACCGACCGATGGACTCGTCGTCGTCCTGCACGGGCGCCAGGCTGCCGGCGCTCCCAGCGTCGTCCTCGAGCTCGGGCGTCACGTCGTCCGGCCCGTACAGCACCGTGTCGACGACCGCGCCTTCGCAGTCGACCAGGCGCACGCCATCGTCCGAGGTGCTGGCGTTGCCCAGGTCGAAGCCGTCGATGACGACGTCCGCTGCGCCGTCGTAGCCCTGGCCCGCGATGAGCAGGTGACCACCGGCCTCGATGACCGTGCCGGTCGGGAACGTGTCGCCGCCCCAGCTGCTCTTGCCGACCTCGATGGTCCAGGCGTCGAGCGAGACCGCCGCGGTGCCCAGGTTCACGAGCTCGACCCACTCACGGTTGCCGTCGGTGCCCTCGGGGTTGGACAGGAGCTCGTTGAGCTTCACGTCGTCGCGGCCGTCGATCACGCAGATCGGGCACTCGCTGGCGCCGCCTACCGTGGGGGCCAGCTGGACGCAGAAGTCGTCGCCAGACCGGTCGGTGTCCACGCCGTCGACGATGCGGTGCAGGGACTCGCCGCCTCCGGGCTTGCTCGCCAGCGAGTCCGCGACGGCGTTGGTATCGTTCACCCACTCGTCCGAGTTGGGCGAGCCGTAGATGACCGTGTCCTCGGCGCTGCCTTCACAGGTCAGGCGGACGGCGTCGGAGCTGGAGCCGGCGTTTCCGAGCGAGAGCGTCGCGGGGAAGTCCGCGCCCTGGACGTTCGCGTCCCCGACGACGAAGAACCCACCCGCGGCGACCGTGCCGGCCAGCGCGATGGACTTGCTGAACGACGAGGTCCCGTACTGGAGCTCCCAGCCGTCCAGGTCCACGTCGGCGCCGGTGACGTTGATGAGCTCGATGAACTCGTTCCCGTCGTCCGAGCCGTCGGGATCGGGCATCAGCTCGTTGATCTTCAGCGCGCCGGGGTCCAGGCAGTCGCTGGGCAGGCCGGTGTCGCCCGAGTCGGGCGGGCCGCCGCCGCAGTCCTCGTTGTTCGCAGCGCCCGGCGTCGGGCTCTCCTCGAGACAGAAGTCGTCGCCGGCCAGGTTCGTGTCCACGCCGTCGGCAGCGCGGGAGACCGACTCGTCCGAGCCAGCCTTGGGGGCCACCGACTCGACGGTCGCGCCGGCCTCGTCGGTCCAGCCATCGTCGTTGCCGGAGCCGTAGACCACGACGTCCGCGACGCTGCCGTCGCAGGCCACGACGCGGAGGGCGTCCGAGCTGCTGCCAGCGTTCCCGATGGCCAGGTCGCCGCCGTTGACGTCGGCGAACGTCACGTCCCCACCGCCGAAGACGAAGTAGCCGCCCGCCTCGATGGTCCCGCCGTCGAACTCGTGGCTCTTGTTGAACGACGAGGTGCCCCACTGGACCTCCCAGCCGCACAGCGACGCGCCGGTCGAGCTGGTCAGCTCGACCCACTCGTTCCCGCCGTCGCTCCCACCCGGGTCGGGGAGGAACTCGTTGATGAGCACGGTCCCGGTGGCGTCGCACGGACACGCGGTGTCGGCGAGGGTCGGGGCGGATAGCAGCAGGAGCATCGCGTTCATGGCGAGGCCTCTTGGACGCGACGGAGGATACCCGCTGCCCCGGTCGACAGCCATGAGCGCGGAGTTCGCGATCGTCGGAGCCGGGGTCATGGGCTGCGCACTGGCCCGGGAGCTGGCTCGGCGCGGGCGGGACGTCCTTGTGCTGGAGCGCTCGATCCCCGGGGCGGAGGCCAGCTCGGCCGCCGGCGGCATCCTGGGTGCCCAGTCCGAGGCCCACGGCCCCGGGCCATTCCTCGATCTTGCGCTCTACAGCCGCGCGCGCTGGTCGGAGCTGGCGTCCGAGCTGGCGTCCGAGGGCCACGACGTCGGCTTCTCGCGCTCCGGCCTGCTGAAGCTCGCCATCGCTCTGGAAGACCGGGCCTGGCTGGACGAGGTCGAGGCCTGGCAGCGAGCCGCCGGGCTGCCCGTCGAGCGGCTGGCGGATGCCTCGACCCGCCAACCGGGCGCCCCCTCGGTCCCCGCGCTGTTCTTCGAGGACGACGGGGTCGTCGACGCTCAGCTGCTTCCCGCCGCCCTGGCCGCCTCGGCGCGTCGTGCAGGCGCCCGGATCGTCTGCGGGGGCAACGTGCTGGGCCTGGCCGAGGGTGGGCTCGAGACGTCCGAGGGCTTCGTCGCCGCCCAGAAGGTGGTCGTCTGCGCCGGAGCCTGGACCGCGCGCGTCCCGGGGCTCCTGCCGAAGGGCGCGGTCGAGCCGGTGCGCGGCCAGGTCCTGGTCCTGCAGGGCCAGCCCGGGCGCCTGCGGCAGGTGACGTTCACCCGGCTCGGCTACCTGATCCCGCGCGCCGACGGCCGCGTCCTCATCGGCTCGACCACCGAGCACGCCGGGTTCGACAAGCGGGTCACACCCGAGGGGCGAGAGACCCTGACGGCCATCGCGCGCACCGCCCTGCCCGAGCTGGCCGACGCCGCCGTGCTCGACCACTGGGCGGGCTTTCGGCCCGGTACGCCCGACGACCTGCCGTTGCTCGGTCCGACGCATCGCGAGGGGGTGCACGTCCTGTCCGGCCACTACCGGAACGGCATCCTGCTGACGCCCGGGAGCGCGCGACTGATGGCGCAGCAGCTCTGTGGCGAGGAGCCGGACATCGACCTGGCGCCCTACGACCCCAGGAGGCTCTCGTGACGCTCGAGCGGTGGTGGTCGATGTACCAGGATCTGACGGGCTCGTCGGGGGAGCGGGCTCGCGCCGGCGGACGCGCTTCGGACCGCCTGGGGTTCGCCTTCGCCAGCGGCTACCAGGCTGCCGCCGAGCGCATGTTCGGGGCCGGGCGGAAGACCGCGCTCTGCGCCACCGAGGCCGGCGGCAATCACCCGCGGCGCATCCAGACGACCCTGCTGGACGGGCGCGTGACCGGCGAGAAGACGTTCGTGACCCTGGGGACCCACGCGGACCGACTCGCCGTCGTGGCGCGGGTCGGCGAGCGCGACGGACGGCCGGATCTCCGGGTCGTCCTCGTCGAGGCGGACGCCCCCGGTGTCACGCTACACGCCCTGCCGGCGCTGCCGTTCGTCCCCGAGATCCCCCACGCCCGCGTAGTGCTCGACGGGGCGCTGGGCGAGGTGCTGCCCGGCGACGGCTACCTCGGCGTGCTCAAGCCATTCCGCACCGTCGAGGACATCCACGTCCACCTCGGCCTGCTGGGCCTGCTCGAGCGGTACGCGCCATCGCCGGCGGTCACCACACTCGCCGACCAGCTCGTCCTGCTCGCCGAGCGCCCGCCGCTGGACCCTCAGGTCCACCGCCAGCTGGGCGAGTCCATCGACCGGGCACGGGCCCTGCTCGACCCACCTCCCCCGGTCCCGCACTTCGAGCGTGACCGACCACTGCTGCAGATCGCCGAGAACGCACGCCGCAAGCGACGCGAGAAGGCTCAGACCTCCTCGTAGCCCTTCTTCCGGCGCGACATCGCGATGCCGCCGAACACGATGAGCCCCAGGAACGCGACGATCGGGCCGAACACGATGGGGTCCGTGCTGCGGTAGCTCATGAGGTAGTCGACGTAGAGCGCCAGGCCGACCGGATGCTCCGCGGGGCCGCCCCACTGGATGCCCGCGACCGAGCTCTTCAGCGCGCCCTCGATGCGCGCCGCGTCACCGTCACCGCCGTCCATCGGCCGGCTGACGACCCAGCTCAGGACCTGGCCCTGGTCGTACGGCGAGACCGCCATGTAGACGCGTCGGTCCGAGATCTCGGGCAGCGCGTAGAAGAACGCCTGCCGAGCGTCGCTGCCCGCGGGGATCTCCAGGCCGGGGTCCACCGGCGCCGTGCCGAAGAAGTGCGCGCGGACCTCGGCGTCCTTGCCCGTGAAGCTGTGCTCGTCGATCTGCCCGATGTAGAGCGGATACGCGCCACAGCTCATCATCAGCGCCGCCTCGCCGTCCGGGTACGGGTGCACCGCGACCCAGCACTTCTCGGGGTCGAGCGACTGCTTGAGCATCTCGCTCGACAGCCGGCGGGTCTCCCCGATCTCGCTCGACAGGGCGTTGCGCCAGCCCGGCGGCAGCGTGGTGGTGTTGCCACTCTCGCTCGCGAAGTCCTCCAGGCCCGAGACGTCCTCGGCCGGCTTGCCGATCTCCAGGTGCTCGCCGACCCAGGTGTCCAGCGCCGCCTCGGCACGGTGCCGGTTCGAGGTCACCGCCATCGCGGAGACGTGCACGGTTCGACCGGAGACGTTGAAGCTCCGCTGCAGGCGAACGGCCTTCGACTTGCCTTGGTAGCGGTACGAGAGCTCGAGCTCGACCGTCGGGATGCCATCGATCTCGGTGACCTCGGTGGACACCATCTCGACCTTGTCGTGGCCCGCCTCTCGGAGCTCCTCGGCGGCCAGGCCGGCCCAGACGCGCGCGCTGTCCTCGGTGGGTGGGACCTGCCACATCGTGTAGCCGACGTGGATCTGGACGGTGGAGCGACTGTCCACGGCGTCGAGATCCCAGTCCGACCAGCGAGGGACGGACCACCCGGAAGGCAGCGTCGCGGTGACGCCCATGTCGGCGAGGTAGAGCTCGTCGTCCTGGGCCAGCGCAAGGCCCACCAAGAGAAACGCGGTCATCCTGGAATCCTCGAAAGCGCGCCCCCTTAATGCGTTGGTAGAGTGCCCACCTCGGATGACCGCAGCCCACCCACTTCGCGTCCTCGTCGTCAAAGACGACAAGACCAGCAGCACGCTGACGCGTCGGGTCCTGGAAGCCCGAGGGCACGAGGTGACGGTCTGCGAGACCGCAGAACACGCTCTGGAAGCGCACGAGCGCCGGCCGCACGCGCTCATGATCGTGGACTGGCAGCTGCCCGAGATGGACGGCGTCGAGTTCTGCCGACAGATCCGGCGCCAGCCGACGAACGCCGACATCGTGATCCTCATGATGACGGGACGCGCCGCCACCGAGGATCTGACCACCATCCTCGAGGCGGGGGCGAGCGACTTCCTGGCGAAGTCTCCCGACCAGCTGGCCCACCTCAGCACGCGCATCGCCGTGCTGGAGAGGACGGTCGCCGAGCGCGGCCGTCGTCGACAGGCGGAGACCGCCCTCGCGGTCTCGAAGGCCGAGTTCGAGACCATCTACCGGTCCATCCCCGACGCGGTCGTCTTCACCGACACCAACAACCGCATCGTCCGCGTGAACCCCGCGTTCACCGGGATGTTCGGGTACCAGTCCGCCGAGGTCGTCGGCCGGGCGCTCGGCGAGGTCACGACCCGTGGCCGCGTCCTGCACGGTCGCTTCGACGAGGCCGCGGACCCCGGCACGCAGTCCGCCTCCATCCAGACGAAGGCGGGCGCCGAGGTCCTGGCGGAGCTCACCCAGACGGACGTCCGCGACAGCGACGGTCGACTCAGCGGACACCTGACCATCTACCGCGACGTCACCCACCGGAAGATGCTCGAGGCCCGCCTGCAGGTCGCGGACCGGATGGCGTCGATGGGCACCCTCGCGGCCGGCGTCGCCCACGAGATCAACAACCCCCTGACCTTCATCATGGGGAACCTGAACTTCCTGGGCAGCGAGCTGCGCGACATCGCGGGCCCCGAGCCGTCGCCTCGGATGAGCGAGCTGCACCAGACCGTGCACGAGGCGCTCGAAGGCAGCGAGCGAGTCCGTCGGATCGTCCGTCAGCTCAAGACGTTCGCCCGCGGCGGTGACGAGGTCGTCGGTCCCGTCGACGTGCACGAGATCCTCGAGAAGACACTCACGCTGGCGAAGAACAACATCCGCCACCGCGCCCAGCTCGTCCGCGACTACGGCGAGATCCCCCGGGTCGTCTCCGACCCGACCAAGCTCGGCCAGGTCTTCCTGAACCTGCTGGTGAATGCGGCCGAAGCGCTGCCGCTGGGTCGGGCCCCCGATCACCTCATCCGGGTGACCACCGCCTTGAGCGACGACGGACGCGTGATGGTGAGCGTCTCGGACAGCGGATCCGGCGTCCCGCCCGACGTCGCCGCCAAGATCTTCGACCCGTTCTACACGACCAAGCCTGTCGGCGAGGGCACCGGGCTCGGCCTGGCCATCTGCCACGGCATCGTGACCCAGCTTCAGGGCGAGATCCGCCTCGAGAGCGAGCCGGGTCGGGGTGCCACCTTCACCGTCCTGCTGCCGGTGGCCGCATGATCGCGGCGGGCTACCTCGTCGTCGTCCTCGGCGGGAACAGCGAAGGCTCGGATCCGGTCGGCGAGTACGACGGGGCCGGCGACGCCACGCACGCCATCGTCTTCCGCTTCGACGAGGGGCAGGCCGGCACGATCGAGCAGAACTTCTACCTGCGGAACCAGGGTGACGAGCCCGTCACCGCCGAGCGGTTCGACGCCTACGACGACGCCTCGCTGTACTGGGACCACTCCGACTGCGGCGACACGCCGACCATCGCCGCGGGCGACGAGTGCGTCGTGACAGCGGTCTGGGCGCCCGACAGCGCCGACTCCGGCTTCCACGAGGCGAGCCTGGTCCTGCTCAGCGACGACGCGGACCGGCCCGAGCTGAACCTGTACGCCACCGCCGACAAGGAGAAGGACGGCTGCTCGACGGCCTCGGCCGCATGGAGCCTGTGGCTCGCGGGTCTGCTGCTCCTCAGGCGTCGGCGAGCGTCTCCCTGAGCAGCGCGACCTGACGCGTAACCTCGCTCCACGCGGTGCCGCCGCGTGATGTCCGCCGCTCGACCGCCGCGGTCGGGATCAGCCAGCCGAACACGTCCTCGTCGAAGAGCGGGCTGTGCTCGCGCAGGACGTCCAGCGTGAGGAGCTTGAAGTTCCCGCCGCGGTCCTCGCACCACTTCACGAGACTGCCGCTGACGTGGTGGGCGTCGCGGAACGGGAGCCCCTTCGCGGCGAGGTAGTCCGCCAGCTCGGTCGCCAGGCTGAAGTCGCCCTCGAGCCGCGCCGTGTACGCGTCGTTCACGGTGAGCGTCCGCCACATGCCGGCGCTGATGCGCGCGCAGGCTGCGGTGGTGTGGACCGCGTCGAAGAGCTGCTCGCGGTCCTCCTGCAGGTCCCGGTTGTAGGCCAGCGGCAGGCCCTTCACCATCGTCAGGAGCGCCTGCAGGCCGCCGTACACCCGCCCCGTCTTGCCGCGCACCAGCTCGGCCGCGTCCGGGTTTCGCTTCTGCGGCATGATGCTCGAGCCCGTCGAGTACCCCTCGCCCATCCGCACCACGCCGAACTCGGGCGTCGACCAGAGCACCAGCTCCTCGGCCATGCGGGAGAGATGGGTCGCGGCGATGGCGCAGACCGCGGCGACCTCGTGCACGTGGTCCCGGCTCGCGACGGCGTCCATCGCGTTCTCGATCGGCGAGGCGAACCCCAGCAGCTCGCACGACCGATCCCGGTCGATGGGGTGCGGGGTGCCGGCCATCGCGCAGGCGCCGAGCGGGCTCTGGTCGACCCGCTTCAGGGCGTCGGCCAGACGCTGGCGGTCCCGGTGGATCATCCAGGCGTACGCGAGCAGGTGGTGCCCCAGCCAGATCGGCTGGCCTCGCTGCAGGTGTGTGAAGCCCGGAATCAGGGTGCGGCCGTCGGACTCGACCCGGTCGAGAAGTGACGTCAGCAGCGCGGCGAATGCAGCGTCCAGGTGGCCCATGTGGAGCTTGAGCCACAGGCGCATGTCCGTGGCGACCTGGTCGTTGCGCGAGCGGGCCGTGTGGAGCTTGCCGCCGACCGCGCCGACGAGCTCGATGAGCCGGCTCTCGACAGCCATGTGCACGTCTTCCAGCGCGATGTCGGGGGCATAGGCACCCGAGCGGAGCTCGCCGCGGACCGCCTCGAGCCCGTCAGCGATGACCTGCCTCTCGTCCTCGGAGACGAGGCCGACCTCGCTCAGCATCCGCACGTGCGCCAGGCTGCCGTCGATGTCCTGCTCGAACATCTGCAGATCGACGCCGAGCGACTCGGAGAAAGCCTGCATCTCGGCCGCGGGGCCGCCTTCGAATCGTCCGTCCCAGAGTGCCATGGGACGGGGTCTATCTAGTGCGAGGTGATGTCGCCGCTGCCGCTGCTGCTGCCGTCGACCTCGCAGGCGCCGAACAGGTCGACGTCGCCGGAGCCGCTGGTGGAGACCTCGGCGTGCTCGGTGACCGTCAGCTCGACGTCGCCGCCGCCCGAGGTGTTGATCTCCGCCGTCCGACAGGTCGTCGCCCGAGCCGCCAGGTCGCCCGAGCCGCTGCCGTTGACCAAGGCGTGATCACAGGTGCCGCCGATCCGCAGGTCGCCGGAACCGGACTGCGAGGTGATCAGGGCGTCGACGTCGATCTGGTCGATGTCGATGTCTCCGCTGCCGCTCATCGAGACGATGAGCTCCTCGCCGCAGACCGTGTCGACCGAGACGTCCCCGCTGCCGCTGGACTCGATGGCGAAGAGGCACGGCGCATCGACCTCGACGAAGCAGGATCCACCGGGCTGGATCCAGGTGGCGTCCTCGGTGGTGACGTGCAGCACCTCGTCCTCGACGAACACCCGGACGTGGTCCTGGAGGTTGTCGTCGCAGGTCACGCGGACCTCGGAGGTGTCGGTCGAGGTCCAGTCGACGTCGATATGGCTGGAGACGGCGAGCGCTCCGAAGCCGTCCTCGACCTCGCGGCTCTCGGTGACGGTGACGCCGCTTCCCTCGACGACGATGCAAGCCAGGCTGAACAGGATCACAGGACCTCCCTTTGTGTCTCGCCGTACAAGACACCGGCGAGCGCCGTGAGCGTCACCGGTAGAGCGCTTCTCTCTCGACGTCCTTCGGCTCCAATGGTGCATCGTCGGGGCCCAGACGAGTGATCTCCGTCTCGAACCAGGCCTCGTAGTTCAGGTGCACGTAGTGGCTGACCATCTCGCCACTCACGACGCCACGCTCGTCCCAGACCATCGTCGCGCGGGTGTCGTCCAGGTTGCTCTTGCCGACACCGACGAACCCTTCGCCCGTCCGCGTCCACTCGATCGGGGCCATCCCCCAGCCCAGCGACAGCGCCGAGGAGTACGCCTTCTGCTTCCACGCAGCCTCATCCGCCACTGGCCCCTGGGCGCCGAGCGGGGTGAACACCTGGGCGAGGACCCACTCGCTGTGGCCCTTTTAGATGGTGTGCTTGTTCCCCATCGCTCGCAGCGAGGGCGTGTCGAACCGCCGGTTCTTGCCCGAGGGCTCCATCTGCAGCTCGACCTTCTGGCCGGTGAGGTAGATCTGGTGCTCCGCAAGGACCGGGACGAGGTGACCGTCGTCGTTGTCGTGCGGCACACCCTCGAGGACCACCACGTCCACGGTTCACTCGACGACGTCGGCCTTCTTGGTCTCGCTCACCTTCACGCACGTGACGTCGACGGTCGTCCCCAGCGCCAGGTACCGGCCCTGCACGTTCGTCCCCTAGAGCAGGACGTCCCCCACCGCGTTGCGCGAGACCAGCCGGAACTGCTGCGGCTCAGACCAGTCCCAACCCTGCGCGTGAACGGACGTGAGGAAGGAGAGAAACAGCATCGGCCCCCCGGTTGTGATGCCGGAAGACCCTACCTCACGCCTTCTTCTTCTTGAACACCGGCTGCCCCATCTTGCGGCGCACCTCGGCGATGGTGCGGTACGGCAGACCGTAGAGCGCCAGGAAGCCCTCGGCCGACTCGCGCTTGAACGTGTCGCCCTCGGAGTACGTGGCCAGGCCCTCGTCGTAGAGCGAGTACGGGCTGCGGCGACCGGTGATGCGAGCCAGACCGGCGCTCACGCGGATGCGGACGTCGCCGGTGACCGTGCGCTGGCTCTCCTCGAGAAAGGCCTGCAGGCACTCGCGCAGCGGGCTGAACCACAGACCGTCGTAGATCAGGTTCGCAAAGTCCTGGCTGAGTTTGCGCTTGGTGTTGAACGTGGCGCGGTCGAGGCAGATGCGCTCGAGCTCGGTGTGGGCCATGTGCAGGAGCGTGGCGGCGGGGGCCTCGTAGACCTCGCGCGACTTCAGGCCGACGACGCGGTTCTCGACCATGTCGATGCGACCGACGCCGAAGTGACCGGCGGTGTCGTTCAGGACCTTGATGATCTCGACCGCGGACATGGCTCGTCCGTCGATCGCGGTCGGCGTGCCCTGCTCGTACGACAGCACCATCTCGACGCTGCCCCGAGGCGCGTGCGACGGGTCCTTCGTCATGATCCAGGCGTCCGCCGGGGGCTCGGTCCAGAGGTCCTCCATCTCGCCACACTCGATGGCGCAGCCCCAGATGTTCTGGTCGATGGAGTACGGCTTCTCGAGCGTGATCGGGATCGGGATGTCGCGCGCCACGGCGTACTCGACCTCGCTCTCGCGGGTCAGGAGCTCCCACTCGCGCAGCGGCGCAATGATCTTCAGCTGGGGGGCCAGGCTGCGGATGGCGACCTCGAACCGGACCTGGTCGTTGCCCTTGCCGGTGCAGCCGTGGCTGACCGCGTCGGCGCCGGTGGCCAGCGCCACCTCGACGAGCTTCTTGGCCAGCAGCGGCCGGCCCAGCGCGGTGTGCAGCGGGTACATGCCCTCGTACACGGCCGAGGCGTGGATGCTCGGCACGATGTAGTCGTTGACGAACTCGTCGGTCAGATCCTCGACGAACGCCTCGCTGGCGCCGGTGCGCAGGGCCTTGGCCTTCACCGCGGGCAGGTCTTCGTCCTGACCCAGATCGCCCGTGAACGTGACGATGTCGGCGCCGCCGTAGTTCTCACGGAGCCAAGGGATCATGCAGGAGGTGTCGAGTCCGCCCGAGTAGGCCGTGACGATCTTCATGGTGGGTTCCTTCAGGTGTCCGCGAGGACTTCGAGTGCGCGGACGTCCGCGACGAGTTTCTCGATCTTGGTGATGTCGACCGGGACGACCAATACGGTGTCGTCGCCGGCGACGCTGCCCAGGATGTTGTCGTGTCCCCAGTTGTCGAGGAAGCCGGCCACGCCCTCGGCGCGCCCGGCCAGTGTTCGCACGACGACCATGTGGCCGTTGTGCCGGACATTGAGGATCTCCATTCCGACCATGCGGACGAGGACCTCGATGTACCCAGCCGACTTGTCGGCCTTGTAGACCGGCCCGACGGGGGTGTTCCGCCGGATGATGCCCATGTCCCGCAGATCGCGTGACAGGGTGGCCTGGGTGCAGTGAACGCCCTCGCTCGCCAGGAGCTTCACGAGCTCCTCCTGCGAGCTGATCCGGTACTCGTGGATCAGTCGCTTGATGGCGTTTCGGCGGCGGTCACGGACAGACATGGGCCCGCCATATACAGCGAGGTGAATCGTCATGCAACGCATATGCATGCACGGACGGAACGCGTGTCCGCGCGTGGCATCATCCGGCCGTGACCATCTCCACCACCGACGCGCTCCAGGCCCAAGGCCTCAGCGCGTCCCAGGCCACATCGCTGGCCGAACACATGAAGGTCCTCGCGCTGTCGTCCGGGAGCGAGCTGCTCACGACCGGCGTGCGTCAGGACAGCCTGCACCTGCTCCTGGGGGGGGGAGCTCGAGGTGCTCCTGCCGTTCGACGATCGCGAGGTCGTGCTCGGCAAGATCCAGCCGGGCCACTGGGTCGGCGAGGTCCAGCTCACCGACGGGGGCGAGGCCACGGTGACGATCCGGGCGTCCGAGCCGGCGGCGGTCGTCGGACTGGACGGAGAGGCGCTCGACGCGCTGGCCGAGGCCGATCCGGATGCCGCCTCAGCGCTCTTGTCGTCGATCGCCCGCGACCTCGCCACGCGCCTGCGTCGGACGAGCACCGGACTCATCGAACAGACCGGCGACGGCTGGAAGCTCAAGAAGCCCGAGGCCCGTCGTGGCTGGTTCGAGCAGGCCCTGGGCTGGCTCTCGGGAGCGGCGTGATGCTCGAACAGTTCAAGCTCTTCCGCGGCCTGTCCGAGTCTGATCGCGAGATCGTCGAGCGCGTCATGGTCGTCGAGGAGCGCCGGCCCGGACACGTGTTCCTGCGCGAGGGCGAGCGCGGCACCGCCGGCCAGGCCGCCCTGTACGTCGTCATCGAGGGCGACATCCAGGTCGTCTCCGCGGCGCCTCCCGGCGGCTACGGCGTGGACCGCCTCATCGGCCCCGGCCAGATCTTCGGGCTCGTCTCGCTGCTGGACGACGCCCCCAGGAGCGCGACCTGCACGGCCGCGACCCCCGTCAAGGTCGGCAAGCTGACCCGCGCGGTGATGAACTCGCTCCTGAAGACCCACGCCAAGGTCCACGTGCGCTTCCAGCGCATGGTCTGCAGCCAGCTGGCCCAGGACCTGCGCGCCCTCGACGAGCGGCTCCGCAAGGCGGTCACCGGCGAGTCAGCCCTGGACGACATCCTGTGACTCGAGGTGGTCGAGCAGCGCGAGGAGGTCCTCGTGCAGCCGATGCACACGCTCCCGACCCAGCGCCACGGCCAGCTCGCTCTCGATCGAGCCGAGCACGACGAGCCCGGCGAGCAACCCCTGGCGGCCCTCGGTCGAGAACCGGATGAGCTTCGCCCGACCGTCGGACGGGTCCTTCACGCGCTCGAGCGCGCCCATCTGTTCGAGCTCGTCGACCAGCTGACCGACGGCCTGCTTGGTGATGCCGACGCGGCGGGCCAGCTCGGTCAGCCGCGTCCCCTCGAGGTCGATGTGCGGAAACAGGGCCGTGTGGGCCACGCGCAGGTTGTCGTGCCCGGACACCTGACGGAGACGCGAGATGCCCTCCTCGTTCACCAGGCGAGCTGTCTTGAACAGCACCTGGGCCAGACTCGCGCGCTTGGCTTGCTCGAAGGCGTCCGACATTCGTCAAGTGTACTTGACGAGAATGGTAAAGCAAGCTTTACTACTTGCCTGGAGGTCGAATGAACCAGATCACGGACGGCATGTGGGAGACCCCGAACGAGGTATGGATGCCCGGCGGGGGCGTCTGCTTCGAGGGCCGCATGACGACGATGCGACTGGCGGACGGCAGCCTGCTGCTGCACTCGCCGGTGCCCATCGACGACGCGCTGGCCGAGACGATCACGGCGCAGGGCGAGGTGTCGCACATCGTGGCGCCGAACCTGGTCCACCACCTGTTCGCGGCGGCGGCGAAGGAGCGGTTCCCCCACGCGACGCTGTGGGCCGCGCCCGGACTCGCCGAGAAGGTCGGCCTCTCGCCAGACGCGGTGCTCGGCGAGGAGTTCCCCGACGACGCCATCGAGACGCTCCCCGTCCCCACGCGGCCGCACCTGAACGAGACGGTGCTGCTCCACCACCCCAGCCGCTCGATGGTGGTCACCGACCTGGTCTTCAACATCCAGGAGCCCAAGGGCTGGGCGATGCCGCTGCTGCTCTGGATGATCGGCTGCAGCGGCGAGCTGGCGGTCTCGCGCTCGATGAAGTTCCACTTCGCCAAGGACGACTGGGACGCGCTCGGCCCGGCCAGCCGAGCCCTGTGCGAGCTCGACTGGGACCGCCTGGTGATGGGCCACGGGCAGATCGTGGAGACCGGCGGCCGGGACGCGCTGCGAGGAGGCGTGGCCTGGCTCCCCGAGAGCTAAGCGAACGCTAAGTCGTCCCGAGGGGCCCGGGAGGCGAACTTGGAGGTGGAACTTCCAAGGAGAACTCCATGCTCGCGCTCATCGCCGCCGCCTTCGCCGCCCCCACCTCGTACACCTCCATGACCCAGCCTCACTACAGCGAGGTCCCGGGTGAGACGGACGCCGTGAACGCGTTCGACTGCGACGGCGCCACCATCTACATCGCCTCGCAGGCCAACCACCACCTGATCCAGGCCATCCCCGGGAAGCCGGCGGAGATCTTCACGCTGCCGCAGCTCGGCTACTCGACCGACCTGGCGCTCGTCGTCCAGGACGCCGCCGGGAACGTGACCTGCAGCGACGACGACTCGCTCATCGGAGGCGAGGACAACGCTTGGTAACAGCCCTACATGGTCTTCCCCGCGAGCGGGACCTACCACGTGTGGATCGGCACCTGGGGCGCGCCCGTGGACGAGCCGTACCACCTGTTCGGCACCGAGCTCTACAGCCCCGGCTTCAGCCCGACGCAGACCCACGCGGTGAACAGCAACACCTGGGACCAGGACGAGAGCCTGGCGCCGAACGCCGCGAACAACTGCGACATCCCCACGGACGCCGCGGCGATGCACGAGTTCGTCGTGACGGCAGCGAACGCTGACACCTGGGCGCTGGTGGACGTGCATGCCGACGCGGCCGAGGACGACCTGGTCCTGGTCTGGGAGCGTCCGGACGGAACGGTCGACTGCGCCGACGACACCGGCTGGGACAGCACGGGCCAGCGCGACCTGAACCCCAAGCACGTGTTCCTCACCGAGACGGGGACCTACAAGGCCTGGGTCGTCGGGTACACCGAAGAGCACGCAGACGTCGGCTACTCGATCGCGTTCTCGTCCGACAAGACGCCCTGAAGGAAGCGCCGAACGACCCGCTCGTCGGCCGATCGCGCCTGGCCCGGTTCCTGACCGGCCAGGTGCACGTCGATCAGCGCCAGGAGACGGTCGCTCGGGCTCACCTCACGCGCCCGGGTCAGCCAGCGGCGGGCCCGGGTCTCCTGGCCGGCGCCGATCTCGACCAGCGCCAGCCCCAGGAGCGCGGCGGCCGCGAGGTAGCGCGCACCGTGCTCCTCGGCGCCATGCCGGACGGCGTGGAACTCCTGGCGGACGTCCCGGCTTCCAAGCCCGACGAGGGCCCGGTTGTAGCGGAGGATCAGCTGACTGCGGACCCGCTGGCTCCCGTCCAGCGCCGCGATGCAGTCGGCATAGACGGCGTCGGCCTGCTCGAGGTCCCCTGCGAGGGCGTGCGCGAGGGCGACCAGCCCCCCCCTGGACCGCCCAGCTGCTGCTGTCGCCGAGCGCAGCGCTGAGCTCCTGGGCCTCCCGCGCACGGGCGAGCCCGCTCACCTGGCGTCCGGCGTCCACGTGCTGACCGGCGAGCTTCCCGAGCGCGATGGCCGCGCCGCGTGGATCCGAGCAGGCGCGGTGCTCGGCCAGCACGTCCTCCAGGGCCATGACGTCGTCCTCGGCGAACGGCGCCAGCAGAGCGCGCGTCCGACGAGCCAGCGCGCGCTCACCCGCCTCGTCGAAGGCCTCGACCGCCTGGGTGTACAGCTCGACCGAGGGCTGGCGCTGCACGACCGCCACCCCCGCCAGGCCGAGCAGGCCGAGCAGGCGATGCCCCCTGGCCAGAGCCTCGTCCTCGGACACCCGCTCGAACGCTTGCCGCGCCCGGTCGAGCTCACCCCGCCAGCGCCAGGTGCGCCCCTCGACGACACGAGCCCGCCAGTCGTCGGTGTCGGCGAGCTGCTCGGACAGCCGGAGTCGTGTGGCGGCGAACCCGCGCCGCTCGAGCAGCGGATCGAGCGCCCAGGCGATCGCGACGGCCCGCCAGGGCTCCGTGACCAGGCCGTGCTCGAACGCCTCGACCAGGTTGGCGAGGTGGCCCTCGAGCCAGTCCAGTGCTTCGAGGCCGCCGGGGCCTCGGGTGCGCGCGGCCTGCCGGGTGGACGCCGTGGACATCCACTCGAGGTGGGCCCGACGGACGTCCACAGAGGGGGCGCCCAGGACCTCGCACACCAGCGGCCACAGCGACAGGCGACCGTCCGTCACGCGCAGCAGGTGGTGGGCAACGAGCCGGTCCGCGACGCCCAGGTCGAGCCCGACGACCACCTCGGCGGTCTCGAGCGTGAACGGCCCGGCGAAGACCGCGCAGGCGTGCAGGGCCGCCCGCTCTTCGCCCGACAGCTGGTCCAGGCTCCACGCCACCGAGGCCTGCAGCCCGCGATGCCGCTCCGGACCGCCGGTTCGTTGGAGCAGGTCCGGGCTCAGCCTCTCCAGCAGTCGGTCCGCCCCGAGCAGCCGAGCGGGGGCGACCGCCAGCTCCAGCAGCAGCGGGTGTCCATCCAAGCGACGGGAGAGCTCGGTCAGCCCCGGCATCGCCTGACCCAGCCGGTCTGTCAGGAGCAGCGCGCCCTGTTCCAGCGTCAGCGGTCCCAGCTCGATCGAGGGGAGCTCGAGCCGACGACGGCTGGTCAGGATCAGCTCGAGCTGGGGGCCTCGCGAAGCCAGGCACGCACGTCCTTCTCGACGCCAGGGGCGACCAGATCGTCCAGCAGGACCGTGCAGCGTCCCAGGCGTGCGAACCCCGCGCCCACGTCGTCGGCAGGGACCTCCATCAGCGCGGCCAGGTGCTCGCGCAGCTCGCTGGCGTCCCGAGCGGTGGACACGTCGGTCCGCCGAGCCGTCTCCAGCACGGCGATGCGCTCGATGGCGAGCCGCGTCTTGCCGATGCCACCCGGGCCGACGAGCGCCACCACCCGGTCCCGGCCGAGCCCCTCGACCAGCGCCGCGGCCTCGTCGTCCCGACCGACGAGGTCGTGCAGCGACATCAGCGAGCCGCTGCCCGACCACCGCGCCACCGCCGCCGGCCGTGGGGGGCGTGCGGGCGAGGACCGATCTTCGTCCACGAACGTGACGCCGGGGTCGCCGCCCAGACCGTAGCCCGCGCCCACACGCACGACCTCGAGCGCGCCGCCCAGTCGCCGACGCAGCGCGTTGACCGCGACGTGGAAGGCGTTGTCGGCGTGGGAAGCCCGATGAGGCATCTCCCAGACCTGCTCGTAGAGCACGGTGCGCTCCAGCCCAGGGTCACGGGCGATCGCCGCCAGGAGCCGGAACCCCAGCCGGCTGCGGCCGAAGGCGACGAGCACGTCGTCGCCTCGACGCACCTCCCGCCGACGGGGGTCGAACGTCAGCGGGCCAGGCCTACTTGTCGAAGCAGAGCTGGACCGTGTCCTCGTAGGAGACGCCGCCATGCTCAGTCGCCGACGCATCGCCCAGGCCGACGCCCCAGCAAGCGCGCGTGGCCTTCTTCTCGAACTCCAGGTCCGCCGGCTTCGGGCCCGTGCCCGCAGGGGACTCGTCGGGCCAGAACACGGCGACGCCCTCGGCCAGATCGACGGCCTTGTAGGGCTCGACGTGACCGACCTCGATCGTGACGTCGTCGACGGGCTTCACGCGCGCCGGCTGGACCGTGACGCGGTGCTCGCTGCAGGTGGTCTGGACCACGATGCCCGTCTGCTGGTCGCCCTCGACGTCGAAGGCCTCGGAGATCGGCGCCATCTGGCCGATGCCCGCGCCGGACTCGTAGCCGACGAGCAGGACCCCGCCGCCAAGCGTCGTGCCGATGCTGCCGCCCGAGGTGGGCTTGACGCCCGTCTCGCCGATGCCGAACGAGCGGCGCCCGGCGTCGGCTGGGTAGCTGAGGCCGAGCGAGCCCGCGGGCAGCGCGACGTCCACCTGGCCGGAGCCGGTGTAGGCGCGCACGAGACGCTCGGAGTCCACGACCGGCTTGCGGTTCGGGATGGGGCCGGCCGCGACGCCCACGTCGAGCGTGGTCGTCGTCATCTCGTCGCTGTAGACCACGGTGACGGGCGCGATCGTGACGAGCGCGAGATCCGCCTTCGCCACGGTCAGGTCGAGCTCGTAGTGGGTGAGCGCGCCGGCGGGAGCGCTGAAGCAGCCCGCCGAGCCCGCCGCGATGGTCCGCACCGTGACGCTGTCGCCATCGACGGCGACGACCTCGACCGGCCAGTGGGACGTGGTCTTGCCGGCCTCGACGACGGTCTGACCGCCACCCTGGATGGCCGCGCCCGGCTTGAGGAGCGCGTGCTCGCCGACCTTGGGGGCTCCGCTCGCCGCGGTCGCGATCCAGTCCTCGCCCACCCAGCTCCAGCTGGCGTCGAGCTTCCACTCGAGGATCTTCATCTTCTCGCCGGCGGCGTTCTTGGCGCCGCGGGGGGCCACGGTCGTGCGCGCCTTGCTGTTCGGGCTGTCGATGACCAGGTCCAGCGCCGGCTTGGCGATTTGGATGCGATCGTCGCCTTCGAGGATGGCCGCCGACACGGTCGCCGTCTTGCCGATGTGCTCGGCCTCGACGGCCACGACGTAGCTGCTCTTTCCGATGGTGATGGGGATCTCCGCCGAGTACGGCAGCGTGACCTGCTCGTCGATGAGCGCGTTGCCCATCGGGTCGGTGACCTTCAGCTGCATTCCGATGTCGGCGTCGGCGGCCAGCGCCAGGCCCGAGAGTGCGATCAGCACGGCGTCTCCTTCAAGGTTGCCGCCCCATAACCGGCCTGCCTCGCCTTACCTTCCCTCAGTCCGCGCTCACCCAGTGGAAGCGCTCGACGACCGGTTCCAGCAGCTCGTCGCTGACCAGCCGGACCTCTACTGTCACCTCGATCGTCGACGACCGCCTCGACCTCGAACGGGCCCTCGACGTGGGCCTCGAGCCCCCCGGCCCCCGCGACCAGCTCGACCGAGTCCACGATGTCCATGAACCGGAACTGGGTGGTGACCAGCCGCTCGGTGCACACCGGACAGAACCCCTTGATGCTGGTGCCCCGCATCGTGCAGCTCTCAGCGGGTCGGTACAGGTCGTCGCAGTTGTAGGCGCCCTCCCAGGCACCGACGTCCTCGAACCCGACGCAGGCGGCCCACGGCACGTCGACCGGGTCCTCGGACACGTTGACCGGCAGCCCCAGCGCATCCGAGCGGATGCACGCGTCGCCGAGCAGCCCCTGCAGGTGCAAGTACTCGTGGATGCCGACGGACACGAGCTCGTCGGTCGCGGACACGGTCGCGTAGTGGACGACCATGCCGCTGCGCCGGTCGGTGTTCACGACGACGACGACCAGGTCCCAGGGCACGTGGCTGACGGCCCGAGCAACCTCCCACTGGTGCTCCTGCAGCACACTGCGGGCGTCGTAGTCGGTGCCGAGCAGGATGTTCACGAGCTCGACGGCGAAGATCGACCCGAACGCGGTGTCGCGGATCCCACACTCGTCGGGGTCGCCCGAGCAGTCGAACGATGCGCCCGACTCGTTGCTGACGGCGTCGACGCGGTGGACGTTGATGCCGGCGGCGTACGAGGAGAACGGCTCGGCAGCCAGAAGCCCCTCCGAGAGCTCCGAGGCGTCCAGCCGCCACTGGTCGAGCTCTTCGGCGGTGTAGCCGTCCCCCACCAGCACGATGTCGAGCCGGTTGTCCGAGGGCCCATTGTCGACGAGCGTCTCGGTGCCGACGACGACCTCGGACAGGCCCACCTCGTCTTCCAGAGCGAGGTCGTACGAGCCGACGTCGGCGTAGACCCCGTCGTCGCCACGGATGGCGAACTCGACGGTCGCGCCCCCCTCGAGGATGGGCACGGCGAGCGGGAACCGACCCAGCTGCGGGAATGCCTCGAGCACGTCCATGCCGGCCTGTCGCTGTAGTAGCCGAGGAACTCGCGCACGAGGACCGGGCTGCGGTGGGTCCTCACGTCCAGCTCGCTGCCGGAGGCAGCCAGGACGGTGGCGCGGAAGGCCTCGTCGAGCACCTGGGCGTCGTCCACGTCGAGGGTCTGGCCCTGGTCGAGGGAGCCCTCGGCGGTGACCGAGCCGTCCGGGTGCAGGGTCAGGAGCAGGATCCGGGCAGGGACCGGGCAGGGACCGGGCGCGGAGCGGCCTCGACCGGGGTCCACGCGCGGGTGTCCGGGGGGGCCTCGCCTTGGCAGGACAGGAGCGCGAGGAGAAGCATGCCGGCGGATGATACGTCCCGGCGATGTCGACCTCCGCCCTCGTCGCTGACCGCGACGGACCTCCGCGTGAGGTCCTGGAGCTGCGCCCGGTTCCGGTCGAGCTCGGGGCTGGCCAGGCGCTCTGTCGCGTCGAGGCGAGCCCCATCGATCCGGCCGACCTGCTGGCCGTGCGCGGCCTCTACCCGCTGGCCCCGCCGCTGCCTCGGGTGGGCGGGATGCAGGGCGTCGGACGCGTCGAGGACCCCGGGGACACCGGGCTCTCCGCTGGCGACCGACTGCTCTTCCCGATGCGGTGCGGGGCCTGGTCGACGCACGTCACGGTGGACGCTGGCCGGTCGTTCCGGCTGCCCCTCGACGTCGATCCCGTCCAGGTCTGTGGGATGCGCATCAACCCGCCGACCGCCGACTGGCTCCTGCGCGATCTCCCCGCTGGGAGCTGGGTGATCGTCGACCCGGGGACCAGCGCCGTGGGGCAGCTCATCGCTCACCTGGCCCGAGCGCGCGGCCTGAAGACCGTCGCCGTCATCCGACGTCCCTCGCGGGCGGGCGCGACGGTCGCCGACGTGGTCGTGCACCAGGGAAAGGGGCTGGCTCGGCGTGTCCGGGCCCAGGTCGGTGAGCCCATCGTCCGCGCTCTGGACGGAACAGGCGGCGAACACACCGAGCGCCTGGCCAGCTGCCTGGTGCCCGGCGGCGAGCTGGTCTGCTTCGGCGCCGTCAGTCGCCAGCCGGCGCAGATCTCGGTCCGGCACACCATCTTCCGGGACATCCGACTGCGCGGGTTCTGGCTGTATCGGGAGAACCAGAAGGACCCGGCCGCCGAGGACGCGCTGCTCGACCGCTGCTCGAGCTGGTTCCAGGACGGGACGCTGCAGGTCGAGATCGCCGGCACGTACGGGCTCGAGGACATGGACGCGGCGTTCGCGCTGGCCGAGTCCCCCGACCGGTGCGGGCGCGTGGTGTTCACCCCGTGAGGGCGGCCTGGACGGTGGCTGCGGCCGTCGGGACCCTGGCGGCGTTCGCCGTCTTCGCATGGGTGCTCGAGCGTCCCTCGACCAGGACGGCGTCGACCGAGCGCGTCGAGCGACCCGCGCCCGAGGCCCTGCCCGAGGCGTCCGGCTTCCTGCCCCGCCTCTCCGTCACAGCGGGCGAGCTGTTCGGCGTGAACGAGGGGATGACGCTGCCCCACCACGCCCTGTCCGCCGGCCTGACCCCAGCGGACGCGTTCGTGCTCCAGGGACGACGGGTCCTGCTCGATGACCTCGGCGTCCGACGCGTGCGGCTCAACTCGCACAGCTACCCCGGCCTCAACCACCTGCAGCTGGACGACTGGCGGACCGCCGACGAGTTCTTCGCGGCGCCGGCGCTCGAGGGCCTCGACGTCGTGGCCGTCATCGGACCGTGGCCCGGGACGCGGACCGGGAACTACACCGACGCCTACGTCCCAGAGGACATGGACGCCTACACCGAGTGGGTCCGCCAGGTCGTCGAGCGCTACGGCGACCACGTCACGGCCTGGGAGATCGACAACGAGCCCGACCTGCACAACAGCGAGGCGCCGCGCGGCGGAAAGGAGCAGGCCGAGTTCCAGACCCCCGCCGAGTACGCCGAGGTCCTGCTCGCCACCTCGGCTGCCATCCGCGAGGTCGACCCCGAGGCGCTGATCGCATCCGGCGGCATGTACCGGGCGATGACACCCGTGGGCCGCGCCTACTACGAGGAGGTCCTCGCCACCGACGGCGTGCTCGACGCCATCGATGTGGTCTCGCTGCACTGCTACTTCGCGACGCCGGACACCTCGCCGATCCGGGACCTGTTCGCCGTCACGCGGGCCTTCGCCCCCGACAAGCCCGTCTGGATCACCGAGACGAGCGTCCCGAGTTCGGCCGAGCGGTCCGCGGAAGCCTCGCCCGAGTGGCAGGCGCGGATGGTCGTCCGGCTGCACGCCGAGATGCTGATCGAGGGCGCCGACCGCATCTACTGGCACACGCTCTTCGATGCGCCCGAGGCCAAGGTCGACGGCCCCATCGGCTTCCGGACCAACTCGCTGTACGACCAGTCGACGGGTCGGGTCGTGGCCAAGCCCGCCGCGCTGACCTACGCCCGCCTCACGCGACGCCTCGCCGACCAGCCGCTGGACGGCGTCGTGGCCCAGGACGGGCTGCTCGTGTTCCGTGACGGCTGGCTCGTGGTCCAGGGCTCGGTCGACACCCCAGACGGCGCTACCCAGGTCGAGGACCTGCTGACCGGGGCCGTGACCGAGCCCACGCCGACGACGGAGGCTCCGGCGTGGATCGCGCGCTGAAGCCCCTGGTGGCCGCGGCCATCGCGGCCGAGCTCGGCATCTGGCTCCTGGCCAAGCACCTGCCGGACGCCCACTTCCCCGGCTTCCGCCTGCTGGATGCGGGCCCCTGGCTGGTCGTCCCGGCCGTGCTGGGGCTGCTCGCAGCCGGACTGGCGACCCGCGTCAGCTGGCCGCGTCGCGTGGACCTGGCGCTCCTCGCCCTGGCCGCGCTCGGGGTCCAGGTCGCGACATGGGGCCTCCCCCAGGCCCAGCCCGACACGGTCACCTACTTCGTGCTCGCGAAGCGCATCGCTGCGGCCCCGGTCGAGCTGCTCGGACACTGGCCGTCGCTCGTGTGGGGCACCGAGGAGGCCCGGTTCCACAAGCCCTACCCGCTCGTTCCAGCGGTGTACGGAGCCGCGTTCGGCGCGCTGGGCGAGACGCGCGGGGTCATGGACCTGGTCCGGGCCGCGTTCGGGCTGGCGCTGCCGGCGAGCGTGCTCGTCCTCACGAGGGCCTCGGGGCGGACGGACACCGGTCCCGCCTGGGTCGTCGCAACGCTGCCGCTGATCCTGGCCCAGGGCGCCTGGATGCTCGTCGACGTACCGCTGATGGTGCTCCTGACCCTGAGCTGGGCGGCCTGGACCCATGTCGAGCGGACCCGACAGGGGGTGGCGCTGGCCGTCGCGCTGACCGGCCTGACCGTGCTGGCGAAGTTCTCGGCGCTGCTGTTCCTGCTGCCGCCGCTCGCGCTCCTGTTCGTGAAGGACAAGCGCGTCCTGGCGGGCCTGGGCGCCGTCGCGGTCGTGGGGTTGCTGCTCGTGAAGCCCCCCTTCGCCCGCGACGACTGGACCACCTACGTCACCGCACTCGGTGCGATGTTCTTCCTGCTGCGCCCGGGGCTCTGGCTGTCCGTGAAGCCCGACCGCCTGGTGTTGGGCGGACTCACCGCGGTCCCGCTCCTGCTGCTGTACGCCCCGGCCGAGCACGCCGCCCGGTATGCGCTGCCGCTGGTCCCCCTGCTCGCGCTCGGCGTCCGGTCGAGGCCGCTGACCGCGTTCCTGGCGGTCTCCGGGCTGGCGCTCTTCGCCGTGGCCTGGCGACCGCTCCTGGTGAACAACCAGGCGGCGAACCTGCAGCTGGCCGCTCGCTCGCTGTCCGGGTTCGAGCGGGTCGAGATCCAAGGCGACATGCCGAGCACGACCTTTCCGACCGCGGCGCTCACGGCGCTGGTCGACCTGGAGACGACGACGGCGGTTCAGGTCGGCGAGACGTATGCCCTGGGACCTGCCGAGGACAAGCGCCACTGGTGGGAGTTCTACGAGCCGCCCGCGTGGCATCAGCCGGCCGGTGAACCCGACGCCATCCTGCTCGCGCTGTACGGCGCTGGGCCCGAGGCCTTCGAGGCGGCGAACCCCTCCGCCGAGCTGCTCGAGGAGATCTCGCTCTTCCGAGCTTCGTCGTGGCTTCTCCCTCGCCGCGTGCGCGTCTACCGCGTTACGAACGAGGCCAGGATGGAGGAGACGCGATGAATGTGTTCGCACTGGCAGGACTGCTGGTCGGTTGCGCCAGCTGGGTCGATGGGACCTGGCTGTTCGTGTTCGATCAGAACCCCTCGGTGAGCGGGTCGTGTGCCGAGAGCATGGGCGAGCAGCCCAAGGACCTCGGCCTCAACTACCAGCTCGTCGACATCTACGAGGCCGATGACGGCAGCGTCGTCGTCTTCTTCGACGAGATCCTGAACGGCGCCCGCGACGGCAGCTCATTCACGGCGGACTGGGAGGAGCGCATCACCTGGGACGACGGCAGCTCGGCGGCGAGCAGCCTCGAGCTGAACGGCACCAAGGAGAGCGGCCTCATCGTCGGTGACCTGAAGGTGGCGTCCAAGGACGTCGACGCCGACGGCGCCGAAGAGACCTGCACCCTGACCTTCGACTTCGACGCGGAGCTCGTGACGAGCAGCGACTCCGACTTCGTGGGGGACTGAGCCATGAAGCGCCTGACACTGATTGCCCTGGCCCTGTCGATGACCACCGCGTGCGCGTCCAAGGACGGCACCTGGCTCCTCTTCACGACGCTGACCGCCAACAGCGCGTACGAGGACGACCCCGACATCGGCGTCGAGTACCGCGTGCTGAGCACGATGGCGTCGACCAAGGAAGGCACGCTCGTCATGAACTACGACGGCGTGCTGATGACCGGCGCCGCCGGCGAGAAGGACGCCTTCGAGGTCGGCATGGAGGCCGGCACCGACTACTCGGGCGAGGACTGCGCGACCGCCATCGTCAAGACCGACTGGGAGTGCAAGGGCCTGTTCACCAAGGACGGCGGCCTCGAGGCCACCGTGACCCGCGCCGACAAGATGGTCGTGGCGGACTGCCCGAACTTCGGCGACGACCGCGACGAGACCGACACGCGCTCGTGGAAGGTGACCGGAGTCCGCGTCAACGCCAACGACAACGCCCACCTCGGCGACGCGAACTGGGGCTACATCCCGCCGTCTCCGATCTCGGTCTACTGATGTTGTTCGCGCTCGCGCTCGGCTGCGCGCCGGGGACCGTCTGGGACGGGAGCTGGCTCGTGAAGGCCGACAACCAGTCCACGCTCGTCGGCGACTGCCTCGACGAAGACGCGCCCGTCTACTCGGGCACGGACAACGGCGTGCTCGAGGTCTACTCGACCGGCGACGGCAAGCTCATCGTCGACATGGGCTGGCTCATCCTTCGGGGCGCCGGCGACCGGGAGAACATGGAGGCCGACTGGGAGCAGGAGGACGCTGGCGACTACGACGCCATCGAGATCTCCGCCAGCCGCGACGGCGACACCATCTCGGGCGTGTTCCGCCAGACGACGACGCGCGCCGACCCGGCGTACGAGTGCAAGGGCAGCACCGGCTTCACCGGCTCGCGCCTGCTGGACACGAGCGGCCACCTCGACTGACGCGTTGTCCATCGACCCCGAGCTGGTCCGACCGGAGATCAGCAACCGCCTGACCTACCCCGTGCTCAGCTACTTCGCGCGCGGTTCGCTCAGGATCGGGTGGATGCCGCCATCGCCCAGACAGACCTCCCGCGGGAGTACCTCGAGGACACCGAGCAGTGGGTCAGCGGCGCCTACATGCGCACGCTGGTCGAAGCGCTCGCCCGGGTCGCGGCGGACGTCGACGAGACGCCGGATGACGACCACGAGGTCTGGGACGTCTGGCACGACTCGGGGCGCGAGGCGTTCGAGTCCTCGCAGCTCGGCCCGCTGTACGGCGTGCTTAAGACCCTGGGGACGCCGGCGGCGGTGTACTCGCAGGTGCCCTCGTTCGCGATGCGGATGAACCGGACCCTGGACATCCGCTCGGAGATCGTCGCCCCCGGACGAGCGCACGTCAGCGCCGGGCCCCGCGGCCCCGACGACTGGATGAGCACAGCCACGGTGAAGAACTTCAAGGGGCTGCTCGAGGGCATCCCCACGGTCTGGGGCCTGCCGCTCGCCGACGTCCAGATGACGTGGGACGGCGAGGTCGCGAGCTACGAAGTCCGGCACGCCGAGCCGATCGGCCTGGTCCGCCAGTCCGCCAGTCCGGCGCGATGGCGCTGTTGGGCGGCCTGGTCGCAGGCGGCATCGCCTGGGGCCTCGACGGTCCGGTGGTCGCGGTGTCGCTGGCCGGGGCGTTCGCGCTGATGGCCGCGGACGGCTGGCGTCGACTGGCGGGCTATCGCCGGCGGGACGTGGCCGAGGCGCAGCGGCTGGAGGACGCCATCGCCCGCGCCGACCAGAGGTTCGAGGAGCTCTGGAACGAGCGCGAGGCCCTGCGCCGGGCCGACCTCACGTCGCGAAAGCTCAGTGGGTACCTACCTCCAGCGCTGGTCGACGGCATCCTGGCCGACCCCGAGCTGGAGCTCACGCTGGGCGGCCGACGGACCGATGCGGCGGTCCTGTTCGCTGACATCGTGGGCTTCACGCCGCGGTGCGAAGGCACCGAGCCCGAACAGATCGTCGAGGACCTGAACCTGTGGTTCGCTCACAGTGACCGGGTGTTCGCGAAGTACGGCGGCATCCTCGACAAGCGCATGGGCGACGGCCTGATGGTGGTGTTCGTGCAGCGGGACGGCGAGGAGGTGCTGGCGATGCAGGACCGGTCGATCGCGTGTGGACTGGACCTGCTGCGGTCGGTCGAGGCCTGCAACGCCGAGCTGGCCGAGCGGGCGCGGCTGCCCATCCAGCTGCGGGTCGGTGTGGCCGGTGGCCAACTGGTGCAGGGGAACATGGGCTCGGATCAGCGCCTGGAGTACACGGTCATCGGCGACGTGGTGAACCTGGCGGCGCGGCTGGAGTCGGCGTCGTCACCCGGTCACCTGCTGACGCAGCTGACGCTGGTGGACTCGGCCGAGCGGACCAACCCGGGGCACTACCGGCGGATCGAGGAGCGGACCATCACGGTGAAGGGGAAGCTCGAGGAGATTCCGGTGGCGTTGTTGTTGCCGAGCTGAGGGGTCGAGGCTTCATCTGAGGAGGCCCGCGAGCATCGCGTCGATCCGCCGGAGGTCATCCTGGAGGTCCGCGCGCCGCATCAGCGTCATCGCAGTGAACACCTCGGCTCCACTCCCCTTCGCGATACGGAAGTGGTTCT
This sequence comes from Pseudomonadota bacterium, assembly GCA_024228935.1. Lineage (GTDB taxonomy): Bacteria > Myxococcota_A > UBA796 > UBA796 > CAJQPC01 > JAAESX01. Next base: position 31,083 of record JAAESX010000166.1, read on the forward strand.
TGCCCGCGTTCGTCTTCCGACCCCGTTCCCAGCCCTCGGCCAGGTTCAAGACCAGGCTGTCGGCAGCTCGGACGGCCTGATCCTTGAGGTGGGCTCGGCCACGCGGCCAGGTCATGTCGAGGACTTCCTCGTTGACCCGAAGGGCGAGCTTGAAGACGTCGAGCTTCTCGAAGTTGAAGTAGTGACTGCGCATCTGAAGGTCTCTCCTTAGGTTCCGGAGGAGGCGAGGAAGGCCCCCTCACCTGAGCCTGCGAAGGGGGGCCTTACGAAGCCCCGGAGGAACCGGAGGAGAGACCGGTAGCCGCCGACGCTCGAGCCCCGAGCAATCGAGCAATCGAGCAATCGAGCAATCGAGCAATCGAGCAATCGAGCAATCGAGCAATCGAGCAATCGAGCAATCGAGCAATCGAGCA
>JAAESX010000167.1 GCA_024228935.1 Pseudomonadota bacterium
CCGCTCGTGCTGTGGGCCGGCCGACTTCGTGGTCTATCGGCACGCACTCCCGGGGAAGCCCTCGGCGCTCGCAAGCTCGCACCGCGTCGGCGAGTAGCTGTGCTCGTCTGAGCTCGTTCCTCGCTCAGTCTCCGCGCAGCCCGCCGCCGGGCTTCTTCGGCCCTTTGGGCCGGCTCGCCTTCGGCTCGTGGTCAGGTCGCGGAGCCTCCCAGGTCGAGCAATCAAGCAATCAAGACGGTCGCCTACCCGAACACCATCAACACCGACGTCCCCAGCAACAGCGCCCCGACAATCCGTCCGAACAACGCCGGCGGCACCCTCGGAGCGAGCCACGCACCCGCCCGGTTCCCCACGAACATCGGGACGAGCAGCAGCGCCGCGGTCGGCAGCAGCTCGACGTCCGCGGCTCCCTTGAACGTCAGCATCCCGAACAGCGAGTAGCTCGAGAACAGGAAGATCCAGATGAGCTGCGCTCGGAAGAACTCCTGGGCGAAGAACCGCTTGAAGTAGATGACGATAGGCGGTCCGCCGGCTCCGACGAGACCACTCATCACACCGCCCATGAAGCCCACGACGGGCATGCCGACCAGGACCGCCTTGGACTCGGGGAGCTCGGTCCACTCCCCTCCGCCGGACCGCACGGGGCGAAAGACCAGCCCGACCGCGAAGACACTGACCACGGCGGCCAACACCAGCGCGACGGTCCGCTCGGGCAGGATGAGCAGGAGCTCGGTCCCGACGTACTGGCCGACGAAGATTCCTGGGAAGACGGACAGGACGACCACCCAGCGCAGGAGCTTCCGTACGTCCCAGCCCAGCGCGAGCGACCCGATGGCGTCGACGAAGCAGACGAGGAAGATCGCGTCCTGCGGCGCGAACAGGAACGCCAGCAGCTGGACCCCGACCAGGGCCGACCCGAAGCCGGTGACGCCGCGAACGAGCTGAGCGAACGCGATGGCGATCGACGCCAGGACGAGCGTCATCTCAGTCCTCGGAGTCGCCCCCGCGGAAGCGCTCCCACCACGCCTTCGGCTCGTGCAGCTCGCCCGGGACCTCGTGCACGGTCGAGCCGTCGAGGATCACCGCGGCCGGACCCGTCACCGCCGCGCTCGTGAGCTCGGCCACACGGTTGTGGTCCAGGTAGATGGCCATGACCTTGTCCGCGACCGGGTCGTACAGGAAGTCGTCGACCTCGCCCAGCATCGCGCCGCGACGGCTCATGGCGCGCGTCCCGGTGTACTGCGAGGCCCAGGCCCGACCTTCCTCGGCGTGCCGCCCGGCGGTCGTCCACTCGATGTCGTTCTCGCTCGTGACGAAGACGACGTCTCGGCCGACCTTGGTCAGCTTGTGCGCGGCGATCCCGCCAGACTTCGAGAACATGCCCGAGCCCTTGATGCGGTAGCCGTAGATCGTGTGGTCGCCGAGATCGAACTGGAAGTCATCCAGCTTGCCGAGCACCGCGCCTTCCTCCTGGCTCACGACGAGGAGGCCCTGGGACTTGCGAAACGTGATCACGGCTTCGCTCTATGACCGCCGGTGTCCCTGCGCCACGTCTCCGGCTGCACTGCGGACAGATGCATCGCGCTGGACTCCGCGTACTTCTCCGCAGACCAGCGCCGGGGATCGACGAGGAGCAGGACGAGCTTGCGAAGTCGGCGCCGCCAGGACATTCGGGAGACAACGTATCCGTGCCCTCCATCGACCGCCTCAGCCAGCTCCTCGACGCCCCGGTCACCGGGCGCTTCCCCTCGCCTCGCGCCGAGGGCTACCGCGCCCGCATCGACGTCGTGCTCAATCGCGATGGGCTGGCCTGCCGGACGAAGCCGAAGAGCCACGAGCTGGAGCGGCTGACGTACGAGCCGCTCGCCCGGGACGAGGTCAACGCTGTCCTGGCCGACCTTCCACCCCTTCGTGGACTGTCCCGCCTCTCGATCCGCACCGACGGCAAGAAGGTCGTCCTGAACGGGACGGCGAAGAAGAGCCGGGACCGCGCCAAGGCCGCGCTCGGAACCACCGGCCTCCCCGCCGCGCTCGAGGGCAAGGCGGTCCACGGCGATCCGCAGCTCTGGCTGAACGTAGAAGACCTGCGCATGCGGGTGAGCGCCGGCAGCTTCTACCAGGTCAACCTCGAGGTGAACGCGCTGCTCGTGGCGTACGTCCGGGCCCAGGTCCTGGCGTTCTCCCCGTCGCGCGTCCTCGATCTCTACGCGGGCATCGGCAACCTCTCGCTGCCGCTGGCCGACCAAGGCGTCGAGTGCACCCTCATCGAGGTCGCCGGCTCGGCCATGCGCGATGCGCGGGACACGGCCAAGCGCCACGGTCTGTCGATCGACGCACGAACGGCGGACGCCGGCCGGTTCCGCGCTGGCGACGCGTTCTTCGACGTCGCCGTGCTGGATCCGCCGCGCGCTGGCGCTCCCGGCGTGATCGAGCAGCTGGTCGTGACCCGTCCGGCCGGGCTGGTCTACGTCAGCTGCAACCCCTCGACGCTGGAGCGGGACCTACGGAAGGCCCGAGCCGCAGGCTACCGGCTCACGGGCCTTGCGGTGTTCGAGATGTTCCCGGGGACGCCGCATCAGGAGGCGGTGGCGACGTTGTCACGGTGAGCTCGACGCGGCTCTCTCCCGCGAACGGCGTGACGCCGACGGCCCACGCGAGGCAGTCGAGGTCGCCCGCTCGCTCGTCCGGGAACCCCTGCAGTCGGACCAGACGGGCGACGCCGCTGTCGTCGAAAAGGAGCTCGACCGGCATGTCCACGACGTGGACCGCACAGCCCGCCAGCCGCTCGGAGAGCGTCGGGGCGAGCTCGCGCTCGATCTGGACCGGCACCGCCCCGCGGCTCTCCCATCCTCCGGAGAGCGACGCCCAGCGAACGTGATCCACCGCGAGCACCTCGAGCGAGCCGCTCCTCCACTCGAGCCCCGCCGTCCGGCGCCAGACGACCGGCCCCTCGACCGGGCCCGCAATCGGGGTGTGGACAACGACCACCAGTCCCTCCTCGACACACCAGATCTCCTCGCCCAGCTGGGCACACTCGACCTCGACGCCGAACGGCCAGTCGTCCGCGGGGCGTGCATCATCCGGGAGCCCGAGCCCAAGCGGCGAAGCGACCGCGGGAGCGGCGGCGAGGAACATGGCCAGAATCGGGTTTCGCATCAAGTCGGGCTCGGGAACACTTCTGTGAGGACGATATTCACGGGCGCGTGATAGCGAGGGGCAGTGAGCAGCGGTAGCAGCCCGGTCCAGAATGCCGTCCAGGGAGCGGGCCTCGGAGCCAGCTTCGGCCTGTTGACGTTCGGCGCCGAACAGGTGGTGCACTGGTTCCTGCACCACCCGAACCTCCGGCTGGTCGAGATCGGCCAGCTGGTGCCGTTCTACCTGCTGTTCCCCGCGCTCTTCGGGGCGGTCCTCTGCGGCATCGGAGTCCGCGGCGTCACCGCCGGACTGTGGGTCTGGGCGACACTGACCATGACCGTCCTCGCCGGACACGCCTACGCGGGGCTGGGCTTCGCTGGCGTCCCCATGGTCGTCTTCGGGCTCCTGGCGTTCGTCGTGGTCCTGCTCTTCCTCACCCGGACGAACGACGGCATGCGCTGGGGCGCGCTCGCTGGAGCGTTCGGCTACGGCGTGGGTGCGCTGGTGGTGAACGAGGCCTCGCTCGGGATGGCGTTCTCCGGGCGCCGCGTGGTGCTCAACGTCGCGCTCATCATCATGGGTGTGGCGCTGGCGCTCGGCGTCGGCAAGGGCCTCGAGCGCATGGAGAGGGAGCCGAAGGCCGGGGTCATCGCGTTCCTCCTCGCGCTTGTGCTGTGGGGAATCCGCGTCGTGCTTCCGAACCCCTCGAACGTCGATCTCCCCAAGCAGGCCGACAAGTCCTTCGAGGGGCATCCGGTCGTGGTCGTCCTGGTCGACGGGCTCCGCGCCGACAAGCTCGGGCTGTTCGGGAGCGACATCCAGACCCCGTTCCTCGACGAGCTCGGCAAGGACTCGTACGCCTTCGAGGACGCCTACGCCTCGTCGCCTTGGCCGCGTGAGGCCACCGCCAGCATCTTCACCGGACTCTCGGCCGAGCTCCACGGCGTCGACGACGAGAACCCGCTCTCGCCCGAGCGGCGCACCTTCGCGGAGTACTACGAGGATGCTGGCTACGTCGGGGCGCTCATCGTGGCGTCGTCGGACTACGCGCCCGGCAGCGGCCTCGGGCAGGGCATGGCCTACCACGCCCATGTGAGCGGCCTGGCCTATGAGCCGGCGCTGCTGGCCACGCTCGACATGCTGCACATCCCGGTGCTGTCGCAGCGGTCCCACCCGGGCGCCGAGCGGGTCACCGACAAGGCGCTCGAGTTCGTCGACTCCCGCACCCGCGACGGCTGGCTCCTGGTCGTCCAGTACAGCGACCTGCTGGGTGGGCTCGACGCCCCGGACGCGCTCGGCGAGGACGCGGGCTTTCCTCCAGCAGACGCCTACACCGCGGACCTGCGCTACGTCGACGCCCAGATCGGCCGTCTCGACGAGGCCCTGCCGCCGGACACCTGGCTCGTCGTCGCGGGCACGTATGGCGTGTCGCTCGGCGAGCACGAGGCCATCGAGACCGTCGAGCCCAGCGGGGCCGTCTGGCAGGAGAACCTGCGGGTCCCCATCCTGATCCACCGTCCCCGGAACCTGAAGCCGTTCACGGTGCTGCGCAACGTGCGCACATCCGACGTGATGCCGACGCTGGTGAACCTCATCGGCCAGGACATGCGCGTCGGAACGTCGGGCCGGCGCCTCGAAGAGGTCTTCGGACTGAACGTGGCGAACGACAGCGACATGATCCTGTCGACGTCCACCTGGCCGGTCGAGGACGCAGCATCCGTCCGCTGGGAGCAGTACAAGCTGCACCACGCCGACGGGACGTTCGCGCTCTACGACATCGCCCTGGACCCGGGCGAGACCGAGGACCTGGTCGACGACCTCCCGAACGTCGCCCAGCGGATGTCCTGGGCGCTGCCCGGGTTCGAGCGCCCGGTCGCGGACGAGCACTCCGAGCTCCGCGAGGTCCTCGAGGAGCGCCTGGACGACGGCTTGGACGACCCCATCGACGAGGAGTCCGATGATCTGGCTCCTGGCCTGCCCTGAGCCCCAGCCAGCCGGCGACAGCGTCGCGCCGTTGGTCCCCGAGACGGTCTGGGTCGAGTTCGACGACGTCGGAGACGGGTTCGAAGCCCGCTGCGTGTCGGATCCAGAGGTGGACGCCGAGCCCGAGTGGCTGATCGACGGTGAGCCCCGCGAGCTGGCTCGCGACATCGACTGCGACACCGCCGTGGCCTGCTCGCTGGAGGGACGACTGTCCGAGGCGTACCGGCCCCGCGAGCAGTTCGACCGGGTGCTTCGGATGCAGCCTGTCGACGACGCGCTCCTGTGCGTCGTGGCCTGTGGGGTGCTGGCGGACGAGTCGGTCGACGTCGGCTGGGACGAGGGCGCTGGCCCGCTGTTGTGGCCCCAGCGACAGGGCGGAGAGCGAACGTGCCGCGCCGGAGACAGCTCGCTGATCGTCGACACGCCGGAGCTCGATGCGGTGGAGACGGTCGTCCTGGACGGGCAAGTCGGCGAGGAGCTCGGGTTCTCCATCGCCGCGGGCGACCTCGACCTGGACGGCGCCGTCGACATCGTGGTCGGAGTGCCCAAGGCGGACGCACCCACGACCTACGCCGGCGCGGTCCTGGTGCTCCCCGGCGCGCTACTCGGCCGTCCGGAGATCCCCGAGGTGGCCACGACCCGGACGCTGGGTTTGGGCACCGCCGACTACCTGGGCTGGAGCGTCGAGGTCCACGACGGCCAGGTGCTCGCCGGGGCGCCGGGTGACAGCCGACTGGCCCACCGCGGCGGCTCGGTGCAGCTGCTGGGCGAGGACGAGTGGGTCGGCGACCACGTGCTGGGCTGGGCCGGAACGGACGTCGCGTTCGGCGCCGCCGGGATGCTGGCGGGGGCCTATGGCGCCGATGACGACGCCGGCGCTTCCTACCTGATCGAGCAGGTCGGGCTCGACGAGCCGAGCCTGGCTGGAGACCCCGACAGCCTTCTCGGCCTGTCGGTCTCCTGGGTGGGCGATCTCGACGGTGACGGACTGGACGAGTGGGCCACCGGGGCGCCCGGAGCGGCCAGGGTCGCGGTCGTCGGCGATGAGGTCACCTGGATCGACGGGCCCGCGGACAGCTACTTCGGCTGGGACGTGGCGGGAGTCGGCGACCACGATGGCGATGGCCTGGACGACCTCCTCGTCGCCGCGCCACTGACCGACCAGGCCTTCCTGGGCGAGGTCGCCTACACCATCGACGCACGGACGGTCGCCCCAGGAGGCGACACGGATGGGGACGGGCGCCCCGAGCTGCTCCTGGGCGAGCCGGGCACAGGCACGGTCTGGCGCCTCCACAGCGACGGGACGGAGGAGAGCTGGACGGCTCCGGACCCAACCGGATCGGGCTCGTTCGGCTGGGCGGTCCGCGCCATCGGGGATCTTGACGGCGACGGCACCACCGAGCTCCTGGTGGGTGACCCGTTCAGCGACGTCGGCGGAGAAGACGCGGGTCGGGTGTGGATTCTCCTGGGAGATTGAGCCATGCTCTGAGCACGCACGGCCTCACGGAGACACCATGGACACGCCCGAACGCCTCACCGCCTGTCCCGAGTGCGCCTGCTTCGTGCGCGCCGAAGACACGAGCTGCCCCCACTGCGGGGCCACGCGCCCGGCGCCCTCGGCGACCCCCGCGCTCTCGACGACGGCGGCCGCGCTGATGGTGGGGCTCGCTTCGACGGGCTGCATCGTCGCCCCCGGTGGGGACAGCGACGTGGTGGCGCTGTACGGCGTGGCGGACACGTCCGCCTTCGTGGACAACGACGGGGACGGGTTCAGCACCAGCGACGGCGACTGCGACGACACCGACGACACGATCCATCCCGACGCGGAAGAGATCGCGGGCGACGGCGTCGATCAGAACTGCAACGACGACGACGACACCTGACCGAGCGTCCCGCCCGCAGGCTGTTCCGCGACGACCTGGAGCGAGCCCGGCCGGTGTACGCCGTCTGGGAGCTGACGCTGAAGTGCGACCAGGCGTGCCGCCACTGCGGGTCACGCGCCGGTCCGGTGCGCGAGGCCGAGCTGGACGAAGGCGAGGTCCTGGACACCGCCGCCCAGCTCGTCTCGATGGGCGTCCGCGAGGTCACGCTCATCGGGGGCGAGGCCTACCTGCACCCCCAGCTCGAGGACGTCGTGCGCGTCCTGGCCAGCGGCGGCGTGCGAGCGACCATGCAGACCGGCGGGCGTCGCGTGACCCGCGCGATGTGTCGACGCCTGAAGCAGGCCGGGCTGGCGGCCATCGGCGTGAGCATCGACGGGCTCCGCGAGAGCCACGAGCTCCAGCGCGGTGTCCCAGGTGGCTTCGACGCGTGCATCGAGACCCTCGAGGTGGCGCGCGGCGAGGGCCTCCTCATCAGCGCAAACACCCAGATCAATCGGCTCAACATGGGAGAGCTCGAGGAACTCGCCGAACAGTTCCAGGGTCTTGGCGTGCTCGCATGGCAGGTGCAGCTGACGGTCCCGATGGGTCGCGCGGCCGACCGGCCCGACTGGATCGTGCAGCCGTGGATGGTGTTGGAGATCGTCGAGCGGCTCGCCAGCATCCAGCGCTCGGCCACCGAACGCGGCGTGTCGTTCAACGTCTTCGCCGGCAACAACATCGGGTACTTCGGTCCGCACGAGGCGGTGCTCCGCTCGCGTCAGGGCACGAGCCCGACGCACTGGAACGGCTGCCGGGCCGGCATGCAGGTGCTGGGCATCGAGGCCGACGGGGTCGTGAAGGGCTGCCCGAGCCTGCCGACCGCCCCGTACACCGGCGGCAACATCAGGGACGTCTCGCTCCAGGACATCTGGGACCACGCCGAAGAGATGGCCTTCGCGCGGGACCGGGACACCTCGGAGCTCTGGGCCTTCTGCGAGACCTGCTACTACGCCGACACGTGCCGAGCGGGCTGCAGCTTCACCGCCCACACGACGCTCGGACGGCGCGGAAACAACCCGTTCTGCTGGTACCGCGCCGACCAGCTGAAGCGCCGGGGAGTGCGCGAGCGACTGGTCCAGGTCGAGGACGCGCCGGGCAGGCCCTTCGACTTCGGGCGGTTCGAGCTCGTCGAGGAGCCCACGCCTTGATCGCGCTAGCTATGTGATCCCAAGAGGTTGTTCAGCTGACCTGGCTGGGTTGCCTCGATCTTGGAGGTAACGCTCCGAGGCTGTGGTGGGGCCTCTCGTCGTTGTAGAAGGCGACGTAGGGAGGCAAG
>JAAESX010000168.1 GCA_024228935.1 Pseudomonadota bacterium
ATGGTCGTCTCCACGGGCCCGCCGACGCCCAGCACCTCGATCGAGGAGGTGATCTCGATGGAGCTGTACGAGCCCGGCATCGCTGCGACGCACGAGGACGACATATCGATCGCGTCCTGGAGGGATGAGAAGGGGGCGTCGAACGACCCGGTGCCGCCACTCGGGGCGCTCGCATCTGCGTCCACCGGCTCGGAGGGATCGCCATCGTCGCAGTCCCAGTCGTTGGAGACGCGCCCGGTCAGTGCGACGCAGCTGTCCACGCCGTTCGATCCGTCCCCGGCGCCGTTTTCGTCCGCGTACCACCGCGAGGCGCCCTGGGCGTCATCGATCACTCCGCTGCAGTCGTTGTCGGCGCCATCGCACAGCTCGTCAGCGCCCGGGTGGCGCGTGGCGTCGTCGTCGTCACAGTCCGTCCCGTCCGAGACCTGTCCGTCGGGCGCCGTGCAGGCAGGGCGCCCACCCTCGACCTCGCTTCCATAGCCGTCGCCGTCGGCGTCGATGTACCAGAGCGGCATTCCGTCGGACCCTTCGTCCACCCGGCCATCGCAGTCGTTGTCGACCGCGTCGTAGATCTCGAGCGCCTCGGGGTGTATGGCCGAGTCGGTGTCGTCGCAGTCGAGCGCGTGGCCCCAGCCGTCTCCGTCCGCGTCGACAAAGGTGTCCACGATGGGGTCCACGCCGGGGGCCTCGATGCCGCCTGGCGCGCAGGCCAGCAGAGCGAGGAGCCGCATCACCAGGCGACGTACGCCCCACCGTACGCGCCCATGTCGTTCTGCGACCCGTCGGTGTCGTTGTACCCGGTGAGCGGATTGCCAGCGTCCTCGCACGGTGAGAAGCCGGTCTTCAGCGTGAAGTCGCCAGCGCCCGCGTCGTTGAACTTCGGGTCCGAGTCGATGTTGCCCGTCCCGCTGAGCGCGCCCGTGCCGTCGGTGCCGTTGTCGTACACGTCGTTGTAGTCGAACGTGCCGGCCCCATCCGGCCCCTTCGGCTCGAGTTGCTCGCGAAGACGCTGTTCTGGACCTCGGCCGTCCCGTACATGTACAGGACGTTGTCCGTCGTCGAGTCCTCGGTGTTGTCGTAGACCACGATGTTGTGGACCCAGACCGTGCCCGAGTAGGCGGTCAGCTCGATGGCGCCTTCGTTGACCTCGTTGTCGTGGAAGACGCTGTTGGAGATCTCGACGTCGGGGCCGTCCGCCACGACGAGCAGGTTGGCCCCGCCCGAGTACCCGGGGGTGGCGTAGGTGTTGTCGCGGAACACCATGTGGCGGGCGACGAGCGACCCGCTGCCCTTCACCGCCAGCAGGGGGCCGACGTAGTCGTTGTCCTCGACGACCAGGTCGTCGATGGTCGCCTCGCAGCTCTCGAACTGCAGGCCGTAGCCCGAGTGGTTCGTCGGGGCGGTCCCGTCGGCCACGCGGACGTCGTCCAGGGCGACCGTCCCGCCATCGCACGCCAGCCCGAAGGCCTGGCCGTAGACGAGCTGGCCCGTCAGCGTGAACCCGCTGATCGAGGACTCTTCGCCGTCCACGGTCAGCGCGGCGTCGGTGCCGCCGTCGATGACGGTCGACGAGGAGCCGTCCCCCACGAGGTCGACCGAGCGTCGGTCCAGGGTGACGGCGTCGTAGGTGCCAGCGCAGACGGTGATGACGTCCCCATCCGTCGTGGCGTCGACGGCGTCCTGGATGTCGGTGTACGCGGCCCCCCCCCCGCTGGAGCAGACGACGTAGGTGGGGTCGGTGTCCGCGTCGCTGTCAGCGTCCGAGTCGGCGTCGCTGTCCGTGTCCGAGTCGCTGTCGGCGTCGGTGTCCGCGTCGGCCTCGACGGTCGGATCCGAGTCCTCGGTGCCGTCGTCACCCTTGATGCAGCCGACGTGAAGCAGTGTCAGCAAGAACACAGGTACCCCCAGGTCTTTCGAGGAGGGCGCCGGTCGGGGGGGGGGGCTCGCGGCTGAGATGTGTGGGCTCGGTGCCTCGGATTCTCTGAAGCGGCGGGGCTTGGCCCGAGAGCGCGGACCTGCGTTCGGTGAGCTCGGTGCCTCGGAGTCGTCTCTGAAGCTGAGGTGGGCCCAGTTGCGCTTCGCGCTGCGGCCGCGCATCGGCTCGTGCCTCGCCTGCGGCCTCGACGGGTGCCTCGCTTCGACCACTGAGCAAGAGGGGAACTGCGTTCCCCCCTTTGCATACCCCCCTTGCTCTGGAGCAGTTCTGCGGGGTTCGTCTCCGGAGCCACGAGCCCGGAGGGCTTCCCCGGGAGTGCGGGCCGATCAGCCGACGAAGTCGGCCGGACCACAGCACGACCGGTAAGGCAGTCCGTGGCCAGCGCATTGAAGAGACGAATTCGAGGCAGCGAGCTCACGCATCGAGCTGACCCCCCAGACGGGGAACTCACCACTCCGTTGCTACAGCCAGCTCACCAGCGGCACCCTGTCCTCGCCCCGAGCCAGCTTCCACGCGTCGTACGCGGTCAGGACCTGGAAGATGAACAGCGTCGGCGAGACGGCCATCGCGACGCCCTTGTACTCGAGCGTCGCGCAGACGGCGTTGATGGCCTGGAGCACCAGCCAGATCCCGATGGCCTTGCCGAAGCTCCCCCAGCGCCCCAGATAGGCGTAGCCCAGACCGGCGAACAAGCAGCCGAACTGCAGGAACGCGGCCAGCCAGGGCTTTCTTCCACGCGGAGGAACCTCAGCCTGCGGAGCCTGCGGCTGTCCTCGGCGGAGGTTTTGTGACGGCGGGTTGGGGTCGGTCGACATGGGGACTCGGTGTGTTAGTGCCGCTGGCCCGGAGAAGCAAAGTCGATGACCTTCCAGGAACTGATCCTGACGCTTCAACGGTACTGGGGAGAGCGCGGCTGCGCGGTCCTCCAGCCCCTCGATGTCGAGGTGGGCGCCGGTACCTTCCATCCCGCGACGTTCCTGCGCTGCCTGGGCCCTGAGGCGTGGCGCGCGGTGTACGTGCAGCCCTGTCGTCGTCCCAGCGACGCGCGCTACGGCGAGAACCCCAACCGGCTCGGTCACTACTACCAGCTGCAGGTGGTCATCAAGCCGAGCCCCGAGAACATCCAGGACCTGTACCTGGGGAGCCTCGAGGCCATAGGCATCGACCTGTCCAAGCACGACGTGCGCTTCGTGCACGACGACTGGGAGAGCCCCACGCTGGGCGCCTGGGGACTCGGCTGGGAGGTCTGGCTCGATGGCATGGAGGTCACCCAGTACACGTACTTCCAGCAGTGCGGCGGCCACGACCTCGACCCCATCACGGTCGAGCTGACGTACGGCCTCGAGCGCCTGGCGATGTACCTCCAGGACGTCGACGACGTCTACGACCTGACCTGGGTCGAGGGCATCAGCTACCGCGACGTGTTCCACCGGAACGAGGTCGAGCAGTCGGCCTACAACTTCGAGCACGCCGACATCGACGGGCTGTTCGCCGGGTTCACCACCGCCAGCGAGGAGTGCACCCGCCTGTGCGACGCGGGGCTGGCGCTGCCGGCCTACGACCAGGCCTGCAAGTGCTCGCACTTCTTCAACCTGCTGGACGCGCGCGGAGCCATCTCGGTCGCCGAGCGAGCCCAGTACATCAAGCGCATCCGGGACCTGTCCTGCCGCTGCGCCGACGTCTTCCTGGGCGTCGAGAAGGAGGAGGCATGAGTCATCTCCTCATCGAGGTCCGCTGCGAGGAGCTCCCCTACGGGATGATCGAGCCGGCGCTCCAGGCGCTCGCTCGTGGCACCGTCGAGCTCCTGGATGGCGTCGACCACGGTCTGGTCCGGACGTTCTCGACCCCGCGTCGCATCGCCGTCAGCATCTCCTCGGTCGCCCCCGGGCGTCCTCTCGAGGAGAACCTCGTCACCGGCCCGCCGCTCGCCGCCGCCCAGCGCGACGGGGAATGGACCAAGGGTGCGATGGGCTTCGCTCGCGGCAAGGGCGTGTCCGTGGACGATCTCCAGATCGTCGGTGGGCCGCGCGGAAAGGTCGTGGGCGCCATGGTCAAGAGCGGGGGAGAGCAGACCGCCGACCTCGTCGCCGCCGGGCTCGAGAAGCTCGTCGTCGGCCTGCCGTTCAGGAAGTCGATGCGCTGGGGAAGCGGGACGATCCGCTGGGGCCGCCCGCTCCACCAGGTCGTCGCGGTCTTCGACGGCCAGCGCATCCCGGCCTCGGTCGCCGGCATCACGACCAGCGACGTCGTCGTCGGTCACCGCCGCAGCACGGCCAGCCCGGGTCCGGTCAACGACACCGAGACCTACCTGGAGGCGCTCCGCGCGCGCTGGGTCCTGGCCGACCGGGGCGAGCGTCAGGAACGCATCCGCTCGATGCTCCTGGCCAAGGCCGCCGAGCTGGGCCTCGAGGTCCCGCTGGACGACGAGCTGGTCGAGGAGGTCACCGACCTGGTCGAGTGGCCGAGCGTCGTGACCGGCGAGTTCGAGGCCGACCTGCTGGCGCTGCCCGAGCGGCTCCTGGTCGAGTCGATGAGGGTCCACCAGCGGACGTTCCCGACCACCAAGGACAAGAAGCTCCACAACGTCTTCCTGGTCGTCACGAACAACCCGGAAGGGGACGCTCGGACCATCGGCGTCGGCAACGCTCGCGTTCTCCGGGCGCGCTTCTACGACGCGCGCTTCTTCTTCGCCGAGGACGCGAAGAAGACCCTCGACCAGCACGGCGAGGGCCTGGGCAAGATGCGTTGGGTCCGCGGGCTCGGCACGATGGCGGAAAAGCAGGCGCGGCTGGCCGAGCAGGCGCCTCGCATCGCGGTCCACCTGAAGCTCGACGCCACGCACGCCGGCCGGGCGGGGGCCCTCGCCAAGTGCGACCTGCTCTCGCAGATGGTGGGCGAGTTCGACAAGCTCCAGGGCCACATCGGCGCCATCTACGCCCGCAACGGCGGCGAGCCCGACGAGGTCGCGCTGGCGGTCGAGGAGCACTACCTGCCTCGCTACGCCGGGGACCACCTGCCGACCACGGCCGCGGGCACCGCCGTCGCGGTCGCCGACCGGCTCGACACGCTCTGCGGGTGCTTCGGCATCGGCCTGAAGCCCAAGTCCAGCGCGGATCCGCAGGGTCTGCGTCGCGCCGCGAACGGGGTGCTCGCCATCCTGTTGGCCGGCGGACACCGGGTCGCGCTCTCGGACCTCGTCGCCCTGGGTGGCGCCGCCTTCGAAAAGCAGCCCGTCGCCGACGAGCTGGTCGCGTTCATCACCACGCGCCTGCGCGCCATCCTGATGGCCGACGGCCACCGCACCGACCTTGTCGACGCGGTGCTGAAGGCCGGTGGGGACGACGCGGTCCAGGTCCGGGCTCGCGTCCAGGCGCTGACGACGCTGTCCGCGGCCGGCGAGTTCGCCCCGCTCATGACGGCGTTCAAGCGCGTCCTGAACATCAGCAAGGACCACACGGACCCCAGCTACGACCGCGCTCGCTTCGTCGAGCCGGCTGAGGCTGTTCTGGCCGATGCCTACGAGGCGGCCGCGACCTCGGTGCCGGGCCACGTCGACGCGCTCGACGTCGGCGCCGCGCTCAGCACGATGGTGGCGATGAAGCCGGCCATCGACGCGTACTTCGACGGCGTCATGGTCATGGCCGAGGATCCGGAGCTTCGCGCCGCGCGACTCGGCCTGCTGTGTGCCATCGCGACGCTCTTCCGGTCCGTAGCGGACTTCCGACTCATCCACACGGAGTAGCGCCAGCATGGCCGACGACCGACACGTCTTCCAGTTCGGGGGAGGCCAGGCAGACGGCTCGGCCGCCGACAAGCAGCTCTTGGGCGGCAAGGGCGCCAACCTGGCGGAGATGACCCGCCTCGGGCTCCCGGTCCCCCCGGGCTTCACGATCACGACCACCGCCTGCAACCACTACTTCGGCAACGAGGAGTCGTGGCCGGAAGGAATGGAACAGCAGGTCCGTGCTGGCGTGACCGCGGTCGAGACGCTGACGGACAAGACCTTCGGCTCGCCGGAGAACCCCCTGTTGTTCTCGGTGCGCTCGGGCGCTCCGGTCTCGATGCCCGGGATGATGGACACGGTCCTGAACCTGGGGCTCAATGACGAAACGGTCCAGGCCCTGGCGCTGAAGTCGGGCAACCCGCGCTTCGCCTGGGACAGCTACCGTCGCTTCCTCATGATGTTCGGCGACGTCGTCCTGCGCATCCACATGAGCCGCTTCAACCGGGCGTTCCGCGACATCGGCGGGACGCGCGAGGCCGCCGAGCTGACCCTCGACGAGCTCAAGTCCCTGTGCATGGCGTTCAAGGGCGTCATCGAGGGCGCCACCGGCTCGTTCCCGTCGGACCCCTGGGATCAGCTCCGCGCCGCCATCGATGCGGTCTTCAAGAGCTTCAACACCCAGCGCGCCCGCTACTACCGGAAGACCCACGGCATCCCTGCCGACTGCGGCACGGGCGTCAACGTCCAGGCGATGGTCTTCGGCAACATGGGCGAGCAGAGCGCCACCGGCGTCGCGTTCACCCGAGACCCCTCGACCGGCAAGCGCATCTTCTTCGGCGAGTGGCTCCCGAACGCCCAGGGCGAGGACGTCGTCGCTGGCACGCACACGCCGCGCCCGCTGAACAACGAGCGCGGCGGAGACGCCGAGAGCACGCTCGAGAGCTGGATGCCCGAGGTGTACGCCGAGTTCCACGAGCTTCAGCGGAAGCTCGAGGTCCACTACCGGGACATGCAGGACATCGAGTTCACCGTCGAGGACGGCACGCTCTACCTGCTTCAGACCCGGACTGGAAAGCGGACCACGGCCGCGGCCCTCCAGATCGCCGTCGATCTCGTCGACGAGGGCATCATCAGCGAGGAGGAGGCGCTCGCGCGCATCCAGCCCGAGAAGCTCGAGGAGGTCCTGCGGCCCGTCCTGGACCCGGACGCTCCACGTCGCGTCATCGGCAAGGGGCTCCCCGCGAGCCCCGGCGCCGCCAGCGGCAAGGTGGTGTTCCACAGTGAAGAGGCCCAGGAGCTCGTCGAGCGCGGCGAGCAGGTCGTGCTCGTGCGCATGGAGACCTCGCCCGAGGACATCCAGGGCATGACGGTCAGCGAGGGCATCCTGACCAGCCGCGGTGGGCAGACCAGCCACGCCGCGGTGGTGGCACGCGGCATGGGCAAGCCCTGCGTCGTGGGCGCCAGCGATATCGCCGTGGACTACGGCCGTCAGCTCTTCTATGCGGGGGACACCGTGGTCCGCCGTGGCGACTTCATCACCCTAGACGGCAGCACCGGCGAGATCATGGAGGGCAGCGTCCCGACGCTGCCGCCCGCGACCGACTCGGGCGCGATGAGCAAGCTGCTGGCCTGGGCCGACGCGCGCGCCCGGCTGACCGTTCGCGCCAACGCCGACAATGGGCCCGACGCGGCTCGCGCCCGCGAGCTCGGTGCCTGCGGCATCGGCCTGTGTCGGACCGAGCACATGTTCTTCCAGGCGACGGCTCTGCGCTCGATGCGTCAGCTCATCCTGGCCGAGGACAAGCGCAGCCGGCTTCGGGCCCTGGCGAATGTCCTGCCCATCCAGCGCGACGACTTCTGCGAGATCTTCCGCGCCATGGACGGACTCCCGGTCACCGTCCGTCTCCTCGACCCGCCGCTGCACGAGTTCCTGCCGGTTGCCCACGAGGACGTGCTGCAGGTCGCCGAGGACCTGGGTGTGCGCCCCGAGAAGCTCCAGGAGCGCCTCGAGTCGCTGCACGAGAGCAACCCGATGATGGGGCACCGTGGCTGTCGCCTCGGCATGACCTCGCCGGAGATCTACGAGACCCAGGTCCGCGCCATCCTCGAGGCCGCCGTCGAGGTGACCCGCGAGGGCATCGAGGTCCTGCCCGAGATCATGATCCCGCTCGTCGGCCTGGCCGGTGAGCTCGAGCGTCTGCGGGCGCGGGCCGAGGACACCGCCGAGAAGGTCCTGTCCGAGCTCGGCGAGTCGGTCGACTACAAGATCGGCACGATGATCGAGCTCCCGCGGGCCTGCCTGACCGCGGACAAGGTCGCCGAGCACGCCGACTTCTTCAGCTTCGGCACGAACGACCTGACCCAGATGACGTGGGGCTTCTCCCGCGACGACATGGGCAAGTTCTTCAACGCTTACATGCACGAGGGGATCCTCAAGGACTCCCCGCTGGCGACCTTCGACATCGAGGGCGTCGGCCATCTGGTCGAGATCGCCGTCGAGAAGGGCCGGGCGACCAGCCCGCGGCTCAAGGTCGGGGTCTGTGGCGAGCACGGCGGCGATCCGGTCGGGGTGGCGTTCTTCCACCGCGTCGGGCTCGACTACGTCAGCTGCTCACCCTTCCGCGTCCCCGTCGCTCGACTCGCCGCGGCGCACGCCGCACTGGGCCTCATCGAGAGCTGAGCGCATCTCCGCCAGCGTCGACTCCAGCTCGGGGCGGCGCTCGAACAGCCGGGTCTCCAGCGCGAGTCCGGCCTCGCACCGGCCGTGGTGTGCATACCAGCGGACCGCGTTGAGCTGGAGCGTCCGATCGTCCGGGTAGGCGTCGACCCACTCGACGAACCAGGGCGTGTCGTCGGTCTCGAACGCGGCCGGCTGGTGCCCCCACATCCAGATGCGGTTCGTGGTGGCGTCGCCGCCGTAGTTCTCCGTGTCGGAGACCAGCTCGGCGTAGAGCCCGTCGGCCTCCTCGGGGCCCCCGGCCTCGCTCAAGGCGTCGGCGAGCTCGAGCCGCAGGCGTCGGCTGGTGGGGGAGCGGGCCACCTCGCTGCGGGCGTGGGCCACCGAAGGGAGCTCGTCCTCGACGGCGTCGGCGACGATGCGGGCGAACAGCTCGCCGCGACGGTTCGCGGGGCCCTCGGCGTCGACCTCGACGATGTGCCCGAGCCGGGTCAGGTAGCGGCCGCGAGCCAGGTGGTGCTCGTCGATCCGGTAGGTGCGGCCGTTGACCGCGTCGACGAACTCGACGCTCGTGACCGTCCACCCCGGGCCGATCGGCTGCGGCTCCTCGACCAGCGTGCCCTGGATGTCGTACCGGTCGTCCAGGTAGTCGACGAAGTCCTGGCCGAGCAGCAGGTCTCCGGCCTGGAGGCTGCGCTCGGCCTGCCGCAACAGCCCGGTGTAGATCGCCTCGTCGCTGGCCCACGAGGTCTTCCACGCCGGCTCGCCCATGATCGTGTATTCGTAGCCTCCGCCCTCGGGCACCAGCCGACCCGGCACGGTCAGGATCAGCGCGGACTGATCGGCGACCACGGGCTCCTCGACGCCCCAGGCCAGCGGCGGCACCAGCCGGATGAGCGGGCCGATGGCGAGCGTCACCAGGGTCACCGCGACGATCAGCGGGAAGGGCCGCCCGCCGTGGAAGCGGGGCCGCAGGGTCATCGCGACAGCGACACCCCCGACGAGTCCGCCCAGGTGGCCGTAGTGGGAGATCGCGTCGCTGCGCAGCGTGCCGACGAACAGCACGGCGAAGGCCAGCAGGTTGCCGTATCCGTAGAACCGCCTCTGCTTGGGCACGATCGAGTGGCCGTACCGGAAGCCGATCGCGATCTGGGCGCCCCAGACGGCGAACGCGAGGATCGAGCTGCCGATCACCGGCAGATCCTCGAAGCAGGTCACTCCCAGCGAGCCGCCGAGCACCCCGGCGACCGCGACCGCCAGGTACCCGGCCCAGCCCATCGCGCGCTCGACGCGGTAGCCGCAGTAGCCCAGCACGGCGAGGTTCATCAGCAGGTGGTCCGGCGTCCCGTGGATGAGCTGCGACGTCCAGGGGGCCAGGACGCGGTCGTCCAGCAGGATGGGCTCGAAGCCGGTCGCGCCCAGCTCGAAGAAGAGGGCAATGAACGTGGGCGCCCAGCCGAAGAAGACCGACAGCTGCGCGAGACCGGCCAGGAAGATGCTCCCCGAGACGACATGCGAGAGCCACGCCGGAGACTTGCGCAGCAGGTGCTTCGTGAACGCGGCGTTGGGCTCCTTCCAGACCTCGGCGAAGGCGGGGAGCTCACCGATCGGCAGGAACGCCTCGCCGGTCCAGGGCTCGTACTGGACGCCCGTGAACGGCGAGAAGTGGCCGCTGCGGATCTCTTCGTCGAGCCACTCCTTCCGCACCGAGACGATGTCTCCGTACCGATCGACGAACTTGATGGGGCCGTCCACACCCCGACGTTCACATGAAGTCGCCTCGATTGCACCACCACGGGGTGTGCCGGAGGCCCGGGGAGGATACGAGCCGTGGCTGTGATGTTGCTGCTTCTGACGGCGTGCCTGGAGTCCAGGCCGCCCCCCTTCGTCGGGGACTGTGCCACGTACCCCTCCGGGGCGTTCGACTACGGCCAGATCGGTATCGGGACGTGCCTCGCGGGCCCCATGTCGATGGACTGGGTCGATGGCCACCTGGTGGTCGCGAACGCGAACCCGTTCCTGGACTTCACGGGGGGATCGGTGCTCAGCATCGATGTCGCCACGGCGCTCGGCCAGGCCGGAGCCCTGGACGACCGACGGGTCCTCACCTCGGACGTCGCGGTCTCGGCCGTCCCGATGCCGAGCTTCCCGTCGTATGCGGCCTACGTCGCGGACCGGGACCTGATGCTCGTGCCGAACCGTCTCTCCGAAGAGGCGCGGACCCGCGTGGGCTTCGACGACGTCTACTTCGTCGACGTGTCCGACCCCGCGGCCCTGGCGTTCGCTGCGGTGGGACCCGACGGCGCCGAGCACATCGAGCTCGAGTCCGACCCGGCCCTGGTCGCCGTGGACGACACCACCGGGCTGGCGTTCGTCGCGAACCTGACGAGCCACTCGATCAGCGTCGTCGACACGACGGCCAACCCCATCGACGCCATCGACGCGGTGGGCGTGGGTCGGGGGACGCTGCCCCGGTTCGTCGACGCGGACGGCAGCGGCTCGCGCGCCGACGCGACCGAGGTCGTCGTCTTCGACCCCGAAGCGCTGATCGACCAGGAGTGGTCGCTGTCCTACTCGGACGGCAGCTACCGCCTGTGGGTGCCCGAGCTCGGAGGCGCCAGCCGGCTCAGCTCGGTCGGCGACGACGACTGGCGCGCGTCTGCGATGGGCGTCGAGGTCGACCTCGCGGACACCGACGGCGTGATCGCCACGCTCTCGGATCCCCAGAGCACGACCACCGACGATGCCGTCACGCGGCTCTACTTCATCGACGGAGCCGACGTCCGTGTCGCCGAGGCCGAGGTCGTGTCCGGCGAGTGGGCCTACTACGAGGACCCCTTCCTCTACGGTCGGGAGGACGGCTGGGACGTGACGCTCGGTGGCCCGATGACCGTCATCGACGACGGGGAGCACCGGCTCTACTACGACGGCACCGACGCCGACGGCGCACAGTCCATCGGCCTGGCGCACGCCACCGACGGCTTCACCTTCCGGCGCGACAACGCGGGCGAGCCGATCCTCTCGGTCGAGGGCACGAAGCTCGCCGACCCGTTCGTGCTCTACGACCTGCAGGCCGACCTTTGGCGCATGTACATGTCGCTGGACGACGGGACGGGCTGGGTGGTCGGCTCGGCGGCCAGTCTCGACGGCGTCGAGTGGACCCTGGAGGACGCGGCCGCGTTCGTGCCGCAGGATGGCTCGGTCGGCGCCGCCGCCCCTGTCGTGACCTACGGCAACTACGAGTTCCGCATGTGGACCTCGCGGCTGCAGGACGACGGGACCTGGGCCCTTGGCTCGGCTTCGAGCGTGGACGGCGAGAACTGGACAGACCTGGGCCTGGTCGATGACCTGGTCGGCCTCGACGCGAGCACGGACGCGACGCCCGGCGTCGGCCTGCAGGCCGTTCCCATGCGGAGCTTCCTGCTCGAGGGCGACCAGATCGGGCCGACCAGCCTGTCGATCCACGGCGGCGACACGCTCCTGGCTTCGTCGCTCGGCTTCGCCATCACGCTGAGTGCGGGTGCCTCCATCGACACCCAGAACGTCGGGGACGAGGGCATCAACGGCGTCCAGGCCGACACCTGGCTCGTCGACGAGCAGCTCGTGTACGCGACCCTCACGGACGGGCAGGGGAGCACGTCGATCGCGGTCCTTCCGTACGACGGAGCGGAGGCCGGAGCGGCCACGCCGGTCTTCGAGGCCGGCACGGCTCCCTTCGACGGCTCGGTCTCCACGCCGGTCGTGTTCGACAACGGCAACGGGTACACGATGCTCGTGGCCGGAGAGCTCGAGTCCCGCACGGCCATCGCCTCGGCCACCTCGACGGACGGCCTGACCTGGACGATGGGCGACATCGTGCTCGACAGCGACAACGACTGGGAGTCGCTGTTGCTGGCGCCCGGCCACGTCGAGGTCGAAGACGACGGCTCGTTCACGCTGCTCTACACGGGCTCGGACGGCAGCCGCTCGCGCATCGGACAGGCGACGTCGACCGACGGCCTCACCTGGACGCGCGTCGAAGGCGCGGACGACCCCTGGGTCTTCGGCAACGGCTCCCCCGGCGAGTTCGACGACAGCGCGGTCCGCCACCCGACCTTCGTGGTCGTGGATGAGGTCGAGCACCTGTACTACGCTGGCTTCGACGGCGACTTCTGGCGCATCGGCCACGCCTCGCGTGCGGTCGGGGACGTGGACTGGGTCCGCGACATGGGCGTCGACGACGAGCCGCGCGCCGTGCTCGAGGGCCTGACCGGCAACTTCGACGCTCGGGACGCCTACCGACCGCTCGTCCACTGGGATGGGGCCAGCTTCTCGTTCCTCTACACGGGCCGCGACGCCGGGGTCGAGCGCGTCGGCCGCGCGGTCGCCACCCACGCCGACCGGGTCTACCGGGACCCCGCTCGCCCCACCGTCGGCGACGCGATGGTCTTCACGACCTACACCGGCGACGGCGGCCGGGAGACGGCCATCACGCTCGAGCGCACCGTCGAGGGCTTCACGGCGCTCGGCCTCGCGGTCAGCACGATGCACCTCGACGAGGCCCGCGGGTTCCTCTACGTCGCCACGAAGCTCAGCAACTACGTCTACGTCATCGACGTCCGCGACGACTCGACCTCGACGTGGGACGACACCAACTTCCTGGGCCTCGAAGCGCTCATGGTGGCCAACGCAGACGTCGGCGCGAGCAACTTCCGGGGCCTGTCGGCTCCCGCGGACAGCGACTACCTGTTCGCGCTCAACGGGCAGCCCGAGTCCATCCTGCTGGTGGACCTGTCCGAGGTCGAGGACAACGACCGCGCCGACCTCTACCTGGACGCGGTGAACGGCTTCCTGGCAGCCCCGCGTGGTCTGGAGCGGGACGCCGGCGTCGGCAGCATGAGCTCGGTCGGACCGGCCGGCCTGGCCGTCGTCGGGGACCGGCTCTACGTCTCGAACTTCAACGCCAACAGCATCGGCGTCTACGACCTGCGGCTCGGCATCTACGGCGAGCTCATCGACGAGGTCAGCATGGTCGGGGAGAACCCGCACACGCTGTCGGTGTCGCCGGACGGCACGCAGCTGGCCGTCGCGAACTACCTGGGCGAGGTCATCGACGGGCGCGCCAGCTCGAGCATCGTCCTGCTGGACATCGACCCGGACAGCCCCGGGTACCTGGACGTGCTCGCGCGGGTGGTGAACGAGTGATGGTCCTTCTCGCGCTCGCATGCACGCAGACCCAGCTGGTCGAGGGTCGCTTCGACGGCCCCGTTGGTGTGGCCGTCCTGCACCCCGAAGATGGCGGCCCGTTCTACGAGCCCACCGCGTATGTCAGCAACAGCCGCAACGGGCGCATCGTGCAGCTCGACGTGAAGCATGGCTGGCTCCTGGCCGACGACCCCAGCTCGCCGTTCCTCGACGGCCAGCCGATCCCGACCGGGACGGACCGGATCCTGGGCGAGATCGCGGTCTACGCGCCGGACGCCGAGAACGTCTCGCTCTTCGTCGGCGACAGCCACACGCGCACGCTCCTGTCGGTGGACTACGTCCAGGGCGTCAACGACGACGGCTCGCTCATCACGGCGCGCCCGGTCCTCGACGGTGAGGTCGTGTTCGAGGACGTGGACGGCTCGGGTGAGACCACGACGCTGGACCAGCTCGAGCTCCGCACCGGGTACGCCACGACCGAGGACTGGGTCCTCGAGTTCGACGGCACCGCCTGGAGTGTGACTGGCTCGCGCAGCGGCCTCCAGACGCTCGAGGCCAGCGGCCTCGAGCCCTACGCCACCGACGACGGGAGCCTCTCGTTCGTCATCCATGGCGCCGCGACGAAGGGCGACCGCATCACGTTCTCGGTGGACTCCGGGGTCGACGAGCTCGACCTCGGCGGCGTCGTCGAGGGGCTGGTCCTGGTGCCCGACGCGCTGCTGGTCGCGGTCACCTCGCTCGAGGACGGGACCGGCTGGGTGAGCGTCGTCGACCCCATCGTGTTCACCGAGGTCGGCCGGCTGCCCCTGGGTGACACGGCGAGGCCGCACCGGTTCTCGACGGACCTGTCCGGCGACCTCGTGTACATCAGCGACGCGCGCGACGCGCTGGTCTACGAGGTCCTGCTCGACGCCCAGGACCCGGACTCGAGCGCGGTCCGCGCGCTGGAGATGCCCGGCCCCGTGACGGACGTCGCCTACCAGGCGGACAGCGACTACGAGCACCTGTTCGTCGGTCTCGCCGACGAGGCCTACCTGCACGTCTACGACCTGAGCTCCGACAGCTGGATCGACACCAACCCGGCGACGCCCGGAGTCGACCCGATGTACATGGGCACTCCCATCGTCGGCATGGCCACCGGCCTGGATGCGGTCCTGCTGCAGCACGGAGGCAGCACCGGCGAGCGCCCCAGCGAGCGCGTCGTCGCCGTCGGCACCTTCGAGGGCGTGCTCTCCATCGTCGAGGGCCGCACCGGCTGCATGACCACCGACGAGCTCGGGCCCTACGCGACGCTCGACGACACTGTCCCGTTCAGCGATGCCGGCGAGACCTCGACCCCGAACATGGACGCCAACGGCGCAACGGGACGGCCCATCCAGGTGAACCCCTGTGGCGGCATCGCGGTCTCCGAGACCTGGACGGCCACCTACGACGGCACCGAGGGCAATTGGGTCCTCGAGGGCACGCGCACGGGCATCCAGGAAGGGCGCGCCTGGTCGGACGAGCGCTACATCAGCGACGACGCCGGCTTCTCGTTCCTCATCCGGTCGGGCACGCTGCCCGAGACGGCTGGCGACCGGTTCACGTTCCACGTGTTCGACGGCACCGCCGAGATCACGGGGGACACGAACGACGACGGCCTGATCACCGGCACCGACGTGCGCATGGAGCTGCCCGCCCGGCCCGTGCCGTACAGCTTCTACGCCGGCCCCGACAGCGACTCGTGGGAAGCCGTGAACCGCAAGGTCGGCGTGCTGTGGCCGCAGACCAACTCGGACACCATCCTGCGCGTCAACCTGCAGGCCGCCGAGATCGAAGCCATCTGGGACTGAGCGCCGCGAGCGCGAGCCAGAACAGCGCGGGCCATCTCCTCGGCCCGGACGAGCAGCCCCAGTTGGGCTCGCTCTCGATGAGCTGGACGTCCTCGTGCGCCTCGATGGTCACGCCGACCTCGAACGGCACCTCGATGTGCCCGTCGTGCACCGCGAGCGTCAGGGTCTCCTGGCCATCGTCGACCGCGGCGTAGGTGAGGACGCCGTCGGAGACCTGGGCGTCGCCCAGCGTTCCGCCGTCCAGCAGCGAGAACGTCAGGGGCTGACCGGTGTCCGGGTCTGTCGCCGCGAGCTCCACTCGCTCGACCTCGCCCTGCAACAGGGCCAGGTAGAAGGGCTCGGGCACGGGCGCGCCGTTCTCCCAGCCGCCGCAGTCGGGGAGCTCCAGCATGTCCCCGGTGCTCTCCTCGACCCAGGCGGCGACGGCGTCCACGCGCACGTAGATGCCGCCGTCGCCGCAGGTCCGGATGCCGTTGTAGTCGGCCCGGCTCGTGATGCCGGCCAGGTACGGCACGCCGTCCTGACCCCACAGGTAGAGCGGCCCGCCGCTGTCGCCCGAGCAGGAGTCGTGGCCGTCGCCACCGGCGATGAGCTCGCTGTCGACACCGGCGGCGTCCCGACAGCCCGCGCCCGGGGTGTCGCAGTTCGCGTCGGTGACGGTGACGGGCGTCTCGAGCTGCTTGGAGTTCGGGCCGCCGCCGTCCGTCTCGGTGTTGCCGTACCCGACGATCTGGGCGTCTGTGCCGTCGACCAGGTAGCCGACCGCGCAGCCGAGCATGAGCTGCGGTGTGGACACGTCCACGGGCTCGGCGAGCCAGATGAGCCCGATGTCGAGGCCATCGTCGTGGTCGGGGTGCGGCAGGAGCTCGGCGACCGCCACGACCTGATCCGGGTCGGCGTGATCGACGCCGAAGTGGACCTCGGTCACGTCCTCGTCCACGCAGTGTCCGGCGGTCAGGAGCAGGTCTGGCGCGATGAGCGTCGCGGTGCAGTTGGTGTAGCCGTTGTAGAGGAGCGCGACCGTCGCGGGCCACTTGCCCACCGGCGCCTCGGTGCCTCCGACGATGGGCGGCGCGTCCTGCGCGAGAGCGATCGACAGCCAGATCATGCTTCGAGCCGCACCGCGTCGCTGAGCTCAGGGGCTCCCAGCTCGGTGTCGATGTCCGCCAGCTCGGCGAGCAGGTCCTCGACGCGGGAGGTGTCCGTGCCGGTCCGCTCCAGGGTCAGCAGGTGGGACAGCGACTTCCGCGCCGCGACGAGGTCTCCGACGCGGACCGCCTCGGCGACAGCGAGCTGGTAGTGCTCGGCGGCCTCGGCGCGTTGTCCGGCCGCAGCAGCCACGTCGCCTCGGAGCCGGATGGCCATCGCGGCCGCTCCGCGACGCCCGCAGCGCTGCAACAGGGGAATCGCCTTGGCGAGCAGATCCATGGCCTGTTCGTGGCGTCCCCGTCGCAGCGCCACGTCCGCCCTTCGACGCGCCACAGCGGCCAGCAGGAGAGGGCGGCGCGACGACCGGTCCTGGGCCTCGTCCAGCAGCTGTTCCGCCTTGCCCAGATCTCCCCGCGCGATCGCGAGCCCGGCCTGCCCGACGCGCAGCACGGCCTGCTCCTCGGGCGCGGCGCGGCTGCCCTGGTCGTCCAGGACCTCGGCGGCCTGTCCGAGGATGGTCTCGGCCGGGAGGATCTCCCCGACCGCGAGCGTCATCTCGGCCGTCCCCCGCAGCCCGGCGGCCAGGCCGAGCAGGTCGCCGCTCCGACGCTGGAGCGAGCGGGCTCGGCGGAGTCGTCGCTCGGCCTCGTCGCGCAGACCTCGCTGGGCCAGGACCGTGCCGCTTCGGACGAGGAGACGGGAGCCGAGGCCGGTCTCGCCGAGCAGCTCGAAGCGAGCGAGCGCTTCGCGGTGCCAGAGCGTCGCCTCGGCGAGCAGCCCGTGGTCGGCCAGGATGTCGCCGCCAGCCCAGTCGAGCAGGGCTTGCGCGCGCGCCGAGAGCGCCGGGTCACGCGCGTTGTCGAGCAGGCTGCGGGCCTGTGGGAGCTGCCCACAGATGGCTGCGATCCGAGCGGCGCTGGCAGACGCGATGGCCCGCGCCTCGGCCTCGGGCAGGTGGCGCGACAGGTGCAGGACCAGCAGGACGTCCGCGTGGGTGAGGGGAGCGAGCAGAGGACCGCCCCAGGCGAGCTGCAGCAGGCTGTCGGCGAAGGGGACGAGGCGCTGGGCGGCGGCGGCTCCGATCGTGCCGAGGTCCTTGGCCAGCAGGCCGCCGACGGACTCGGGAGGGACCGCGTCCCCAGCGACGTCCACGTGGAAGGGCGTGCCGAGGCCGAGCAGCTCGTCGGTGAGGATGAGCCAGCGGGGGGACAGCGCCATCGCGCGCAGCGTGTGGAACGCCGAGCGCACCTCGGGGCCGGCGTGGTCGAGGACGACCAGGGGCGTCCCGAGCGCCCGCAGCGTCTCGCCGATCGCCGCCACGTCGCCGGGCAGGGGGAGGTCCAGCGCGAAGCCCAGCGCCCGCATGACGTCGGCTTCGTCGCGGCACCCGTAGAGCGTCATGCGGAGGACGACCGGGGCCTCGGAAGCGACCTCGGCACCCAGGCCCGATCGGGCGGCTCCCGACGGCGCGATCAGCTCGGCGACGGCGCCTGGTGAAGAGAGCGCCTCGGTCAGTGCATCCCGCGCATCCGGGCCTTGGAGCGGCGTCGCCACGACGGCAGTCTGCCTCATTCCGCGTTAGGTCGTACGGCCAGAGGAGGGAGCATCATGTCCACGGAAATCCAGACCATCGGCGTCGTCGGTGCGGGTCAGATGGGGAACGGAATCGCACACGTCTCGGCCATCGCCGGCTTCGACGTGGTGCTCACCGACATCAGCGATGCCGCGCTCGAGAAGGCGCGGAAGACCATCGACGGGAACATGGCTCGCCTGCTGCGCAAGGAGCGCATCACGCAGGAAGCGGCGGATGCTGCGGTGGCACGCATCAAGACCTCGACGGACATGGCTGCGCACGAGAGCGCGGACCTGGTCATCGAGGCCGCGACCGAGAACGTCGACCTCAAGAAGCGGATCTTCGGGCAGCTGTCCGAGGCGACCTCGAGCGACGTGCTCCTCGTGACGAACACCAGCTCGATCAGCGTCACGCTCATCGCTGCCTGCACCGACCGGCCCGACAAGGTCATGGGCATGCACTTCATGAACCCTGTGCCGGTCATGAAGCTGGTCGAGCTCATCCGTGGGCTCGCGACCTCGGACGACACGTTCGCGCGCGTCGACGCGGCCGCCCAGAAGATGGGCAAGACCACGGTCGAGGGTCGGGACATGCCCGGCTTCATCGTGAACCGCGTCTTGATGCCCTACATCAACGAGGCGGCCTACGCGCTGTACGAGCAGATCGGCACCGTCGAGGACATCGACACCGCCATGAAGCTCGGGACCAACGTCCCCATGGGGCCTCTCACGCTGGCTGACTTCATCGGGCTCGACACCTGTCTGGCCATCATGGAAGTCCTGCACGACGGCATGGGCGGGGACAGCAAGTACCGGCCGTGCCCCCTGCTGCGGAAGTACGTCGAGGCAGGCTGGCTGGGCCGCAAGACGGGCCGCGGCTTCTACGACTACCAGGGATAGACCATGTCCGACCCGACCGTTCACCTGTACGGCTCTCTCAAGCTCGCGTTCGACGACGGCATCGCCGTCATCACGCTCAACCGCCCCAAGGCGCTGAACGCGCTGAACTCGACCATGGTCGAGGAGATCGGCGAGGCCCTGACCGAGATCGGCGAGCGGACCGACATCCGCGGCGTCGTCCTGGTGGGGAGCGGCAACCGCGCGTTCGCTGCCGGTGCCGACATCTCCGAGATGGTCTCCTACACGCCGGACCGGGCCACCTGGTTCGCAGAGCGTGGCCAGGCCGTGTTCAACCGCATCGAGTCGTTCCCGTGTCCGGTCATCGCGGCCGTGAACGGCTTCGCCCTGGGCGGCGGATGCGAGCTGGCGATGGCCTGCGACATCATCCTGGCGAGCAAGACCGCTGTCTTCGGGCAGCCCGAGGTCAAGCTCGCTGTCATCCCGGGCTTCGGGGGCAGCCAGCGCCTGACCCGCCTCGTTGGCCGTCAGCGTGCGCGCGAGCTCTGCCTGACGGGCCGGTCTGTGAAGGCCGAGGAGGCCGCCCGCATCGGGCTGGCGCTCAAGGTCGTCGAAGGCGACGTGCTCGAGGCAGCCATGGAACTGGCTCGCCGCATCGCCAGCAACGGCCCTCGCGCGGTGTCGCTCTGCAAGCGCGCCATCAACACCGGCGCTGACCTGCCCCTCGGGCCGGCGCAGGCCCATGAAGCACAGCTCTTCGGCGCGTGCTTCGCCACGGAAGACCAGACCGAAGGCATGAGCGCGTTCCTCGAGAAGCGCAAGGCCTCCTTCACAGGGAAGTAGACATGTTCGAGCTGTCCGAAGACACCAAGCAGATCCAGAGCCTCGCGCGGGACTTCGCGCGGAGCGAGATCCTTCCCGGCGCCGCCGAGCGGGACCGGACCAAGAAGTACCCGGCCGAGCTGGTCTCCCAGCTGGGTGAGATGGGCTTCATGGGCATGTTCGTGCCCGAGGAGTACGGCGGCTTCGGTCTGTCCGTCCTCGACTACGTCGTCGCCCTCGAGGAGATCTGCTACGCGGACGCCGCGGTCGGCGTCGTGATGAGCGTCAACAACTCGCTCGCCATCTACCCCATCCTCAAGTTCGGCACGCACGAGCAGAAGCTCGAGTACCTGCCCTCGATGGCCTCGGCCGAGAAGCTCGGCTGCTACGCGCTGACCGAGCCCAACGCCGGCTCGGACGCGGGCTCGCAGCGGACCAAGGTCGTCAAGGACGGTGACGACTACGTGCTCAACGGCACGAAGATGTGGATCACCAACGGTCCCCAGGCCGATGTCTGCGTGACCTACGCGAACCTCGATGTGGAGAAGCGCCACAAGACGGTCTGCGCGTTCATCGTCGAGACCGACAGCCCCGGCTACTCGGTGGGCAAGGTCGAGCCCAAGCTCGGCATCTCCGCCAGCCACACGAGCGAGCTCATCTTCGAGGACCTGCGCGTCCCCGCCAAGAACCTCCTCGGCGAGGAGACCCGCGGGTTCCAGGTCGCCATGGGCACCCTGGACGGCGGCCGCATCGGAATCGCCGCGCAGTCGCTCGGCATCGCCCAGCGCGCCTTCGATCTGGCTCTGGCGTACAGCCAGGAGCGCAAGCAGTTCGGCAAGCCGATCGTCGCCAACCAGGCCATCCAGTGGATGCTCGCCGACATGGCCACGAAGATCGACGCCGCCCGACTCCTCACGTGGCGCGCCGCGCACATGAAGGACCAGGGTGACCGCGGGAGCCGCGAGTGCTCGATGGCGAAGCTGTTCGCGTCCGAGTGCGCCAACTTCTGCGCCGACAAGGCCCTCCAGATCCACGGTGGCTACGGCTACAGCAAGGAGTACGAGGTCGAGCGGCTGTACCGCGACGCCCGCATCACGACGCTGTACGAGGGCACCAGCGAGATCCAGCGGTTGGTCATCGCGAAGAGCCTCCTCACGAGGTGATGGAGCGCTGCTGAGCGGCCTCATGTGAGGAGATCGGGCGGACAGTCGTTGACCGCTCGACAGCCCGTTTGGTATCTCCGTGCACGGTGGCACGTCGGCACACGAAGAGCCCTCCAGCGCTGCTGGCGGGGACATCGAGTCAATACCTGGGGGATCGGCCCTTGCCGCACGTGCTGCGTCTGCGGCCCGTGGTCCTGGTGTTGGGTCCTCCGGGGTGCGGCAAGTCCTCGCTCGCGCGCCGGCTGTCGGGGTCGAACGGGTTCACCCTGCGAGGGGACAAGCTGGACGCCGAGGCCTCGCGCGCGGTTCGAAAGCGCAGCTGGCCGGACGAGCTCCACCAGGCACCCGTGCTGGTCATCGACGGTCCGACCTACCTGGCGCGCCGCCCGGGCGTGACCCGGCTCTTGACCGTGCTGCTCCGCGAGCGCATCGCCGACGGGCTCAAGACGGTCATCTGCGAGGGCTCGGACGACTCGATCCAGGTCCTGACCGAGAACATCGCGCCGAACCTGCGCGTCACGGTGAACCTGCGCTTTCCCCAGCGGCGAGGACGGCTCCGGTTCGCGCACAGGATCGCCAAGGAGCTGGGGCTGCCCGTTGGCGCCGTCGAGGATCTGGCGGTCGACGCACCCTGGACCTACCGAAGGGTCATCCGCGCCCTGCACCGCACCCGGCGTGATCTGGACGCCGAGTAGCGGGAGTCAGGGGTATGCGGTCGGGAGCACCGCCTCGATGTCCGCGGTGCTGATCGAGCTCGAGTTGCCGAATCCGATGATCTCGGCGCCGGGACCGAACAGTACGAGCGTCGGGCGCGAGGTGCC
This sequence comes from Pseudomonadota bacterium, assembly GCA_024228935.1. GTDB lineage: Bacteria > Myxococcota_A > UBA796 > UBA796 > CAJQPC01 > JAAESX01. The sequence continues at coordinate 21,739 of JAAESX010000168.1, forward strand.
CGAGGGGTCGTAGACGAGGTCGGTCGCGCCGCTGGTATCGACGACGACGGGCGAGGTGAGCCCATAGTAGTTCCGCCAGGTCACCAGGTCGGCGGTCGAGGGGGTGCCGCGGCTGGTGTTCTCGTCCAGCGCGGAGATGGCGAGGAAGCCGTAGCTACCGTAGGTCGTGTTGAGCGTCTCGAGAGTCGAAGCCTTCGACTGACAAGATGGTCACCACATGGACGACAAGTCGAGCAGCACCGCCTTGTCGCAGAAGTCGTGGAGCCGGACCGTGTCGCCGTAGGAGTCGGCCAGCGCGAAGTTGGGCGCGATGTCGCCGACGCTCTTGCCGGTCGAGGTCGTGCTGCTCCGGCAGGACGCGATGTCCCAGCCACCCTGGTACTCGTGGTCGGTGTCGTCGAGCGGATCGGTGTACTTGTCGACCTCGTCCCCGTCGTCGTACCCGTCGCCGTCGGTGTCGCTGTCGTAGGGGTCGGTCCCGAGGGTCTTCTCCTCGAGGTTGGTCAGCCCGTCGCCGCCCGGATCGAGGCCGGTGTCGGCATCGGCCTCGACCGCGCCGGAGTCGACCTGGCTGTCCTTGTCGCCGCAGGACAGAGCCAGGGCCAAGAGCATCGTCATGGGGAACCTCCAGCCACATGACGCCGGACCAGGGCGATGGTTGCGTCGCCCCGATCTGGATCAGGGGTACATGTCGTTCGTGACGTCTTTTCCGCCCGTGAGGTTCGTGAACAGGGCCCTGAAGCTGTAGATCGGACCCCAGGGGATGCCCCACCAGCCGAAGAGCAGCGTGATGAGCGAAGGCCCGATGGCCTTGCCGAACGTGCCCTCGCCGGCGCGGATGAAGTGGACGTCCGTCGGCCGCTTGAACGACATGATCGGCACGCTGACGGCGTACTCGAAGTAGACGAACTTCGCGCCCTTGTCGATCTCGGCTCGAATCTCTGCGTCCGAGAGTCCGTCGATTCCAACGATGTCACCCATCTCTTACTTCTCGGGGCTTGCCGCCCGGTGTGTTGCGATTCAGGTGTCGTGGAGACGCCCCGGGGACGCGTGAGCTTACAGCGTCACTCGTCCATGTAGCCGAGGAGCTGCAGGATGCGGAGCGCCTCGGCGTCGACGCCGCCTTCGCGCTGATCCATGGCCAGCCGGTCGCGCACGCTGTCCCGCACGAGCAGGACAGGGCCGGTGCGGATCCCGACCCGGACGTCACCGATGCTCGCGGCCACTCCGATGAGCGGCGCGGTCTGGTCTTCGACGACGAGATGGCCGGGGTTCTCCGGGCCGGTCAGCACCATGAACGAGCCCTTGCCGTGGGTTCCCGGCGTGAAGCGGACCGTGAGTCCGTCCTCGCTGACCTCGACGACGCCGACCTCCTCGGGCCAGACGTCGGGGTTGTCGCCGAGCTCGACGTTGTGGCGCTTCTTGGACTTGGCGTCCGGGTCGAGGATCTCGGCGTCCACCGGCTTCTCGAAGGCCAGCGTGATGGTCTGGCGCTCGACGGCGATGCGCATGCCCAGGCCAGCGGGGAAGCCGGTCGCCTCGGACAGCGCGGACAGGCAGGTCTCGATCTCGGAGGAGGGGACGCTGTCGGCCAGGTCGGTGAGCTCGCGTGGGTCCTTCGCCAGGTCGTACAGCTCCATGTCGCCGTCGTCGGTCCGAAGGATGCACTTGCGGCCGTTCGCGACGACGCCCCACTGCTCGCGGTCGTACATCAGGTGGCCGAGCTGCAGCGGCCGGGCTCGCAGGTCCTGGGTCAGCTGGCGGGTCTCGGACTCCTTGGTGGCGTCGAGGAACGGCCGGAGCGAGGTGCCGTCGGTCTCGGACTCGACCCCGATGAAGTCGTAGAGCGTGGGCGCGATGTCGATGAGGCCGACGGGGGCGGCGACGCGATGCGGTCCACCGCCCCAGCCGTCGGGCGGGCGGATCCAGAGGTTCGAGCGCACGACCTCCTCGTAGAGCGTGTGGTTGTGCTCGTACCCACCGTGATCCCAGAACTCCTCGCCGTGGTCGCTGTGGAGGACGAGCAGCGTGTCGCCCTCGAGCTGGAGCGTCCAGGCCAGGAACTTGGAGAGCTCGTCGGCCAGGAACGCGACCTCGCCGTGGTAGCGCTCGCGGTACCAGGACTTGTTGCCGTCGGTCAGTTTCTTGAGCTTGGCGACCGCCCAGCGGTTCATCTCGATCTTCAGCGGGCCCTGGTCGTGCACGACGTACTTGTTCGTGTAGAGGCCGGGCGCCCGGTAGAAGTTGTGCGGGTCCATGAAGTGCAGGAACAGGAAGCTGTCCCGGTCTTCGTTGGCCTCGAGCCACTCCTTGGCGCGGGCGACCTCGATGTCGGCGTCGACGCTGTTCTCGAACTGCCAGTGGTCGAACCCGTCGTTGAAGCCGTGCTTCGGCACCAGGTGGACGTTCGCTGTGATGCCCGCCGTGGTGAATCCGTCGTCGCGGAAGACCTCGCCGACGGTCTGCGCGGTGATGGCGGACATCGGGTAGTGCCCGGTCGTCGCGGTCCGGAAGCTGGGGCGCGTGCGCGGCGCCGGGGCCCAGGCGTTGTCGAACAGGACCGAGCCCTGTGCGAAGTCGTCGAGAGAGGCGGACACGTCCAGCGGGTTGCCGTGCTGGGTCAGCTCGTCGTAGCGGAGGGTGTCGATCCCGATCAGGACCACGCGGCGGGGTGGTGCCTCGCTCGCGCCGAACAGCAGCGGCTCGCTCACGAAGACGTAGTCCCAGTCGGACTCACCGACGACGTGCGTCCGGATGGTCAGGGACACGGTCTGACCGCCGAAGCGGGACAGGTCGATCCTCAGATCCTCGAAGGCGTCGTCGCCGTTCACACCCAGGCCGCCGACTTCGGCGCCATCGACCTCGACCAGGACACCCGCCCCGTCCGAGAGCACGCCGTTGGCGCCCATCGGGACGAGCGTCGCGCCGAACTCCAGGACCGCACCCTCGGGCACGTCGACGGTCCACGTGATGGACGAGGGAGCCGGGAGCAACAGCCCAGGCCGGGTCGTCTCCTTCTTGCCCGCCTTGACGGTGACCTCGTGCTGGACGAACTCGGCGTCGGTCAGGCCGGCATCCTGCACGTCCAGTCGCGCCCACTTGTCGATCTTGTCGGTGGCCTCGATGAAGGCGCCCACACTCGCGGGGTCGCCTTCCATCTTCAGCGAGATCTCGCCGTCGACGGTTCGCCAGCCCTTCACCTTCTTGCCGTTGACCCACAGCACGCGACCCGAGATGGGGCCGCGGGAGTCCTGCCGCTTCTCACCCAGGATGAACGGGTAGCTGTGTCGCCAGGTCTCGCCGTCCTTCACCCAGTCGGTGAGGCCGATCCGTCCGGGGGACCAGCCGTCCGGCCGGTTGTGCGGGGAGAGCTCGATGGTCGCCGTCGCGAGCCGGTCACCCAGGCGAACGGGAGCCCGATCGCCCGACTTGAGCGACGTCGACGGCATCTCCGACGACGGAGGCGGGAGCTCGGGGTCGCTGCAGGCGAGAAGCCAGATCCACATTCGCGGTTCCTAACCCCTCTTCCCAGGCCCCGTCAGGGCCCCCACAGGACGTACACGAAACCTGCGCGCGTCTTGCTGTTCCGGGTCTTTCCTTCGCCGCCGACGACCCACTCACCGAAGCCGTCGCCGTTCAGGTCGCCGACCAGGGCGTTGGCCCGCCCGACGTAGTGGTTCGCGGTGTTGCCGTAGAAGATGGCCTGGCTGTCGTCCTCGATCGAGGCGCCGGTCGTCCAGGAGGCGTAGCCACTGCCCAGGACCAGGTAGGCCTGCCCGGCGGCCGAGGACGACCCGTTGCTGTTGTTGTAGGCGCCGGTGGTCCACTCGAGGACGCCGTCGCCGTCCAGGTCTCCGGACGCGAGGTCCCAGCCCAGCCGGCCGTTGTCCTCGACGCCGCCCCAGGACGCGTCCGCGCTACCGGCCGAGACGGTCCCGCTGATGGCCCCGTGGAAGAAGTAGACGCTGCCGGCGTCCTCGACGTCCACGTCCCCGAACCGGGCGCCGATGAGCACGTCGTCGGCGCCGTCGCCGTCCAGGTCGCCCAGCCCTTCGCCCGAGAGCGCGAAGTTGTCGTCTTCGTTCTCGCCCTCGAGCACCAGGAACGCCTGATCCTCGGCGACGCCGTCCGCGATGGAGCTCCCGTCCAGGAACAGCGCGTGGCCCGCGTCGTCTGCGGTTGTGGTGTCGGCGTTGTAGGCGCCCAGAAACAGGTCGTCGTTGCCGTCGCCGTCGAGATCGCCGAGCGAGCCGACCGCGTTCAGGCCGAGCCGGTCGGCGGCCGAGCCTCCGGTGAGCAGCACGTCACCGTCGCTGACGTCGACGGTGCCCGAGAGCGTCGTCGCGCCGTAGAAGATCGCGACGAGGCCGGCGGCGCTGGCCGCGGTGTCCTCGTAGGGGACCGACAGGATGAGGTCGGCGACGCCGTCGCCGTCGAGGTCGCTCGAGCCCAGGCCTTCGCCGGCGCGGTCGGAGTCGGTCTCGCCGCGCACGATGAGCGTGGCCTCGGTGTCGATGGCGTTGCCCTGGCCCCAGCTGCCCATGTCGCTGCTGGCGAGCAGGTAGACCTCGCCGCGCTCGGAGCCGCCGTCGGCACCCGAGAGGTGCGAGGCCACGACCAGGTCGGGCGTGCCGTCGTCGTCCACGTCGCCGACGCCGGAGACGCCCTGGGTGTCGCCCAGCGCGTCGCCGGTCGCCACGCCGACCCAGTAGTAGGCGGCGTCGGTGGCGTTCACGTTGCCACCAGCGGAGAGGTCGGTTCCCGAGAACAGGTAGATGGCGCCGGTCTCGTCGTCCTCGCCATAGGCGGCGATGGCGACGTCGTCCGTGCCGTCGCCGTCGATGTCGCCGGGGCCGACCACGGTGTGCCCGAAGTAGCCCTTGTCGGACTCGCCCTTGAGCGTCGCGTCGGCGTGGTACGGGTAGTAGGTGCCGTCCAGGCGCTCGCCGAGCAGGACCTCGGTGCTGCTCGAGGCCTCCGCCGTGCCGTCGTCGACGGTGACCTCGCAGGCCACGGTGTCGCCACCCGACAGGTCCACGGTGGCGTAGGTGTCGCCGGTCACCGAGCCGTCGAGCGACCCGTCGACGCTCCAGGCATAGGAGATCGCGAGGCTGTCGGCCGCGTCGGCGTCCAGCACGCCGCCTGCTGTGCACAGGAGCTCCTGGCCCGCGATGGCCGGGTCGGGGGAGAGCGTCACCGTCGGGGCCGTCGGGGGCGAGTTCTCCACGACGGTGTGCTCCGACTCCGCAGGGTCGCTGGTGTCGGTTCCGTCGTCGGCGACCGCGGTACACCAGACCTCGTCGTCCTTGTCGAAGTCCGAGCCGTTGAGCGTGGTGCCGAGCGTCGTCGCGACGCTGTCGACGTACCAGGTGTAGATGAAGTTCAGGCCGTCGCCGTCCGCGTCGGTGCCCTCGGCCGAGCAGGTCAGGGTCCCGCTCTCGTCCACCGGGGCCCCGCCGAGCGTGACCGAGGTCACCACGGGCACGGCGTTCACGATGTCGACCTGGGCGTTGGCGCTGTTGGGCTGGGAGCTCTCGGCGGTGACCTCGCACGCGACGATGTCGCCGATCGCGAAAGCACCGGCCAGCGAGGCGCTCCCGTCGCCGGCCGAGGCGCCGTTCACGAACCACTCGGCGGACTCGCTGATCACCTGCTCGCCGTCGGGGTCGTAGGCCTCCCAGCTGCAGGTCAGGGTGTCCTGGGCGGTGGCCGGATCCGGCGTGATGGTGACGTCGATCGCCGGGCCGGAGCCCTCGACCGTCACGGCGTGCACGGCCTCGTCGGACCACAGGAGCCCGTCCGTGGCGCGGACGCGAACACCCCACTCCTCGCCGATGGCGACGACGCCCTGCGGGATGGCGTCCAGGTCTTCGTACTCAGGGAGATCGACGTCGTTCCGGGACCAGACCGTCGAGTAGGAGACGTCGCTGCCCTCGGGGTCGACCGACTCCGAGGAGAAGCCCAGGAACAGGCCCTGTCCGCTGACCGGGACCTCGGGCACGATGTGCACGGTCGGCTTGCTCGGGGGCTGGTTGTCGAGCTGCTCGACGCCCACGACGACCTCGTCGACGTTCCCCCAGCTGTCCTCGACCCGGAACGTCAGGGCGTGGGCCCCGACGGGGAGGGCGATCTGTGCGGTGAACGCGTTCTCGCCGACCGCCTGGACGTCGAAGGCCAGCTCGCCCGCGGCGTCGCTCTCCAGGGAGAACGTCTGGTAGTCGAGCGTGTTGTCGGCGTCGTCGACGCGGCCCATCACCGTGACGAGCTGGCCCTCGCCGAACACGTCGCCCTCGTGCGGCTGATCGATGAATAGCGTGGGCGCGATCCCGACGTAGTCGGAGCCGCCGCTGGAGAAGCCCCCGGGCGAGGGTCCCCAGTCGGCCTGGCACCCCACGACGAAGATGGGAGCGGACAGCAACAGGACGTGCGGAATACGGGGCATCACGGTCTCCGGGCCCGGATGATATCCGGGCCTCTCGCTGGCTGGAGGCACGGGTGCTGACGTGGACGGATGCTGGCGCGGTCGAGCGCCCCACGCGGGTTCAGATCCGAGTGCAGCGCGCCTACCCGGGGCGGGTGCGCGCTGGAGCCCCCGTACCGACGCGGTCGATGTCCACGGCGGAGATCGAGGAGAACCTGGTGTTCTTCACAGCGGGGATGAGCGGACCTCGCTCGACGCCGTGCACGCACCTGGTCCTGTCGGGCGTGGGGGTCGCCGGGCGGGACGACACCCCCGAGATCCTGACGCGGGCCCGCGAGCTCGGGTTCACGCAGACCGTCCTGCATGCGGGCGGCGAGGATCTCGACCACTTCGACGCCAAGCGGGTCGCTGGACTGGCTGACGTCGTGGTCGTCCCGGTCCAGCCTGGCCCCGGCGGCGCGGTGAACCTCGGCACGCGCGCCATCGCGACGTGTCGCGCCGAAGGCATCGACGTCGTCGCCAACACCGTGCTCAGCGAAGCGGCGATCCGGTCGCTACGGCCCGCTGCACGCGCGATGGCCCGAGCGCTTCCGACCGCGGCGACGTTCACCTACCCGTTCCCCATCGGCGGAAACCGGACCTCGGAGGTCCCCCGGCCCGCCGCGGTCGTGGCGGCACTGGGACCCGCGATTGGGGAGCTGGAGCGCGCGGGGGTCCGGGTCGCGGTTCGTGGGCTGCCGGCTTGCTACCTGGGGCGGCTCGCTCACCTGGCGGGGCGGAGCGCGAACCGGTGGTACGTCGACGCCGATCACCAGCGCGGCGAGGCCATCCTGTTCTTCCCGGCCGTGGCGCGGTTCCACAAGGGCGACGCGTGTCGGTTCTGCACCCTGGACGGTGACTGTGACGGGTTCTTCGCGACGTACCTGCGGAGGTCTGGCTTCCCGCCGCTCGAGCCCATCGGTCAGTAGGCCTCTCGCAGCTCGTCGGCGAGCGCGGCCGCATCCGAGGCCCGAGGGTGGTTGCTGATGGCGATCACTTCGAGCTCGCCGATCGCATCCCCGATGGACACGTTCAGGATGAGCGCCTGGGCGTACCACCACTCGAAGCCCCAGGGGAGCTCGTCCCAATGGACGTTGTCGTTCACGTCCTGAAGGGCCGGGAGAGCCTGCTCGCCGTCACGGAGGCAGATGTGGGCCAGCCCCTCAAGGTAGCGCAGGTCGTAGTCGTCCGGGGTCCGCTTCCACGCCATGTGGAGCTTGCCGGCGGCCTCCTGGCACTGGCCGTTCGCCATCGCGCGGATCGCGTCGCGGGTGCCGCCCTCGTAGTTGTCCGCCATCGCGCCGGGAGGCAGCTCGTCCGGGAGGTGGGCCGCCGCCTGCCAGCTCTTCTCCTCGTCGGTGAGCTGGGACTTCCACCAGATCGCCCCGACGACGAGCGCCGCGACGATCGCGATGGTGCCGATCGGCGGGCCCTTCTCGGGCTCGGGCTTGCCTCGCCGAGGAGGCTTGGACTTGGGCCTGGGGTCCTTCTTCTTCTTCGTCTTTGGCGACGGCGAGCTCTTCTGGGCGGCGGGCGGGGGCGGAGGGGTCGTCGCGCGCTGGGCCGTTGCAGCACTCGTGAGCGCTGAGCGCAGCGCGTCGAGGTGGGCCTTGCAGGCCGAGCAGCTCTCCGCGTGGCGCTGGACGTGCAGGACATGTCCGGGGGCCGCGGTCTCGAGGGCGACCTTGGCCATCACCTCGGCGTTCGGGTGGTCACCCAGCGCTCCGTCGAGGGCACGCAGGTGCTCCAAGCCGGCGACCGCGGCGGCGTGCATCGCGGCGACCGCGAACCCGACGGGGTCCTGGGCCGGGGACTCGAGCGCCGCCACGGCCGCCTGGACCTCGAGCGCCGAGCGGGTGGTGGCTTCCTTCAGCTTCCACTGCGGAGCCGCGAGCACGCGCGCCGCGACAGCGCGGAGGTGGGTGCGGATGGCGGTCTTGGCCTCCTCGTCCCCCTCCCGAAAGCGGGTGATCAGCTCCTGGTCCATGCACGCCCTCGGCTCGTCTCGGTCCGCAGTCGCTATGATAGGCCAGTGGAGACCGTGCCGAGCAGCCAGGACCAACGTGTCTCGCGCGTGATGCTCGTCGACGACGACGACCTCGTCCGGAAGTCGCTGGCGCGGCAGCTCTGCCGACAGGGGTTCGACGTCCTCCAGGCCGAGGACGGGCGGGCTGCGCTCCGTACTCTCGAGAGCGAGCACGTGGACGTCGCGGTCGTTGATCTCGAGATGCCGGGCATGCGTGGCCACGAGGTCATCCGTCGGATCCGGCAGGCCTCGCCTCGGACGGAGTGCGTGCTCCTCACGGCCCACGGCGACGCCAGCGATGCGTTCGAGGCGCTGAACGCCGGCGCGTCCGACTACTTCACCAAGCCGATCGACGACTGGCCGCGGTTCACCCAGATCCTGAAGAAGGCGATCGAGGTCCGCGACCTGAAGGACCAGCTCCGCAGCGCGCGACAGGAGCAGAACTTCCAGGACCTGATCGGTCGGAGCCCCAACTGGCGGAAGCTGACCGCCCAGATCCAGGACTTCTCGGCCTACGACCTGCCCGTCTTCATCACCGGCGAGAGCGGGAGCGGAAAGGAGCGGGTCGCTCGGGCCATCCACGCGTCCTCGTCGCGGTCGGCGGGGCCCTTCCTGGCGGTCAACTGCGCGGCGGTCCCGGAGAATCTCTGGGAGGACAAGTTCTTCGGCCACGAGAAGGGCGCGTTCAACGGAGCCGACCGGCGTCAGGCGGGCATCTTCGAGGCCGCGACCAACGGCACGGTGTTCCTCGACGAGATCGGGGACATGCCGGTGTCCGCACAGCCCAAGCTGCTCCGCGTCCTACAGGAGCGCGAGGTCGTCCGACTCGGCGGCCAGCACCCCATCCGCGTCAACGCGCGCATCGTCGCCGCGACGCACCAGGACGTGAAGGTCAACGTCGGGAAGGGCTCGTTCCGTGAGGACCTGTACTACCGGCTCAACGTGCTCGAGATCGCCATCCCGCCGCTGCGCGAGCGCAAGGAGGACATTCCGCTGCTCGCGTACCACTTCGTCCGCGTGTTCGGCGAGGAGTACGGGAAGACGGTCAAGTCCATCGACCGCGAGGCCCTGAGGCTGCTCACCGAGTACGAGTGGAAGAACAACGTGCGCGAGCTCGAGCACGTCATCACCCGCGCCATGGTTCGGGTCCGCGGCGACACGCTCGCCGCCGATCTGCTCGAGCTACCCGGCGGCCGACGCGCCCCGGCCTCGTCGGGCAGCGCCCCTGTCGGTCTCCCCGCGGGCATGGATCCCGAGTGGATGGAGCTCGACTACAAGGCGAGCAAGGAGAAGTTCCTCGAGTGGTTCACGGTCCACTACCTGGTGATGCGGCTGCGCTCGACGGGGTGGAACATCACGCGGGCAGCTGAGCTTGCGGGCCAGCAGAGGCCGAACTTCAAAAAGCTGATGAAGCGCTACGGCATCTCCCGGCCCGACGAGGACTGAGGCCAGACGAGACGACGGTGGGGCCCCGGGATACGTCCTGGCTCCAGCGTGGAGCAACGATGGAAGCCTTCGAGCAGATGGCCGCGATGGGCCATGAGCAGGTCGTCTTCGTCAACAACCCGGAGGTCGGCCTCAAGGCGATCATCGGAATCCACGACACGACCCTGGGTCCGTCCCTCGGTGGGTGTCGCCTGTACCCGTACGGGAGCGAGAACGAAGCGCTGCGTGACGTGCTGCGCCTCTCGCGGGGCATGACGTACAAGGCCTCGATCGCCGGGCTCGATCTCGGCGGCGGCAAGGCGGTGATCATCGGCGACCCGGGGATCAAGTCCGAGGGGCTGTTCCGCGCGTTCGGCCGAGCGGTGGAGAGCCTGGGCGGTCGGTACATCACCGCCGAGGACATGAACACCAACGTCGACGACATGAACCACATCGCGCGCGAGACGCGGTGGGTGACCGGGAAGGGGCAGGCGAGCGGCGGCTCGGGGGACCCGTCTCCGGTGACGGCTTGGGGCGTCTACCACGGCATCCGGGCGACCCTCGAGGTCGTGTTCGGCAGCCCCGATCTGGCCGGCAAGAAGGTCGCCATCCAGGGCTGTGGCCACGTCGGGTACTACCTGGCCGGCTACCTCGCCGAGTCGGGCGCGAAGCTCTACTACACCGACATCAACGCCGGGAAGCTGGACCGCTGCGTCCAGGACTTCGGTGGCGAGGTCGTCGATGGCGAGGCCTACTTCGGGCTGGACGTCGATGTGCTCGCGCCGTGTGCCATCGGCGGCATCGTCAACGAGCACACCATCCCGCAGATCAAGGCCCCCATCATCGCGGGCGGCGCGAACAACATCCTCAACGAGGAGAAGGCCGATGGCGAGGCGCTCCTGGCGCGCGGCATCACCTACGCCCCCGACTACGTGATCAACGCCGGTGGGCTGATCAACGTGTACTCCGAGCTGAAGAAGTGGCCTCGCGAGAAGGCCATGGACGACGCGGCCGGCATCTTCAACACGGTGAAGGACATCATCAACCGCGCGAAGTCCGAAGGCTCGACGACCATCGAGGCCGCGAACGCGCTGGCTGAGCGTCGCCTCGATCAGGTCGCCGGCATCCAGCGGCTGCACCTGCCCCGCTGAGTTCGCTCGTCAGTCGCTCGGCTCGTCCGAGATGACGACGCCGCCATCGACGACCACCATCTCGACCCACCCCACGGGGGACTGGGGGAGCTGGTGGAGTGTGCGCGGGAGGTGCATCATCACCAGGTCGTGGTTTGCCTGGCTGGCCGCTTCGAGCCCGGGGCTGGCGTCGTCGAAGGCCTCGAGCACATAGACGCGCGCTGCATCGGTCAGCGCCTGGCCGCCCAGGTCGGGCTGGTCGGGGAACAGGTCGGCGCCTTCCGTCTCGAGCCACTCGGCGTCGACGCGCGGCGGCCGGTGGAAGCGGCAGAGGATGGTCGCCTGGACGGTCGCCGTTCCGAGCTTCGGCGTCTCGGCGACGATCCGACGGACCTCGACGGGCCAGGCCTGTCGGTAGAGGCCGTCCACCAGGATGGGCAGGTCGTAGTACTGGCCGAGGACCGTGAGCTCCATCTCGACCGGGACCAGGGCGCCGCGCGCGGGGAGCACCCGCCACAGGATGCCCTCCATGCGCAGGTCGGCGGCCTGGGACTGGAGACCGGCGAGCGCCGCGACCTGGCTCTGGTACTCGGGCTGCAGTGCGGCGGTGATGCGGTCGAGCAGGGCTTCCTGCTCGGCGTCCAGGACACGGCTGGCCTGGCCCAGGTCCAGAGGCCCCATCTCGAGCAGGTGGTCCTTGGCCGTCGGTCCGGGCTGCAGGACGAACCAACCCAGCGCACCGAGGCCTGCGGCCGCGAGCAACAGAGGCAAGAGCACGCGGGTCCATGCCCGCTTGCCACTACTGCGCGTAGTCGTAGTCGTACTCAGGGGTCGTGCGCTTGTTCTCGAGCAACCCGAGGATCTCCTCGAGCAGGACGCGCTCCTTGCTGGTCGACGAGGGCACGTCGATCCACTTGTACACGCTGCCCGTGAACTCGAGATTGGCCGAGATGAGATCCTTCTCGACCTGCTCCTGGTTTATGAGCTCGACCTCGGTCCGGCCGCTCACACGACGGACGTCCACGGTCATGCGCCAGCGGATCGGCTCCGGGACACGGGTTCCGCCGTACGTCTTGTAGACGTAGTCGGAGAAGTCACGGACCCATCCGGTCTGGATGAGGCCCTGCTGGCGCTCGATGCGGTCGAGTGGCGCGCGCTCTCCCATGACCTCGAGCGTCGCGTCCCACACCGTGTCGAGATCCGCGTTGAACGTGCCCGTCACGGGCCGCTCCTCCCAAGACGGGAGCGTGTCCTCGGGGAACGGCTTCGGGGCGCACGCGGTTGCGAGCATGAGCGGCAAGATGACGAGCAAGCTCCGCAAGGCGGCCTCCTGGACGCGGAGTATACGGGATTGGGTGCGCTACGCTAATCGGCGTGGAACAGCACATCCTGGTTGCGCTCGACGAGTCGCCCTGGGCGGACGCTGCGGCTGGGACGGCGATCGCGCTCGCGGCGGCCGATCCGGACGCCACACTCCTGATCGGCGTGCACGTGGTCGGCGTCACGCACCTCTCCGGCGACCTGATCCGCGATCTCGCCGGGCTGCTCGGCTTCGAGCCGGTGCTGGTGCCCGAGCACGTCGAACTGGTCTACAGGCGTCAGGGTCGGCGTGTGCTCGACACCTTCGAAGCCCGCTGCGCCGAGGCCGGTGTCCGGTGCCGCACGATCCTCGAGACCGGGGCGGTGCTGGGGCGCCTGGTCCACCACGCGTCCTCGGCCGATCTCGTGGTGATGGGGGCGCTCGGCGCATCCGAGACGCAGTCACCGGGGCAGGGCGGGAGCCTGGCCGATCGGTTCGTCAAGGCCTCGCCAACGTCGGTCCTCTGTACGGGCCGGCAGGCGGTCGAGTTCAACGGCGTGACCATCGGGTACGACGGCAGCGAGGGCGCGCGGTGCGCGGTGAAGGCGGTGCGGCACCTGCTGCGCGGCCGAGACACACCGGTCCGTGTCGTCTACGTGGTCGACGAGCGGCGCGGACCCGACTTCGACCCGCTGCCCGAGGGCGCCCAGGCCTTGTCGAGCGAGCGGACGGTCGAGACGGCGCGTCTGGTCGGCGAGGCGCACGAGGCCCTGGCCTCGGACTGCGAGACCTCGGGGCACGATCTGCTGGCCCTCGGCTACCGAGGCCGGAGCTTCGTCGGCGAGTTGCTGCTGGGTCGCGTGACCGAGCGGGTCCTGGGCAAGGCGCGGATGGCTGTCCTGGTCGCCCGGTAGGGGGACTAGAAGTCCGGGAAGTCCAGCTGGACCGGGCCCTCCCGCGGGTCGTCCTGGCGAAGCTCGCGCAGGTCGCGGAGCGTGGGCAGGTCGGACAGGTCGCGCAGCCCGAAGACCTCGAGGAACTCGGGGCTCGTGCCGTACAACAGCGGGCGCCCCGGGTCGTCCTTGCGTCCCATCACGCGCAGCAGCTTGCGCTCGAGCAGGGAGCGCAGGATTCCGCCGCTGTCCACGCCCCGGATCTCGTCGACCTCGGCGCGCGTCACCGGCTGGCGGTAGGCCACGATGGAGAGCGTCTCGACGGCGGCCTTGGACAGCCGGAAGGGACGGGCTCCGTGCACGGCGGCGACCCAGGGGCTGGCCTGCGCTGCGGTCCGGAGCTGGTAGCCCCCTGCGACCTCGTGGAGTCGGATTCCCGCGCCGCGACGCAGGTAGCCGTCGCGCAGCGTGGAGAGCGCGCCCAGCACGACCTCCTCGCCCAGCTCGCCCATCAGCTGGCAGATCTCCGCGAGCTCGAGAGGACGGTCGGCGACGAACAGGACCGCCTCGACGGCTGCGGTCGTGAACTCCGGGCGCGGACGCCGCGGGGTGTCGAGCTCCTGGACCTCGGACGCCGCCTCGGGCGCGGGCTTCGCGGGCACCTCGGCCGGGCGCGAGGCCCCCGGAAAGGTGATCAGGTTGTCGTCGGGCGTGCCGGTCTCGTCGCTCATGCCCAGGTCTCCGCCAGCGCGGACAGGTCGCAGTCTTCGCGCCGGCCCTGGAGCTCGATGCGGATGTCGCCCAGGTGGTCGAGCTGCCGGACGTCGACCAGCTGGAGCCGCGCCATCTCGAGGACGGCCAGGAACGTGAGGATGCGCTGGTCGCGGGTCGGGATGCTCTCGAACAGCATCGTCAGCGAGGCGCCACCGAAGTCGGCGACGGCGTCCAAGATCCAGGTGACGCGCTCGGCGAAGCTGTACGTCTCGAGCTCGACGGCGTGCACGGGCTCTTCGGCGGCGTGGGCCTGGACGGCGTTGTAGAACGCCTCGAGCAGGCCGAAGACGTCCACCGTCGGGTCCACGACCCGGTCCGAGGGGTCCACCGGGCGAGTCGGTCGCTTGAAGACGTCGCGGCCCAGGACGTGGCGGGCGGTCAGCTTCTCGCTGGCCTCCTTGTAGCGCTCGTACTCCTGCAGGCGGCGGGCGAGGCGCTCGCGCGGGTCCTCTTCCTCCTCCTCCTCGAGCGCGGGGTCCCGCGGAAGGAGTTCGCGGCTCTTGAGCTGGCAGAGCGTCGCGGCCATCACGAGAAAGTCCCCGGCCAAGTCCAGGTCGAGCACGCGCATGCGGTCGAGGTACTGGAGGTACTCCTCGGTGACGTGGGCGATGGGGATGTCGCGGACGTCGATTCCGTCGCGCCGGATCAGGTAGAGCAGCAGCTCGAGAGGCCCGTCGTAGACGGCCGTGTGGACGGCGTATTCCTCGGGACGGAATGCGAGCACGGACCTTCGTGGTGGGCGGGAATCGGGGGTTGACCGGAGAGGTCGAGAGCGCGGGCGGGGGGCCCTGCGGCGGAGGAGTCAAGGGTATCGGACCGGATCCACACGGACAAGCAAGGATCGCCGTGGTATCCGGCCCAATGGCGCAGAAACTCGCACGACTGATCGCTTCCCGCGGCCTCGCTTCCCGGCGCGAGGCCGAGACGTGGATCAAGGCAGGCCGCGTCGAGGTCAACGGGGAGATCGACACCAACGTTGCGACCGTCGTCGACGACACCGATCGGGTCCGCGTGGACGACCGCCCGCTGCCCCCCGCGCCGCCGCTCGTGTACATGCTTCTGTACAAGCCGCGCGGGTACATCACGACGCGGAACGACCCGAACGGAAGGCGGACGGTCTTCGAGCTGCTCGACGACTACCGGGGTCCCCGCGTCGAGCCGGTGGGGCGCCTCGACTTCGACACCGAAGGCGTGCTGCTGCTGACCAACGACGGGGACCTGGCCCACAAGCTGACCCACCCGTCCTCGCACGTGCCGAAGCGCTACCTCGCCAAGATCTGGCGTGTCCCGAACGATCAGACGCTCACCCGCATCCGCAAGGGCATCCATCTGGACGACGGCAAGACCGGTCCGTGCAAGGTCCGTGTGGCCGAGGCCACGGACTCGGGGAACTGCTGGCTCGAGGTCACGGTGACCGAGGGGCGGAACCGCCTGGTCCGCCGGATGCTCGAGACCGTGAACCACCCGGTGTCCAAGCTGCGGCGCGAGAGCTTCGCGACGCTGTCGATCCGTGGACTCGAGCGCGGCGAGATGCGGTCGCTCACCCGGGACGAGCTGATTCGGATCCGCGAACTCGCCGCCGGAAAAGACCCCGGACGGGCGGGCAAGTCGCACAAGTACAAGAAGGGACATGCCCGGCCGAAGCCCAAGAAGACGCGAATGGGCTCGCGTCGGAGCAAGAAGCCGGGGGGACGTAAATGACGCCACCCTCTTGACGGCCTGGATCGGGTTGTTAGAAGGGTGGCGCTGCTGCGGGGTGGAGCAGTCCGGTAGCTCGTCGGGCTCATAACCCGAAGGTCGTCAGTTCAAATCTGGCCCCCGCATCCAAACCAACGACCCGCTCTCTTCGGAGGGCGGGTCGTTCGGCTTTGGGCACATCAGTCGGCGGCGACGTCGGCGCAGGCGATAGGCTCGGCCCGTGACCCGCTGGCTCCTCGCGCTCGCCGCTGCCGTCTCGTTCGCCTGGGGCTGGTCGCATGTGGTCCACGCCCTGCAAGGTCGGATCGCGCCGTCCGGCTGGCGCACGACGGCGCCCGACCTCCCGGTGTTCGGAGGCACGGACCACGAGCTGGGAGAAGGGAAGGCCTGGACGCTGGCCAACCACGCCGCGTTCACCACCGAGACGCCGGGAGCGCTCGACGTGGTGGTCGAGATCCCTCACGACGGGCGCGTCGAGCTGACCATCTCGGCCCCGGCCGGTGACATCGCGCTGGTCTTGAACCGCCAAGGCGCCGAGAGGAGCGGCCTGGTGCTGCGGAACCCCGACAGTTCCTGGCTGGCCTGCGACGAAGAGGTGCCCCGTCTCGCGGATGGACCCATCGCGGTCAGCCTGCGGGTCGACGACCAGGTCCGTGCGGCGGTCGACGGTCAGGTGATCACCTGCGCGAACGGCCTGCCCCACATCAAGGGGCGCTCGATCCGCGGCACCGTGCAGCGCACCCGCGTCCTGGAGATCGACGGCGAGCCAGCCGCCGGCATGCCCTGGGCCCTTTTCCTGGGGCTGGCGGGGGCGCTGTGCGGCGGCGTCGCTGTGGTGGGTTGGCTTGTCCGACGGCGGTACCCCTGGGTGGCCTGGGCGCTGGCACCGATCGTGTTGTCGGGTCCTTTCGCGTACCTCGACGGCGAGCTCCTGCGCGAGTCGCTCCGCATCCCGGCCGCTCATCCGCTCGCGGCGCTCGTGCTGCTACCGGTGCTCCTGTCCGCCGCCCTGTTGCTCGGGGGCGTCGTGGTGGAGCTCACCCGAGCGGGCCGTGCGCGTGTGGCCGGCGCTCTGGCCGCGCTCTGTGGGCTCGGCCTCGGAGTGGTCGCGGCGCCCAGCGTGACATCGCCCAGCGGGCTCGCCGGGCTGGGCCTGGGGCTCGCGTTCGGGCTCGCGGTGTTCAGCCTGGTGTTCGTGAACGTCCGTCGGCCGCGGGGGTTCAACCTCCTGAGTCTCGTGTGCATGGCCGCCATCGGAGGCACCCTCGAGGGGCTCCTGCGCCACTCGGCGCTCGCGGCCACGTGGTCGGGCGTGTCGAAGGCGGACCGCGCCCAGATCCAGGTGGAGCACGCCGCGCTCCAGGGCGAGCGCCAGTACAGCGAATACCCGGCCAGCGGCTACCCGATCGAGCCCCCAGAGCGCACTGAGCCCCTGCGGATCGTCGCGTTCGGTGGCAGCAGCACTGGAGGCGCCTTCACGAACGACGACCTGGACACGTTCTACCCAGCAGCGCTGGAGCGAAGGCTCGACGGCGTCCAGGTCGTGAACCAGGGCGTCGGCGGGTGGACCACGCTCCACATCCGTCGGTACGTGGAGTCCGGTCTCGAGCGCGTCGACCCGGACATCGCGATCCTGTACGTGGGGCACAACGACCGGATGACGGCCGCCGACAAGCCGTACGCGGACGTCTTCTCCGAGCTGGACCGGGGACCGGCGACGGCGGTGGCCCTGGCGCTCGCCGAGCTCCGCACGTACCAGGGCTTCCGATTCTTTGTGCGGACGCTCGCCGGTGGCGTCCAGGGAATGGCCGTGCCGCCCGAGCACACCCGGGACAACGTCCAGGCCATCGTCGCGGCGCTCGACGCCCGGGGAACACGCACGCTGCTCGCCCGCGAAGGGGTCTCCAGCGGCGCGCCGCTCCTCCTCGACTACGAGCGCGTGCTGAAGGCCCTCGCCGTCGACGGTGTCGCGTACGGGGACGCTGCGTCCGTCCTCGAGGACCCTGCGGCGAGCGGCTACTTCGTCGACAATGTGCACCTCTCGTCCACGGGCCACGACGTCCTGGCCGCGTTCCTCCACAACCGCCTCCTGGAGCTCGGATGGCTCGAGCACTGAAGCGCGTCGGGCTCCTGGTCCTCGGGCTGGGGCTGGGCGTCGTCGCATCCGAGGGGGTGGCGCGCGTACTCGACCCGTCCGGGGGCGCCGAGCTGCTGTTCAACGCCCCCGACGCGATGCCCAGCGGGCTGTACACCCCCGACGCCGTGCTCGGGAAGGTGCCGACCCCGGGCTTCACGGGCGAGCTCACCGCGCTCGACTACCGCGTGCCCATCCGCATCAACCAGCTGAGCCTGCGCGGTGCCGAGGTCGATGGGCCCGGATGCTGGGTCGTCGTCGGCGACTCGTTCGCGCTGTCCATCCAGGTGCCCGAGGAGGAGACGTTCGAGGCGATCGCCGAGGGTCTCGTGGGCTGTTCGGTGTGGAACGCGGGCGTCGACGGCTACTCGACCTGGCAGGCGAGCGGCCGGTACGCGAACCTGGCCGACGACCCCGGCGTGGACGGCGCGGTGGTGCTGTTCTTCCTCGGCAATGACTACCGGGACAACGAGCACCTGACGCGTGGGTACCCGACCGACCCACCACGGCCGGTCTTCGAGCCGCCGGCGATGGACTCCGCCACCCGCCTGCTGTTCCAGCACTCGGCGCTCTATGCGCACGTCCGCGTCGCCCAGCGCCGAGCGGTGGTCGCGAGTGGGAACGACGTGGCGAACTGGCGTCGGGAGCTCGAGCTCTTCCACCAGGACGGCGACCTGCGAAGCGTAGTGGACACGAGCCGCCGGGCCTTGGCCGAGATCCGCGACTACACGACGTCCAAGGGCGACGACCTGGTCGTGCTCGTCGCGCCGCCGGCGTTCCAGATCCACAGCGAACGGGCCGCCGGGACGATGGAGATGGTCGGGCTCGACCCGGCGCGGATGGACCTGGACGCTCCCCGA
This sequence comes from Pseudomonadota bacterium, assembly GCA_024228935.1. Taxonomy (GTDB): domain Bacteria; phylum Myxococcota_A; class UBA796; order UBA796; family CAJQPC01; genus JAAESX01. The sequence continues at coordinate 40,439 of JAAESX010000168.1, forward strand.
CAGGCGCTGCTCGGCCTGCTCGACGAGCTGGGCATCACCGCCTGCGACCCCACGGACGCGCTGCTGGCGTCGGACGAAGACGTGTACTTCCGGTACGACGGCCACTGGAACGCCCGCGGGCATCAGATCGTCGGGGAGACCCTCGCGAGCTGCTTGGAGTAGCCGAGCGCCTCGCGCACGTGGTCCGGGTTCAGCGTGCCGACGACGGGCTGGACACGCCGCTCGAGCAGGAAGGGCAGCGCCTCGGAGGATGGGAGGCGACCGCCGTCGAGCGGCCGGAACGCCTGGAACGTGATGCCGTGCTCCTGGCAGAACGGGAGGATCTCGGCCTCGACCCCTCGCTTGTCCAGGTGGTACTCGTCCTGCACGACCTCGAGCGGGACTCCCTCTTCGTTGGCCACCCTCCAGGCTTCGCGCAGCTGGCCCAGGTCGTGGTTCGAGACACCGATGCCCTGCGCGCGACCGGTGTGGACCTCGGCCGCCAGCGCACGGACCCACCCGCTGTTGTCGCGCCAGCGCGTCGGGAAGTGGAGCAGGCAGAGCCGAACGGTCGAGGCCTCGAGGCGGGCCAGCGACGCCGTGAGCGCATCCGCCAGGCCGCCTGGGCGACGCCAGGGGTGGGGCATGATCTTGGTGGCGACGAGCGCCTCTCCAGCGAGAGCCCGCTCCGAGCGACCCAGGCCGTAGATCTCGGCGCTGTCGAACAGCACGGGTCCCTCGGCGGTCCAAGCGCGGCGGGCAGCCGCGGCCTTCGGGCCGGGGCGGAATCGGTTGGTCCCGGCGGCGATGGGGCCGAGCGGAGCAGGCGTTGTCATTGCGCTATTGTCCGGCATGCGAAGGCTTCTCCGTCGGCTTGGCTTCACGGCGCTCATCGTGCTGACCATCACGCCCATCGTCATCGAGGTGGGGGTTCGCATCTGGGACCCGACGCCACGCCGGATGGTCATCCGTCCCGGTCCCGACCTGCTCGTCGAGCGCGTCCAGGGCACGCCGCTGTGGTGGGTCGCGTCCGATGCCGAGCGTCTGAGGGAGCCGGACTGCGAGGGCGACAAGCGCGTGCTGATCGTCGGCGACTCGATCATGAAGGGCTGGGGCGTCCCGCTCGAGGAGTCGTGGAGCATCCTCTGGCGCGAGGCCTCCCGCGACAGCGGCGTGTGCGTCCACAACTACGCCTCGCCCGGCTACGGCCACGCCGAGGAGTGGGCCCTGACCCAGGAGTACGTGCCGCAGCTGAAGCCGGACGTGCTCGTGTACGAGGTCTACACGATGGCGCACCCGGACAGCAGCCTGGTGCAGCACATGGTCGGGGACAGCATCTTCGACCTGCGCGGGCTCGAGGTCGGCGAGGACGGCGCGCCGCGCGTCTTCCCTGTGCCGGACTTCCTCAACCTGTTCCTGTTCGCGAACTCGCAGGCCTATCAGTACGTGAACGTGTCCTCGGGTGACCCCTTCGCGACGGCCGGCGCCTACGTTCCCGAGCTCGGGGCGCCGACGCTCGAGCGTGTGGCCCGGTTCGGCAAGGAGCACGGCATCCAGGTGGTCTTCGTCCTGTGCCACCGACTCGACACGCCGTTCGACGAGCACGTGGCGAACCGACCTCCTCGGCTCCAGTTCGCCGACCGCGTGGCGCGGAAGTACTCGAACGTCCACGTCGTGGACACCGCGGAGCTCCTGGTCGGCGAGCAGCTGCAGTCGGTCGCTCTGGATGCCTGCTGTCACTTCAACGGCCGCGGTCAGCGTGTGCTGGCCGAGCGGCTCGGTCCGGCGATCGAGGCCTACATCCCCGGGCAGGAGCCGGCGGGCGACATCCCGTAGCGTCCGGCCGGGCGCGGGAGCGGGGCGTCGTGGCGCGCGTTCGGGGTCAGGCGGAACAGCAGCAGGCCCTCGTCGGCGTGCTCGGCGGGGCCCACCACGGCCTCGATGCGGGCGAGCTCGCTGGCCGAGTCCACGCCACGCTCGAGCCAGCTGGGGTGGTACGCGAGCCAGGCGAAGCCGTGGCCCTCGAGGCAGCGGATGGTGCTCTCCCAGTCGTCGGCTCGGCCGAACGCGACCTCGGGCAGGTCCTCGAACGCGCTCGAGCCCACGTTGATGGCGACCGGGACCGGTTGTTCGTGCTCGGTCTGGGCCAGGAAGATCGGGCCTGGCGCCAGGCCGCGGCCCCACAGGCGAGGGATCTCGACGATGGGACCGTCGACGTGCTCGTAGATGCCCGAGACCCGGGCATCGGTCGTGCCGACCAGCAAGGGGAGGGGCAGGGCGAGGGCGCGCTCGGCGACGCACAGGACGACGATGAGACCAGCGAGCCACCACTTGGGCCAGCGAGCGACCAGGCTCCCGACGCCGACGGCTGCGAGCGGTCCGAACGCGGCCACCTGCTGCCAGATGGGCGGGAGCGCTCCGTACGCGGGCACGGTCCGTGCGAAGAGCAGATGGACGGGGTTCGGGAAGCCCTCGATGGTCGCGCCCATGGCCATCACGGCCGACAGGAGCCCGAGCGCGACGATGATCTTGATGCGGAAGCGCCCGACCGCGGCCCCTACCGTCGCGGCCACCAGAGGGACCCAGCCCAGGTAGACGATCTTGAGCAGGCGGTCGCCCTCGGCGGTCGCCTGCGTGTCTCCGGAGACGGCGAACGGGTCGAACAGGTTCGAGAGAGTCGCGACGTCCAGGCTGGGCATGCCACCGAACGTGAGATCGGTGCGGCGGAGCTGGATCGAGGCGGACCACGAGTGCAGCGCCGCCTGGCGGACCAGCAGATAGACCAGCCCGAGCGCGAGCCCGATGCCGAGGAGTGTGGGCAGCAAGACCTTCCAATGGACCCGCTTGCCATCGGGCGCGCGGAACCAGAGCGGGGCCCCGAGGACGAGCAGGATGGCGGCGAACAGCCCATAGGCCTGACATCCCATCGTGCTGGCGGCCACGGCGGCCACGGCGGCCAGGCCCCAACGCCAGGACCCGTCGCGAGCCTTCAGGACGCCGAGCACCATGAGCGGGAAGATCCAGACCGTCAGGCGCTCGTGGACGCCGCTCTCGAGGGGGTAGCCGTACAGGTACGGGGCGCTCTGGGCGCAGAGCCCGGCGACCGTGGCGCCCAGGCGCGAGCCCGTGGCGTGCTCGGTGAGGAGCCAGGTGCTCAGGCCGATACCGAACAGGCTCAGGACGACCCAGAGGTTCGCGGCGAACACCGGCCCTGCCACCAGCGACACCGGGCTCATGACGAGCGCGGGCACGAGCATGACGTCGAGCAACACGGCGCCGCCTGGGGCGTTCAGGAACGGCGTCTCGAGCGGATGCCCCTCGAACAGGCAGGCGAGCGTGTGCCAGAACGACCAGGCGTGCTTGTATACGTCGCCGTACGGGTCCCCGGGCAGGACGCTCGTGGGGCGCACGAGCACGCTCGCCATCGGGAGCACCGCCCCGACCAGCAGGGCGACGAACGGGCCGTGGCGGTCGAGGCGTCTCAGTACGGACTCAGAATCAGGTAGACGGCGCCGCGCATGCCGTCGTGGCCGTAGGCACTGACCAGTAGATCGTCGTAGCCGTCGCCGTCGACGTCGCCAGGACCGGCCACCGCCGCGCCGGCGCGGTCGAGGTCCGTCTCGGAGTGGAACAGGTGGTGCGCGTCGTCCAGATCGTAGGTGCCGGACTCGAGCTGGTTCGCGTACCAGAGGTAGGCGGTGCCTCCCTCGTCGCCGGTGAAGAGGGCACCCAGCACGATGTCGTCGAGCCCGTCGCCGTCGACGTCTCCCGCGCTGTCCAGCGCGTCGCCGCTGTAGTCGTCGAGCACCATCCCGTCGAAGACGACGGTGGCGTTCTCGGGGTCGTGCACGCCGGGCTCGCCCAGGTCGCTTGCGAGGTACAGGTAGGTGTGGCCCTTGCTGTCCTCGGTGCCGTACGAGCCGTGCGCGCCGATGAGGATGTCATCCAAGCCGTCCCCGTCGACGTCGCCGGCGCCGTTCACCGAGCGGCCCAGCGACATCCAGTCCCGTGGTCCGTACCAGACGTAGGCGACGTCGTCCGCCGAGCCGCCGTGCAGGCCGCCCAGCTCGAGGTAGGCCGCGCCCGGCACGACGCCATCGCCGTCCGCGGTCCAGGCCCCCATGAGCACGTCCGAGATGCCGTCACCGTCGACGTCTCCGACCTGGGACACGTCCATGCCCAGGTTGTCGGTCTGGGCCTCGCCGGACACGCAGGCCGCGGCGGTCGAGTCGAGCGTCCCCGACGAAGGCGCGTTGCCGTCGATCTGGCAGACGCGCCCGGTGCCGTTGTTCCACCCCATGGCGCCGATGAGCAGATCGGGGTGGCCGTCGCCTGTCACGTCCTTGCCGCCGTCGATGGCCCGGCCCAGGTATTCATGCGCGGCCTGGCCGCGGATGACGACGTCCACGTCCTCGAGCGGATGTGATCCTTCCTCGAAGCTGCTGCTGTAGATGAGGTAGGCGGCGCCGGACGCTTCCTCGTCCTCGTTTCGGTAGGCGCTGACGAACAGGTCGCCCAGTCCGTCGCCGTCGATGTCTCCGGCCTCGGCCAGGTCCCGTCCGGCGTGGTCGTCCTCGCCCTCGCCGTACCACTTGTACCGGACGTCGGCGATGTTCATGGAAGGCGCCTGCATGTCGGCCGCCGTGACCAGGTAGACCTTGCCCGCGTCCGGCCCGCCCTCGTCGTCGAACCGCCCGGTCATCAGCATGTCGGGCAGGTCGTCCCCGTCCACGTCGCCGACGCCGGTCACGCGCCAACCGAACCAGTCCGGCGGGTTGAAGCCCGCGTCGTCCTTCGACTCGCCGTAGAAGATGACGTCCGCGTCCGCGAGCTGAGCCGGAAAGGCGGGCGGGGGAGATGTGTCGACCGGGCTGTCGGACGCGCTGTCGACGGAATCCGCGATGCTGTCCGGTGGCCCGGTGTCGGGGATGGTGTGGTCTGGGCGTGTGCAGGCGAGCAGGGCGAAGAGCATCGCCGGCAGCCTAGCGGATCTTCAGCGCGTCGTCGACGACCGGCGCCAGGATCTCGGCGACGGCCTCGTGGCCCGGAATCGCGTAGTGAACGCTGTCCGCGTAGAGCTCCCGCGGCTCGATGCCTTGGCCCTTCGCGCGCAGCCCAGCGGCGACGTCGGCCAGGTGGGCTCCCTCCTCGGCGGCGACCGTGCGGATGAGCTCGACGGTCTCCCGGTCGGCCCGCAGGGGGAGTGGGTCCCGGTCGCGGGCGTCGTCCAGGGCGTCCAGGGCGTTGTTCTTCAGGCCGTGGAGCCAGGCGACGTCAGGACAGTCGCTGTCCTCGTACTCCGCAGCGACCGCCTTCGGATCGACCCCGCTCCAGTCGACCGAGTGGCCGTGGGCACGCAGCCCCAGCCGCTCGAGGGTCTCGGGGCAGGTCCAGTCGAGCGACGGCTCCCAGGCATTCGAGGCGACCGTGGCGACGACGACCTCGGCCCCGGCCGCGCGGGAGCTCCGGATCATGCGGCGCAGTCGGGACTCGAAGCCATCCCGGATTCGCAGTCGCTGGTCCGCGTCGACCGTCCACTTGCCCTGGAGCTCCGGCGTCGGCACCGCGAACTCCCGGGGCGCCAAGGTGGTGTCGAGCACCTGGAACATCGCCAGCCGTCCCAGGACCGAGCGGGCCTTGTAGGTCCAGACCGATCGCGAGTCGCCGTAGCGGTGGAAGAACACCGCGTTGCCCAGGTCGTTGTGGCCCGTGTAGATCACGACGACATCGGGCTCGAGGACGAGCGCGTCCTCGATGACGCTGACCAGGTGACCGCTGTCGAGCCCGGGCGCGCCGAGGTTCTGGACGTCCACCCGAAGCAGGCGTCCGAGCACGCCGGGCGCCTCCTGCTGGAGGCTGAGCCGGTCGGCGCCGCCGCCGTGCACGCTGCTGCCCCCGAACATCAGCACCCGAGGGCCCGAGGCCTCGAGCGGCACGGCCGGAACGGTGAACGGGCCCTGGTAGTTGGGGACCAGCCCGTCGGCGGTCTCGGTGAAGTTCTCGGTGCTCCCGTCCGGCATGCGCACGACGAGCGCCGGCTCTGGAGGTGGGCCGATCAAGCGCAGCCCGATCTCGCACACGAGCAGGACCCCGACCGCGACCAGGACACCCAGTCCGAGCTTCCGTCCGCGCTTCACTCGTCGGCCGCCGGCTCCGGAGTGTCCAGGGGCGGTCCCACGGCACCGTCGGGCGGTCCGAGGGGGCCGCCGTCGAGGTTCGCCGGTCCGCCGGGCTGTCCGCCGGTCGGCGGGCCGTCGCCAGGAGGTCCGTCGGGGGGAGGGCCTCCCGGAGCGTCGCCGCCCTCTGGAGGCGCGCCCAACGGAGCTCCACCTGGAGCATCCCCGCCCATTCCACTACCGGGGGGAGGTCCGCCTGCTCCACCGGGAGGCTCGCCGCCCGGAGCGTCACCGGGGGGAGGGCCGCCGGCGCCGCCACCGGGAGCGCCCCCCATCCCGCCGCCGCCGCCCATGCTGCCGCCGCCGAGCTTCTTCGCGAGCGAGCCGAACTCCGTGCTGTCGCTGACGTGGAACTCGAGCTCACCGATGTCGTCGGTGCCGATGGTCAGGCCGTCGTCGATGACCCCGGCCGGGTCGCTTCCGACCGGGCCCTTGCCGGTGGTGTCGACGTACGCGACGAGGTGCAGCTTGCCGACGCCCTGGGGCACGCTGAGGCTCAGCGGGCCCGGGCTCAGCGCCTGCGTGTGGACCAGGCGGAGATCGCCGTCGACGTCGCCCAGGACGTCGAGTCGGAGCTCTCCTTCCTGTTTGGTGTCGACAGTCACGGCGCCGGAGAGGGTCACCGAGGCTGCGTCGGCCACGTCGAAGCGAACCTCTTCGCGGGCGTAGTCGTGCGAGGCCTGGCCGCCCTTCTTCCCGCCGAGCTCGACGGTGCCCGCGGTGTCTGCGGGGAGGCAGGCGGTGAGCAGGAAGACAAAGGAGACGGGAGTCCAGCGCATGGAAGGAACCTATCAGGGTGGGTCGGTGGGACCGGCCAGTTCGTCGGTGGTGTCGACCTCGGCCAGCGGGCACTCGAGCCAGCTCGGTACGGACTGCGGCTCCGGGGTCCAGACGGCCATGTTCGCCGTGTCCACGTCGGGCGGCCCGAGCGCGGCGCCGAGCAGCCAGGAGAGCTGGACGTGGGCGTCCGGCAGGCGGTCCCGATGCAGGACGACCGCGCCGTAGCCGGCCTCGACCAGGCGGTTCTCGTCCCAGGACCCGCAGCCGCGGATTCCGCGGCCGAAGTCGGCGCGCTCGGGGGGATCGCCGGCCTTCACCTGGTCGATGACCTCGAGCGCCTGCTGGACCACCCAGCTCGAGGCCCGGACGTCCTCGATCTCCTGGGACTCGGAGATGGGTCGGCCGTGGGCCAGCTGCCAGACCATGTAGAAGTCGTCGAGCGGGAGCTGCAGGACCGCGCCTTCGGGGGCGGTCTCCAGTGCGGTCATCAGCTCGGGCGGCGGCCGGGGGTCGAAGGCTCCTCCGTGCACACCGGCGGGGCGGCGATCGGCGCCGTGGTCGATGGCGACGCCCATCAGGAGGAGTACGAAGAACTGGACGTGAAGTGTTGGGAATCGTTGGAACAACTCCCGAAGCGCGTAGCCGCCAGACAGCGCCAGCGGCAGCGTCACCCAGATGCCGAGACGGCACCATCCCCAGATGAACCGCAGCGGGGGAATCAGGTCCTCGACCCACCACGCGGGGAGGCGGATCGGGTCGGTCATCAGCTCGCTCGGCTCCTGGGTCCAGACCAGGAACGGGCCCAGGCTCAGGACCAGGAGCGCGACGGCCAGGCCGAGCCAAGGGCGGGCCGCCTTGTGTCGGATGGCGCCCGCGATGCCCGTGATGAGCAGGACGGTGCCTGGGTAGGCGGCCAGGTCGGCGCCGGGCAGGCCCTGCTCGCCGCTGAACGGGAGCAGGAGCTGGGGCGGCGTGCAGATGCCCATGTGCTCGCTGACGCGCTGCTCCTCGCCCATGATCGGCGGCGGGTACTCGAGGAGCGCGAACAGCGCCGGCAGCACCGGCAGCAGCGCGACGACCCCGACCCCGGTCAGGACCACCATCCGGCGAGTCCAGGTGGTGCCCTTGCTGCGCGAGGCGAGCGCCAGCGCCACGGGCGGCTCGAGCAGGAGCAGCCAGGCCGCGAGGTACCAGCCCCCCAGCGCGATGGCGGCGATCGACAGCCCGGCGGCCAGCCCGTGCCACCAGCGGGCGTCGGCGTCCAGCGCACGCATCAGCAGGTACCAGTGGAGCGCCAGCCCCATGCCCGGCAGGAACTCGGTGCGGCCCAGGTACGGCGTCGCCAGGAGGTACGGCGTCGTCGCCACCGCGAAGGCCGCGAACAGCGCCGGCAGGCCCGGCCCGACCAGGCGACGAGCCAGGAGCCAGGTGCCGAAGCCGCCGATGAGGGTCCACCCGACGTGCACGAGGTTGTACCCGAGGGTCGCGCCGGCGACGCCACCGACCAGCGTGTGTGCGGGCAGGAAGAACACCAGGTTGATGGGGTCCATCAGGTGCCGCGTGTACCCGGTGGGGTGGTCGAGCTCGAGGTGGGCGACGAACGGGCCCCACTCGCCCAGGTGCTCGGCGGTCCCCCACAAGCCCCAGAAGTGGCGAGGCCCTTCCGAGCGGACCGCGCCGATGGCCAGCCCCAGCGGATCTGCGGCGATTGGCCGGAGCATCAACGCGACCGCGGCGAGCAGCAGACACGCCAGGAGGAGCCGCTCGTTGCGGACGCTCACAGGAGCCGGAGCGCCTCGACCTGGGCCGAGAGCTCGCTCGTGTCCACGCCGGCGGCGTCGAGCTCGGCCAGCAGGGCACGCTCCTCGAGCAGCAGCGCTGCGACCCCGATGACGGGCGGCGCCTGGGCGTCCATCCGTCGAGCCATCCGAGCGAGGTCGAGGCAGCGGCCGGCGTGCTCGTCGCCGGCGACATCCGCCATGGCGGTCCACGCGTCGGGCGCGCCCACGAGATGAGCTCGCAGCGCCGCCGAGCCGTCGTCGAGGTCCTGCTCAGGAGGCTCGAAGTGCGGCACGTCGACCGGGATCTCCTCGACCCCATCGCCGAGCGGGGGCAACGCGTCGGGGCCGGGAGGGGGCAGGTCGCCGACCGGGATCTCGGGCTCCTGGAGCTCGCCGTCGGGCGGGCCGACCGGGCCGGTGGTCTCGCCGATGGGCTCCTCGCCGGGGGGCTTCATCCCGGCCTTGTGACCATCGTCGCCGGGCAGCAGGTAGAGCACGCCGTAGCCCACGACCAGGCCGGTCACGAAGGTCATCACGGTCGTCGTGCGCGAGGCCATCTCAGAGCTCCGGTCCGATAGCGACGCCATCGAGGGCCCAGATCACGACCTGGGGCCCGTTCCAGAACGGCTCGCCCAGGTACGCGGTCACCGCGGCCTGGGCCTGGACGTCGTGCTCGTTCTGGCGATGCGGGTACATCATCACGTAGTGGTAGCCGCCGGTGTCCTCGAGCGTCCACGGCTGCAGGGGCTCGCGCCGAGTGGGCTTCTCCTTCCAGAGCCGCTCCATCTCGGACCACAGCGGGACCGAGCGCTGGCGCTCCTCGTAGCCCTTCGTCCGCACCCCGCTCATCTGCCACGCGATGCCGCCGTCGATGGGCTGCTGGTGGTACGCCTGCCAGCCGACCAGCGAGTTCGGGTGCGTCGCCAGCGGGACCTGGAGGATGGGGTGCTTCTCGTCCATCGCCGCCAGGTGCGCGAAGATCTCCGGGACCTCGACCACCCGCTGGATCTCGATGGGCCGCTCGTACCCGCCCTGCAGGATGAGGTTGTTGTCGAGGGCCTGGAGACCGCCGAACACGACCAGGAAGGCCGGGGCCGCGGGCAGTCGAGGGATGCCCCAGGCCGCCACGATGCCGCTCGCCGCCAGAGGCACGGCCTGCCAGCGGTACGGCCACCAGAAGCGCGGCCAGCCGGGCAGGTAGTTCAGCCACGCCTGGGGCAGGGGGACCCAGCGCTCGCCAGCGAACAGGTAGGGGATGTCGGGGCCGCTCATCAGCCAGGGGCCCAGCGCCAGCACAGCTCCGGCCAGGCCGAGCAGCGCGACCCACCGGATGGGGCCCTGACCTCGCCAGACTCCGAGCAGCAGCACCGGAGCCGTCATCAGCGGGAGGGCGGTGCAGGGCTCGCGCTGCAGGCCGGCGAGCGAGCCCATGAACGACGTCGGCATCATCAGCGCGTTGTGGGTCTGCACCCACTCGGTCTCGCCGCCGATCTGCTCGGTCACGCCGCCGATGACCTCGGGCGCGGTCATCGTGCTGATGAACACCGGCAGCATCAGCGGGAGCACCATCGCGACGCCGATGACAGCGACCAGCGTCAGGTCGATGAACGTCTGCTTCGTGAGCTTGCGCTGGGCGAGCCAGCCGATCGCGAGCACGATGGTCAGGAAGCCCAGGAAGTAGCCGTAGAACCAGTAGATTGCCGCGGACATGGCCAGCGAGGCTGCGCAGATCAGTCGGGGCTTCCAGGTGCCCGGGTTCCGCTCGAGCAGCACCAGGCCGCCGAAGTAGATGGCCAGTGGCGCCCAGAGCGCTTGCTGTGGTCGACCCCAGCTGCCCTCGAAGAACGAGTACGCGCAGGTCGAGCCGACCACGACGCCCGCTGCGGCCCCGATCCAACTGCCCGAGACGACCCGTCCGGCCCAGCCACAAGCCAGCCCGTTGAGCACCAGGATGCAGAAGATCATGACGTTCATGGACTGCAGCGGATCGAACATCAGCGGCAGCGGGAAGAACATCGCCTCGACCGTGAAGCTCCACAGGACCAGCGTCGTGTCCTGTCCCTCGGGCCAGTTCAGGTAGGGCACGTGCAGCGGCCAGCGGAGCTCGGCGATGGCCTGGGCGACCGCCGTCGGCCACCAGATGCCGGTGGTCGTGTCCGGATGGTCGATGGGGGCGCCGACGTGCGTCGCGGTCTGTGTGATCGCCGGGAACGTGGCCGCGGCCGCGAGCAGGAGCGCAAGAGCCGCCAAGGCCAGGAACGCCAGCGCGGTCCTGGACGAGCTCACATCGTGATCATCTGCTGGGGGTTCCACCACCGCCGGATGAGGGTGCCGGTGAGCTCGCCCTCCCGGACCATGCGCGCGGCGACGCGGACGGTCTTCGCGAGGGTGGCGACGTCGGCGGCGATGACGAGGGGGCGCGGCCGGTCGTACAGCATCCGCCGCTCCATGATCTTCGTCACGATGGAGGATGGAACGGTCTGACTCGACAGCAGGACGACCAGAGCGAGCCACCACAGATCGTCATTGGCGCGCGGCCAGCCCAGATCGACGCGGTACTGGCTGAAGGTCTTCGTCGCGGCGCCCTCGACCTGGCTCTCGTGCAGGGCGCCCGACTCGATCATGTCCTCGACCATCTTGCTGCCGGGGAACCACGTCAGCGAGAACAGGTACAGGTCGTAGGGGCGGGGGACCTCGGCCAGGAACCGGAACAGGCTTTCCTGGTCCTCGGGCGTCGTGTTCGGCACGTCGACCATGCACAGGTACCGGATGAACAGCCCGGCCTCGCTGAGCAGGCGGACCGCTCGGCGTGTGGTCTTCCGGTCCGCTCGTCGCTCGAGCTGTTCGCGGTTGACGTTCTCGTTCGACTGGATGCCCATGTGCACGACGCGGGCGCCGGCCTTCTTCACGAGCTCGACGTACTCGTCGTTCACCACGGTCGGCTCGGTCAGGATGTCGAAGGGCAGGCCGACCTCGACCGGGTAGCGCTCGGCGAACTCGCGCAGCCAGGCCCGTGACAGGCCGAAGATCTCGTCGTCGAAGCGGACGCGGCGGATGTGGGGGTTGACCCGACGCCGCTCCTCCAGCTCGGCGAGCACGCTGTCCACGCTGCGGAAGCGCAGGCGGCTTCCCTCGGCGCCGGTGTCGAAGCTGTTGTGGCAGAACGAGCACTTCTGGACGCAGCCGTGGCTGCACAGGACCTGGTAGAGCGGGTCGTCCGCCATCGGGTCGCCGCGGTGGATGTCGCCGCGCGAGAGCACCCACTTGTCGGGGCTGTCGTAGTCCCGCCAGGGGATGACATCGAGGTCCTCGATGAGGGCGGGGAGGGGGTTCTTGTGGAGCTTGCCGTCCTCCTCCCACGCGATGCCCTTGATGGCCCGGGTCGGACGGCCCTCGAAGTACGCGCTCACCAGCTCGGGGAAGCTCGCGTCGGCCTCGCCGAGCACCATGGCGTCGCAGATGCCCATGACCCGCTCGGGCCGCACCGTGACGTGCCAGCCGCCGAGCACGACGGGGAGCCCGGCCTGACGGATGCGGGCGGTGACCATGCCGGCGACACGCTCGTACGCGCTCGCGCGCAGGCTCACCCCGACCAGGCCGACGCCCTCGTCTCGGAGGATGTCCAGGAGCTGCGAGAGCTCGTAGTCGGTCGGGTCTTCGAGGTGGTTGTTCTTCCAGTCCTTGAAGTAGATCTCGACCACGCGGCGGCCCGTCGCTCGAACCCCCGCGGCAAGCTGCCGAATCGCGTTGTTTTCGATGTCGTACAGCGATACGAGCGCCAGAGCGGGGCCACGCGGCGATCCATCGAGCATGGCCCGAACGTACCGCATCTGGAGGACCGATGCTCATCGCACTGACCCTGGCCTGTAAGCCCCCTGTCGAAGCTCCCGCCGAGATTGGCGAGCTCGCCCTGTACATGTACGAGAACTTCGACGGGACGGGCGAGGACGGCGCCGAGGCGCTTCCCGCCGCGCTCGTCCAGCTCGACGCCTGGCTCACCACGATGCCGCTGGCGCTCGACGAGGACGTCGACGACCGCGCCGTGACGCCCCCCAGCCTGCCCGAGTCGCGTCTGGGTGGAGCGGACGTGCCCGGCTCCTTCAGCGAGGAGCTCCAGGTCCCGGTCGCGGTGGTCGCCGAGGTCGACTCGGACATGGACGCCCAGCTCGACGTGATGCTCGACGCCAACCAGGCCTGCATCGCCAGCAGCACGACGACGTGGCACGCCCAGACCTTCGACTCAGACGAGGCCTGCTTCGCCGACGGCTCGTGCCCGACGCTCGCGACCACGCATGAGATCCACATCGACTCGCTCAACAACGTCTGGATCGACATGAGCCGGGACTACACCTGGGTCGAGCTCGAGGATGGTCGTCAGGCCGTCGTGGCGCGCGCCTGGACCTCGGATCAGGCCCAGGCCTACGACGGCGAGGGCACCTGGGATCAGCGCTACGACTTGATGGTCTGGCTCCCCAGCGAGGACGGCTCGAGCCTGCGTCGCTTCTACTCCATGTGGTCCAGCGTGACGCTGACCGGTGTGGGCGACGACTTCTACGCGACCACCGTCAAGAACGGCCTGGACGAGCACTACAACCGGACCGTCGACTTCGCGAACGGCACCTCGTGTGACGACCGCGACAACGCGTACACCCGGGACGAGGATGAGGGCTGAGATGACCCGGGCTCGCGAGTGGGCCCTCGCGGCCCTGCTCGCGTTCCATGTGCTGGCCATCACGCTCCCGGCCCTGCCGGCGCCCCAGGGCGCCATGAACGACGTGACGTTCCAGGCCGAGAGCACCCAGCAGCTGTTCCGTGACGCCCACGGCGTGCTCTCGAGCTTCGGCTTCGAGGGCGACGTCGCGGACGTCGAGGCCATCGCGTGGGATGGCGGCATCGCGTGGATGGACGCTCGGCGAACGGCGCTCGCTCCGTTCCAGCCCTACTACGAGCACGCCGGCACGACCCAGGGCTGGCAGATGTTCACGCTGGTGAACCGGAAGCCCGGCCGCATGGAACTCTCGGTCGACGGCGAGCTGGTCTACCGCACCAACGATCGAGACCACACCTGGCAGATCGACCTGTTGGAGGCCTCGCGCATGCGTGGGCTCCAGGCCCAGTTCGGGTGGGCGATGTCCAAGAAGCGCTGGGGCGAGCTGTTCACGTTCCTGGCCGAGCGGGCGGCCGTCGACTTCCCTGACGCCTCGCGGTTCGAGGGATGCATCCGGTTCACGCGCCTGCCCGAGCCGGGGGGAGAGATGCCCGAGGGCGTCTGCCGCTGGAAGCGCGAGGCGGTGCTGTGAGCTGGCTCCGCGCAAGGGAAGGAGGCCAGGCGCTGGCCGTCATGCGTGTCCTGGTCGCGCTCTGCCTGCTCGTCGACGTCTGGCACATCGGCAGCATCCACGTCGACGCGTTCAGCAGCGACGGGTTCGCGTCCATCACGACCTCGGTGCTCCAGGTGCGGATGCTCCTCGGCGGCCTGTTCGTCGCGGCGGTCGCGCTGGGGCTGGGCCTGGGTGGGCGCATCACCGCGTTCGTCGCGCTCCAGCTCGCGCTCCAGCTCTACGACGTGCACGGCGCCCTGGGTGGAGGACACGACCGGCTCACCACCAACGCCCTTTGGCTGCTCGTCCTGGGCGGCTCGACCTACACCTGGAGCCTGGACGCCCAGCTGCTCGGCGAGCGGCAGGCCCCGGTCTGGGCCCGCTACCTGGTCGTCTTCCAGCTCGTCGTCGTGTACTTCACGACGGGGCTGCAGAAGGTGAGCCCGGAGTGGTGGCCGTGGGGCGGGTACGACGCGGTCTGGTACCTGCTGCAGGCCCCCTCGTGGTCGAAGCTGGCCGAGGTGCCGCTGTGGCTCCACCGACCGAGCCAGCTCGCGAGCCTGGGGACGATGGTGTTCGAGCTGGCGGCGCCGCTGTTCCTGATCTCCGTGGTGAAGGGTCGCCGGTGGCACTGGCCGCTCATCGTGGTCGGGGCCGGCATGCACCTGGGCATCGCCGCGACGATGGACGTCGGCACGTTCTCGTGGATCAGCCTGGCGCTGTACCCGTGTCTCCTGCGCCCCGAGCTGTTCGCCCGTTTCAGGCGACGGGGCGGCGGGGGAAGCTGACCCGGAACACGGTCCGGCCCGAGCGCGACTGGACCTCGACCGCGCCGCCGTGACTCCGCGCGATGGTCTGCACCAGCGCCAGCCCGAGCCCGGTGCCGCCTCGCTTTCGACCCGTGGTGAAGAACCGCTCGAAGATGCGCTTCTGGTTGGCGTCGGAGATGCCGGGGCCGTCGTCCTCGACCTCGACGCCGGTCCGCTCGCCCAGTGCCCAGCCCCGCAGCACGACGTTCACGTCCTCGCCGCCGTGCGCGTAGGCGTTCTCGACCAGGTTCGAGACGCACGAGCCGACCTGCGCGGGGTTGCCGATGATCTCGCCGGCCTCGCCCGACACCTCGAGGTCAGGGAATCGCTCCCCGAGGTCCGACATCAGGACGCCCAGATCGATGTCCTCGCGGACCGTGGCCTCCTCGGCGCGAGCCAGGCGCAACAGCCCCGTGACCAGGCGCTCGAGTCGCTCCAGCTCGGCGTTGGCGTTCGAGAGGAAGCGCTCCCGCTGCTCGGGCGGCATCTCCTCGTCGTCGGCCAGCAGCTCGATGGTGCCGCGCAGGGTCGCGATGGGCGTCTTGAACTCGTGGCTGACGTTCCCGGCGAACTCGGAGATGTAGGACAGCCGCTCGCGCAGCTGTTGGCCAGTGCGAGCGAAAGAGCGGGCGACCTCGCCGACCTCGGCCACGTGCGTCTCGTGGATGTGCTCCAGGTTCTCGACCTGCTCCAGGTCCCCTTCGGACACGCGGGCGGCGGCCTCGGCCAGACGCTTCAGCGAGCGGGACCCGAGCGTCGCCCAGCGCCACGAGAGCGCCATCGTCAGGAGCACACAGGCGATGCCTCCCCAGACCAGCCGGGGACTCATCTGGTAGAGCGCCTGGACCTCCTCGCGGGGAGTTCGGGAGAGCAGGATGACCGCCACCTGCTCGCCGTCGAAGACCACGGGCGTGGTGTGGAACACCCGGACCGGAGCGCGGCGGGAGGGGCCGGAGAGCGGGCTCGACCGGTTGGCCTCCCTGGGCCGGACCTGGGTGCCGGACAGGCCCTCGAGCGCTGCGGCCACCTCGGCCTGCCCGGACAGGTCGCGGCCCAGGCCCTCGCCGCTGGTCGCCACCACCACGCCGTTCGTGTCGATGACGCGGAACGCGGCCAGGGTCTCGCGACGGGCCTGGTGGAGCAGCGGAGCCAGCCGCCAGGCGATGTCGCGGATGTCGGCCTGCGGGTCGTCCTCGCGGGCGTGCTCCAGCTCGCTCACGACCAGCAGCCGCACGAGCGCGCTCTGGTTGATGAGCTCGCCCTTCGTCTGCATGTTCAGGTCGTAGGCCAGCGCGCCAGTCGCCAGCACCGCGAAGATGGGCAGCGTGAGCACGGCCATGTGCGAGAACAGGAGCCACGTGCGCAGCGGCAGGACCATCGACAGGCCGGACAGCTCGTGCGCGGGCGGCTCCTGCGGCTGCAGCGTGGGCGGCATTCAGAGCTGGCGCAGCCGGTATCCCAGGCCGTGCACGGTCTCGACCGGGTCGATCTCGTGCTCGCGGAACTTCTGCCGGATGCGTCGGACGTGGGAGTCGAGCGTCCGGTCGCTCACGTGGTGGTTGCCCGGGTAGGCGCGCTCGACCAGCTCGTCGCGGGTGTAGACGCGGCCTGGACGGCGCAGCAGCACCTGCAGCAGACGGAACTCCGTCACGGTCAGGCGGACCTCCTCGTCCTCGACGAAGACCCGATGGCGCTCGGGGTTCATCTTGATGGGGCCCGAGCGGAGCACGCTGTCGCCGTCGGGAGCGAGGGCGCCCTGGGGCTGGGTTCTCCGCAGGACGGCCTTCACGCGGCTGACCAGCTCGCGAGGGGAGAACGGCTTGGTCATGTAGTCGTCGCCGCCGAGCTCCAGGCCGAGGACCCGGTCGACCTCCTCGTCGCGCGAGCTCAGGAAGACGATGGGGACCTGGGAGGCCTTGCGGATCTCCCGGCAGACCTCGATGCCGTCCATCTCGGGCATCAGCACGTCGAGCACGATGAGGTCGGGCGGGCGGTCACCGAACTGCTGGATGGCCTTCTTGCCATCGTTGGCCTCGCGGACGCGGAAGCCAGCCCGGTCCAGCGCATAGCGCACGACCTCGCGGAGGTTGTCGTCGTCGTCTACGATGAGGATGTCGGCGCCGTTCATCATGGTCTTCCTGCTCCCTGGATTGTAGGCCCCGCGTCGGGGCCTGACATGAGGCTATGCAGGAACCGTGCGGGCGAAGTCGCCGGGTCCGGTCGGTCTCGCTTCAAAGGTGTGCAGTAGCTGTGCAGATGCTCGTTTTCGCGCTGATCTCGTGTGGTCCCAAGGACGCGGAGGTCGAGGCCGCGCCCGAGCCCGCCATCCGCGTCTTGCGTGGTCCGTGGTCCGAGGACGCCGAGATGTTGGCGCTCTCGGCCACCGGGCGCCACGGCGGACCGGCGATCGTCGTGGCGATCTGGGTCGACGAGGGGGTCCTCTCCACCGCCACGTCGCTGGACGCCGGTCGAGGCTGGACGTCGTCGCGCGAGGTCGACACCGGGGTGCGCCTGGACTCCACCGGTCAGCTGTGGCCCCGCCTGGGGCTGGCGCTCGGACGCCCAGTCGTGGCCTATGCGGTCGAGGGCGAGGTGCGCCTGGCGCAGGGGGGCGCCGAGGGCTGGGAGCACCAGACCCTGGCCGAGACCGACGCCACCGGCCTGGGCATGGAGATGGTCTGGGACGAGCCGGTCGTCGTCTGGACCGAGGCCGACGGCACGGTCCGCCAGAGCGATGGCGAGACGGTCACGGACGTCGGCGAGGGCGTGTGCACCTGCTGCCGACCGGCGATCCACGTCCGGGACGGCGACGTGCGGGTGGACGTCAGCGACGACGAGGCGTGCGACGGACCGGTCGTCGACGGCGAGGAGGTCCTGCGGGCCAGCGGCGGCGTGGTGACGCGGGCCGGCGTCGTCCGGCCCCCGATCCTCGAGGGCTGGAGTCAGGAGCAGGCGCGGGGCGCCGCGGGCATCGACGCCTGGCTCGAGGTGCAGGACGGCCAGGTCCGTCCGGTGCTCGGGGGCGTCGGTCTGATCACCACGGACGCGGCCATCCTGGGCGATCCCATCGTCGTCGCCGGTGAGATCTGGCTCCCGTTCTGGGCGGGCCGAACCGTACTGGCTGCATGGAGAAGGCCCGACACCACGTAGAAGAGCTGGAGATCTCGCGTGCCGTGGCGGGCAGCGACCGGTCCCAGGGAGCGTGATGACGACACTCGAGACGGCCTTCCGCGGACATCGCCGCCACCCCCGCGCGCGTCGCTGGCGTGTCGGCTTCTCTCTCGGCCACGGGGCCGGGGCGGCCGCTCGCGAGATTGAGCTTCGCGCCCCCGCCTCCGCCAAGGCCGACCTCGTCTGGCGAATCCACAACGGCATCCTGCTGCTCCAGCCGGCCGCTGTTCGGGTCCCGGAAGGCATCGAAGTCTCCGTCCTGCGCGAGATCCATCGCATCCCCATCGCCTCGGGGGACCAGCCGGTGGTCGGCCTGGCCGAGGGGACGCTCGACCTCCCGGCGATCGAGGAGTCCCGAGGTGGCGTGCGCAGCGGCCTGGCCGTGGGCCTCGACATCGGAGGGACGGGCATGAAGGCCTGCGCCCTCCGCGACGGCAAGCTCGTCGCCAAGGCGCACGCCCGGACCTGGCCCGAAGGCGAGCACGGCATCGAGTCGCTCGTCTCGCGGGCGCGGGCGCTGGTGCTCGAGGTGGCGGACGGGCCTGTCGGCTCACTGGGGATCGGCTTCGCCAGCCCGATGGGGCTCGGCGGCCAGGTCGTCGCGCTGTCCACGGTCATGCGCGAGCGGCTGGGCGGCGTCGAGGTCGTGGCGGACTTCCCCCATCGCGTGGCCGACGGCATCTGTTCGGGTCCTGTGGCCTGCTACAACGACCTGGCGAACCTGGGACGACACCTGAGCGGCAAGGGGCGGCGGCGCCTGCTGCGGCTCCAGATCGGGACCAGCTTCGGCGGCTGCTGGCTCGACGCTGACGGCACGGTCAACGCTGTGGAGCTGGGCCGGCTCGTTGTGGACGCGAGCCCCGATGCCCGCCCCCACACGTACCTGCCGCTCAAGGGCGCCATGAAGTCGTACCTGTCCGGCCTGGGCGTGGGCTGGACGCTCGGCGAGCTGCTGGGCGAGCCCGTCGACGCCTGGCGCAGCGGCTACGCCCTGGCCGAGCTGCTGCGCGCGGGGCGGCCCGAGGGGCGCCAGGCGGCCAGCTGGATCGCCGAGCTGCTGGTGGGGGCGATCCAGGAAGCCCGCGTGTTCCTGCCGGGGATCGAGGAGATCGAGGTCGGCGGATCGATGCTCCAGGGCGCGTCGGGGCGAGCGGTCCGGACACGCGTGGAAGAGCTGCTGGACGACGAGACCGTGGCGCCGCGGTTCCGCATCGCGGCGGACCCGGGGTACGACGGGGCGCTCGCCGCCGCCGAGGCTCCGCTCCTGGACACGCCGTTGCGCGGGCTCCGCCGGCTGACAGGCCGTTAAGGCACTCGCGGTGGAGATCTACCGCTGGGACCTGGACAAGACGTACCTCCAGACCGACTTCGAGTCGGTCCGGGGGCTGGTCCGCAGCGCGATGGAGGCGCCGTCCGAGAAGCGGAACGTGCCGGGGTCGGCGGCGCTCCTGCGCGCGCTGTCCATGCGGGAGCGGAGCCGGGTCGTGATCCTCAGCGGCTCGCCGACGCAGATGCGCGAGGTGCTCGAGCAGAAGCTCCGCCTCGACGGCGTGCGGTTCCACGAGCTCCACCTGAAGGACACCGTCCGCAACATCAAGCGCGGTCGGCTTCGCGCCATCAAGGGTCAGTTCGGGTACAAGCTGCCCGCGCTGCTGAAGGGGCGCGCTGGGCTGGGCGGCGGTGTCCTCGAGCACCTGTTCGGCGACGACGCCGAGATCGACGCGCTCGTCTACTCGGTCTTCGCCGACGCGGTCGCCGGCCGCCTGACGCCGGTCGAGGTCTCCCGGATCATGGAGGCTGCGGGCGCCTATCCGGACCGGATCAAGACGGCGCTGGATGCGCTCGAGGGCATCTCCCACACCGAGGCCGTCGAGCGGATCTTCATCCGGCTCGAGAAGGGCGTGCCTCCGCGCCTGTTCGAGCCGCTGGGACCGCGCATGGTCCCGGTCTACTCGTGGTTCCAGGCTGCGCTGGTGCTCTATGGAGCGGGTCGCTTGGCCGCCGGCGACGTGCGAGCCGTCACGCTCGAGGTCGGACGGAGCGGGCAGGGGCCCCGGGCGCTGGGGAACCTGTTCCAGGACATCGTCCGACGAGGCCACGTCGAGCTCAGCGCGATGCGCCGCCTGGTCGACGAGCTGGACACGACCGACGCTCACGAGGCCGTCGAGGCCTGCCGGGATCGCGTCGCCTGGCTCGGCCGCGTCGAGTCCCGCTACCGGCCTCCCGCGCCGCCGGTCTCGATCGACTACCTCGAGATGCTGAAGGCGTTCAAGAAATGAGCCTGCTCCAGGCCGCGAAGGCCGCCCGGCACGACGTCGGCAAGTACATCGCGTTCCAGCTCCGATGGCTCCCGGACGACGCGCCCGCCGACGAGTTGCTCGAGGCCCTGCGGTCGGATGTGCTGCGAACGCGCCGCGGGCCGTCGGGCGTCGAGTCCGCTCCCCAGGTCTGGGCGCGGGTCCGCGAGCCGCTGTCCAGCCTCGATCTGCACGGTATCGACACGCCCATGGCGGAACTCGAGGCCGCGCTCGGCGGTCTGGAGGACGGGACACTCCAGCTCTCGGAGCTCCGCGTGCTGCGCGCGCGGGCCATCGAGGTGAGCGACGCCCTGGGCGTCCTGTTCCGTGCCGTGCGTGAGAAGGAGAACGACTGATGGCCCAGGTCCTCATCATCGACGACCAGGATCGATACATCGAGCTGTGTCGCCGAGCCATCCCCGAGCACGACTACCTGGGACCCGCTCGCAGCTGGTCCGAGGCGCGCGCTCTGCTTCGCAAGCGGAACCGCGTCGAGATGGTCTTGCTCGACGTGCACTTCGACATCCCCGAAGGGGACCTGGTCGGACTCAAGAGCGGGGCCGAGCCGCGCGAGGTCGAGAAGGTCAAGCGGGACCAGGGCGTCCACATCCTGCGCGAGCTGCGTCAGGGCCACCCGGATCTGCCCGTCATCCTGATGACGAGCCGCGACGACCTGTCGCTCGAGCGAGCCGCCGACGAGCTGGCCGTCCAGGAGTACACCTACTTCCTCGACGATGAGTACATCGACGTCAACGCGCTGCGCGCCCAGATGGAGGGCATCGCCCGGGCCCGTCGCGGGCTCGAGCGCGAGGGCCCCATCTTCTGGGGGCGCTCGATGGCGATGCGCCGCATCCGGAGTCGGCTGCTGACGCTGGCACGCGGCCGGCTGCCCATCATCCTGGGCGGCGCGACGGGCACGGGAAAGAGCCTCATCGCCCGGCACTTCATCCATCCCCGGTCGGGCCGGAAGGGCCGGTTCGTCGCCGTGGACCTCTCCACCATCCCGTCGAACCTGATGGCCGCGCACCTGTTCGGCTCGGTCCGGGGGAGCTTCACCGGCTCGATCGCCGACCGGAAGGGTGCCTTCGAGGAGGCCGACGGGGGCACGCTCTTCCTCGACGAGATCGGCAACCTGTCGCACGACGCCCAGAAGATGCTCCTGACGGTCCTCCAGGAGGGGATGGTCACGCGGCTCGGGGACGTCCGCGAGCGCCGCGTCGACGTCAAGGTCATCGTCGCCACCAACGAGGACCTGCCGGCGATGGTGCGCGAGGGGAGCTTCCGCTCGGATCTGCACATGCGCCTCAACCCTGCGTGCACGGTCGAGCTCCCGCCGCTGTCGGAGCGTCGCCTCGACCTGCCGCGGCTCATCGAGTTCTGCTGCGAGCGCGCGCTGTCGAGCCCGGCGGTGGCCGAGCTCTACGCCGAACTCCTGCGCGTGCACAGCCTGGGCGACGCGACGCTCAAGGTCTTCGAGGGCGACACGGCGCCGGCCCAGGAGGAGGGCGTCGTCCACCTGCTGTTCCCCAAGCGAACGATGGCGCTGTTCAAGAAGCACGGCTGGCCCGGGAACCTGCGCGAGTTCGGCATGACCGTCGAGAACGCGCTGGTCTTCACGTTCACCGAGCTGGTCCAGATGCGACGCGTCGAGCGACCGGACCTCATCCAGGTCCGCCCGAAGCTGGTCCGCGACCTGCTCCGCACCACCCAGGAGCTGCCCGAGGCCCCCGCCGCTGGCTGGAAGCTCGAGGTCGGCCTACGGCCCCAGGAGACGCTCAACAAGTGCGCGGCGGACGTCGAGCGCCAGTACTTCACGGCGCTCTACCTGTCGTCGGGCGGGGACTTCAGCGAGATGGCCAGGATCCTGCTCGCGGACGAGGCCCACGCGCGGAAGGTCCAGCTCCGCTTCAACCAGCTCGGCCTCAAGGTGCGCGAGCTCAGCAAGCGCCTGGCGTGATCCTCGCGCTGCTCGGCGTGCTGCTGGCCCAGGATCCGCTCATCGGAGCTGGCCTGGACCCCATCGGGCAGCAGCTCTTCGTGGCTGCGGTCGAGCACGAGCAGCAGGGGGAGTGGTCCCGAGCCGCTGCGGCCTACGAACTCGTCCTGCGGCGGGATCCGACCTACGCCGCCGCCTCGCTGGGTCGAGCGCGAGCGACGCTCCAGCTCGGTGAGATCGAGGAGACCGAGCGCATCCTGCAGCAGCTGCCGATGGACGCGGACGCCGTCGAGATGCTCGCGGGGCTGGTGAAGGATGACCGGCCCGAGGAGGCCGTCGAGCTGTACGCCCGGCTCCGGACGCTCCGACTGGGGGACGCGGAGCCCTGGCGGTTCGAGTCCGAGGCACGGCTGCTGGCGGGTGACGTGCCCGGGAGCATCGAGACGCTGGAGCAGTACCTGCTGCTGGGTGGGGGAGACGAGGATCCCGACGCCGCCAGCATCCACATGGTCTCCATCTCCGAGGCCCTGAAGGACAGCGACGATCGCGAGGGCTGCCGCGCCTGGCTCGAGCGGACGCTCCAGCTCTGGCCCGAGGGCGAGCTGGCCGACGAGGTCCGGGCACGCCTGGACCGCCTCGACGTCGAGCAGGCGGCCGAGGAGCTCGCCGTCGGTGGCGGGGAGTCACTGGACCCGGAGCAGGGAGCGGAGCTCGGGGAGATCCGACAGCAGATGGCGGCCGGCCGACTGGACCAGGCCGCCGAGCGTCTGGACGTCCTGGTCGAGCAGGCCCCGCGCTCGCCCGAGGTGTGGGCGGCCATCGGCGACGTCTCGCGGGATCGACAGGACGTCGGGCGAGCCGAGCAGGCCTACCTCACGGCAGTGGCGCTGGACCCGGACGAGGCGACGTGGCGCGTCCGGCTCGGCGTGTTGCTGGCCGAGCGCTACGGCGGGCGGCGACATCGCGAGGCCCGCGAGGAGCTCGAGCGTGCCCATCGAATGCGGCCCGACTGGGTCGAGCTCGACTACCTGCTGGGCTCGGTCTGTCAGGACGCCGGCGACGTCGAGGCCGCGGTCGAGCACTTCCGGTCCTATGGCGAGCGAGCCCCCGACGGCGAGTTCGCCGAGTCCGCCGCCCGCGCTGTGGCGGACCTGACGCGGGTCCGCCCCGAGCCGCCCGAGGTCGAGGCGCTGCTCGCGGCCGCGCCAGAGGGGATTCCGGAGGCCGCCTGGAGCCACTTCAAGCTGTCCAAGGTGTACCTCGAGCGCCACGACGACGATGAGCGGGCTCGCCTGGAGGTCGATCTCGCGCTGGCCGAGGCTCCCGACTACGTCGACGCGCTCAACCTGCTCGCGCACCTCCAGCTCCGTGCGCTCGAGGTCGATGCAGCCGTCGTGACGTATGAACGTAGCCTGGCGGTCCGGCCGGATCAGCCGCGGACGGTGCTGGCCGTGGGCTGGATCCACGAGGACGCCGGGCGGGCCGCTGACGCGCGCGCGAAGTTCGAGGTGGCGTCCGAGCTGGGCGCCGAGGAGGCCTGGTACGCGCTCGCTCTCCTTGCGGACGCGGATGGAGACTGGCTCGAGGCTCGCCGGCTCCTGGCCGAGTACTTCGCCCGCTCGAGCGGGGGGCGGAAGCACGACGCCGCGCTCGAGCTGCGCGAGGAGCTCGAGAACCGCTACCGACTGACGTTCGGGGGTGGGGGACTCGCCGCGCTGGCGGCCGTCACGCTGCCCCTGGGCTGGTGGATCCGGCGTCGGACCGGCTCGACGCTCCGGCAGCTGCTCGAGCAGGTGCCCGAGACCTACCACGACGTCGCGACCATCGTCGCGGGTATGCGGCACGAGGTGCTCAAGCACAACACCACCGTGCTCCCGGCCGCGGCGGACGCGCTGGATGCGGGCAACCGTCAGCTGGCGAACGAGTCCGTCGACCGGCTGGTCGAGGGCGGGATCCGGGACAAGTGGTTCGGCTACATCCGCGAGCTGGAGAGCCTGGGCCGGCACCATCGGATGCGCCTGAACCTGCGCCGCGTCGACCCCGTGCTCGCGCCGATGTGCGATGCGTTCGACGAGCTCGGGCGGGGCTCGCCGACGGCCGATGACCTGCGGAACATCTCGGAGATCCTGAACGAGACCGGGTACATGGAGCTCGGACGCATCCTGCGGGACGTCTGCGTCATGAACCTGGACCGGTCGGTCCTCGGCCGGGCCTGGGACCACGTGAGAAGTGAACCGGGCTTCCGCGGCGAGGACCTGCCGGAGCTCCAACTGGACGTCGAGGTCTCGCTTCCTGTCCGCATCTTCCCCGGCGAGTTGGACGACATCGTCGTCAACCTGCTCCGCAACAGCCTGCAGGCCGTCCTGGACGAGCAGGCCCCCGGAGAGCGCCGCCTCGGCCTGTCCCTGTCCGAGGACGTCGACTTCGTGACCGGGCTGGAGTGGGTCGTCCTGCGGTTCTTCGACAACGCGACGTCCCCGCTGACGACCGAGATGATCCGAGGGCGCTACATCGCCCGCGGGTTCGGCCTGACGGTGGACCTGGTGACACGCCACGAAGGGTCGATCCAGGTCGAAGACGCCGCCGGCTGGGCCAAGTCCATCACCGTGCGCCTGCCGCGCGCCGAGGAGCCCGAAGCATGACCTGCCGTGTCCTGGTGGTCGAAGACGGCCGCGAGTACAGCGAGATGCTCACCCGCTTCCTCACCGATGGGTTCTCGTTCGTCCGTGCGGGCAACGGCGGCGAGGCGCTGGCCGCGTTGGCGACCGGCGAGCACGACGTCGTCTTCCTGGACATGCGCTTCGACCGTATCCCCGAGGCGGACCTGGTCGGCGACCTGGCCGAGATCACGAACCGGTTCAACGGCGACCGGGACCGCGCGGTCCGCTTCCTGGAGGACAACCAGGGCACGTTCGTGCTGGCGACGCTTCGTGCGGCCGGCCATCGCGTTCCGGTCGTGTTCAGCTACGACTTCGACGGCGAGCCGCGCCGCTGGGGACACGTCGAGCGGCACCACGGACCGGTCGCGTACCTGGGCAGCAATGCGGGCCCAGATCAGATACGCGCCGCCCTGGAAGGGACGGCGCGCAGCGTGAGCGAGGACGTCGGCTAGTAGCTGATGTCGACGCCGGTCGTGAGCGCCCCGGCCGTCACGGACACGGGGTTGCTCGGGTGGGCGGTCAGGTCGTCGGCGTTCGTCAGGATGCCGTCGCCGTCCGCGTCGACCACGATGTACGCGTTGTAGCTGTCGGTGTCGAAGGCTGTGCCGCCGGTGAGCACCTTGCTGTCGGTCACCGAGTAGTCGGTCGGGAACGTGGCCGACGGGTTCGAGGCGAACGCGAAGTCGCTGCCCGAGCTGTCGGTCACGAGGACACCCCAGATGCCCGTGGGCGCGGTGCCGGAGAGCGTGCCGCAGAGGCCGCCGCCGGAGTCGGTGCAGTCGCCGAAGCTGATCTCGGGGAGACCCGTGTCGGTGTCCGCGTCCGCGTCGGTGTCGGCGTCCGCATCGGAGTCGGCGTCCGCATCGGCGTCGGAGTCCGCATCGGCGTCGGCGTCGGCGTCCGAGTCGGCATCCGCATCGGCGTCGGCGTCCGAGTCGGCGTCACTGTCCGCGTCCGCATCCGAGTCCGAGTCGGTGTCGGCGTCGGCGTCCGTGTCGGAGTCTCCTTCGACGCCGGTGTCTTCGACGGGGTAGCAGTTGCCGTCTTCACCGAGCGCGAAGCCGTCGAGGCACTCGCCGGTGCAAGACACCAAAGTCATGAACAACAGATGCATGGGGCTCCTCCTGAGCTCTGGAACTCGGGTGAGTATACGCAAAGAATGCCGCTGACCGTCGTGCAAGCCGCCGCGTTCCCGTTTCCTTCGGCGCAAGGCTCGCAGGTCTACGTGCACGGCATGAGTCGAGCGCTGGCGCGGCGCGGACATCGCGTGATCGTCGCCTGCTACGGCCATGGGGAAGGAGAGGTCGACCCGCTGTTGGAGGTCGTGCGGACGCCGCGGATCCCGGGCTACGGCAGCCTTCGAGCTGGCCCGGATCTGGTGAAGCCCTGGCTGGATCTGGCGCTGGCGGCTCGGCTGGCCCGCATCGACGCGGACATCGTCCATGCCCACAACTACGAGGCGCCGCTGGCGGCCTACCTCGCGCGCGCGCTTCGCGGCACTCCGGTGGTCTACAACAACCACAACACGATGGGAGAGGAGCTCCATCAGTACTTCTCCGGTCGTACGGCGCGGGCGATCGCGCGGCGCGTCGGTGTCGCGCTGGACCGGACCGTTCCGCGGTTCGCGGACGCCGCCGTGGCCATCTCTGAAGACGCCGAGCGCATCCTCGGGGAGCTCGGCTGTACGGACGTGACCCACATCCCGCCGGGCGTGGACATGGCGGAGCTCGACGGCGCCGATCCTGACCGTGCGCGCCGTGAGCACGACCTGGGCGGTCGCCCGTGGGTCGTCTACGCCGGCAACCCCGACGCCTACCAGGACCTCGAGGTGCTGGTGGACGCGGTCCTGCAGCTCGAAGACGTCGGGCTGCTGATGGTCTCCGCGTCGCCGCTCGACGCCTGGGCCGAGCGGGCCAGCGCGCTTCCGCCAGCCCGGAAGAGGTTCATCCGGACATCGGACTGGCCTGCTGTGCGGGACCTCATCGCAGCGGCCGACGTCGCCGCCCTGCCGCGGACGGTGTGCAGCGGCTACCCGATCAAGCTCCTGAACTACCTGGGCCTGGGCGTCCCGACGGTCGCCTCGGCCGGCTCGGCGCGAGACATCGCCGGCGTCGTGCGCGTCCCGGACCACGACACCCAGGCGTTCGCCGAAGCCATCCAGCGGCTCGTCGACCGACCGTCCATGGCCCGCCAGTTCGGCGTGGACGCCCGCCAGGACGTGTCCTCTCGCTTCACGTGGGACGCCTGCGCCGACCGGCTCGAGCGGGTGTACGGGCGTGTGCTCAGCCGGCGCAATAGGCAGGGCGGATGACCCGCATCGTCAACGCTGTGCGCTTCGGCCTGGGCCTGAGCTGGGTGCTGGCCACGAGCAGCGTGCTCGTCACGATGCTCATCTTCATGTTGCCGTTCCGCGGCGCCCGCATCCGCCTCTGCAACATGTACGGCAAGTTCGTGTCGCCGTTCGTGCTCTGGATGTGCAAGGCGAACGTCGTCTACCACGACCTCGATCGGGTCGATGCGAGCCATCCGGCCATCTACATCAGCAACCACACGTCGGTGACGGACATCTTCCTCGCGATGCTGCTCTGCCCGGTCGGCGGGGTGGGCATCGCCAAGAAGGAGATCGCCCGGGTCCCGTTCTACGGCTGGGCGTACGCGCTCTCCGGTCACCTGCTGGTCGACCGGGAGAACCGCGAGAAGGCCATCGCGGGCATGAAGGACGTCGTCGCCGCGGTCCGCAAGCACGGCACGTCCATCTGGATCTGGCCGGAGGGCACGCGCAGCCGCACGGGTCGGCTCCTGCCGCTGAAGAAGGGCTTCGCCCACCTGGCCATCGCCACGGGCCTGCCCATCGTGCCGATCCTGGTCCTCGACGCCCACAAGAACTGGCCCAAGAAGTCGTTCCAGTTCGTCGAGACGACCGTCAACGTGCATGTGCTCGAGCCAATCGACACCAGCTCGTGGACCATCGAGACGCTCGAGCAGCACGTCGACCAGACGTACCAGTTGCTCTGCGACGCGCTCCCGGAGCGGCACCGCCCTCTGCAGCTCGAGGCTAGCTGAACGAACCGGCCTGGTAGATCCGGCTGTCGAGCACCGTCAGGAGCGGGCCGACGTGCTCGGGCACCCGCTCGTGGAGAGGCGCGTCCAGGAGCTCGATGAGCTTCCGGTTCGCCGAGCGGACCTCCTCGATGGCGATGAGCGCGATCTGGAAGTGCAGGCGCGCGGCGGCGTCCCCCTCGGCCTGCCAGAGCTGGTTGAACGTCGCCCGGTCGAGCACGGCGACCTGGCCGTCCTCCATCGCTCGGAGGGTGGCGGTGCGAGGTCCCGGGTCGATGAGCGAGGTCAGGCCGAGCACGCGCCCGGGCTGGACGTCGGCCAGGTGCAGCTCTCCACCGTCGGCCTCCTGCACGAGCTCGAACAGCCCCTCGAGGATGACCACCAGCGAGTTGCCCTCGGCGCCCTGGCGGAAGAGCACCTCGTCGAACTCGACGGTCTTGCGGAGGAAGACCTTGGCGATGGCCTGGGCCGTCGCGTCGTCCATCCCGCGGAACAGCGCGCAGTCCGTGAGCTCGAGCATCAGTACTCCCCCAGTCGGTCCAGCTCGAGAGCGCGCTTCCTCAGCACCGACTCCCGCGCTCCGTGGAGTGCATCGTGGACCAGCGCGATCCGGCCGTCCACCTGTCGCAGGCGCCTGCAGATTCGGCGGGTGAGGTACCGGAGCAGGGCCTCGGCGGCGGGGGCGCGCTGCTCGATCAGCTTCCGGAACTGGGCGCGCGTCAGGGAGACGAGCGTGCACGGCCCGACGGTGGTGGCGGTCGCGAAGCGGCTGGCGGGCGAGATGACGGCCAGCTCGCCGAACGCATCACCCGTGCGGGCGCGGTCGAGCTCGACGGTGTCCTCGCACTCGGTCTGCCGGGTCAGCGTGACGGTGCCCGACAGCAGGATCCACAGGATCTCGCCGGGCTCGCCTTCCTCGAAGAGCTGGACGCCCCCGGCGACTTCGTACCAGGGCAACCGGGACAGCAGGGCCGACCGGTGGTCGGCTGTGACTCCCGCGAACAGCGGACCGTCCAGGAGCGCGTTGGGGATGGACGGAGGAGCGTCGGCGGTCGGTGCGATCATCCCGCTCAGGATAGCGCGGAAAAACTCTTGACACGTCCAGACCAACGGACGAGACTGCGGACCTCTTCTCCGTCTTCGAGGTCGCCTGGATGCGCAACGACAAGTACCGGCCCAACTCGCCGCCCTATCTCCTCTACGGACTGCTGGGTGTGTCGCTCGGGATGAACATCATCCTGGCCGTGAAGCTGGGCTCGGACGACGCGCCGAGCGCCGATGTGGCCGCCGTCGAGGTCGAGTCCATCGAGGTCGCCGCGGTCGAGCCCGCGCCGGTCGACGAGGTGGCGCTGGCCGCCGCCGAGACCGTCGAGCCGATCGCGCCGTCCGTCACCGCGGTGCCCGAGGGCTACCACCTGGTGCATGGGACCATCGACCACAGCCTGGCGCGTACGTTCAAGGCCGAGCTCGACGAGGACGCCGACGCGATCGCCGCGGTCTACTCGCGCCTCTTCATGTGGGACCTCGACCTGCGCCGCGACGTCCAGAAGGGTGACGAGGTCTGGGCCATCTACAAGGTCAACGGAGCCGGGGACGTCGAGATCCCGGCGGCCTGGTACGAGAGCGGTAAGCTCGGGCGCACTCTGAAGGCGTACGAGTACCGGGCCGATGGCGACACCTTCGCCAGCTACTGGTTCGACGACGGGACCGAGGTTCCGTACCGCCTCGTGGCGGGGCCGCTGCAGGACTACGAGCAGATCACCTCGCTCCTGCGCGACCGGCCGACACACGAGGGCATGGACTTCAAGACGCCGGTCGGAACGCCGGTCGTCACGCCGAAGTCGGGAACAGTCACGCGGGTCAACTGGAACCATGCCGCCAACGGCAACTGCGTGGAGGTCCGCTACGCCGATGGCACACTGGCGAAGTTCCTGCACCTCGACAAGCTCGCAGTGCAGGCCGGCCAGCACGTGACCAGCAGCCAGGTGCTCGCCGACAGCGGCAACACCGGCACGTCGACGGCGCCGCACCTCCACTACCAGCTGGACCGGTCCGGGAAGACGGTGGATCCGCTCGACTACCACGACACCCTGCGGCGTCGGCTGGACGACGACGACGGCGAGCGGTTCGCACAGACGCGGGTCCGCTACGACGCGATGCTCGGCGAGGAAGTGGCCGCCCGCTGAACCGGGAGTTCAGGAGCGGTCGGGGAGCGCCTGGACCGGGATGAGGTCGGGCTGCAGCACCTTGCGCAGCAGGACCTCGTCCTCCTTCTTCGCGTACTCGTCGGGGAGCACGCCGACGACCGAGAACCCGAACAGTTCCTCGTACTTGCGGATGCCCTGCGCGTTGTGTGCGGTCACGGACAGCACGACTGTACGGATGCCGCCGCGGCGCAGACCGTCGAAGACGTCCTCCATGAACCGCGTGCCCAGGCCTCGTCCGCGCCAGCCGGGTCGGATCGAGATGCTGAAGAGCACGGCTTCGCTCGGCCGCTCCCAGCTCCGGATGCACTGGCACGTCCCGATGGGAACGTTGTCGGCGAGCAGGACGAACGTCCGGCCCTGCCGCAGCATGAGCGCAGCGGTGTAGCGGCTGAAGGTCTGCTCGCTCCAGGTCATCAGGTCGATGTCGACCACCGTCTTGATGAGGGCCGGGTCGTGTTCCTTGATCTCCCTCGTCTCGATCCGGTACGTCAGACCGTTCTTTCCTGAGAGCGAGTATTCCAACGCGACCATCCTGGGTTTTGCGTGCCTGACGAAACCGTCACACCCTGGTGAACGGCGCGCAAGGAAGATGTCCTTACGTTCCATTGGTCGCAGGACACGAGGGAGTCGAGATGAATCGGGCACACGACGATCAGAGCGCCTACGCGGCGCGTCGGGAGCGGCTGCTGGCCACGCTGCCCGAGGGCGAGGCGATGCTCTTGTTCGCCGCCCACCACCACCTTCGCAACGGCGACGCCGAGTTCCGGTTCCGTCAGCTGTCCGACGTGCTCTACCTGACTGGCTGGGAGGACCCCGATGCGGTCGTCTTGCTGCGCCCCGGCGCCGACGAGCCGTTCGTCATGTGGGTCCAGCCCAAGGACGAGGAGAGGGAGATCTGGACGGGGATCCGGGCAGGTCCTGTCGGTGCGGTCGAGCGCTTCGGTGCCGACGCGGCTTTCGCGGTGGACGAGCTGGACAAGATGCTCGGCGAGCGGCTCGTGGGCGTGCACACGCTGCACTACGCCGCGGCGACCGACGCCGAGACGGATCGGCGCGTCCTGGCGGCGATCGCGAAGGTCCGGCGCAAGGCCCGGGACGCGTTCGACGTCGTGCCCGACGCGTTCATCCACCCCAGCCGGGTCCTGCACGAGATGCGTCTGGTGAAGGACGACCGCGAGCTCACGCTCATGCGCGAGGCGGCCCGCATCACCTGCGAGGCCCACGTCGCCGCCATGAAGGCCGCGGGGGACGGGGTGTTCGAGTACGAGCTCGAGGCGCTCATCGACTACACGTTCCGCGGTCAGGGCGGCAACGGCGCCGGCTACACCAGCATCGTCGGGGGTGGCGCCAACGCCTGCATCCTCCACTACATCACCAACCGGGAGCCGCTCCACGGCGGGGACCTCTGCCTGATCGACGCGGGCTGTGAGTACGCCTGGTACACGGCCGACGTCACGCGGACCTTCCCCGTGAACGGTCGCTTCACCGAGCCGCAGAAGGAGCTCTACCAGGCCGTCCTGGACGCCCAGCTGGCGGTCATCGAGGCCAGTGTGCCCGGCGCGCGCTTCTGGGAGCTCCACCAGCTCGCCATCCGCAAGCTGACGGAGTCCATGGTCGCGCTCGGGCTGCTCGAGGGCGAGGTCGATGCGCTCATCGAGGACAAGTCGTTCAAGCGCTACTACATGCACGGGACCAGTCACTGGCTGGGCATGGAGGTCCACGACGTCGGCTCGTACGTGTCGGGGGGCGAGTCCCGCGCGATGGAGCCGGGGATGGTGTTCACCATCGAGCCCGGGCTCTACGTGGCGCCGGACGACGAGGCCGCGCCCGAGCGGTTCCGAGGCCTCGGCATCCGGATCGAGGACGACATCCTCATCACCGAGGACGGGCACGAGGTGCTCACCGCGGCGTGTCCGAAGACCATCGAAGAGGTCGAGGCGGCCTGCCAGGGCTGAGAGGCTCAGCCTCCGCCCAGGTGCCAGCCGAAGCCGGCCCCGTTGACCCAGCGCGCCTGACCGCCGTCCCACTCGCCGCGCGTCTCGAGCGTCATGTAGTAGCGAGGCGTCCAGTAGTAGCGGACCTGCGCGCCGCCGCCGGCCGTGATGCGCACTGGCGCCTGGTCGGCGTACTGCGTGCCGAAGCGCGGTCCCATCGCCAGGAAGATCGAGGGCCGGAGCCGCTCCCACTCCGGGGCCAGCGTGACCCGGCCGCCGGTGCTGAAGACCCAGCCATCATCGACCGGCGAGCGCGCCACCCCTGTTCGGTCCAGGCCGATCGTCAGGTGAGGGGTCACGACGTAGTCGACGGTGACGCCGGCGGTGTGGGGTCGGTTGAACTCGTCGTACCAGTTCGCCTCGAGGCCGATGGTGACGCCCTCGATCGGCCGGTCTGGGACGTCGGCGCCGTACTTGCGCTGGTAGTAGGCCTGCGACGCGGCCGCGCCCCAGACGGCGAAGCCCGCCATGCCTGCGACGTTGGGGCCCGTCGGGCTGCCGACGAAGGCTGAGCCGTCGCCGGTCCAGCCGCCGGTCGCCAGGCCGGTTCCGGTCAGCGCCCAGCCGGAGAGCAGGTACGCAGCACCGCGTCCGTACTGCTGGTTGTAAAACTGACCGGCGCCCGGAATCAGGGTGCCGAAGCCCAGCGCGACCGTCGGGTTGTCCCGGAACTCGAAGTCCCGAGCGGCCTCAGTCGTGGTCTCGACGACCTTGGTGCTTGTCTCAACGAAGTTGAACGGTTCCAGTCCCTTGGAGGCCGTGATCTCCTGCTTT
Source organism: Pseudomonadota bacterium (assembly GCA_024228935.1). Taxonomy (GTDB): domain Bacteria; phylum Myxococcota_A; class UBA796; order UBA796; family CAJQPC01; genus JAAESX01. Next base: position 73,384 of record JAAESX010000168.1, read on the forward strand.
GCCTCACCCCAGCGGGTGCCGACATGTCGGTGGGCTCCGTCCTCGAGGCCCACGCGGACCTCGCGCACGGAGTCGCCATCTCGGCGTCGCAGGACGTAGGTCCCGGGCTGCAGCGCGAGCGTCATCTCCTGCGCGACCGGCTTGTTGACCTCGGCCACCAGCAGGCCGTCGCGGAAGATGGCGATCTCTCCGCCGTAGCCTTCGGACAGCGTCACGCGGGACGTCGCCGTGCTGAGCGTGGTCAGCCCCAGATCGCCCTTGCCGGCCAGCCGGAAATCGTACTCGGGGTGCTGGGTGACGCCGGCGGCCGAGGTGCGCTCGACGGTCTGGGTGTAGGCGTAGCTGTAGGCCTCGCCGAGCGAGACGATGCCGTCGCCGTTGTCGGCGGCTCCCCGCAGACCCGCAACCAGGTGGTGCGTGAAGAAGCTGCCTTCCAGGCTGCGGCTCTCCTGGGCCAGCTCGTCGCCGCTGGATGCTGTGATCCAGGCCTCGCCGCTCGCGTCCAGGTCCTGCTGCAGGAACGGGTCGACGACCAGGGCGCCCTTGGACTGGGTGATCTGGCCGGACCGGCAGGCGTCCAGGATGCCGAGCTTCACGTCTGCGTCGATGCGCGTGAAGTGCTCCTTCAGCTCGTCGAACGGGTAGATCTCGTCGCCCAGCCGCAGCCCCCGCGCGTCCGCGTGCCCCGAGTAGTAGAAGAGGAACAGGTCGTCCTCGTCGACGTGGGGCAGGCCCTCGAGCTCGACCTCGAGCGTCGCCCGGTCGGCGCCCTGCAGGACGATGACGTCCTCGGGCTCGAACCCGCCGAGCTCGATGAGCACGGTCGACATCCGCTCGACGTCGTTCTGGGTGTAGCGGAGGGTCGGCAGATCGAGCCCGCCGTCGTTGGCGCCCACGAGCAGAGCGCGACGGACCACCTCGGCCTGGGCCGGGGTGGTCAACAGCGTGGTCAGCAACAGCGGTCCGACCATCAGTCCTTCCGGAAGGAGAGTGCTCTCAAGATGCCACCTTCTGGAGGTGTTCCGCTGTCGATG
>JAAESX010000169.1 GCA_024228935.1 Pseudomonadota bacterium
CCCCCGCCGTGACCGCCGGGCTCGAGATGATCTTGAGCCTGCCCCCGGAGATCGCCGTTGGTGTCGCCCTCAGCTCGGCCGACGATCCCCTGTTCCGCATCGACGCCTTGAGCCAGACGCTCAGCTGGCAGGAGGGCAGCAGCGACTCCGACGGTACGAGCGGCCTGGCCTACGTAGACGGCGGCAAGCACCTCTACCAGTCCAGCTACGCGACGAACACCCTGCGACGCCTGGACCTGACCGGCGTGACTCCGGTGTGGAGCGACGTGGCGACCTTCGGCGTCTCGCCGGTCGACCTCGCCTACGACGAGTCACGCGGTCGCATGTGGACGCTCGCGGGCTCCAGCTCCTCGGCGCGCGAGCTGGTGGCCTTCGACGTGGACAGCTCCAGCCCCACGCACCACACCCAGGTCGCGAGCACCAGCGGACTCACCAGCATGCTCGGCCTCGCCGAGGTCTGGGGACTGTCGGCGGACGGGAGCATGGCGGCCATCTCGCAGGTCCTCGGTGACATGATCCACCTCGTGGACCTCGACCCCGCCAGCCCGACCTACCTGCAGGTCGTGCAGACCGCCGTCTTCCAGACCAGCGTCTCCTCGCCGATCCACATC
>JAAESX010000170.1 GCA_024228935.1 Pseudomonadota bacterium
GGTGACGGTCACGTCGATGGTCTCCGCCTCGCCCGCGGCCAGGTAGAGCTCGGGGGCCGAGCTGGAGTAGGTCGACGCGGTGTAGTGCCACTGGGACCAGCTCCGGTCCCCGGCGCGGACGTCGACCCGGGCCCCGAGGCCGTGGGCGTTCCCGGGGCCGCCGTCGAGCCGCACGTTGACCGCCGGCCCGCAGCCTCCCTGCACGTCCCAGAGCTCCAGGTACTCGATGCCGCTGACCACCACGTCGGGCCGGCCGTCGCGGTCGAAGTCGCCCACGCTGATCGCCCGTCCGATGCCCAGGCTGGAGAACCCGGTCTCTTCGCGGGCGTCGCGCCAGGTGAGGTCGCCGTTGTTCAGGTGCAGGGTCGCGTGCTTGTTCCGCTCGGGCTGCTCCTGGAAGCGGATGCTGCCGTAGGACGCCATGACGTCGGGGTGGGTGTCGAGGTCCAGGTCGACGATCTCGATGCCCCAGCCCGCGCCGACGGTCTCCCGGTCCGGGTACAGCCCCCGCGCCAGCGCGCTGTCGACGTAGAGCAGGGACCCGTCGTCCTCCAGCAGGTGCACCAGCTGGTCGTCGGACATCAGGAGGTCGGGGCGACCGTCGCCGGTGAGGTCGTCGGCGTCCCCGCCCATGCCCGCGATGACCAGCTCGCACGCGCAGTCGCCGGCCCGCAGGAAGTGACCGGTGCCGTCGTTGATCAGGAGCCGGTTGGACTTGTGGCGGTGGCCGTGGTCGTTGACCAGGTAGAGATCCGGGTCCCCGTCCACGTCCACGTCGGCGAAGACCCCCTCGTAGGTCAGCGCGTCGAAGACCTCGTCGGGAAGGGCGTCGTCGTCGGGCTGGAAGGAGCCGTCGGGCTGCTGCCGGTAGAGGTGGTTGCCGTCGCCGACCTGCTCCCCCGACTCGATCAGCTGCCCAGAAGGATCCGCGACGAAGCCGGACGCGAAGAGGTCGAGCAGCCCGTCGCCGTCCACGTCGGCCCAGGCCAGGGTCTTGGTCTCGCCGCGCGGCGACGCCAGCTGCTGCTCGTAGAACGCGGCACCGCCCTGGTTGCGCAGGAGGATGACCGGACGGGTCTCGTCGGTGGCGAGCACGACGTCCAGGTCGCCGTCACCGTCGA
>JAAESX010000171.1 GCA_024228935.1 Pseudomonadota bacterium
GCCGGCCCACGACGAAGACCGGGGCGTCACCCGGCCCGACGACGAGCTGCGCGTCTGGATGAGCAAGGGCTGACGTGTTCGCCTCCGACCGCGAGCGACGCCTCTGGGCCTGGACGCTCGCCGTCGTGGTCGGCATCTTCTCGACGCTCGGTGTCGCACGCGCGCTGACCGAGATGCTGGCCGATGCCGGCCTGACCGACCTCGTGATCGAGGATGTCGACGACGTCTACCGGCTCGTGACCGCCAGGCGGGGAATGGCGGCGGGCGACCACGGGCCATAGGCAGCCACATGGGTTCGCATTCCACCCGGTTCTGCGTCGACGACGGGCTCGTGGCCAGAGCACGCTCAGTGCTCGCGAACCGCGAGGACATTCGCTGGGTCATCAGCCCGGATGCTGGACGTCGCAACGGCTCCAGCGTCCGCACAATGGGCGCGAACACGACACCTGGAGAGCTGCGGCTACTAAAGGGCAGGGAGCCAGCCGCCCGGTCTGTCAGGGGGCGGAGACCTCGAAGCCGGTGAAGTTGCGTTCTTCGCCGCTGCTGGTGTCGTACAGCATGACGTTGAACCAGTCCGCGCTGAAGTCCTGGGTCTTGAGGGTGAAGCGGACGTGGTACTGACGCCAGGGCTGGACCTCGAGCGCCTGGACGGCTCGCGCATTGCCGGTGCCTTCTGCGATGCGAAGGGACGCCCCGCCTGTGTGGGCCACGTCCTGATCGATGACGGTGCGCACCCCGGGGTCGTCGGTCCAGGCCCAGCCTGTCGGGGTGTCTCCCGATGCGCTCTCGAAGCCTCCGCTCTCGAGGCCCGGAAAGTCAGAGGCCAAGCTCAGGCTCTGGCCGCCCTCGGACACGACGAAGGGAGCCTGCTCGACCCGTTGGCCCTCGGCGAGGTCTGGATCGGCCGCGAGGAGGCCCTCGGAGTAGCCGAAGGGCATCACGGCTGGCAGGACCTTCAGGTCCAGCTCGAGGGCTCGGGTGAGCAGGGCCTGGAGGTTGTCGGCGTACCAGGAGGGCAGCTCACCGGTGTGCAGCTTGTGGAGCTTGAAGTCAGCCAGCACCACGCCGCCGTAGCCGGCTGCCTCAGCCCGCTCGAGGAGGGCAATCGCCTCGGTGATGTTGTCGTCCACCTGGAGGTTGATGCGCAGGTAGAGCTAGAGAGTGAAGTCCTCCGCACTGGTGTCCGTGACGGTGTCCGTGTCCGTGTCCGTGTCGGGGGGGGAGCTGTCCTCCGTCCCTCCGGTGCAGCCGAGCAGGGAGGACAGGAGCAGCGAGCCGATGAACACGCCGGGGCGCCGCCGTGTGAGCAGCAGTGTCAGCGAGAGCAGCGCCAGCGGCAGCAGGGCGCCCGGAGAGGGTCGGGCGCTGCAGCCACAGCCTCCAGGGTCCAGGGGGCCTTCGCTGTCTCCGGTGTCCCCGGTGTCCTCGGTGTCCTCGGTGTCTCCCGTCGGGTCGAGCTGGGCCAGGTAGCCGGTCTCGAGCAGGGTCGGTGCAATGGAGCTATGGACGGTGAAGGCGTTGTACGCAGGGACGTAGCCGGCCTCCAAGAAGCGCTCGGCAATGGGCCAGTTGGTGA
>JAAESX010000172.1 GCA_024228935.1 Pseudomonadota bacterium
GCGTCCATCAGTACGGCCACGTCGCTGGCTGTGACAGAGACCTGTTTACGCATGGCCAGCCACTGGTCGCTACTGGCCTCGCACACGTAGCGAGCGCTCTTCTCGGGCACCTCGGTGCTCTTGAGGTCGATGCTCACGACGCCACCCCGCACGGACCCACCTCGTCCGCCGACTCGCTCTCCGACTGCAGCCACGCGAGAGCGTGCTCCCGACACATCATCCCCTCCCCCGTCGTCGCCACGCTGGCGGCGGCGCAGCCATCCACGCAGCACAGCGTGCGCGCGTGCTCGGCATCGAGCAGGCCACGGAGCTCATCGCATGCCGCGGAGACCGCATCCTCGGGGGTGTCGCCGAACCCCAGGATGAATCCTCCGCCGAGGTCCTCGTCGTGCCCTATCCCGCACGAGAAACGCCCGTGCCCGAGCGCTTGCGAGCGCGTACCGACGTTGACGCGTCGCACGGCCGGGTAGATATCCTGCGCTCTCGTGAGCGCACTCTCCAAAAGATGCTGACTGTTCATCACTGGTCTCCTTCCGTGGGCTGTCTAGACCCACTGTCCTCATCACTGACGATATAGTGAGACGTGTAGCCGGGGGGCGCAAGCACTTTCTGGAAATAGTTTCTCGCGCCTCTCTCTTGTCTGCCTACCGAGCGATAATGTACGTTCGTACACTCCACCATGTCAAGCGAAGGGGGGGTGGGGTATGAGACTACGGGATACCATCGAGGCCGCGCGGCGGCAGGGGGCGTGCGCCAGCACGGCTCCGGACTGGCCCACACTGGGACTGGAGAGACTGGACGCGGCACTCGGGCCAATCCCGCCGGGCACCGTCGGGCTGCTGGGCGCCGCCACCGGGTGCGGCAAATCGTCAATCATGTTGTGGGCGGCGTTGAACACGCCGGCAGCGGGAATCATCAGTCTCGAGGATGGCCCGCTGGTGGTCGGCACGCGCGCTCTGTCGCTGGCCAGCGGGGTAGACGCGCGCGAGATGCTCACCGGGCTGAGCGCCGAGGACCAGGAGAAGGTGGACCACGCGGAGCAGCGCATCCGGGACTGCGATTACCCCGTAGTGGAGTTTGCCGTGGGCGCGGACACGCTCGCCGTGGAGCGCGCCGTGGACAAACTGGCCGCCAGCGGCTGCCGCACCATCTGGATCGACTACCTGCAGAAGGTGAGGCCGGGGGCAGACGCACCCGAGGACAGGCGCACCGCGATCAACGTACTCTGGGCCGCGCTGCAGCGAGCGGCCATCCGGCACTCCGTGGTGGTGATCGGGATCAGCCAGCTCGGTCGCAACGCACAGGAAGGTGAGCCCTCGCTGCACAGCTTCAAGGAGAGCGGCGACCTTGAGAACGAGTGCAGGTTTGCGCTGCTCGCGCACCGGTCGGTGGACTCTCCCACCGTGGTGCTGACCGTCGCGAAGGGTCTGTTCGGCGGGGTCGGTGTGCAGATGTGTTTCGAGCGCGTCAACGGCGCTCTGAAGCCGGTGTGGTGATGGGGGGCCGAGCGAGTCGCAACAAGGGCGCGACCTTCGAGAGGCAGGTCGCCGAAATTTTTCGGGAGATGTACCCGGAGGCGCGGAGAGGATACCAGCGTCGATCAGGCTCCGATGAGCCAGACGTCGCGGGCACCCCCTGGTGGATAGAATGCAAGGTCGGCAAGGCCACCCCCCAGGTCTACCGGGCGTGGTGGCAGGCCATGGAAGCGACCGACGGGCGCGCGTGCATGGTGGTGAGCAAGCAGGACCGCACCGAGGTGCTCGTCACCCTGCAGCTAGCCGACCTGATGGCTCTACTGCAGCGCGCAGCCGGACACATCGTCACCGAGGAGCACCCGGAGCTCGACGGTCAGTCGTCGGGGTGACGTTCCCCGGGGGCTGGTTTGGCCCCCGGGAGCTTCGCCACCCGACCGGTGTCCCGGTGCTCGAGCACGCTGAGTCGGCCTAGCAGCCCGCGCACCGTGGCGAGCGCTGCATCGTCCCGAGGGGTCGGCGTGAGCCTCGTGATGATCGTCGCGACCGTCAGCGCCGCGGCGACCACTGCCGTCCAGTTCTCGAGTAACCAGTCCATCTCTACCTCCCTGACGAGCGCCAGAAGCGCATGTTGACAGCGGGCGCACCCCCGTTCACCGACTCGACGTGCAGGTATTGGATGGGCGCGAGTGCCGGGGTCAGCGCGTGGTCGTAGAGGTACGACAGGTCGAACCGCACCTGCTCGCCCGGAGGCAGCACTGCGAACTGACCCGACACGGGGGACGGCACGTCTGGGTAGACCTCCGTGTTCACGTTCGCGGGGTAGTCCGCCATGGTCGTGCTGGGATCCCCGCTCAGGAAATACTTCAGCGCCTGGTCCGTGGGGTCTCCCACCGAGGCGTTCTGGATCGTCAGGAAGTTGAGCAATAGCCCGTGAGCACCGCCCGGGGCTGCGCCGCCGATGTTCCCGGGCACGCCGGGAAGCGCGATGACGATAGGGGTGGTCACCGAGTACGCGTAGACCGCGATGGCGGGACGAACCTGTTGTGCCTTATCAACGTTTGCTCCACTCATGCTTGCCCTAGCCTTTCGAGGTCGTTGCGGTGTCCTTGTGCGGTAGAGCCCGTGCTCCCCGGAAGTCTTCGAGCGGCTTGCTGGTACGCCACCGCTTGCGCGTTGCCCTGCGCTTGCATCTGGTGCACCTGCCCCATGGCTGCGGAGTGCTCTGGAGTCTGCGAGTAGTCCTGATTCATCGCCATGATGAAGCTGCTCTCCTCGGTGGGGTCGAGGTTCATTCCCGTGACCTCGCCGAGGATCAACTTCTGCGCGTAGGTGAGGCTCGAGCCCGTCGCGAGAGCTTTCTGCGCGAACGCCAATACGTATTGCGCGAACTGCTCAGGGTACGCCTCGCGCACGGCCTGCACTCCGCTCTGCTTCACCAGTCCCGTGGCCACGTACTCGCAGATGACGTTGGGGTCGTCGAGCGCTTCGAGCGTGTAGAACCACTCCTTGATCTCAGCCCTCGCCGGGGGGAGAGACTGGCCCGTCAGAGGGTCGGCGGGGGTGCTGGGCATGTGCTGCACCGCGTAGGCCAGCGCCCGGGCGACAGTGTCGCCATACGCCCCCGCGAAAGCCCCCGAGGGGTCCGCGTCGTAGAGTGACTGGGTGGCCGAGGAAAGCCCCGTAAGCATCGCCTGAGGACTGCCCGAAAGCTGGTCGAGGTCGTCGCTCAGTTGCGTGTACCGCTCCTCGAGGGTGGGCTCTCCGGGGCCCCAGTCGTCTGACAGACGAAGCTCGGAGCTCGGAGAGCGCAGCAGCCCCAGAATCCAGCGGTCCACGCCCACGGTGCGCCGGTAGTCCACGCTCGCCACCGTCTCCCCCGCGGCGAGGGTCTCCTCGGCGAAGGTCACCGCCTTGAAAGTGCGCGTGCGTTCCCGGGCGATGGACTGGGCGGTCTGCTCCCGCACCGCCTGGCCAGCCATCCGCGTGCTGCC
>JAAESX010000173.1 GCA_024228935.1 Pseudomonadota bacterium
CCCTCTCCCGGGCTGGCACGATGCTCACCGCAGGACCGGACACCAACGGCGACGGCTACCCCGACCTCCTGGTGGACACCGCCTCGGAGCGCCTCCTCCTGATCTACGGCGGCGAGGCACTCGCCGCCCCCTGGCCCGCGATGCAGATCGACGAGGTCGGGACCGGGATCGTGCTCGGCGACACCGACGGCGACGCCCTGGGCGAGCTCGCCTATGCGCTGCCCGGAATCGGACGGCTCGAGGTCCTCGACGGTCGAGCCCTCGCCTTCGACGCCGACGCCGACGGAACCGTCAACGAAGAGGACTGTGCGCTGGACGACCGCTCCGCCTACCCCGGCGCACCCGAGCTCTGCGACGACGTCGACCACGACTGCGACGGCGACCTGCTCGAGACCTTCCTCGACGCCGACCAGGACGGACTGGCCAACTGCATCGACCCCGACTTCGGCGCGGAGCACCTCGGCCGGGTGACGGCGAGCGGGGGTCTCGGCCAGTACCTCGCCCTGGGCGACGTCGACGGCGACGGGACCCACGACCTCGTCGCAGCCGCGCCCGAGCACAGCAGGGGGTTCGAGGGCGAGGGGGCGGCCTGGATCTGGACCAGCCCCGTGTGGCGCGCCAGCCACGGGATCTGGGGCGCGCTTCCCGGTGCCGGGATCGGCCCCGTCGCACTCGGGGACGTCGACGGTGACGGTCACGACGACCTGCTGGCGGGCGCACCCGGCATCGGCGTCGCACGCCTGCTCCGCGGGTCGGCCGATGGGGTCGAACCGGGAGACTGGTGGCGCCGGGCGGACCTCGGAGCGAGCGCGGTGGCCCTGCTCGATCTCGACGGCGATGGCCTCGACGACCTGCTGGTCGGCGACGCGAACACGGACACGCTCCGGTGGTGGGCCGGTGGGCCTGAAGGACCGTCGGCCTCCCCACGGGTGCTGGTCGGCCCCACCGGCTTCGGGCGGGCGATCGCCACCGGCGACCTCGACGGGGACGGATGGACCGACCTGATCGTGGGCGCCGAGGACGCGCTCGTCACGGTCGGCGGCAGCGAGCGCGGACCCGATCCGGCCACCATCAGGACCTATGCGGGACCCCTCGGAAGCAGGCTCGGCCATGCCCTCGTGTCCTCGGATGTCGACGGAGACGGCCTGGGCGATGTCGCGGTCGGTGCGCCCGGCGCCAGAGCGGCCCACCTGCTCCGTGGCACCATCGATGGCCTGGTCCCGTGGCGGTCCTGGCACCAGCCCGATCACGGGCGCGACGGGGAGTTCGGTGCGGCCGTCGCCCTCGCAGATCTGAACGGCGACGGCCACGGCGAC
>JAAESX010000174.1 GCA_024228935.1 Pseudomonadota bacterium
CCTCGAGCCTGGAGCTCCATGGAAACTGCGGTGGCCAGCAGCGGGTGGTCGTCGATCACCAAAACGCGGTAGTCGGATCCTGCGACAGGAGACCCTTTCTCGCTCATGTCCTGATTTTACCGGCACCGCAGCGGCAGACCCGTGTTGGCACATGGGAGGGGCCAGTCAGGTGTCGTTGGGTGGCGACCACCAATAGTGTCTCCTGTCGTCGAGGTGCTGTTGGTGGTGCTGTGGAGGTTGCGTTGAAGCCCAAGCATGGTCTTTTCGCCGGTGTTGCTGTTGTTGTGTTGGCGGTGTGCGCCTGGTTGGTGTTCGGTGGTGGCGACGCCCCCGCCGAGTTGACCCTCGGGGAGCGGGACGTCGACTTCCACGACGACAACGTGGTGGACCCGGCCGGGCCTACGTCCACCATGCCGCCCATCGAGTTCTCCAACGTCGTGGGATGCAACGTCCCACCCCGGGTACGCGAGGCTGCCTACAGCATCGCCGACATGGGCATCGGCCGCTACAGCGTCGTCGAGGGCTCGATCGCCGGATACCGGGTCGTCGAGGACTTCATCGGAGGCCTGGCCAACGTCGACGCCGTGGGGCGCACCACCGCCATCCAGGGCGACCTGTTCACCCATACCAGCTTCAGATGGTGGGCTCCCGACGAGGAGGACGGCCCGACCACGACGACCGCCCCGCCGGACACCAGCCTGGTGTCGTACTGGTTCTGCGTCGACGTCGCGTCGATCAAGTCCGACAAGGGCAGCCGCGACAACCGCTTCCGGGGGCCGATCATGGACACCGCGAACTTCCCGGTGGCCACGTTCGTTGCAGTCCCCGCCACCCCCTTCCTGGACAGCGACATCCCCGAAGCCGGTCCCACCACCTTCACCGTCCCCGGGTTCCTGACCCTGGCCGGCAAGGGCCACGCGGCAAAGGCCTCGGTGACGATCCAGAGGGCCGAGGCGCCGCACTACTACGAGCTCGTCGCCCAGGTCCCCGTCGTATTCTCCGACTTCGGGATCGACAACCCGTCGAACACGGTCGTGTCAGTGAGAGATGAAGGCCTCATCGAAGTGTCCCTCACCTTCGCCTGGAACCCCGCTGAAACAGATTTGTTTACGGAGTAGGGACGTCGCCTCGGAAATGCCTCCAGGACCACCCTGAGGGAGTGTTTTGGCACTTCGGACAGGGGTGTGTGCCTCTGGTTTGCCCTCAGGGCCACCCTGAGAGGGGGTTTTAGGCCTTCGAGGGGTGTTTGGCTACACCAACTGCTTTGCGGGGGTGCGTGGCATAAAACGCGCGTTCAGGGTGGTAGCCGTCTGGCGGGATGGCAGGTGTTCAGCCGTGGTAGACGGCCTCCACCGTGCCGGCTTCCTCGCCGCCGTCCACGTAGATGCGCAGTCGAACGAAGGAGAACTCCTCGGTCGTGACGGAATCCAGTTCGCCGACGAAGATCATCTGGGTCTCCCAGCCGGCGTCGTGCGCCATCTTCTGGGCGTCACGCCACGGCAGGCCGATCAGGACGTCGGTGTTCACAGGTACAGGTTCTCCGCGAGGTTCGTCAGCGTCCGCTTCTGACCTCTTCCTGGGCTGGAAGTGCTCGTAGTCGGGGCTGTTCAGCCTCGACGTGTCGTCCGACCCTGGACGCCAACCCATGTCTTCAACAGGGATGTCTTCAACAGGGGTGTCTTCGACAGGGGTGGCCAGGCAGCTCTCCAACTCCGGGTCACACGGGGCCTGCTTGACGATGGGGTCTTCCCAGGTGAGGTCCTCGTCCGAGCAGGAAGCGGCGAACAGTAGGGCTATGAGGACGGTGGCGAGGGTTGTTCTGATGGGCGTCATGGTATTTCCGGGTTCTGGGGGTGGTCGGTCGGGTAATGGGTGGGGGCGCTACTGCGGTCGTAACCCGCCGTGGGTTGCCGGGTATGTGGGGCAGTGGCGTCGCGGCGCTCGTCGGGAGGTCCCCATGTAGGCCCGGCGTGCACTGGAGGACAGCAGTCCAACAGCGATGATCAGCGACCATGCGGTCACGGGCCACAGCAGCAGGGTCGCTGCTGTGACTGCGGTGGTGGTGAGAAGGTTCATTGGTCAGGCGGCCAACGGAAGCTCTACGGCCTCGTCGACGGCGTAGGCGAGGATCGCACCTTCGGATGGCTTGCCGACCCCGTGCTCGTTGGCTGCCCGGAGCCTCCAGTTGTAGATGCCGTCGACCTCGCTGGCTGGTACACCGGCCCGGCACACAGCCGTATCGAACTCGAACATCTCACGCCAGGTCCCTCTGACGAGCCCCTCTGCGATGTAGCGGTCCGGGGCCTTGCCAGTCGCGGGGGCAGTCCATTCCAG
>JAAESX010000175.1 GCA_024228935.1 Pseudomonadota bacterium
AGCCGGGCGCATGCCCGACAGGTGGTTCATGAAGGCCGACAGGTTGGCGACCAGGTCCTCGGTGGAGAACGAGCGCTTACCAAGCGGCGCGTGGATGTTTCCTCCGGCGTCGGTGCGGAACTCGACCTTACCGGCCTTGAACTCGGTGACGGCCTCGGCGACGTTCGGCGTCACCGTCCCGCTCTTCGGCGAGGGCATCTTGCCCTGGGGGCCGAGCACCTTACCCAGCTTACCGACATGCTTCATCATGTCGGGGCTGGCGATGACGACGTCGAAGTCCATCCAACCGCCCTGGATCTTGGCCGCCAGGTCATCTGACCCGACCTCGTCAGCGCCGGCTTCCCGAGCTGCGTCGGCCTTGTCGCCTTCAGCGAAGACGACGACCTTGATGGTCTTGCCGAGTCCCTTCGGGAGCGAGACCGCACCGCGGACCAGCTGGTCCGTCTTGCGGGGGTCGATCCCGAGGCGGACGGCGACCTCGACGGTCTCGTCAAACTTCGGAGCCGGAAGGCTCTTCAGCATGTCGAACGCCTCGTTCGGCATGTATTGGGATGAGCGGTCGATCCGCGCCGCGGCCTCGCGGTAACGCTTGCTGTGCTTGGGCATGTTGATCAGTCCTCCACCGTGATGCCGGAGGAGCGTGCGGTGCCGGCGATAATCCGGCAGGCCTGGTCCAGGTCCCGC
>JAAESX010000176.1 GCA_024228935.1 Pseudomonadota bacterium
CATCAGCGACGAGATGAAGTTCGGCCTGTACGACCAGGGCGACTACCCCGACTTCGCGGCGGTCAAGGCCGCCTTCGAGAGCACCTACGACTGCCTCGGCATCACGTGCGCCGACGTGGGCGGCCTCTCGCCTAGCGGCGTGGCGGCGGCGTGCAACGAAACGAGCCCTTGGCCCGACATCGCGGGCTACACCCCCGGCTCGGACGTGACCAAGCACGCCAACCTCGACCTCGACCAGCAGGCGCTGGAGGCGGCGCTCAAGGAAAGCACTCCGAACTTTGACCTGGCCGAGGACTGGTACGCCGTCGGCGGGAACTCGCTGTCGGGCAAGGCCCCCAACGGGCTCCGCACCATGAAGGGCTTCTCCACCAGCGCCGAGGGCAAGATGTACAACGGCAGCGACTGCGCCGGCTGCCCGTACAAGACCTTCTCGGCCTTCTACGACTACTACGAGGACTTTGACTACGCCGACAAGTGGGTGAGCGCCGCCCTCGACGGCACCAACATGGCCTTCAGCAGCGGGCGGCACGGCCCGAACAACTTCGCCACGCTCGGCGACGCCGCGCGGATCGAGGCGGTCAAGAAGGGGACGGCGTACATGAACGTGTGGATGTACGTGATCCGCGAGTTTGAGGACGCGATCGACGACTGCAAGAACTGCGCGGACGGTCTGAACTGCAACGAGTTGTCGGACTCGTTCGGGCCGGACAGCCCTCAGTACAAGGCGGTGCACGCGTGGGACGAGGGCGTCGCCTTCTACGCCGGCTCGCTCGAGGGGCCGAACGTGGGTGGCAGCTCGGCCGGCAAGATGGTTTACCGGCTCGCGGAGAAGCGGTGCGCCAACTTTGACACCTGCGAGTCGGGGAGCACGGGGCTGTCGAACGTCAACAAGGAGCTGCTCGCGGACTTCACTAAGGGCGAGGCGTACCTCATGGACGGCAACTGCTCCGCCGTGCGCCCCATCGTCGACACGATCATCAAGCAGATGACGGTGCCGCTCGTGCAGGGCTCGCTCCGCCACGCGTACAAGGTCGGCATGGCGCCGGAAGACAGCGGTCGGACGCAGAAGAACGCGGCGGAGGGCGCCGTCTTCACGGCGGCCGTGCTGCCCCTCGTCCACGAGTGCAACGTCGCCGCTGCCAAGACCATCAGCGACGAGATGAAGTTCGGCCTGTACGACCAGGGCGACTACCCCGACTTCGCGGCGGTCAAGGCCGCCTTCGA
>JAAESX010000177.1 GCA_024228935.1 Pseudomonadota bacterium
CCTTCACGAACCGATCGGCTGCCAGCTCGATGCGAATGGAGCCGCGGCCGAGCTCTCGATCGCCGTCACCGATGAGTCCGTCGGTATCGGCGACCTCTCCGTCCAGGGGGGACAGGCGGCTTTCCAGCTCGGCGATGTGGCTTTGACGACCGGCAATGGTGGATTCCTGATCATCGATGCCGTCGCGGAGCGCGGCGATCTCGGAGTCGTAGGGGCCGGCCACAGCGACCAGAGTGCCCGCAGCCTCGATCACCACGATGGCGCCGAACAGGATCGTCGCGAGGGTGGACCGGCGACGACGAATGCGGGGCACGGCGCCGATCGTAGGGCTCGCTGTCGTTTAGGTCGGGGCACCCACCCCCGGAGAGTCGGTCTGTCCTTGAGGGACCCTCATTTCAGTGGGCTTGGCAGGCGGGGCACCACGTGGCGGTGCGTTGGTCCAGCTCCCGCGAGGTCAACGGTGTGGCGCAGCGCCGACAGGGTTGGCCCGAGCGCCCGTAGCAGTCGAGGCGGAACTGGTTGCGGCCCGTGGAACGGTCGGGGGTGCGGTAGTCGCGCAAGGTGGTGCCGCCATGGTCCAGAGCCTCGGCCAGCACGTCACGGATATGGCCCAGGAGGAGGTCGGCCCGGCCGGGGCCTACCCGGCGGACCGCGGGGTGGATCGCGGCCCGCCACAGGGCCTCGTCAGCGTAGATGTTGCCCACACCGGCGATAGGGCGTTGAGACAACAGTTGGGTCTTGATCCGTTGGCGGCTGGCGGACAACGACCGGTGGAAGCGGATGCCGTCCAGCAACGGGTCGAACGGCTCTGGTCCGAGGTGGTGCAAGGTGGGCAACGACTGGTGGTCGCCGGC
>JAAESX010000178.1 GCA_024228935.1 Pseudomonadota bacterium
CTTCTTCGACGCGTTGGATCTGCCCCGCGACCAGCTCGACGGCTTCCTGGCCGAGGCCTGCGACGACGACGACGAGCTCGAGGCCGAGATCCGCTCGCTCCTGGACCACCACACGGCCCGGTCCCTGGTGCTCACGGACCCGACCGCGGACGTGCCCCGGGCAGAGCCTCGGCTCGAGGAGCTGCCCGACGAGCGCTACCGGGTGCTCGACCTGCTCGGCGAGGGCGGCTTCGGCGAGGTCGTGCGCTGCTTCGACACCCGGCTGAGGCGCACCGTCGCCGCGAAGCAGACCCGCGCCGGTCGAGCGTCCATGGCCGACCTCCTGCTGCACGAAGCGCGGCTGCTCGCCTACCTCGACCACCCCGGCGTGGTCCCGGTCTACGACGTGCACCCGGGCCAGGACGCCGCCTACACGATGAAGGTGCTCGACGGCGACACCCTGAAGCGCCGGCTCGACGGCCACCGCGCCCGCCGGGACCTGCCCACGGTGCCCGAAGCCATCCGCATCGTGTCCCGGATCGCGGAGACCATGGCCAACGCCCACGCCAAGGGCGTGATGCACCTCGACCTGAAGCCCTCGAACGTGATGCTGCAGCCCTACGGCCAGGTGAGCGTCATCGACTGGGGCATCGCGCGCTTCTTCGAGCCCAGCCTGTACGACGCCTGGCTCGGGGAGGCCGACGAGCCCCCCGCCCAGCTGCCCGAGAACACCCATGGAGGCGCCGGCACGCCCGGGTACATGCCGCCCGAGCAGTTCGCCGAGAGCGACACGCCGCTGGGACCGCCCGCCGACGTCTACGCGGTGGGCACGATGCTCTTCGAGCTGCTCACCGGCCGAAGGCCTTTCTACGAGAGCCCCAACCTGGCCGTGCTGCTCACGCGCAAGGCGCGCGAGGACCCGCCGCTGGTCAGCCTGCGACGGCCCGACGTGCCCGAGCGACTCGAGGACATCTGCCGGCGCATGCTCGCGCGAGACCCTGCGGAGCGACCCGCGTCCTTCGAGGTCGTGCTGGACGAGCTCGCCGCGCTGAACGACTTCAGCCGCGCCGGGGCGACGGTCCGGCTCGTCGACGGGCAGGTACTCTTCCACGTCGGCGAGCCCGGGGGGGTGGCCTTCCACATCCTCCAGGGCGCCGTGTCGGTGCGCGTCGAGCGCGAGGGCCGCGAGGTCCAGGTCGCCACCCGCCATGCGGGCGACATCATCGGCGAGCTCAGCGTGCTCTCCGAGACGCCGCGGACGGCCACGGTGGTCGCGGTCGGTCCGACCCTGGTCCGGGCACTGGACTGGGAAGGCGCTCGAGGCCGAGATCGAGAAGGTCCACCCGATGATCGGGCGGCTGCTACGGACGCTCTCGGACAAGCTCGTCGAGGCCATGGACCGCGACCGGGACAGCTGACGACCGCCGGCGCGCCGCCACCAACAGCGCGAGCCACCACACACCCCAGCCACCGATCGCGCAGCTGCCAGCCGACCCGCGGAGCTGGAGCCGGGACTCGCAGACGTCGCCGACACCGTCCTCGTCGTCGTCTTCCTGGTCGGGGTTCAGGGCGGTGGGGCAGTTGTCGCAGGCGTCGCCCACGCCGTCGCCGTCCACGTCCTGCTGGGCGGGGTCGTAGACCCCCACGCAGACATCGCAGGCGTCTCCGGCGCCGTCGAGGTCTTCGTCGACCTGGTCGTCCTCGGTCATCGGACAGAGGTCGCAGACATCGCCGACCTCGTCGCCGTCGAGGTCTTCCTGCCCGGGGTCGTAGCTCTCCGGGCAGACGTCGCAGGTGTCCCCGATGCCGTCGCCGTCCTTGTCCGTGTTCGTGTCCACGTCGTCGACGCAGAGGTCGCACACGTCGCCGAAGAGGTCGCCGTCCACGTCGGCCTGGTCTTCGTTGGCCTGCTCTTCGCAGTTGTCGCAGACGTCCCCCACCCCGTCGCCGTCGCTGTCCCGCTGGTCCTCGTTCTTGTCCTCGATGCAGTTGTCGCAGACATCGCCGATGCCGTCGCCGATCTCGGTGGACCAGCTCTCCTCCTCGAGGTCGAGCTGTTCGGTGTTGCTGGTGGTCGGGCAGTTGTCGCAGACGTCGCCGACCCCGTCGAGGTCCAGGTCGGTCTGGGCTTCGTTGGTGTCGATGTAGCAGTTGTCGCAGGCGTTCCCGAGGCTGTCGCCGTCGGAGTTGGCCTGGGTCTCGTTCTCGACCTCGACGCAGTTGTCGCAGACGTCCCCGACGCCGTCGCAGTCGGTGTCCCACTGGTCCAGGTTCGGGGTGTCGGGGCAGTTGTCGCAGGCGAGCTCGAGGATGAGCGTCGGGTCCTTGCTGTCGGGGATGTACAGGACGCCGGAGCCGAGCCCGTCGCCGTCCAGATCGAGGGCGGTCACCGGCCAGGCGCAGCCGTACGCGTCGTAGGCCAGGTACCAGTCGGCGTTCGGGTAGGGGTTGCCCTCGTCGTCGACGTTGCTCAGGCAGGTCGGGTCGGAGAGGTCCACGGCCTGCTCGTCCCAGACCTCGATGCCGTTGCAGTTCAGGTCCTGGGCCAGCGCGTTCGAGCAGGCGTCCTGGGCGTGCGCGAGGGTGACCAGCAGCGCGATCACGGAGCCCCCTCCTCGTCGGGCGTGCCCTCGTCCTCCGGGGGCAGACGCTCCCAGGGTAGCGGCACGGCGCGGTCGTGGGCGGGCACCAGCTCCAGCGGGTCGAGCTGGCGGACGATGTGGAACTCGACGCGCCGGTTCTCCGCGAGCTCCTCCTCCTGCTCCCCGGCGGTGCGCGGGACGACCTCGCCGAGCCCCCGGAAGCTGACGCGGTCGGCGTGCACCCCGACCTGGAGCAGCTGCTCCCAGACGGCGCGGGCCCGGTCGGTGGAGAGCTCGTAGTTGAAGTCGTGGGACCCCTCCTCGCTGGCATGGCCCTCCACGACGACGTGCTCGAGCCGCTCCTCGGCCAGCATGAGGTCGCCGACCGCCCGCAACACCGGCAGGGACTCGTCCTTGATCACCGAGGTGGCGAACTCGAACTGGATCGGGTCCCGGATCTCGATGACCTCGTCGACGACACGAGCGAGCTCTTCGGGCTCCCAGGCCGGCGGGCCCTCCTCTTCCGACTCGGGCTCCGGGGGCGGCAGCCAGGAGTCCTCGGGCTCCTCGACCACGACGATGACGGGCTCGGGCTCGCGCTCCTGCGGGATCCAGACCAGGGCACCGAAGTAGCGCTGCTCGGAGGTGCCGTAGCCTTCGCTCAGGCCCTGCCCGTAGCCGAGGTCCACCTCCCAGGCTTCGCCGAAGGCGAGCTGCACCCCGCCCAGGCCCTCCGCCGCGTTCTCCGCACCACCGGCGAGGAAGGCCGAGAAGCCGGAGCGGCCGACCACGCCTCCGAAGAGCCAGGCGCGATCCGACCAGACCTCGCCGCGCAAGGCGGAGCCCCAGGACAGCTCGCTGCCCAGGGCGAAGTCGGCGTCGGTGTCGACCGCCGTCCGGGCCGTCGCGCCCACGTCCACGAGCAGCGCCACCGGACCGACGTGAGGCCGGAGGAGCAGGCCGGCGCTCGAGCGCAGCCCCTCTTCGCCCATCCAGGCTTCGCGGGTGCCGGTGGGCAGGTCCACGCCGAAGCGGACGCCGGCGTCGAAGTACTGCAGGCGGACCGGGGCCACCCGCACGCGGGCGCCCAGGTCGCCGGCTCCGGC
>JAAESX010000179.1 GCA_024228935.1 Pseudomonadota bacterium
GGTCCGGAAGTTCATCCTCGGGGACGAGCGGCTGGGGATCACCGAGAAGTTCGTCGGCAACCCGTCGCTGGTCGATCGGGCCATGGTCGCGCTCGCCACCAACCGGGGGCTGATGCTCGTCGGCGAGCCCGGGACGGCCAAGAGCCTGCTGTCCGAGCTGTTGTGCGCGGCGATCTGCGGGGACTCGACGCTGACCATCCAGGGCGGGGCGGCGACGACCGAGGACCAGATCAAGTACGCGTGGAACTACGCGCTGCTGCTGGCCGAGGGGCCGACCGAGCGGTCGCTGGTCCCGGCTCCCTTGCTGCGCGCGATGCGGGAAGGTCGCATCGTCCGGTTCGAGGAGATCACGCGCTGCCCGCCCGAGGTGCAGGACGCGCTCTTGTCGATGCTCTCGGACAAGGTCATGGCGATCCCCGAGCTGGGGGACGAGGGCATGGTCTTCGCCCGCGACGGCTTCAACCTCATCGCCACGGCGAACACCCGCGACCGCGGCGTGAACGAGATGAGCGCCGCGCTCAAGCGCCGGCTGAACTTCGAGACCGTCTTCCCCATCCCGGACTTCCAGACCGAGCTGGCCCTGGTGAAGACCGCCGCCGAGCGCGAGCTGGCTCGAGCCGGTGTGCCGCGCCCGCCGCCCGACGACCTGCTGAAGATGCTGGTGATGGCGTTCCGCGAGCTGCGCACGGGCGAGACGAGCGAGGGCCAGGCGATGGATCGGCTGTCGACCATCCTGTCGACGGCCGAGTGCGTCAGCGTCGCGGTCGCGCTGGGCGTTCGCGCGCACTTCCTGTCGGGGGGCGAGGCCACGGCCGCTGACCTGCTCGACTGCATCGCCGGGGCCGCCGTGAAGGACGACGCCGAGGACCGCAAGCGCTTGCGTCGGTACCTCGAGCAGCGCGTCGCGCGTCGGAAGGGGCTGCGCTGGAAGGAGCTCCACGCCGCTCGAGGCCGCCTGGGTGGCTGAGCCGGTCATCGTCGGCGTCCGGCACCACAGCCCGGCGTGCGCTCACGTCGTCCGGCACACCATCGAGACGGTGAAGCCGCGGCACGTCCTCATCGAGGGCCCGGCCGACATGAACGAGCGGATCGACGAGCTGCTGCTCGACCACGCGCCGCCGGTCGCCATCTTCAGCTACCTGCACTCGGCCAACCGGAGCCACGCGAGCTGGACCCCGTTCTGCGCGTATTCCCCCGAGTGGGTCGCCCTGCGCGAGGGAGCCGCGGCCGGCGCCCAGGTCCGGTTCATGGACCTGCCCGCCTGGAGCCGCTCGTTCGAGGACGTGCGGAACCGCTACTCGGACCGGGTCTTCGACCGAGCGGCCGTGGGGACCGCGCGCCTGTGTCGCGAGCTGGGTGTCGATGGGAGCGACGCGCTGTGGGACCACCTGTTCGAGCAGCCCGAGCCCGTGGCCGAGGTCGCCGAGCGGCTGCACACCTACTTCGTCGAGCTGCGCGGTCAGGTCCCCGCTGGCGTCGACACCTCCCGCGAGGAGTTCATGGCGCGTTGCATCCGGACCGCGATGGACGACGGGCCGGTGGTGGTGGTCTGCGGCGGCTGGCACGCGCCGGCGCTGGCCGAGACCTGGCGCTCGGCACCGGTCGGCTGGCCCGAGGTGCCGCTGGTCGAGGACGCGCGCATCGGCAGCTACCTGGTGCCGTACAGCGACCGCCGCCTCGACAGCTTCATCGGCTACCAGTCCGGGATGCCGTCGCCGGCCTGGTACCAGGCGGTCTGGGACCACGGACACGACCAGGCGGCCGAGGCCATGCTCGAGCGCGCGGTGACCCGTCTCCGCGGCAAGCGGCAGATCGTCTCGCCCGCCGACGTCATCGCGACGTGGACGCTTGCCTGTGGCCTCAAGGACCTGCGCGGACACGGGGCTGTCGGCCGCGTCGACCTGCTGGATGCGCTCGCCGGGGCCCTGGTCAAGCACGCGCTCGACCAGCCCGTTCCGTGGTCCGGTCGCGGTCGCATCCAGGGAGGAACGGACGCCACGCTCGTCGAGGTGGTGGCCGCGTTCTCGGGTGATGCGGTCGGTCGCCTGCACCCCGACACACCTCGTCCGCCGCTGCTGCACGACGTGCGCGCCCAGCTCGAGGCCCACGACCTGGTCCCGCGTCGCCAGGGCCGCGAGGTGAAGCTCGACCTGGCGAGGCACGCGCCGCGCAGCCGTGTCCTCCACCGCCTGCGCGTGCTCGGAGTTGGCGGGTTCACGCGAACCCGCGGACCCGAGGGGCCGGCCGACCCCGTCCTCGGCGAGACCTGGATCCTCACCGTCTCGCCGAACGTCGAGTCCGAGCTCATCGAGGCCTCGGCCTTCGGAGCGACCCTGGAACAGGCCGCGCTCGCCAAGCTCGAGGCGGCCCTGCTGGACGTGACCGACGTGACCGAGCTCGCCGAGACGCTGCTGACGGCGGTCTTCATCGGCATCGACGGCGTGGCCGAGCGGGTGCTGTCCGTGCTGCGGCTGGCGGTCGAGGACTGCTCGGACCTGACCGCGCTGGGTCGGGCTCTCGCCGCGCTGCTCTCGGTCTGGCGTCACGAGACGCTGCTCATCGCCGCCCAGCACCCTGCGCTGCACGGGGTCATCGAGGCCGCGTTCGGGCGCGCTCTCTGGCTGGTCGAGGCCGTCAACGGCCCCCAGGTCCGCGCTGACCGGGGCCGCATCGACGCGATGGTCTCGCTGGCCGAGGTCGTCCGGTTCGGAGCCGCCACAGCCCTCCGAGATGCTGCCGCCTCGGTCATGGCGCGTCGGTCCCTGGACGCCGAGGCGCCGCCGGACGTGCGAGGCGCTGCGCTGGGGTTCCTGTGGGCGACTGGCGACCCCGCGGGCGAAGCCGACGCGGTCCGTGCCGTTGGGCTCGCGGGCGGACCCGAGCCGCTGGGCGACTTCCTGGCCGGACTCTTCGCGGTGGCGCGCGAGGAGGTCGTGCACGCCGATGGGCTGCTCACCGCCATCGACGCGCGGGTCCGGGAGCTGGACGCCCAGGGCTTCCTCGTCGGGCTGCCCGCGATGCGCCTCGCCTTCGAGTACTTCCCGCCGCGCGAGCGACGGATGCTCGCCGACCGGGTCGCGGCGATCCACGGCGTCTCCGGGCGCGAGCTCACCCGACTCGCGGTCGACGCCCAGGTCCTGTCCCAGGCGCTCCAGGTCGAGGCCGACGTCGCTGCGCTGCTCGAGGCCCACGGACTGTGAGCAAGCTCTCCGATCTGCCGCCGCTGGTTCGCTGGCGCCTGCTGCTCGGCGAGTCGGCCGAGGGCGGGCTGGGCGAGGGCGGTCGCCTGGAAGGCGCGGCAGCGGGGGCGGATGCGGCGCTCGGCTGGCTGTACGGGCGCGACGAGGCGCTCGGCGACCGGGACATCGCGGATCGGCAGGCCGGAGGCGGGGCCTCGTCGATGACGGTGCCGGACTGGATCAACGCCATCCACGACCTGTTCCCCCAGGAGACCATCGAGCGCCTCGAGCGAGACGCCATCGAGCAGTTCGGCATCGACGAGGTCATCACCAACCCGGACGTGCTGGCCCGCGTCGAGCCCAACGTCACGCTCCTGAAGGCGGTGCTGCAGACGAAGCACCTGATGAACCAGGACGTGCTGAGGCTGGCTCGCGAGCTGGTGCGCAAGGTCGTCGAGCGCCTGATGAAGGAGCTCGCGACCGAGGTCCTGGCGGCCTTTCGCGGGACCCTGGACCGGCAGCGGCACGCCCCTCTGCGGTTCTCCAAGAACTTCGACGCGCTGGGGACGCTGAAGGCGAACCTCAAGAACATCGACAGCCAGGGACGCCTCATCATCCGGCGCCCTCGCTTCTTCGCGCGCACCAAGAACCACAACGCCCGCTGGCAGGTCATCCTGCTGGTCGACCAGTCCGGCTCGATGCTCGGCTCGACCATCCATGCAGCGGTCACAGCGGCGTGCCTCTGGGGCCTGCCCGCCGTGAAGACGCACCTGTGCGTGTTCGACACCGAGGTCGTCGACCTCACCCGCGACATCACCGACCCGGTCGAGACGCTGATGAAGGTCCAACTCGGCGGCGGCACCGACATCTGCAAGGCGGTCCGCTACGGCGCCCAGCTCATCGACGCGCCCCAGCGGACCATCTTCGTCGTGCTCACGGACTTCTTCGAGGGCGGGGACGAGAACCTGCTGGTCAAGACCATCGGCGAGCTGTCCGCCCAGGGGACCAAGGTGCTCGGGCTGGCCGCGCTCGACTCGGACGCGGTGCCCGCCTACGACCGGCACCTGGCCCAGCGGCTCGTGAACGCCGGTGCCTTCGTCGGCGCGATGACGCCGGGTCAGCTGGCCGAGTTCATCGCCCAGGCGGTGAACGGATGAGGCCGGACCTGGCTCTTCTCGTCGACGACGTGCTCGTCGATCTGGCCAACAAGGGCCTCGTGAAGCGCGCGCACAAACTCGTCGGCAAAGGCCAGCCGACCGTCTCGTGGGATGGGGTCGTGCCGGTCGGGACATTCTCCGACGGCGTGGTGAGCTCGCTCCCTCCGGACACCGGGCTGGCGGACTCGCCCTGTTCCTGCGCGGCGAACGGAATCTGTCGGCACCGGCTGGCGCTGGTCATAGCGTGCCGGAGCGAGGCCCCCCCGGCCGTCACCGAGGCGTGGACCCCGACGTTCTCAGATGCGGATCTGGAGTCGCTTCTGGGAGCGCCGCTGGTGGCTCGCGCCGAGCGGCACCAGGCGGGCGTCGTCGTCGAGCTGGTCCCCGGCCCGCCACCCACTGCGCGTCTGCCCACCTGCACGGTCCGATTCCTGGTCGAGGGAGAGCTCGGGTACGCCAGCTGTGACTGCGACGAGCCGAAGTGCGAGCACGTCGCGCATGCGGTCTGGGCGTTCCGGCGAGGTGGGGAGCGGGTCGAGCTGGCGCCGAGCCAGGCGGTCGTCGACACGGCGCCGCTGGACGAGCTGGTCGGGCTCACTGACGACGTCTTGTGGACGGGCGTGTCCCGGAGCCAGGGGCAGGCCCAGAGGCTGGCCCGGGTGGAGCGCGCCCTCGAGAAAGCGAAGCTGACCTGGCCGCTCGAGGCGTGCGAGGCCCTGGGCGAGCAGCTCACCGCGTACTCGGCGCGCTCGGCTCGGTATGTGCCCGCGGCGCTCGCCGAAGTCCTCGTCGACCCCTGGGCGCGGCGGACGACGCTCGGCTCGGGCGGGACCCCGGACGCGGCGGTGCTCGGCTCGTCCATCGCCAGGGAGACGCGGCTCGACAAGGCGCGGTTCGTCGGGCTGGGGCTGCGTGTGCGCGTGCTGGACGAAGGGAGCCTGGTCGAGGTCTTCCTGGCCGAGTCGCGCAGCGGAAGCGTGCTGGTCCTTCAGCGCGAGCTCGCCCCCGGGGCGGATGGCGAGCGGATCACGGGGGCTGGCGTGCGGCTGCGGAAGGCGGGAGGCGTGCCGTTCCATCGCCTGGCCACAGGGCGCATCCTCACGCAGGTGGCCCGTCGGCGAGCGAACCGCGCGCTCGTGCTCGGCGTCGGGGTGGGGAACACCTCGGCGACGGCGGGGAACTGGGCTGATCTGCCGGCTTCGTTGCTGGGCTTCGGGCCAACGGACGTACGGCCGCCGGGGCTGCGTCCGCGGCACCTGGCGGGTCGGGTCCGCGTGCTCGAGGTCGACGAGGTGGTGTCCGTCGGCTGGGATCCGTCCGAACAGGCCGTGGTCGCCCAGGTGCTCGTCGGCGAGGAGCCCGTTCGCGTGGTGCTCCCGCACTCCGGGGTCACACCAGGGGCATGCGCGGCGCTGGTCGAGGCCATCGAGGCCGGACCGAACCGGATCAGTGGACACCTCTCTCGGGCAGGTGGCGCCTGGCAGATCGAGCCGCTGGCCGTGGAGGGGGAGCGCATCCGGGTGCTCGCGCTGGCGAACCCGGCTCCGGTCCGCAGCGAGGTGGTCGCCGAGATGCCGGCTCCCTCGCCGCTGGCCCGCGCTTCGACCCAGGCCCTGTCGCTGCTCGACGAGGCGGCCCACGACGGCCTGGCGTCGGCGTCGGCCGGGTGGTCGCGGCGTCTCGAGGCGGCCGCGACCGAGCTCACCCGGGTGGGGCTGGCTGGAAGCGCCGCTCGACTCCAGGCGGTAGTCACGACATCGCGGTCCGCTCGCTCGAGCGGTGAGCGGGCCGAGGTGCTCGTCGCCTGGAGGCGGGCGCGGATCCAGCTGGCTGCGGTGGTGGAGCGGGTCTAGCGCCTCACTGCGCGAACGTCACCCGCATGACCAGCTTGCCTTCGGTGTCCGCCTTTTCGAAGCGATTGCCCACCAGGCCCTCCTCGACGCTCTTCGCGAACATCTCGGGACAGCGCAGGAGCTCGACGCCCGTCACCTTGCCGCTCGGCGCGACGGTCAGCGCCGCCCAGGCTTCGCTCTGGAAACCGTGCTCCTTGGCCTCGCTGGGCAGCTTCGGAACGGCGTGCTCGACGAAGGCCCGGTCCTTCATGTTCTCGTTCTCCACCCCGTGCGGGACGAAGTGGTCCTTGGCCAGCAGGTAGTGCACCGTCCCGGTCTGGCCCTCGGGCAGCTTCAGCGCGTCGGCCCAGGCCGCGATGCTCTCGGGCGCGTCGCAGTTGTCATGGCTGACCGTGCGCTTTCCGTCCTCGGCCAGCGTGATGTCCACTCGACAGTCGTTCGGCCACGCGATCACGTCCTCCGCCACAGCGAGGCTCATCATCATCGTCAAGAACATCGGTCCATCCCACAGCGGTCATCCGCCATCTGCCCGTACCAAATACGGTAAGAGAGACCGTTCTCCTTCCTCAAACAGCTACAGCGTCTTCTGCGGCTCGTCCATCACGACGGGCAGCGGCTTTCCGCCCACGGCGACCTGGTACCCACCGCTGCGGATCCAGGCGTCCAGGTGCTTCGCCCGCATGACCGTCATCGGGTGCGTGCGCCAGGCGGTCAGCAGGAACTTGTAGAGCTTGGCCGAGTCGTCGACCTCGCTGACCTCGTCGTACTCGCGCGCCTGCGCCATGAACGCGGTCAGGTCCAGCTGCTCGGCCATCTTCCGCGTGCCGGCCGCCATCTTCATCATCGAGCCGAGCGCGACCTCCGGGTCCTGGACCGCCAGCAGCCCGCACCGGTCGCCTGACAGCTCGGCCTTTCGGTACCAGTCGTACAGTGGGATCGCGAGCCCCATGCCGACGACCTGGCCGATGTTCATCGTGACCTCGCCGACGATCGAGAGCATCAGCTTCATGTTCTCGGCGACGACCCGGTAGAGCACGTGGTGGCACTTCACGTGCCCCAGCTCGTGGCCAATGACGAAGTCGACCTCCATCGGGTCCATCAGCTCGAGCAGGCCGCTCGTGATGACGATGAACGGCGCCGCCTCGCCGAAGGTGTAGGCGTTCGGCGTCGGGTCGTTCTTCACGTACAGGCCCGGAGGCTCGACGTTCAGGACCTCGCAGACGCGCAGGTAGCGCTCCCAGAGCTCGGGCAGCTGGCGCGGTCCGACCTTGACCGACATGCCTGTCTGTTCGAGCGCGAGGATCTTCTCCAGCCCGTGCTCCATGAGCTGGGCCACCATCTTGTCGAAGCCAGGGAAGGACTTGAGCACGTCCATGGCTTCCGCGTCGAGCGGGTGGATGAAGTCGTCTTCGGTCAGGTTCGAGAGGGTCTGGCGATGCATGGGACCTCAGCTAAGCACGGATCGGCGTCCGGTTCGTGGGTGGTACGTGCAGGTCTGTCCGCGGATTCCTAGTCGAGGCTCTGGCAGTCGCTGAGGCTCGAGTCGTCGGGGGCCCCCAGCGCGGCGCAGCCGTTCTCGATGTCGAAGACGTAGAACGCGTCGGCCTTGCACTCCAGCGGGGAGTCGTCCGGGATGGCCAGGTCGATCCCCCACTCGGTCCAGGCGTACTGCCCCTCCCAGGACACCGGCTCGAACTCGACGGTCTCGACGTAGTCCGCCGGACCGTGCAGCCCGAGCGTCACGTTCGAGGGGCGGCCGATGGCGGTCACGCGCACGGTGCGCAGGTCGTCCTCGCAGGTCGCGCTCGCCGAGATGAAGTGGTCGTCGTCGTCGAGGTCCGGTGGCTCGACGAGGCGCTGCCGGTCGTCCTCCAGCGTGGGCACCGGCTCACCTCCGAGCACGGCCAGGACGCCATGCGTCGCCGGCGCGCTCGACAACGCGCCGCCGACCACCCAGATCGAGCAGTCCTCCTCGACCCGGACAGCGTGCAGGTCGAGCACCGTCGGGAGCCCAGCGGCGGGCACCTGGCCGTCGACCAGGACGGTCCCGCCACGCCCGACCGCGGCCGTCGGGCAGCCATCTCGGCGGAACACGCCACTGAGCGGAGGGGCGGCGGGGGAGACGTCGGTCCAGGTCGAGCCGTCCCGCTCGAGCATCAGCGCCGCGTCCAGGCCGCCGACGGCGACCCCCGAGTGCACGGTGAACAGCGGCCCCGCCGAGCTCTCGCGAACCCAGCCGTCGTCCCAGCGGAACACGCCGTCGCCGACCGCCCACACGCCCTCGTCCGAGCCCCAGACCTTGAACAGCGACTCGGCCTCGACGGGGATCTCTTCCGGGACCTCGTCAGCCTGCGCGCCGACCCGCCAGCTCCGGGCGGCGCTCCCGGTGCCGACGACCCAGACCTCGTCGGCGGTCCCCCAGACGCCGAACAGGGTGACGTCCGGGGCCAGCACGCGGGTCGTGACGTCCTCGCCCTCGATCCGCAGCAGCCGTCCGCCCGAGCCCGCGGCCCAGACCACGCCGTCGGCCTCGTGCGCCCACCACAGGTCGCCCTCGCCACCGAGCGCCAGGTCGCGCCAGTCCCCGTCGTCGAGCGTCCAGGCGGCCGGTCCGTAGCCGACATCCGACCCGACGAGCGCCGGTCCGGCAGCCAGGCCCATGAAGGCCCCGGGCTGGTCGCGAGCCACGATCTGCCAGGACGCGCCTTCGTCGGGCGGGTCGACACAAGCCAGCGACAAGAGCCACACGCACGCACCGTACCCGGCATCGGGCACTGTGAACACGAGGTCACGGTTGGTACACAACCGGTGCGCCCCCACGGCCGAGTCCCATAGGGTGCGCGCCTTCCAAGGAGATCGAATGATCCTGCTCCTCGCCTGTAGCGGCGCCAGTGACGTCAAGGACCCCGTCGAGAAGTCGGGGCTCGCCATCCTGGGGTACGAGAGCCACGAGCTCGACTCCATCACGCGGGACGTCATCGCGACCGGTCAGGACGGGCTGAAGGTCCCGCTCGACCTGGAGTTCAACCCCGAGGCCCCTGGCGAGCTCTGGGTCGTGAACCAGAAGGACGACTCGGTCACCATCCTGTTCGACGCGGGCACGGACGCCCAGACGTCGACCCACATCATCGACCCCTACGCGCTGCACTTCATGGACGCCGTCACGGCCATCGCGTTCGGCGCCACGGGGACGTTCGGGACCACCCAGGAGTCGCGCAACAACTACGGCCAGGGCCAGGGCAACGACTTCATGGGCCCGACGCTCTGGTCGTCGGACCTCGAGATCTTCGGCCAGTCGAACCCCGAGGCCATCGAGTACCTGACCGAGCTGTTCGGGTTCTACACCGACCTCGGCAGCCACCTCGACATGCTGCACGAGAGCCCGCTGGCGATGGGCATGGCCTGGAGCCACGACAACGTCTACTGGGTCTACGACGGCTTCAACGAGAGCATCTACCGGTACGACTTCCAGGAAGACCACGGGATCGGCTACGACGACCACTCCGACGGCATCATGGCGCGCTGGGTCGAGGGCGAGATCGGCTACGTCGAGGGCACTCCCAGCCACCTGGAGTACGAGCAGTCCACGGGCTTCCTGTACATCGCGGACACCGAGAACGGCGTCGTCCGGATCCTGGACACGAACAGCGGCGAGCAGGGCGACAACCTGCCCAAGGCGGAGCCGGGCACGAAGCACTACACGTGGGTCGGCGCGGACATGTGGACGTTCGTCGACGGCGAGCTGCACGGGCTCGGCAAGCCCTCGGGCCTGGCGCTCACCGAGAACCACCTGTTCGTGACCGACGCCGCGACCGGCAACCTGTTCGCCTTCGACCTCGAGGGCAACCTGGTCGACTGGGTGAACCCGAACATGGCGCGCATCGCGGGCGTCGAGGCGGTGAGCGACGAGGAGCTCTGGCTCGTCGACGCGGACCGCAACCAGGTGGTACGACTCACGCCGTGAGCTCGTTCCTTCTCCTGGGCCCCCTTGCATGGGGCCACGCCGGTGCCCTGATCGAGGGCGTGAACCCCATCGTCGACGGGGATGACGCCGGGCTCGAGTCCAGCATCGGCACCTTCTGGGGCGACCGCTGGATCTGCCACGAGACGGTCACCACCGTCGACAGCATCATCCTACCGCGCGTCGTTCGGCGAGGCGGCACCTGGCTCGCCAGCACGCGTCTCGTCCAGGACGGGCGCGAGGAAGGCGAGACCGTCTACCGCAGCACCGACGGCTGCGACTGGGTCACCGTCGAGGGGCTGACCGAGGTCCCGGTCGAGTCGCTCGCGTTCGGGACCGACCAGGTCTTCGCGGCATCGAGCGACGGGCGGGTGTTCCGCTCGGACGACGACGGCGCCACCTGGACGCTCAAGACGACGTTCGAGGCCGAGCTCGAGAGCGTCCGGGCCCTGGACGGGCTGGTGGCGATCTCGGGCGAGCGCGACGGCGACACGCTGCTGGCCGTCAGCGAGGACGGGTTCGACACCTGGACCGAGCACAGCCGGCCGGACGACGAGTTCCTGCACGCCATCGGCGAGAGCGGGATCTGGCTCGCGGGGAACGGCCTGGTGGTGCTCTTCGCGGACGGCGAGGCCATGACGTACTGGGAGGGCATCGGCACCGTCACCGACATGGACGAGTCGTCGGCCGGCGTCGTGCAGATGGTCCAGGCCCAGCAGGTCTACGTCGACGGCGAGCTGACCGATCTGCCCATCGGGCTGGGCGTCGAGGGGCCGTACCTGGCTGCCCGCGTGGCCCTGGGGCACCCCGCGCTGTCGTGGATCGAGGACGGCGAGGCCGTGCCGCTCCTGTGGCTGGCCGATGCCGTCGGTCCGCTCGAGTGCCCCGAGGACAGCCACGTCGGCGCGACCTGCCCCGCGCTGTGGGTCGACCTCGAGCCTCGACTCGAGGAGTTCAGCGAGCCCCCGCCGGACACCTCGCCCCCGGACTCGACCCCGTGGGACAGCCAGCCTCTGGACTCCGGGCCCACGGAGACGGGCGAGCCGGACCCCGATCCGGACCCGGACTGCGGGTGTTCAGGCGAGGGGAGCGCGGCGCTGTTGTTGCTGCCGCTGCTGCTGCTCAGTCGTCGACGGACCAGCTGACCTTCGAGCTGGCGAGCTCGAACGTGGGCATCGCCTCGGGAATCGATGGGTCCAGGTGGCCGGACGCGACCAGGTCGTCCAGGACCTCGGCGTGCATCGGCCGGATCTTCACGAGCGCCTCGACCCGGTCCGGCAGCCCGCCGTCGATGAGGTAGGTGTTCACGGCGTGGTTGCTCTCGTCGGTCAGCGACGTTGGCGGGTACAGCAGCTCGCCCTCGGTGGACGCGGCCTCCCAGAACATGTGGACCTCCTCGCCATCGGCGTCGAGCATCCGCTCGCCGAACCACCAGGTGTCGTCCTCGAAGACCAGCTCGTCGTCGCGCCAGGCCTTCACCTCGACCCAGGCTCGCCGGTCCTGGGTGGCGCCGCTGGGGAACGCGTGGCCCGCGGCGGTGTTCTCCAGCGTGAGCTCGATGACCGCGCTGGCGCCGTTGTCGACCACGTCGAGCGAGGCGAGGAGCGTCGTGTCGAGGGCCTTCTGGACGGCCGCGGTCTGCTCCTCGATGTTGTCGAACTCGGTCAGGGCCACGTCGACGCCGACCATCGAGTGGTCGTGAACGCGTCGCTCGGGGCTGTCCGGCTCGGTCGAGGCGGCGCCGTCGTAGCCCTGCATGTGGCAGCTCCCGCAGGTCTGCAGCAGCCCGGAGAAGTCGGCGTTGTACTGGCTGTCCTTCCACTCGGCGAAGGTGCGCTCCAGGTGCACTCCGGCGGGGGTCACGATGTCGTGGCAGCTGCCGCACATGGACGCGCTGTCGGCGTTGTTGCGGTTGTGGAGACCCGAGCCCAGCGAGTCGTGGGCGCTGGTGTCCATTGGGTTCGCGATGCCGCCGCGCATGACCGTGTCGGCGGCGAGGACGAGCGGGTTGTTGTGGTCGTCGGTGACGTCCTCGACCATGTGGCAGAAGTAGCAGGTGACGCCCTTCTCGTTCTCGGGCACGTCGTCGAGGTTCAGTCCGTCGGTGGTCGCGCCCGACATGACGGCCAGGGGCGCGTGGCACTGCACGCAGAAGTCGCCCAGGGCGCCGTCGGTCTCCTCCTGGCCTCGGGCGTTCATCGCCAGGAAGACGGGGTCCTCGGCGGCGTAGGCATGCATGGAGCCCGTCCACTGCTCGACGTGGGCGGGGTGGCAGTCGGCGCAGACCTGCGGGTCCTTCAGCTGGTCTTCCGTGAGCTGACCAGAGCAGGCCAGGAGCCAGATCATCGTGTCCTCCAGACGCAGGAGGCCCGACGGGGTGGGGCCTCGCGAGGGCGCAGCGCGCGTTGTGCGGAATAACCCCGTCGCCGAGCGGGTTCGCGGCCGATAAAAGCACGTCCCTGGAGGTCCTACATGTTCTCGCTGCTCGTTTCCCTCTCTTTCGCTGCCGACGCCGACGCCGGCAAAACGCCCTACACCACCTCGTGCGCCGCGTGCCACGGTGACAAGGGCGATGGCGCCGGTCCGGTCGGTGGTGCGCTGACCCCGAAGCCCGCTGACTTCACCAGCAAGGAGTTCCAGGACGGTCGCACCGACGCCGAGCTGGCCAAGGCCATCAAGGAAGGCGGCGCTGCGGTCGGCAAGTCCCCGCTCATGGCGGCCTTCGGCGGCACGATGACCGACGAGCAGATCGACGACGTCGTCGCCTACATCCGGACGTTCAAGCCGGCCGAGTAGCCCTCAGTCATGTGCGTGGTCGTCGCTCGCTGCGCCGACCACCCGTGACACGCTGACCCCGGCAGCCCACGTGTAGTGAGACTGCCAGGGGACTCGCGCGTTCGCGTCCAGCGCCCATCTCTCGTTCGGTGCCCAGACGGCGCCAGCGAGGGCGGCCAGCTCGGTGAACGCGTCGACCTGTGTGGCCGCCGCGCCCGAGATCCCCGCGTATGGGATGACCGGGGCGCCCAGGCGTCGTGCTGCGCGCACGTCGATGTAGCCGTACAGGCCCTGGCGGCGGCCGTCGAAGCCGTCGTATAGCGGGACCCGGACCTTGGCCGAGCTGGCCAGGACCCACGTCGAGCCGGCGACCAGATCGATCGAGAGCTGCGGGTCGACGCTGCCGGTGGACAGCGGCGCCGAGCGACGAGTCCCGCGTCATGAAGCCGGTGTTGTAGAGCACCGCGCCCTGGGCGACGACCGACCAGCGGTCCGACCACGGGACCTCGACGCCGAGCGCCATCTGTTCCTGGAGCCCCGTCGCCGAGTCCGCCACGAGCACGCCCACGCGAACCGCGGCTTGCCCGGGCTCCATTCCTCCGTCGTATTCGGACCTGCCGACCGGCAGGCTGCTGTCCGCTCACAAGCCTCAGCCGGCTTCGGCCGGGATCGAGGCGAGCATGAGGAGCAGCATGGTCGTGGCGCTCATGCGCGCACTCTACTTGGCCGAGAGCGAGAGCTCCGGGTTGGCGATGCGCTCGACCAGCGCCGCGATGTAGGCCATGCCCTCGACGCCCGACTCGGCCTCGACGTCCAGGTTGTAGTTCGTCGTGCCGTTGATGTCGTAGGTGTAGCGGAGGCCGTCCTCTCCGAGCACGAACTCGATGCCGGCGACGTCGATTCCGTACGCCGCCATGACCTCGGCGTACTTGGCGACGAGCTCGTCGTCGGCCGTGAAGTCGTCGGCCACCTTGAACTTGCCGCTGTCGCCCACCGGGCAGAAGGCGTCGTCGGCCGAGCACTCCACGGCCGGGCACAGCTCGAAGCCGTCGGCGGTGCTGGAGTGCATGGCGTAGACGAAGGCGCCGTCGACCAGCTCGACCCGCGTGATGTTCTCGTTCGCGGGCTTGATGTACTGCTGGAGCAGGGTGACGCCGCCCGGATCCTCGATGAAGTCGGGGCCGTCCACGTAGGCGTCGAAGGCCTGCAGATCCCGGAACAGCTTCACGCCCAGGCCCTTGCCGCCCTGGTTGTGCTTCGTGATGAAGGGCAGCTCCATGCGGCGGGCCGCCTCCTTCAAGCCCTCGGTTCCGGCGACCGCGATGGTGCGCGGGGTCCGGATGCCGAAGTGGCGGAGAGCCAGATCCTGGCGCACCTTGCTGAGCTCGAGCTCGAACGCGGCGCTGCCGTTGATGACGCGGCGGCCGTGGGCCTCGAGCCAGACGAGCAGGTCGCGGACGTGCTGCACACCGCCCTGGTGGCCACGGGTGTGGCTGCTGGGGCTCATGCGGTTGATGTAGATGCCCTCGGGGGGCTCGGCGGACAGGTCCAGCGTGCCGCCCTCGAGGAAGTGCAGCTCGTACGGGATGTTCCGGTCGGACAGGGCCTTCTCCAAGGGAGCGAGCCAGGCAGCGTTCTCGAACAGGATGTGGACGGTCGGGGTCATGGGCGTTTCCTCGCAAAAACGAAAAAACCCGCCTCGGCAGGGCCGGGCGGGTCTCGTGGATTCCTCTCGGGGGAGAAGGAACTACAAAAGCGCGTCCGGCAGAGCAGGGCCCTGACAACAACAGCAACAACAGAGGCAAGCCTCGGTACGCGGTGCGCTGTTGGAGTGGTTGGACATCACCGGCGATATACCTGTGGTCCGTCAGGATTGCAAAGAACTGTTTTCTGGAGCGTGTGTGCTCGTCTGGATCCTCGCCTGTGCCACGCCGAGCCCCGTCGTGGCGGTCGAGCCGGCCTCGGAACCCGTCGTCGAGGCGGTTTCTGAGCCGGTCCACGAGGCGGCTGAGGTGGTCCCCATGGCGCCCGGTCATGTGCCCGTCGAGCTGCCTGTGCTGGAGCTCGTCTCGCTGTCGGGCGAGCCGATCCCGCTGCCCGAGGACGGCGTCGTCCTGGCGCTGTGGGCGAGCTGGTGTCCGCCGTGTCGCAAGGAGCTGCCGCACATCCAGGCGCTCTACGAGGACGGCGCGCCGATCGTCACGGTGAGCGTCGACTACCCGAACAAGCGGGCCAACGTGGACAAGATGGTCGAGCTCATCGGACTGACGGCTCCGGTGGCGCACGACATCGGTGTGGCCAGGACGATGAACACGGTCGCCATCCCGGGCATCTACGTGTACTCGGCTGACGAGGAGCTGCTGTGGTGGCAGGAGGACGCGTTCGACCCGCAGGATCCGGGGTTCCTGGCGGCGCTGGCTTCGATCACGGGCTCGTAGTCTGGTTGACGCAGAAGTCCGAGGGTGACGGTCAGCCTGGGAGTTGTGCGCACCCAGCGCCTGACCTCAGAGCAGTACGAACCGCAGCTTCGTCAGCCCGATCTGGAGCTCCTCACCGCCATGCAGGCGCGCCCGCTCGACCAGCTCTCCGTCGACCAGGGTGCCGTTCGTGCTGCCCAGGTCCTCGACGTAGAACATGTCGCCCTTGCGGGTGATCTGCGCGTGCTCGCGGCTGGCCTCGCCGTCGAGCGCCAGCTGCAGGTCGTTCTTCCGCCCGCGACCCATCCGGAACAACAGCCGCTGGGGCCCGATCCCGTGGGCTGCGTTGGTGACCTCGTCGAAGAGGTGCGCAGCGATGGTGCCCGGCATCGGGGTGATGGGCCCACCCTCGGAGCTGCCCTTCGGTCGAGCCTCCGTGAGCCCGCCGATGACGCCCGTGGGCTCGTCGTCGTCCCACATGTTGGCGAAGTCGTCGGTCTTCGGCCGCTTGGTGGGCTGTTCTGAGCTGAGCTTCGCGGCGAGCTTCGCCCACTGCTTCGGGTCGTCGTAGAGGTCGGCCATGGTTCTCCTCCTATGTCGTCACCCAAGGATCGGGTGGTGTCGAGTTCGTCGCGGTTTCGAGTCGCGGCGCCCGTGTCGCGGTCGCGGTCGCGCTCGTCTCCAACGGTCTGGAATCACTCGGTGGCACGACACTTGCCCTATGCTTCGGCAGCCCAGGAGCCATGCCCATGCGCGCGACGCCGCGCCCCTTTCATCGTCACCGCTGCCAGCATCGGCCTGCTCGCCGGCTGCATCGGCACCACGAACCCGCCGTTCGACTCGAACGACTCGGCCGTCACCAACCCGCCGGCCGACTCGGGCGACGACTGCGACTCGGGCGAGGAGCCCAGCGACACCGGATGCGAGCCCAAGGAGGAAGATGAGGCGTGAGGCACATCCAGAAGGTCTGGGCCCAGCGCACGCTCGCCGAGTACCGCTCCGCCTGCCTCACCGCCGAGCTGCAGCACTGGCTGCTGGTCATCGCGGTCAGCCCGGACACCCTGGACGTCTGCCACCGCATCGTGATGGACGAGGTCGCGCACGCCGAGCTCTCCCGCGAGGCGTTCCTGGCAGCCGGCGGAGACCCCGCCGCCCTGCCGCTGGCTCGCGACACGCTGTTCCTCCCGCACGATGTGGAGGCGCCGCTCGAGTACCGAGCGCTGTCCGTCGCCGCAGACGTCTTCTGTTGCGGCGAGACCGTCGCCGTCCCGCTGTTCCTGGCCTTGCGCGAGGACGCCACCGAGGCTCCGGCCATCGAGGCGCTCGACCGCATCGTTCGAGACGAGGCGACCCATCGAGCGTTCGGCTGGACCCTGCTCGACGAGTTGCTCGAGCGGTTGCCCGACGGGGTTGTCTGGCTGCAGCAGCGAGCCCCCGAGTTCGTGCGTCGGATCGCGGACGCCTACGACGGCTACGGGTCGACCACGGTGGACCAGGGACCCGAGTGGGGACTCATGCCGCCGGTCCGGTACGGCGAGATCACGCGCCAGTGCATCGATGAGGTGATCCGTCCACGGTTCGCCAAGCGGGGCGTGACCGTCTGACTCCTGATACTGATTTTCAGTATCAAGTACCTGATTTGACTGCGCTTTTCTTTCGTGTGAGGGTGCGGTGTGCACGCACACAGCCATGATCACGAGCCCTCTGGCGCCGCTCCGAGCCCGCTCGATCACGACCACGGTCATGGTCATGGTCACGGTGGAGCCGCCAAGCGTGCGCTGGGTGTGGCGCTCGTGCTCAACGGGATCTTCCTGGTCGTCGAGGCTGTCGGCGGCTGGCTGAGCGGCTCGCTCGCGCTCTTGTCCGACGCGGCCCACATGCTCGGCGACGTCGGCGGCCTGGTGCTCGCGTACGCGGCCGCCCACATCGCGGATCGCGTCGGCGGCGTGACGCAGACGTTCGGCTTCCGGCGTGTCGAAGTCCTGGGTGCCTTCGTGAACGGCATCCTGCTCGTGCTCGCCAGCGGGTGGATCCTCGTCGAGGCGATGGAGCGCATCGTCAGCGGCGTGCCCGAGCCGATGGGACTCCCCATCCTGGTCATCGGCATCGTCGGCCTGCTCATCAACCTGGGCAGCGCGGCGGCCTTGTGGAAGAGCGACGACGGCTCGCTGAATGTCCGCGGGGCGCTGATCCACATGCTCGCAGACGCGCTCGGGTCGGTCGGCGCCATCGCCGCGGGCCTGCTCGTGATGAAGGACATGCCGCTCGCCGACCCGCTGGTCTCCTTGCTGATCGCCGGCCTGGTGCTGTTCGCGACCTGGCGACTCCTGAACGACTCAGGGCGCATCCTGCTGCAGTTCGCCCCGTCGGGCACGGACGTCCCGGCGGTGCGGGAGAGCCTGCACGAGCTCGGCGGCGTGTCCTCGCTGCACGACTTCCACATCTGGACGCTCGACGGCCGGCTGCCCATCCTGAGCGTGCACCTGGTGCTGGACGCCGAGGCCGAGCCGCAGGACGTCCACGCCGCAGCGCTGGACATGCTCGCGACGAAGCACGGGATCTGGCACGCGACGGTGCAGGTCGAGGACGCCGCTCTTCCCGGGCGGATGCACGGGCACAGCTAGCGCCCGTGGCTCACTCAGTCGGCGAACAACGCGTCGATCGAGCCCACGACCTCGCTGAACACCACCGCGTCGACGTCCTGGTTCAAGAGCCCGGTCATCGGGTGGGGCCGGTCCGAGTGGACGCCCGCGATGAACGTCAGCTCGTCGAGCTCCTGGTTCTCCTCGTAGTCGTACCCCATGCCCAGGCCGGGGCTGAACTCGAGCACGGCCGTGACGCCCGCCGCCGGGAACGCCTTGGTCATCCACAGCACCGCGCCTCCGTCCTGGGGCGAGCCGCGAACCCACCGCCCCCGCGCCATGACCCCCCGGACGGCCCCGCTCGACACCGACCGCGTCAGCCAGCGGGTCACGTTCCGGTCCGTCGGCTCCTCGCCGATCGGCAGCGTCGTCGAGCGCTCGAGCTTCGCGAACGGCGGGATGAGCTCGTAGTCCTCGAGCACTTCGGCCCACGCCGCGGCGTCGTCCATGCGCAGCGGATGGGCGAGCCCGATGGGGCCCGCCACCGTCACCTCGTCATCCTGTCGGTCGGCGAACGAGCCGTCCTCGGCCACGCGGAACGCGGTCGAGGTCGCGAAGTCCCACCAGATCAACTGCTGGGCCAGGCGCGAGAGCACCGGGTTGGCCCCGTACGTCGTCCTCCACGAGTCGATCGACCACTGGCGCCCGGAGACCATCGCCGCCTCGAGGCGCTCGACCGCGGCCTTCACCGCCGTTCGAAGCTGCTTCTTCAGCGCCGAGAACTCCGCCTTGCTCGTCTTGATGACGGCGGGGTCATCCGCGGTCCGCGCACCGGCCAGCGACTTCTTCACGACGCCGTCGAGCGACAGGACCGGGGTGAGGTCCGCGCCCAGACGGACCCCGTACTCGCGGTCGGCGTGCGGCCAGGGCCGGGCTCCACAGCCATCGAGGCCGAAGTCCTGGAGCACCCGCTCGCCGATCTCGTCCGGCGTGATGCCAAGCCGCCGAGCCGCCCGCTTCAGCGCCAGCCCCGAGCGCTCGCGCAGGCCGTTGCTGCGAGCGCGTCGCGCCCAGTGGTCGACCCTCTGCAGGCCCGCGGACGAGGCGTGCGCGGCCATCGACTCCAGGATGGCGAACGCCGCCATGTGGTCGCCGCCGCGGGCTCGCTCGTCCAGGTCGCGGCCCAGATCCGCAAGGTCCCGGTCTCGGGCGAGCACGG
The DNA here is from genome assembly GCA_024228935.1 of Pseudomonadota bacterium. GTDB lineage: Bacteria > Myxococcota_A > UBA796 > UBA796 > CAJQPC01 > JAAESX01. The sequence goes on from JAAESX010000179.1 coordinate 19,144, forward strand.
GCAGAGCACCCCGGATGACCCAGCCGTACCGGCCCTCCCTGGTGTGCGCGTGCTTCTCGCGCAGCGCCTGCCACAGGTCCCCGGCGCTCTCCAGATCCAGGTTCGGCCGGATGGCGAGGAGGCCCGCGTCGTCTTCGAGCGCCGTCAGCAGCCCGCCCAGCTCGGCCGGGGTGAGCGCGCGCCCGTCGGACCAGGCGAGCGCCAGCCCGTCGGCGTCCCCGCTGGGCCGGCGAGCGAAGCGCGCTCCCAGCTCTGCCCGGCCCGTCGCATCGAGGGGGAGCTCGTCGATCGGGACCTCGGACGCGGCGAGGCAGGCCTCGAGTGTGGCCTCCATGACCGCTCGGGTGGCCTTGCTCTTCTCCTTCGCGAGCGCTCTCGTCATCAGCTCGGCGAGCTCGGCCGAGGGGTGCTCGCTGAGGATGCGCGTGACCTCGGCCCGCACGCCGCCCTTCTTCGAGCCGAGCAGCGCGACCAGCTCGTCGCGCTCGCCGCGGTTGTGGAGCGCGTGCAGCGCCGAGTCCGACACCTGGGCGTTCGAGTGGCTCGCCTGCTTCACGCAGAACGGCGTGACGCGGGGGTCCTTCCGGCCGGCGTACCAGCGCCAGAGCGCGGGGAGCCGGGGCACGCTCTTGTCGGTCAGCACCAGCTCGACGTCGTCCAGGTTCGCGTCGGTCAGGCCGGCCTCGAAGGTCTCCCAGACCCCGCTCGAGATCCATCGCCGGGCGATCGGCAGGCCCAGATCGGTCAGGATGTCCTGGGTCGAGCGAGCCTTCTCCCCGCTGGGCGACAGCTTCTCCATGACGCGCGCCGCACCCACTCGGAACGCCTTCTTGCGGGCGGTCAGGAGCGGCTCGACCTTCGAGGCGTCGCCGACCTCGATGAGTCCCTCGACGGCGGCGTCGACCACCTTGCTCGAGCTGTCGGCCAGGCACTCGATGAGCTTGTCGGCGACCAGCGGCGAGCCGGTCGCGGCCATGCCGACCACCAGGATGTCGCGCTGGGGCTTCTTCGGTACCCACGCCTTCAGGAGCGGTGCCGCCGCGGACTCGGGCAGCGCCCGGAAGGCCTTCAGCGCGTGGTCCCGCTCATACGGCTCGCCGCGGGGCCACTTGTTGATCTCGGAGCAGGCCCGCGCCAGGGTCTTCGGCCCGCCGCAGGCCGGGATCAGGCTCCACCGGGCCCGGTTCCAGATCTTGACGTCGAACATCGGGGCCAGCAGCTCGTCGATGCCGGGCATCCGGGCCAGCTCGGGAGCGTAGACCTGGACGAACTCCTTGTCGGTCTGCTTCGCGAGGGTGGCCGCGACGATCTCGGGGGCCTCGGCCAGCCGACCGGCCCGCCCGAGCAGGATGACGGCCATGTGTTCGCCGTGGCGACAGGCACCGGCTCGGTCCGCTCGCAGGATGGCGTCGGCGAGCTCGTCGGTCGCCGGGAGCAGCTCAGCCATGTCACGGACGGTGCTGCCGTAGTCGGCGTTGAGGACGATGAGAGCCAGCTGGTCGACGGTCGCGTGTGGCATGCAGCGGGCGACGACATCCGCGCTCCAGATGCTGATCTCCGGGTGGGCGGCTGCCTAGGCCAGCGCGGGCCCGGCGGCGTCGCCGAAGACCTCGAAGACGTGGTTCACGTGCCAGTTCGTGCCGTCGGCTTCGTGCTGGCACACCGCCTCGAGCGCCCCCGGGTCCAGACTGTCGGTGGTCAGCTCGCCCAGGGCGACCAGGTGGTACCCGAGCCAGTACCGCATCGGGACCGCCACGCGGGCGTGGAGGTCGACCAGCGCCGCTCGGTCGGCGCAGCCCTTCACCATCTTGGTGAAGTAGACGTTCCAGCCGCTCTGGTCTCCGAAGCCTCCGATCAGGCCCGCCATGTTGGGCTGACTGCTGATCCGCTCCAGGAGATCGGCCAGGGACGGCCCGTCTCAGCTGCCTTGCGGGGCGTCGTCCATCGTCGACCAGAACCAGTTGCCCGTCGAGCAGTCCAGCGACCCGGCCGCGTCGAGCCGCCACAGCAACGCGCCGACCTCCTCCTCGCTCATCAGCTTCTTCAGGCGACTGACGATGTCGTAGTCGTCCGTGTATTTGTCGAGGACCTGCTGCACCTTGGGGTCGAGTGTCATGAAGGATCGTTAGCGAGCCGTGACGTCTCATCCGACCGCGCTTAGGCATCTGGGCATGAAGCAGATCGGATTCGTCGTCGTCGGTGTGGTGCTGGGCTTTCTTCTCGGCGGGATCGGGCCGCGCAGCGAGCTGAGCGACGTGCGCTCGGACCTGATGGCCGCGAACGAGCGCGCCGACGAGGCCGAGCGCAAGGCCCTGAGGAAGAGCGGGGGCAGCATGTTCCTCCCGGGCATGAGCCAGGCCTTCTCGACTCCCTCGAGCGACGACGCCGAAGAGCCGAACGAGCGCCGGTTCGGGAAGAAGTCCGACAACGGCGGAGCGGAGATCGTCATCGTCGACGGCGAGGAGGGCGGGGGTGGCCCGGGCGCCGATCTGCCGCCCGAGGAGCGCTTCGACCTGGCCGTCGACGCCCAGCGCATCCGGTCCGAGCAGTCGCGAGCCGCGCTCCAGCAGCAGGGGGACCTCAGCGACGAGCAGATGGACCACGTCGACGACATTGTCGACCGGATGAACGGTGAGCTGGCGTACCTCGGCGAGGACGTCCTCGACCTGATGCTCTCGGACACCGAGCCCGAAGCCGCCGACGTGCTGGGCGTCTCGCACGAGGTCACCGGCGTGCTCTACGACGCCCAGACCGAGATGGACGCGGTGGTCGCCGAGTCGGGTGAAGAGGTCGACCCCGAGGCCAGCGAGGTCTGGAACCACATCGACCTGGAGGAGTTCCGGTCCGCGTTCGAGGAGATGCAGGACGCGGGCGTCGGCCCCGGCTCGGGAGCTGGTGGCGGCATGGGCGGAGGTCCGGCCACCGGCCCGGGCAACTGAGCTTGAACGCCTTCCGCGACGCCGCGCTCGTCGCGTGGTTCGACGTCTTCGAGAGCATCCGCTCGCGGAAGTTCATGGCGCTGCTGGTGCTGCACCTGCTCGGCGCCGTGGTGATGACCGCCGGGTTCATCGAGGTGCTCCAGGAGATCGAGACGACGCTCGCCGACACGCTCGCCGTGGCCGCGACGGACAAGCCGGGCACGATGACGACCACACTGATGGAGAGCGAGGAGTTCCTCGAGATCGTCGGCCACCTGCTCAAGGACGAGGAGCTGGCGGCCGAGCTCGTCAGCCTGCCGCCCATCGCGCTCTTCTACTCGTGGCTCATCTTCTTCGCGCTGCCGGTGCTCGTCGTGATCACGAGCAGTGACGCGATCAGCCAGGAGCTGGCGAGCGGATCGGCCCGGTACGCCATGTTCCGGACGAGTCGGATGGCCTGGGCCGTCGGCAAGCTGGGCGGCCAGTCGATGCTCATGGCCATCATGGTCTTCGCTGGAGCCATCGGGGTCTGGGTGGTCGCGTACTTCATGCTCGGGAGCTTCGACGGGCCGGGGACGGCGCTCTGGCTGTTCCGGTTCGGCTTGCGAGCGGTGGTCTACGGCTTCGCGTTCCTGGGCCTGGCGCTGGGGGTGTCGCAGCTGACGTCCAGCGTGAACGGCAGCCGAGCGCTCGGCCTGTTGGCCCTCATCGGGTTCGGCGTCGGGGGACGCATGCTGATGTGGGACCGCATCGTCGAGTACGTCCCCGGCTGGGTCACGACCATCGCGCCGCTGTTCCCGAACACCCACAAGGTCGACCTGTGGCGACCGGACCTGTTCGACCGGGGGCCGGCCATGATCATGCTGTTCGGGCTCGGGATCGCCTTCTTCGTCGCCGGTCACTGGCGCCTGTCCCGGAGGGACGTGTGAGCCCCGCACTCCGAATCTCCGGTGTCACCAAGGCGTACGGGAAGATCCAGGCCCTGCGCGGGCTGGACAGCGAGATCGCGCGTGGCGTCGTGGGCGGCCTCGTCGGTCCGATCGGGGCCGGCAAGACCACGACGTTCGGCATCGTGGGCGGGGTCCTGGGCCAGGACTCGGGCGAGGTCTCCCTGCTGGGCGCTGGGCCCTTCGACGCGGCCGTGCACCGCGGTCGGGTCACGCTGCTGCCTCAGGACTGCGAGCTGAACCCGCACACATCGGTGCGCGACCTGCTCGTCTTCTACGCCAGGCTTCAAGGGGCGGGTCGGACCGAAGCACGCCAGGACGCCGACCGGTGCCTCGAGCTGGTCGACCTCAGCGACCGGGCCGGGATGCGAATCAAGCAGCTGTCCCATGGGATGCGGCGGCGGGTCGCCGTCGCCCAGGCCTTCCTCGGCTCCCCCGAGCTGGTTCTTCTGGACGAGCCGACGAGCGGGCTCGACCCCGCACAGGTGATTCGGCTGCGCGACCTGTTCCGCGAGCAGCGAGGAAAGCGCACGCTGATCATCAGCTCGCATGTGCTCAGCGAGCTCGAGGCCACATGCGACTACGTCGTGATGATGGAGCAGGGTCGCTGCGTGCTCTCCGGGACCATGGAGGAGATCACCAAGGTCGGCGAGCGGGTCGAGTTCGTGCTCGCCGGAAACGCCCCTATCGAGGCGATCCAGCGGGCCGTGCCCGAGGCCGTGCTGGCGGTGAGCGACGACGGACTGGTCGTGACCGGGCAGCCCGGGACGCCGGTGCACGAGCTGAACGCCAAGGTGCTCCGGGTGCTGCTGGATGCTGGGGTCGGCGTGCAGGAGATCCGGCGCGGTCAGAGCCTGGAGCAGCGGTGGTTGGACGCGCGCGAGGGCTGAAGGACGCACAAGTCCGAGGCTGACGGTCAGCCGGCGAGTTGTGCGCACTCAGCGACGCAGAAGTCCGAGGCTGACGGTCAGCCGGCGAGTTGTGCGCACCCACCGCGCAGTTGGGTGCCAACTGCCCAGATCCCGCAGTTCGGCCCCAACTAGTCCAGCTTGTGCACCCGCCGCGGGTTGTCGACCAGGATGGCGTTGGCCCGCTCCTCGGGGATGCCCAGCTCGCCGAACTCGCGGAGGTACCGCGCCCAGTCGAGCCCATTCGTCCCGAACAGGACCTTCTTGTGCGAGGACCGCCCGCGGCAGAATCGGACCAGGTTCGGCCCGAAGTACTTCGGCATCCACGCCGCGATGTTCACGTAGACATTCGGCCACTTGGTCGCGACGGCCAGCATCTCGTCGACCCAGGGGTACCCGGTGTGGGTCCCGATCAGGACGAGGTCCGGGAAGTCGCAGGCGATGCGGTCCAGCTGCATCGGCCGGCCGTGCTCGCTGGGCATGGCCTCGAGCACGTGTCCGGTCTGCATCGAGACGGGCACACCGAGCTCTTCGCACTTGGCGTACAGCGGGTACATCTTCCGGTGGTCCAGGCCGATGTCGTAGCCGTAGATGTGGATGTAGACGCCCTTGTAGCCGTGGACCTTGACGTCCGTCTCGAGCTTCTCGAGCGACTTGCGGATCTGGAAGGGGTCGTAGTCACAGAGCCCGTAGACCCGACCCGGGTACCGCTTGGTCAGGTCCGCGATCTTGCTGGTCATGTCCAGCGCGAAGCGGGTCTGGCGCTTGTAGGACCAGGCCAGCAGATCGGTCGCGAGGATGGTCTGGACACCGGCGGCATCCATCGCGGCGATCAACGCATCGCCGTCCTCGTAGCCCTCGCCCCAGGCCGCTTCGACCTGGCACTTCAGCTCGCCCGGTGAGTTGGTGGACTGGACCCAGCTCTCCTTCCATTCCTTCAGCAGCAGCGGGTAGAGGCAGTCGACGGCAGACATATCAGGCTCCAAACAGTCAGCAGTTGGTGAACGCCGGGCGCCGCTTCTCGAGGAAGGCGGTGATGCCCTCGTTCGCGTCAGCGGTTCCCATCAGCTCGTTCAGGTACAGGCGCTCGAGCTCGGGGAGCTCGTCCCGCAAGGCGTTGAGCAGGCTCGCTCGGGCCGCCTTCTCGGCGAACCGGAGCGACGACGCCGAGGTGCGGGACAGCCGCTTGGCGACCAGCTCCTGCCACCAGGCGGTGGGGTCCTCGACGACGGCGGAGGCCAGCCCTCGATTGAGCGCTTCCTCGGCCGTCCACGAGCGTCCCGAGACGCACAGGTCCAGCGCGGCGGCACCGCCACAGCGCCAAGGCAGCAGCAGCGAGGCCATCGGCGGGAAGACCGCCAGCTGGATCTCGGGCTGCCCCAGTCGGGCCTCGGGCGTGCACACGATCCACGTGCACCACGAGGCGAGCTCGAGCCCGCCGCCCAGGCACTGGCCGCGAACGACCGCGCAGGTCGGGATGCCCAACACGCCCAGGTCACGGAACATCCCGTGGAAGGCCTCGAGCATGGCTCCGGCCTGTTCCTTCTGGTGCTCCTCGACGCTCGCGCCGAAGCAGAAGTGGTCGCCGCTTCCTTCGAAGACCAGCAGTCGATCCGAGGGCTGGATCTCCGCGAGAAGACCTCGGATCGCGCCGATCATCGCGGCGTCCAGGATGTTGGCCTTCGGCTGGTCGAGCGTGACGTGGACGACGCCCGAGTCGTGACGGGTGACCGAGATCATGTGGGGCTCCGGCTTGCGGGTGTAGACGACGACGTACGAGGTGCAGACCGAAGCGGCGCAGTCCTGGCACTTCTCGCCGAAGTCGTCTGGCATCAGGCGCTGAAGGTGCACCTCGAAGCCGGACGACGAGTACATCTCCTGGGCCTCGCGGGCGCGAGACTCGTCGGCCAGGAACCGACGCTGCCAGCCTTCGGCGACCAGCACCTCGGACGTGAGGACGCCGCGTGTCACACCCGCGCCTCAGTGACGGGCTTCACGGTGGACATCTTCTCGAGCCGCATGTGGCCGAGGATGGCTCCGCCGAGCGCCGAGACGTACTGGCAGTAGTCCTCGGGCGGCACGTTGACCGGGTGGCCAAGGCTCTTCTCGACCGTGCGGGCCATGCTGCCGAAGCGCAGGATTCCGCCGACGAGCGTGTACTCGGGCTGGGCCTTCACGCGCTTCATCAGCTGGACCGTGCGGGTCGTGAGCGACTCGATGGCGCCCTGCATGATGTCGCCCGGAGGGGTGCCCAGGGACAGGTGGTTGATGACCTCGGACTCGGCGAAGACCGCGCAGACCCCGGAGATCGGGACCGCGTTGCGCGAGGTCTCCATGACCGCGCTGATCTCCTGCACCGTGTAGCCCATGTACCGAGCCGTCTTCTCGAGGAAGGCGCCGGTGCCGGCCGCACACTTGTCGTTCAGACGGAAGGCCAGGACCTTGCTGGAGTCGTCCAGGCGGCTGGCCTTCATGGTCTGGCCGCCGATGTCGAGCACCGAGCGCGTCTCGGGGAAGAAGTACGTCGCTCCCCGGGCCGCCGCCGTGAGCTCCGTCACGGCGATGTCCTTGAAGTCGACCTGATGCCGTCCGACCCCGGTGGCGACGACGTAGGAGACGTCGGTCTCGTCCAGTCCCGCGTCGCTCAGACAGGTCTCGTACGTGGCCCGAGCGATCTCGGTCAGGCGGAACCCGGTCGGGTTCATCGCGCGAGCGAGGATCTTGCCGTCGTCGTCCTGGAGCACGACCTTGCAGTAGGTGGAACCGAGGTCGACACCGGCGGTGATGCGGCTCATGAGGCCTCCTTGCTGGTTCGGCCCGCGCGGATGCGGTCCATGGCGAAGAGCGCGGCACCCAGGGCACCGATGTACTGGCAGTCGTCGCTCACGTTCAGCTTCACGCCGACGCGCTGCTCGAGCGCCTCGACCATCGCCGTGTTGCGGGACACGCCGCCCGTGAAGGTGACCTCGTCCTCGACGCCGACGCGTCGCATCAGGCCGCTGCTTCGGACCGCGATGGACTTGTGGACGCCCCACAGGATGTCCTCAATCTTCTTGCCCTTGCCGAGCCAGGACAGGACCTCGGACTCGGCGAACACCGTGCACGTGGTGCTGATCTTGACGGGGTGGCTGGACTTCAGCGCGACGTCGCCCAGGTCCGACAGCGGGATGTCGAGCGCGGCGGAGGCGGCGCCCAGGAACCGGCCGGTCCCCGCTGCGCACTTGTCGTTCATGCAGAAGTCGACGATCTCGCCGGTCTCGCTGACCAGGATGGCCTTGGTGTCCTGGCCACCCATGTCGACGACCGTGCGGGTCTTCGGGAACAGGTGGACGGCGCCGCGGGCGTGGCAGCTGATCTCGGTGACCTGGTCGTTGCCGAAGGTCACCCGGTAGCGGCCGTAGCCGGTGCCGATGACGTACTCGACCTCCTGCTCGGAGAGCCCGCGCTCGCGCAGGGCCTTGTCGAAGGCGTCCTGTGCGGCCTGGATGACGTTGGCGCCGGTGTCCACCAGCGCGCGCCCGATGATGGCGCCGTCCTCGTCGATCACGACGGCCTTGGTCTGGGTGGAACCGACGTCCACTCCGGCTGCGTATGCCATCAGGCACCTCCCAATGCGGGCTGCGTGGCGGGCGGCGTGCCCGTCTTGAGCTTGCGCGTGTTGAGCCCTTCGAAGAATGCATCGATGCGGTTCTTGAGCTGGGCCTCGGAGACCACCCGGCGGTCCATCATGTCGCTCTCGATGAAGAGCGAGGGGATGCCGGTCTCCTCCATCAAGGCGCGGCGGCTGTCCGCCAGGCCGGTCGAGACCGTTCGGCAGCTCTTGATGGGGTGGTAGACGACGCCCTCGACGCCGAAGCGCTCGATGGAGTCGCGGATCATGGTCGTCTGGTCGAACATGCTGTCCATCGCATCGCGAACGGTCAGCAGGAAGCCTTCGCTCAGCGAGGCGACCGGGTCCTTCAGGTCGTACTCGTACCCGCAGTTGGTTCCGCCCGAGGCGAACCACAGATACGTCGAGTTCACGAAGACCCCGCCCCAGTCGCTGAACAGCTCGTTGAAGCGGCGGAAGCTCGGGTAGCAGGGGACCCCGACGAAGGCGAGGCGGTGCTTCTCCTCGACGGCGGTGCCGATGCGATTGGCCGCCTTGTACTCCATCTCCTCGACCAGGTCCTCGAAGTACCTCGCGCCTTCGGGGGTGCCGCGCAGGCCGTTGGCGACGCCCAGGTAGATGGTGCCGTCGGTCAGCGCGTTGAACCCGCCCGGTGTCGAGGCGTTCAGCTCGAGGACCCGCTTCCAGCACCGGCTCATGGTGTTGGCGTGCGTCATGGTCTCGCGCAGCTTGTCGATGTCGAACTTACGACCGCTGACCTGCTCGCAGAGCCCGATGAACTCGCGGATCTGGCTCTCGACGTACTTGCGGTCGTTCTCGAAGCTCCGGTCACCGGGCATCGTGTGCACGCCCAGCTGACGGTGTCCGGGCACGTCGACCGTGAAGATCGGGATCTTGTGGATGCGCTCCCAGATCTCGGCCCACTTCACGTACGTGTTGCAGGCGTTGGTGTAGACGGCGAGCGACGGCTTGGGGATGCGCCCCATCGGGTGCTCGCCCTTGCGCAGCTGGGTCGCCACGTCGGCCTTCACGTACCCGCAGATGTCCGGGCTGTAGCCGTAGTCCTCGGCCTCGCGCAGGTACTCGTGAGCGACCCGGCGGACGGCCAGCTGAAGGCTGTTGATCTCGGGGAAGGTGACCCGCATGTCGAACGACTTGAGGATCTCGTTGAGGCTCCCCATGACGAAGACATACGCGGCCGGCTCACCGCGCTCGGCGGCGGCGCTCAGGTCTTCGAACCACTCTCGGAAGAGGCGCGCACCGTCTCGGTTTCCGCGGCCGACAATCGATTCATTCATGGCACTCATCCGAACAGGAGGTTTTCAACGAAGGTCTCGACCTGGAGCTCCAGCGAACCGAAGTTCGTCATGTTCTCCTCGAACTCCGACAGGAAGTACGGGACGCTCTCCTTGTCGAGCTCGAGCACGTAGGAGACCTGCTCCTCGAGGCCGGGCTCGCACATCTTGGCGGCGGTCAGCACCACGGCGGTCGCTTCGGCGGCCTTCGCTCGAGCCAGGAGCATCCGCTCCTTCGGCTTGTCGTTGTCGTGCTGGACCGGCGAGTAGCTGGACCGGTCGAGGTAGCTCTCGGCGAGCGCCTGGAGGGGATCGATGTCGGTCGGCACGTCCTCGGTGAGGTAGCGCAGGCCGATCAGGAAGTCGTCGTCGACGATGTAGCAGGAGCGCCCGACCATCCGGATGAGGTCCAGCGGCGGCTGCTCGCAGAAGGCGCCCTCGAAGACGACGCGGACGCGGTCCTCGGCCTTGGCCTCGTTGGCACGGATGCCGGTGAGCGCGGCCTCGAGCAGCTCGATGTGCTCCTCGACGGGGATGCGACCGCCGATGGCGACCAGGCAGTAGGCGTCCTCGGCGGCGACGAGCCAGGGCGTGTTGCGCTTGATCTCGTACAGGTCGCGGACCAGTGCGCGGCTCTTGTTGTAGAGCCGGATGGACTCGGTGAGCTTCGTCTTGTCGAAGGCCTCGCCGGTGATGTCCTCGATGGCCTCGATCAGGTTGCCGTACTCGTCGGCCAGGTACTGAGCGGTCCCGCTGCCGTTCGCGTTCTGCGGCAGGTACAGGATGCGGGACGGGTAGGTGTGGTTCCGGCCCCAGATGGCGGCCAGGTTGCGGGCCGCGTCGCAGATGGGGTGGCTCACGAACAGGTCGAGCTCGACCTTGCCCGAGAGGCTGAGCTCGAGCGAGGTCTTCAAGATCGAGCAGAGGTAGCTGCCGAAGCGCGAGTCCGCGTTGTTCGGCTCGACCGGGGCTCCGGCGATCTTGAGCGGGAGCATCCCGGCGGCGTGAGCGATCTCGGTCGGGAAGTAGACCTGGAAGTGGCCCAGGACCTTTCCGCCCTGCTCACGCCAGCTCTCGACCATCGAGAAGTCGGCTTCGTCGATGGCTTCGCGGCACTGGAACAGGATCTCGGCGAGTGGCTGTCCGTGCCAGGCCGTGAACGTCGCTGTCGGCATCGAGGGGCTCCTCTGCAGTGTTCTGCCCTGATCTACCCTGCTCATGCAGAAAAGTGCAACATGATTCTATGCTATGCATTATACTGCCGACACCCCGAGCGCCGGAGCGAGACATGGCGTCCACCCCTGAGTCCCTGACGAGGAGGATCGGCAGCCGCGTGCGGCTCCGACGCATCGAGCTCGGACAGCCCGTCCGAGTCGTCGCCGAGCGATCGGGTCTGTCCGCTCGCTTCCTGGCCGACGTCGAGAGCGGCAAGGCCAACATCTCCATCACGCGGCTCTCCCAGCTGGCGGATGCGCTCGAGCTGCCGCTGACCGCTCTGCTCCAGCCGGGCGGCGCTGGGCCGAGGGCACGGATCGACAGCCTGCTCGCGGCCTGCTCGGACGCGGAGCTGCGTCAGGCCCTGGGCGTCCTCGAGGTCGCGCTCGGACGAAAGACGCCTCGAATCGTCGCGCTGCTGGGCATCCGCGGGGCCGGGAAGAGCACCGTGGGCCAGGCGCTCGCCGGCGAGCTGCAGCTGCCGTTCGTCGAGCTCGACCAGACCATCGAGGCGCTGGCCGGGATGCGCATCGGCGACATCTTCACGATGCACGGCGAGGCTTACTACCGGGAGCTTGAGCTCAAGGCGTTCGCCGAACTGGTCGCCGAAGGGACGCCCTGTGTGGTCGCGCTGCCGGGCGGCGTCGTCGGCTCCGAGGCCGCGCGGAAGCTCATCCGCGAGGGCTGCACGTCGGTCTGGCTGAAGGCCGAGGCGCTCGACTACTGGAACCGCGTCTTCGCGACCGGCGACACCCGGCCCATGGAGGGCCGATCGGATGCGATGGACCAGCTCCAGGCCCTGATCCGACAGCGCGCTCCTCTCTACGAGGACGTGGACCTGACCATCGACACCAGCGGCCGAACGCTCGCGGATGTCGTCACCGAAGTCCTGGCGGGACTCGACGCTTCGAGTCGCCGCCCCTGAATCCGTTCCACGAGGAGTCCCCATGCAGATCCAGTCCTGGCAGATGACCGAGCCCAAGCTCGCCATGTCCACAGCCCGCCGTGAGCTCGACGAGAGCTCGCTCACCGGAGACCAGGCCCTGGTCGAGGTCGCTGGCTGCGGCGTCTGCCACACCGACCTCGGGTTCCTGTACGACGGGGTCCGCACCCGACACGAGCTGCCGCTCACGCTCGGCCACGAGATCGCCGGACGCGTCGTCGCTGCCGGGCCGGACGCCCAGGACTGGATGGGGAAGGCGGTCGTGGTCCCCGCGGTCATCCCGTGTGGCGAGTGTGCCGCCTGCAAGAAGGGACGGGGAGCCATCTGCGGTGACCAGTTCTTCCCTGGCAACGATGACCACGGCGGCTTCGCCTCGCACGTCGTCGTGCCGGGCAGGGGACTTTGCGCCGTGGACGAAGCCCGGCTCGCGAGCGCGGGCATCGAGCTCGCCACGCTCTCGGTCGTCGCCGACGCGGTGACCACGCCGTACCAGGCCATCGTCAACGCCGACCTCGAGGAAGGTGACGTCGCCATCTTCATCGGTGTCGGCGGCGTCGGGAACTTCGGCGTGCAGATCGCCAAGCACATGGGGGCACACGTCGTGGCCATCGACGTGGACGAGGCGCGGCTGGCCGCGATGCACGCGGCCGAGCTGAAGATCACGAGCTCGGACGACCTGCGCGGCATCAAGAAGCAGATCCGCGGCTGGGTGAAGGAGAACGGGTACGCGACCACCGGCTGGAAGATCTTCGAGACGAGCGGCCACCCCGCTGGCCAGGCGCTGGCGTTCTCGCTCCTGGGCTACGACGCGCACCTGGCGGTCGTCGGGTACACCCGCGAGAAGATCCCCGTCCGGCTCTCGAACCTGATGGCGTTCGACGCGACGATGCGCGGCACCTGGGGCTGCCTGCCCGAGCACTACCCGGCCGTCGTCGACATGGTGCTGTCCGGGGCGGTCGACCTGTCCGAGGTCACCGAGTCGCGCCCGATGAGCCGGATCAACGAGACCTTCGACGAGCTGCATCGGCACGCGCTGAAGCGGCGCCCCGTGCTGATCCCCGACTTCTCCTGAGCGGACTGTGACTGTCCTTCGAGCCTCGGCATACCGTGTGCTCGGAGGACCTCATGCTGATCGCACTCATCGCCTGCAACGCCGGTACGGGCGGCTACGACCCGGACACCTGGAACAGCCCGCTGGCCAGCGAGGCCGAGGAAGACGGCGACCCGGTCAACGGCGAGACCATCTACTTCGAGGAGACCTGGAACGGCAGCGCGTACGGCCTGACCTGCTCGCACTGCCACTCGATCGACCCGGCGGACACGCCGACGACCGATGCGGACGAGTACAACCGAGCGGCCCACACCGTCTGGAACGCGCCCTACCGCGCCTCGTGGAAGTCGGGCGATGCGTGGGACTCGGACTCGAACAAGATCGGCGCCTTCGGCGGGCAGATCTGCGTCGTCGCGTACTACCCGGACTCCGAGATGGACGCGCAGTCCGCGGCGGACCTCGAGGCCTGGATGCGTCAGCAGCGCGACGACGTCCAGGACGCCGATGACGACCGGGCCCAGCCGCTGGAGTACGGCTTCACCAGCTGGGACGCGGACGCGTGGCTCGAGGCGAACCCAGCGCCCTACGGTGATGCGGTCGCAGGTCAGGAGCTGACCGATCGGCACTGCGGTTCCTGCCACGGCGAACCGGCCGTCTTCTACAGCCTGGACAGCCTGGACGACGCCACCCTGGTGTCGCGAATCCGGAAGGACGCACTCTACGTCGACACAGATCAGGAAGTTGACGCACCCAATGGGGACATGCCGCGTCTTCCCAAGGACCGGCTGAGCGACGACGAGCTGGGTGACCTGCTCGCATACCTGACCCAGGACGCTGGAGAGTGAAGTGAACGAGCGCCACGTCGATGTCGCCATCCTTGGAGCCGGCACGGCCGGACTCACCGCCCGCCGAGCCGCCGAGGCCGCCGGAGCGACCGCGGTGATGATCGATCCGGGGCCCTTCGGCACGACCTGTGCGCGGGTCGGGTGTATGCCCAGCAAGCTGCTCATCGCCGCTGCGGATGCCGCCCACCACGCTCACGGGGCCGGGGTCTTCGGCGTGCGCGTGGCCGAGGTCGACATCGATGGGCACGCTGTGATGGCGCGGGTCCAGCGCGAGCGGGACCGGTTCGTCGGTTTCGTGAAGAGCTCGATCGACGAGCACCTCGAGGGCGAACGGCTGATCGTCGGTCGCGGACGCTTCGTCGACGGCACGCTCCACGTCGGCACCGACACGCCGGACGCGACGCGGGTCCACTTCAAGAGCGCGGTCATCGCGACGGGCTCCAGCCCGTTTGTCCCGCCGCCGTTCCGGGGGTTGGGCCGCGACGTGTTGATCGACAGCGGGGGCCTCTTCGACCTGGACACGCTGCCCGAGTCCGTCCTCGTCGTCGGCACCGGGGTCATCGGCCTCGAACTCGGCCAGGCGCTGTCCCGACTGGGTGTGCGGACGACCATCGTCGGCATTCGCGGCGTCGTCGGACCGCTGTCGGATCCGGACGTGAAGGCCGAGGCCCACCGGCTGTTCTCGGCCGAGCTGGACTTCCACGCGGACTACGAGCTGCACTCGGTCGAGGCCGTGGAGGGGGGCGTCTGCGTGCGCTTCAGTAGCGACGGCGCCGAGCACGAGGCGACCTGCCAGAAGGTCCTGCTCGCTGCGGGACGCCGGCCGAACACCCGAGACCTGGGCCTCGACATCGACCTGGCGACGGTGGACCCGCTCACCGGCCAGCTCGGCTCGTCGAACGTCTTCCTGGCCGGCGACGTCTCGAACTTCCGCCCGCTGTTGCACGAAGCCGCCGACGAAGGCCGCATCGCCGGGGACAACGCCGCGCGGTTCCCCGACGTGCTCGCCCACACCCGCAAGACGCCGCTCGGTGTGGTCTTCACCGACCCGCAGATCGGTCTCGTCGGCCTCCGGCATGCCGACCTCGACCCCGTCCTGCACCGCATCGGAGAGGTCGACTATGGCGACCAGGGGCGCAGCCGCGTCGTGAACAAGCATGCGGGTCTGGTCCGCATCTATGCGAGCCGGAAGTGCGGCACGTTGGTCGGCGCCGAGATGCTCGGCCCCCACGTCGAGCACACCGCGCACCTGCTGGCCTGGGCCATCCAACAGAACATGACGGTCGATCAGGTGCTGGCGATGCCCTTCTACCACCCGGTCATTGAGGAGGGCATCCGCACCGCGCTGCGCGATCTGCGCAAGAACCTGCGCTTCGGCGAGGGCATGCTGCCGTGCCGGGAGCTGACCCAGGCGATGTGAGCCGAGATAGCCTCTCGGCATGAACGTCCCCGACGCCGCACGCGACGAGTTCGAGACGCTGGTCACCGGCCACCTCGAGCGGACCACGGTCCACAAGAAGCAGGTGAGGGCCGCGCTGGCTTCGGCCAAAGGGGAGGGGGCCGAGGTCCTCTCCGGCGTGCTCGCCCAGCTGAACCGCCTCGAGCGCAAGACCTCGCCGCTCTACGTGCGCCTGGTCCACGCGCTCGCCGCCTACGTGCTCCTGCCCGACCGGGACTGGGGGCTCACTCGCGAGCTGCACGACGCCGTCGCCCACTCGACCAAGCGGTTCGAGCTGATGTTCGAGGTGGCGTGATGCGCAGCGCCGAGCAGATCCTGCGCGAGAGCCGCACTGTCGCCGTCCTGGGCGCCCGCGACAAGCCCGAGAAGGCCGGCTGCTACGTCGGCGAGTACCTCGTGGACGCTGGCTACAGCGTCATTCCGGTCAGTCCACGGCTGGCGGGAGGCACTCTCTGGGGCCAGCCGGTCGTGCCCGATCTGGCCGCCATCACCTCGCCGATCGACATCCTGGACGTGTTCCGTCGGAGCGAGGCGCTGCCGGGTCACCTCGACGAGATGCTCGCGCTGAAGCCACGCGTCGTGTGGTTCCAGCTCGGCGTTCGGGACGAGGACGTCGCGCAGGCGCTCGAGGCCGCCGGCATCGAGGTCGTCCGGAACCGCTGCACCCTGGCCGACCACCGCAGCTACGGAATCGGCCCGGTCACGTGACGCACCGGTGAGCTGGCTTCGCCGGAACTGGCCGCTCGTCGCGGTGCTGCTCTTCGGTCCGGTGGTCTTGTCGTGGCCGCTGCCCCTGGTCTTCACGGACCACGTGCTGGCGCATCCTCACGGCGAGGCGGCCGCCCACATCTGGGGTCTCTGGACGGCGCTGTCCGAGGGTGCGCTGATCGACAGCCCGGGGCTTCGCTACCCGGATGGCTTCCGCATCGTGCTGGTCGATCCGGGCAACCTGCCGACGTTCGCGCTGGGGGCGCCGCTCGGCCCGGCCGCCGCCTACAACACGGCGCTGTTCTTCGGCTTCGTCATCGCCGGGGCTGGCGGTGCGCTGCTGTCGAGGCATGTGGGTGGGAACCCGTGGGTCGGTGCGCTCGTCGCGATGTGCGCCCCTGGACTCCTGGCCTCGGGCTCCGAGGGCACCACCGAGGACTTCGGCGTGGGCTGGGTGATCGTGCAGCTGGCGTTCCTGCTGCGCTGGGTGTCCCACAGCCGGAAGAGCGACCTCGTCCTGGCCATCCTCTCGCTCGCGATGGCCTGGTACACGGGCCCCTACAACGGCGTCTGGGCGAGCGGGATCTCGGGTGCGGTCGGCCTGTGGCTGCTCGTGAAGGACCGAGCCGGCGCGCTTCGGGCCGCGGCGGTCGGTGCGGGAGCGCTGGTCCTGGTGGCGCCGCTCGCCTGGGCGGTCCTGACCCTGCGCGACCCGGGCATGCCGGGCGGATCGATGCACCCCCACTCGGGTCATGTGCCCGAGGCCTTCCCGAACCCCGAGTTCTTCCGCGGCGGCCTGTGGCACGGCGCGGACCTGACGGACCCGTGGCTGCCGGTGTTGCTGACCGGGGGCGAGGCGCCGGTCTCGCGCACGGCGTACGTCGGGATGTTCGCGCTGATCCTCAGCATCTGGGCGGTCTGGCGACGTCGCGAGTTGTGGCCGCTGCTCGCCGGCTCGCTCGCTTTCACGCTCGTCAGCTTCGGGCCCTGGCTCTACCTGTTCGGCGAGACGGTCGCGATGGGTCCGGTCGGCTGGGCCGAGTCCGTAGTCGAGCCCATCACCAGGCTGACCCGCTGGTACCGGGCGGGGGCCGTCGCCGCGCTCCTGCTCGCTCCGTTGGTCTCCTCGATCCCCTACGCACGGTTCCTGGTGCCGCTCGTCGTCTTGGACGCGCTCTTCCTCGCGCCGCTCCAGTGGCCGCTCCACGCGACCCCGCTGCCCCAGGTGGGACCGCTCGCCGAGACCGAGGGGGCCCTGCTCGAGGTGCCAGCGTTCGTCACGGGGCTGCCGCCCGAGGGGCAGTGGCTCGACCACACCGCGCTGGCCCAGATCCTCCACGAGCGCAGCGTGCCGGGCTCGATGATGGGAATGGGTCCGCCGCACTCGTCGCGCACCGCGTACGTGCTGGCTCGGGAGGCGAGCATCGGGGTCGGCCAGGTCACGCACGAGGAGCGTCGCTGGCTGCTCGAGCAGGGGTACACCCAGGTCGTGGTGTGGAAGGAGCTGGCGCCTCGGGCCGATCTGACCGAGGTCTTCGGGCCGCCCGAGTACGAGGACGACACCCTGGCCATCCATCGGTTGAGCGAGTGAGCGCCGTGCAGAAGTGGGCTCCGGACGCCGTCCTGGCGCTGGCGATGGTCGTCGCGGCCGTGCTGTGGACCGACGCCCAGTTCACCGCGTTCGAGGCCCACGACCCGCAGTGGGGCCACGACGTCGCGTTCTTCACGCAGATCTTCTGGTCTGCGGTGAATGGCGGCCCGTGGGCGTCGCCCATCCTGCTCGAGCCCCAGGGCATGCTCGAGATGGTGCACTTCCACCCGTTCTTCGTGGCGCTGGTGCCGCTGTTCGCGATCTGGCCGGACTCCCGGTTCCTGCTGGCGTTCAACGTGCTCGTGGTCGTGGCGACGGCGCTGCCGCTGGCTCGGCTCGGCGAGGCCGCGTCGAAGCACCGGGGGTTCGGCGCTCTCTGCGGTCTCGCCTGGCTGGTCTGGCTGCCGGTCCAGTCGGCTGCGCTGAACGACTTCCGCCCGCTGGAGCTGATGCTCCCCGGCCTCGTGCTCCTGGCGCTCGGCGTGTACCGGGGCCGCTGGGTCGAGCTGGTCGTGGGAGCGCTGCTCGTCTGTTTCACGCGGGAAGAGAGCGTGTACCTGCTGCCGTTCATCGGGGGCGCCCTGGTCGTGCTCCCGTTCGGGGAGCGCCGCCGGGTCCATGGCGCGGCGGTGCTCGGCATCGGCGTGGCCTGGTTCCTCGTCCTGCTGGCGATGAAGGGCAACCTGTTCTTCCACTTCGACCCGACGACGTGGGGCCAGACCACGGCGACCCCGGTCCCCGAGCACCTGGTCGAGGGCCGCACCGCGTTCTTCCTGCAGGTCGCTCGGTCCGGGTACGTGCTGGGCCTGCTCGCCCCGGTTCCGTTGATGCTGGGCGCACCGCCGACGGTGTTCCTGGTGCTCGACACGTTCCGCGAGTGGGAGCGCATGACGGGCCCGTACGTGCACGTCCGCGTCCCGACCGTGGCATTCCTGGCGGTCGCCGGAACGGTGGGCGCGGGCTGGCTCGCTCGCCGGGACCCACGCGCCGTGTGGCCGGTGGGGCTGGCGCTCGTGGTCGCCAACGCGCTGGCCTTCCCCGATGCGCGCGAGCGGCTCGGACATCGCGCGGCGTCGCATGCCGGCATCCTGGACTCGCCCGAGTGGGTGGCTCGCGAGGCGCTGCTGTCCGATGTGACGGCGGAGGACCGGGTGGGCACGGACTACGGCCTGATGGCGCGCCTGTCAGGTCGCGAGGTGTTGTGGAACGTGGTCCACCTGTACCTCGAAGGGGGGCAGCCCCCACACTGGACGGACGCCTGGCCCATCACGGCGGACGGGCTCGACGTGCTGGTGGTGATGCCCGACGATCCGGTGCTCGCGCACCTTGGACCCGAGTGGACCGAGCGCCGGCGAGGGGGCGGGTACCTGCTGTTGCGGCGGGACTAGAAGCCGCCCGCAGCGGGTGGTTCTGCGCTGTTCGTCCGCGGAATCACGAGCCCGTCGCCGGGCCACGCGGAAGCTGGAGCGAGGCACGAGCCCAGCTGAGCATGGCTACTCGGCGGCGCGGTGCGAGCTTGCGAGCGCCGAGGGCTTCCCTGGGAGTGCGGGCCGATCAGCCGACAAGGTCGGCCGGCCCACAGCACGAGCGGTAAGGCAGTCCGTGGCTGGTACATCTCCGGAGACGAATTCGAGGTAGCGAGCTCGTCGATCGCACACTCGACAACCCCGGTGACCTCTACGGAACCCCACCACAGCACCGGAACCCGTCGTCCCCATGCGTCGGCCCCCGCGCCTCGTGCGCATGCCGGCTCATGCAGCCCTGCCCGTAGATCGACAGCCACATCGTCCCGCCACGCAGCACCCGGAAGCTGTCCTTGTACTCATGGACGTCGGACACCCACTCGCTGACGTTGCCCTGCATGTCGTAGACGCCGTACCCGCTCACGCACGCCCGGTGGCTTCCAGCCTTTGCGCGGCCGCCCTCGTCCCCGACCTCGACCGAGTCGTTGCAGGTCTCCGCCGCCCAGGTATCCCCGTACGGAAAGAGCAGCCCCTTCGGTCCGCCGCACGCCTTGGTCCACTCGTCTTCGGTGCACAGCCGCTTGCCCTGATCCAGGCACAGCTGCTCGGCGTCCGGCCACGTGACGAACACCTTGGGCTTCTCGCCGCGCTCGTTCGGGTACTCGTAGCGGTCGATGCAGAACGCCTCGACGGTCCTCGACGTCCGCTCGCGAGGCAGGTTCCACTTCTCCGGCCAGTCGACCGCGGCGCCCACCTGCTCGCCCGTGGCGCCGGCTTCGAAAGCCCCGCCCGGCACATGGACCATCCGGGCCGGACAGGTGGGATCCACGGGATCGGGATCCGGCGTCGAGCACGCCAGGAGCCAGATCATCGGGTGGTGTCGGTGCGGCCCGTGATGGTCCCGAGCGGCATCTGGAGGGACCAGACGACGCTGTCGTCGGGCGCGATCTCCTCGATCCGGCCCATCTCGGACCAGGACACCAGCAGGTTTCCACTCGGCAGGATCTGGGCGTCGCCCATCAGCTCGTTGAGCTCGCCGCGCGGATCCAGGATCTCCCGGGTCTGCGTGTAGATGCGGTTCTCGCGGTCCAGGTCGTAGACCACCACCCGGGAGACGGCCGGGTCCTTGTGATCTCCGTTGTCGAACATCACCAGCTGGTCGTCGTGGAACGAGCTCAGGTGCGGGTGGTTGAACCCGGTTCCGCCCTCGAGCGTCCAGCCCGACTGCAGGCCCCCCAGCTCCCAGTTCAGGCCCGCGCCGCCCCGGTCGATCGACATCACGACGTCCAGGTGCCGGGCGACCAGCAGGATGGCGTCGTCCTCTTCGTCGTACGCCAGCGAGTTGGCGTGGGACCAGTCCTTGGCGGACCGGTAGTAGATGCTGTCGTCCCAGTGCGAGCAGTGCGGGAAGGGCCGCAGCGAGTAGTCCTTCTCGAACGAGAAGAGCACGGTCTCTTCGACCCCGCCGAGCGGCTTGGCGACCAGCTCGTCCATCGCGACGGTCACGTCCTGGCCGTTGACCTGCATCTCCACGAACTCGACGCGCAGGTAGTAGACGGTCCCGTCGATCAACAGCGCTGCGTGGTGGTGCTGTGGAACCGCGGTGGTGATGGTCGAGCCACCGATGCTGCTGACCAGGACCTCGCCCTGGGCGGCCTCGCGGTCCCGGTAGTGGTGGTTGTGGATCACGTCGCCCGAGTCCGTGAACTTGCTCCACGACGGTACGTTCTGGTCGCCGTTCTCGTACGCCCAGATCGGCTCTCCGGCCCGGTCGAACACCAGGACCGCGGACTGGTTGTCCCCGATGAGGCCCGTGACGACGTCGCCCTCGCCGTGCTCGCCGCTCGAGGTGACCTCGGGGAGTGAGACCCAGGCCGGGAGCGACACGCCCGGCCCGCTGTCCGTCGACACCGCATCGTCCTGTCCCGCGGTGCACGCCAACCAGAGCCACATCATGTGCGCACTGTAGCTGCGGCGTAGGCTCTCCCGCATGCGCTCCATGCCAGCCTTTGCGGCAGCCTTGCTTCTCTTCGCGGTGACCGCGTCGAGGACCGTCCAGGGCGGAGACGCAGGCGAGTTCATGACGCTCGCCTTCACCGACGGGGCTGCCCACGCGCCGGGCTATCCGCTGTTCGTCGCCTGGCTCCGCGCCTGGGCCTGGCTCCCACTCGGCGAGGTCGCCCTTCGAACCTCGCTGGCCACCGCGGTCCTGGGTGCTGCGGCCGTCGGCGTCCTGCACCGAGCGGCCGACCGGTGGACCGGCTCCAACGTCGCCGCCTGGTGCGCGGCCGGGGCGCTCGCGACGACCGGCGCGTTCTGGCGGTACGCGACCGTCGCCGAGGTCTTCGCCCCCGCGGCGCTCGTCGCCGCGCTCGTCGTGTGGATCGCCGTCGAGGTCGACCGCGGCTGGGACGGTCGCGGAGCGGCGGTCGCCCTCGGCCTCACCGTCGGGGTCGGGCTGACCCATCACCACACGGTCGTGCTGCTCGCGCCGCTCATCGGCTGGACCGCGTGGAGGACCCGGCGCCGTGCTCCGCTGGCGCTCGTCGCCGTGCCCCCGCTCTCGTACGGGCTGCTGCTCGGCGAGGACCACCTGTGGGGTCGCATCGCCGGGCTCGACGACCTGGTCGATCACGTGCTGCGGCGCGGGTATGGGACGTTCTCGCTCAGCGGCTCCGGCGCCGACGTGGCGTTCTGGGAGCACCCGGTGGCCTGGGCCCTGCGTCTGCCCGCCGAGTGGGTGTTCGGGTTCGGCGTCGTCGGACTGCTGGCTGCCTGGCGCGTGGTCCGCGACCGGGGCCTCGGCACGGCCGTCGTCGCCTCCTGGGTCGTGGCTGGACCGGTCTTCCTCGCCTTGTTCGACGTGCCGGCCGAGGGGCTCGGGCTCGTGGTGGCCGAGCGCTTCCACATCCTGCCCGCCGTCCTGTTCGCGCTCCTGGTGGGCCGCGGCACGGCCGAACTCGGCCAGCGCGGTCGCTTCCTGTTGCTGTTGATCCCGGTGTCGGTCGCCGTCCACTGGCGAGTCGGGGACCACGCCCGCTGGAACCTGCTCGACGACTACGTGCGCGGCGTGCTCGACGAGGCGCCCCCGGACGCCGTCGTGCTTGTCCAGGGTGACAGCGCGATCTACGGCCTGCTCTACGCCCAGCAGGTCCTCGCGCTTCGTCCGGATGTGGACGTGCTCTCGCCGACGCTCCTGCAGCACCCCGACTACCGACCCGACATCCCTCGCCCGGAGGCGCCGGGGCTTCTGCCCCTGGTCGAGTCGTTCGAGCGCCCCGTCTGTCTCCAGTTCGAGCTGGCCCGGGGAGAGCTGCTCCCTCCGGCTCACCCCGGCGGGCTGCTGCTGCACCTGCAGCCGACCGACGCGAGGCCCCAGCCCGTTCCGGTCGTCTCCGCCGAACTCGAGGCCCGGAGTTGGGAGGCGGCGCTCTTGTTCGAGTACCGCGCCGCGGCCTCACTTCAGACGGAGAAGAGGTAGGCGCCAGCAGGCCTCGAGCGCGATCTGTGGACTCATCTTCGAGGCCCCCAAGCGCCGCTCGGTGAACAGGATCGGGACCTCGACCACGCTCGCCCCGAGCTGCAGCGCCCGCCACGTCATCTCGACCTGGAATGCGTAGCCCTCGGACGAGACGGGCTGTTCCAGCACTCGGGCCAGGGTCTTGCGCCTCCAGGCCTTGAAGCCCCCGGTCACGTCCCTCTGCTCCAGCCCGAGCACCGCGCGAGCGTACGCCGAGCCGAATCGGGACAGCAGTCGTCGCGACAGCGGCCAGTTCTGCGTGCCGCCGCGCTCGACGTAGCGGCTGCCCAGGACCAGGTCTGCGTCCTCGTCGAGCAGGCGCAGGGTGTCCGAGGGGGCGTGCGACAGATCCGCGTCCATCTGGAGGATGCGCTCGTGGCCCTGGCTCAGCGCCAGGCGGAACCCATCGACGTACGCCGAGGCCAGGCCGAGCTTGCCGGAGCGCTCCAGCAGGCCGACGCGCGGGTCGTCCTGGGCGCGGATGACGTCCGCGGTGCCGTCCGGTGAGGCGTCGTCCACGAACAACACGTCCAGCCTGGCAGGCATGCGTGCGAGGAGCGGCTCGATGTTCGAGGCCTCGTTGAATGTTGGAATGACGACCAGGGGGCGCATGGCGAAAGAGGGTATCCTCGCGTTGGTGCACACCCTCTTTCTGGCGATGGCATGCGGTGCCGGCGGCGACCCTGAAGTCGTGCTGCCGACGAGCTCTGTGGAGTCCGCGGCGGCCGAGTCGCTCGCGCCCGATCTCCCGCTCGGTCAGATGCCGTCGGCGGAGCTGTCCCGCGCCGAGATCGAGGCCGGCGAGCACATCACCGTCTCGGGCACCGTCGGCGAAGGCTGCGAGGGCGCGGCTCGGATCGACGTCATCGACGGCGAGACCCGGGTGCCGAAGACCCTGACGGTGCTGCAGCTCGCGGACGATCAGGTCGAGTTCGAGGTGCTCGTCCCAACGGGGACCGCGGTCCAGGTCACCGCGATCTGCGACGTCGAGCGTGATGGACGCATCAGCCCCACCGACGGGCTCTCGAACCTGTTCGACGTGGACCCGGCCGACGGCGACGCGACGGGCGTGGATCTCGTCTGGCTCGGTGTGCGAGGCACGAGCGTCGATCAGCCGGTCGACGAGTTCGATCCGGACCTCGAGCGCCCTGATGGCGACGGTGGCTCGGACCTCGACGCGCCGGCGCAGCCTCCTCCGGTGCCCCCCGGCGAGGCGCCGCCTCGTGATGACCCGCCCGGCGGCGAGCCCCCTACGCCCTGATCACAGACAAGCGTCGTCTCGCACGACGAGGGCATCGACCAGGTGCTGGTTCACGTGGCCGCCCGTGGCGCCGCTGAACCCGATCCAGGCATCGAACGGCTCGATGTGGGCGGCCTCGTCGAGGACGGTCGTCCCGTCCAGCACGACGAGCACGTTGCCGTCGAGGATCTCGACCTCGACCCGATGCCACTCGCCGTCTTCGACCTCGGGGATCTCCGCATACAGCAGGACGGTCTGCTGGTCGCCGTCGATCGAGAGCGCGATGTGGTCCGCCTCGGACTCGTCGAGCTCCTCGTTGAAGTAGGTGTCGATCTCGAGCTGCCAGCCGGGGAGTCCCTGGCCGCCATCGATGCAGCCGCTGCTGGGGTCGCCGTAGCCCAGGCCGCAGCCCTCGGCGCCCAGCGTGTTCGACATGCGGTCGACGTCCAGCGCGACGAGCGCCATGCCGTCGGCCCCGTCGCGCAGCCCGGCGCTGAACTCGAACTCGACCTGGACCGCGCTGGCGTCCATCACCTGGTCGCGCACGAACACCGAGCCGGTCCGGTAGGGCTCGGCGGGCGTGAGCTCGACGCAGGCGTTCTCGGCATCCCAGGAGGCGTGGCCGCTGTAGAGGAACGCGCTCTCGGGGAGCTCGCCCAGCGCGAAGCCGCCGCTCTGGCACACGGTCACCGAGTCGCTGGTCAGGTTGCCGCAGGAGTCGGTGACGTCGATCGTCACCTCGTGCGTACCCGGCGAGCGCGCCGAGCTGATCCAGTCGACCGCCAGCGAGCCGTCGTCCAGCGGCGGGTACACGGACAGCTCGCCGTCCAGATCGCTGCGCCATCGGACGGTCAGGTCTTCTGGCCCGTCGACGTCGTCGTGGGCCCAGGCCTCCATGGTCAGCGAGCTGGACACGTCGACCGTCGCGCTGTCGACCGGTGTCACCAGCGACAGGGTCGGGGCCTCGTCGAGCGTCGAGGTGAGCGGCACCTCGGCGTCCAGGTCAGGGCCGCTGAACCGCAGCAGCCCGTCTCCACCGGTCGTCGTCAGCTGCAGCCCGACCAGCTCGCCCGGCGCAAGGTCGAGAGGCAGAACGATCGGCTCGACCTCCCAGTCGCCCGCGATCTGGATCGCATCCAGACGCAGCGTGCCGTCGCCGTCGTTCGACAGGGTGAGCGTGGTCTCCGCCGAGCCGCAGACGTGGTCGATGTGGACGGACTCGGCGTCGAAGCCGAGCTCGCCGATCGCGTCCGACGTGGGCACGTCGAGCGCGCCCTCGGCGTCTTCCTGGTTTCCCCTCCACATGTCCGGCGCGCAAGCGAGAAGGAACGTGAGCATGAGGCGAGGCTACCAACGGGGCTTCGGTCGGTGTGTTGAAAATTTTTCATCCGCGCGGAGAAGAAAGACTTTCGCTACTGTTCGGCCCATGCACTCTCTCGCTCGATCCGCTGTCCGTGCCGTTTTGACCTTCGGAGTGTTGCAGCTGGCTTTCTCGGGCATGGCCTGGGCGACCTGCTCCTGTCCCGGCGGAACCGGCAGCCCCAGCGATCGCCTGGAGACCTACGACACGGTGTTCGTGGGCATCAAGACGGGCGGGCGGCCATGCGGCTGCGGGAGCGATCTGTCCCACGAGACGCGCTTCGTCGTCACCGAAGGCTTCAAGGGCGTGGACGAAGGCGACGACGTCATCCTGTTCCACGACACCAAGGAAGACGAGTGCGGCCTGCGCTTCCAGAAGAACCAGTCGTACCTCGTGTACCTGAACGACGGCGTGGTCGACCTCTGCGACCCGGGCGGTCCGCTGATCGAGACCGAGCGCGAGGTCGAGGACCTGCGTGACCTGACCGAGTGAGCGTCCCGTTCCTCTCCCTCGGCGAAGGCTTCGCCGACCCGGTCCAGGCCGCGCGGTTCGAGGAGACGACGGTCCGGTTCCACAACCGCCGGGCGCTCGCCGAGGTGGGCCTCGACCTGGACGCCGAGGCCGTCGTGCGGCACCTGGGGCGGCTCGAGCCGCTGCCCGGCAACCTGCAGACGCCCTTGGCGCTGCGCTACCACGGCCACCAGTTCCGGATGTACAACCCGGACCTCGGCGACGGCCGGGGGTTCCTCTACGCCCAGCTGCAGGACGAGGGCGGACGCTGGCTCGACCTGGGCACCAAGGGGAGCGGGACCACGCCGTACTCCCGCGGGGGCGATGGACGGCTCACGCTCAAGGGAGGGTTCCGCGAGGTCCTGGCCGCCGAGCTGCTCGAGGCCCGCGGCGTTCCCACCTGTCGCATCGCCTCGCTGATCGAGACCCACGAAGACCTGCATCGCTACGACGAGCCGTCCCCCACGCGCAGCGCCGTCATGGTGCGGCTGTCGTGGTCCCATGTGCGGATCGGCACGTTCCAGCGGCTGGCGTTCCACGAGCAGGCCGACCACCTCCGTGAGCTGCTCGGCTACTGCGAGCGAACGCTGGGTCTCCCGTCGGACCCGGTCGAGTTCCTGGCCGAGGTCAGCGCTCGTCTGGCCGACACCGCCGCCGCCTGGATGGTCGCCGGGTACGTCCACGGCGTCCTGAACACGGACAACCTGAACGTCACGGGCGAGAGCTTCGACTACGGGCCGTTCCGCTGGCTCATCGGGGTCGACCCGACCTTCACCGCCGCGTATTTCGACGGGCCGGGCCTGTACGCGTTCGGGCGCCAGGCCGGCCAGGTCGAGTGGGCGTTGTTCCGGCTCGCCGACGCGCTCTCGCGGGTGGCGGACAAGGCGTCGCTCAAGGCGGCGCTCGGCGACTTCCGAAGCGTCTACCGCGAGCGCCTGGCCGATCGGTTCTGCCAGCGCCTGCGCATCACCCGAGCCGACAACGACCCGCGGCTGATCGCGGCGGCCACCACCTCGCTCGAGGTCACCGGGGTCCCTCTCGACCAGTTCTTCCACGACTGGGCCGGGGGGCTGGCCTCAGCCCAGCGCGCCGCCGAGGGCCCGTTCGCCGACGCGTGGCGTCATCCGACGTTCGAGCGGGTGAAGCGCGAGCTCGCCGGCCGCGTCCCGACCGACGCACTGGACCATCCTCACCTGGCTCGCCCGGTCCCGTGCGGCCTCCCGTACGAGGAGATCGAGGCCATCTGGACAGACATCGACGTGGCAGACGACTGGGGCGCGTTCGTGGCGAAGATCGCAGACATTCGCGAGTCCGGATAGTCCGCGCGCATGACGCCCCTGCCCACACGGTTAGGAATCGTCGCGCTGCTGGGGGCCCTGTCGGTTGCAGGCTTCTTGACGGTCGGCGGCTACGTCTGGCTCGCTGTGCACGAGCTGGGGCTGTCCGACCACGTCCTGCGCTACTTCCTGGTGAGCTTCGGCATCTCAGCGCTCATCGGCGCCCCGCTCTCCTGGTACCTGGCCCGGCCCTTCGACGTCGTGCGCGAGGACCCGTCGCCGCAGAACGTCCGCGACTGCCTGCGACTCGGCCCGCGCGTCTTTGCCCTCACCATCTGGTTGTGGCTGCTCCCGTGCCTCCTGTTCCCGATCCTCAGCCACACCATCCAGCCGGAGTTCCAGGAGGCGAACGTCCAGTTCGTCGTCGCCGGCATGACGGCGAGCTTCATCGTCGGGGTGACCGCCTACTACGCCGTCCTGCGCGTCATCCGCAGTCGGGTGGCGCCCGCCCTCGTCGCCGGCTCGCTGGACACGCTCGAGCCGTTCGAGCACACGCGCATCTGGACCCACATCGCCATCCTGCTGCTGCTGCTCGGTGTCATCTCGCCCGCGACCATCGCGACGCTCGTCTGGACCGGGCACGCGACACCGGCGCTCGTGGCCTACCTCGCCGTCGACTACGGCCTGGTCGGGCTGTTCGTCGGCCTCGAGGTCATGGCCGCGGTCTCCGGGCCCATCGGCGTGCTGCAGCGACACATGGAAGCCGTCCGGACGGGCGAGCTCGGAGGCGTGGCCGAGATCACGCAGCTCGACACCCTCGGCGTCCTGACGAGCCGGTACAACTCGATGGTCGAGGGGCTCCGTCAGCGCGAGATCATCCGCGAGACCTTCGGTCGCTACGTCACCCACCAGGTCGCCGAGGAGATCCTCAGCGGCCGCATCGAGCTCGGCGGCGAGCGTCGCCAGGCCACCGTCCTGTTCGCCGACATCCGCGGGTTCACCGAGCTCTCCGAGCAGCTCTCTCCCGAGGAGGTCGTCGCGTTCCTGAACGAGTACCTGGGCCACATGGTCGAGTGCGTGCTCGACAACGGGGGCGTGCTCGACAAGTTCATCGGCGACGCGATCATGGCGCTGTTCGGCGTGCCCGTCACCATGGGCATCCAGGAGGACGCCAGAGCCGCGCTCCGCTGCGCCAACGAGATGAGCGACCGGCTGGCCACGATGAACGCCGACCGCGAGGCTCGCGGGCTGCCCCCGATCCAGATCGGGATCGGCATCCATTCGGGCGAGGTCATCGCTGGAAACATCGGGGCCCCCAAGAGAATGGAGTACACCGTCGTGGGAGACACCGTGAACGTCTGCTCGCGCATCGAAGGCCTGACCAAGCGGCTGGGCCACCAGATCCTGCTGTCGGACGCCACCGCGCGGCTGGTCGGACCGGACACGCCGCTGGTCGAGCTCGACACGCTGCCCGTCAAGGGTCGGAAGCGCCCCGTTCGCCTCTTCACGGTCGACCGGGAGGCCTCGTGATCCTCGCGCTGGTGCTCGGCTGTCGCCCCGATCCCGCTCCGGCCGAGCTCGAGCAGCTGAGCGGCTACCTGTTCGCCCACTTCGACGACGAGGACAGCTGGGAGCTCGAGGACGGGGTCCAGAACCTGGACGACTGGCTCCTCGACCCGGCCAACGAGATCGACGACGACGGGTTCGAGGTCGACAACCTTCCCCAGGAGGTCGTCGACAGCCTGAGCGGCGAGCGCACCCACACGGTCGACGGAGCGGTCGGGGCGGCGGTGAGCGATCCGCTGACCCACGGCGTGGACGCGGTGGCTGTGGCGCTCGTCCGCGATGACCAGGAGGAGGTCTTCGAGGGCGTCTACACGTTCTACGAGCGGACCTTCCACGACGCCGCCGACTGCTTCCTCTCCCGCGAGTGCGAGCGGCTGGCCGTCGACAACGACATGATCGCCGAGTACGGCGGCCTCATCACGGTCGAGACGCTCATGCGAGCGGAGTACCGGTGGGTCGAGCTCGGGGACCAGCACGTGCTGCTCCAGCGCAACTGGCTCATCGGCGACAGCGTCGTGAGCGTGGACTGGGCCAGCGTCGACGAGCAGTACTTCTTCATGGCGATGCTCCCCCGGCCCGACGGCGGGCTGCGGATGCAGGCCATCTGGATCAAGGCCCAGCTGGGTGACGACGCCGCGCCGGAGTCGGCCGCGCTGACCGTGATGGTCAACTCGATGAAGGGCCAGTCCGAGACGCTCCAAGAGTACCTGGACCAGTGAGCCGTCGCGCCCCTCCGCAGTGGGTCAGGCACCGGCGGAGGGGGTTCGCCGAGTTCCTCTTCCACCTGCACGCCTTGCGAGTGCTCGTGCGGCCGCTCGGCTCGCTCGCTCTCGTGTGGCTCGTCGGGGCTGTCCTGCACCACGCCTTCGGGGCCGCTCCCGGAGCGCCGGACTCCGGCTGGAGCGATGCGTTCTTCGTCAGCTACAACCTGCTCTTCATGGAGCACCTCACGGATCTGCCGGCCCATCCGGTCGGGCAGGCCGTCCAGTACATCCAGCCCCTGTTCGGGATCTTCCTCCTCGCCGAGGGACTCGTGAAGCTGGGCATCACCGTCTTCCGCAAGGAGGACAACCAGGAGCGATGGATGAGCATCCTCGCCTCGACCACCTCGGGCCACATCATCCTGTGCGGCCTCGGAAACGTCGGCTTCCGCGTGCTCGAGGAGCTCGCGGCCATGGGGCACCAGGTGTTCGTCGTCGAACTCGACGA
This sequence comes from Pseudomonadota bacterium, assembly GCA_024228935.1. GTDB lineage: Bacteria > Myxococcota_A > UBA796 > UBA796 > CAJQPC01 > JAAESX01. The sequence continues at coordinate 48,779 of JAAESX010000179.1, forward strand.
CTCGTGCCCGAGCCTCGATCGAGCCCGTGAGCTGGGGGCCGAGGTCCTCATCGGGGACGCCCGCGCCGAGAACACGCTCCGCTCGCTGAACGTGCACGACGCCCGCGCGCTGATCGTCGCGACCGACGACGACCTGGCCAACCTCGAGATCGCCATGGACGCGCGGGAGACCGACAGCGAGATCCCCATCGTCCTGCGCCTGTTCGACCAGCGGCTCGCCCGGAAGGTGCAGTCCTCGCTCGGCATCCAGGTGAGCTTCTCGACGTCGAAGCTCGCCGCGCCACTCCTGGCTGGTGCGGCTCTCGACACCGCCGTGGTCGGCGCCCATCGCGTGGGCGATCAGGTGCTCGTCGTCATGGACCTCGAGGTGGCGGGGCTCGCGGGCATGAAGCTGTCCGAGCTGGCGGGGACGCATGGCCTCACCACCATCGCCGTGATGCGCGACGGAGCCTGGAACACCCGCCCGGCGATCGCCACGAAGCTCGCGATCGGCGATCGCGTGCAGCTGCTCGCAGCCAGTGACCGACTGGACGAAGTCCGGGCCCTGAACGCGGTCTGACATCGCAGTTCCAGGTGCTTGGCGCGATGGTGAGTGCAGTCGATCGGCGTCCCCCGACTCCGTCCATCACCCCAGGGGTCGGGGGGCCCGATCGGCGACCACGGGATCCTCGCGGGGATCCGGGTGGGCGGGCTACGTTTTCTGACGTTCGAGGGTCCTATGCGCTGCTGGCTGGAACATCCTGAAGGCGTCCGTCGCTGGATCGGCCCTGGTGGCCTTCTCCTCGGTCGCGAAGCCGACTGTGATCTGGTGTTCGAGGACAGCCGGATCAGTCGTCACCACCTGCTGGTCCGTGTCGGGAGCGAAGGCCCCGAGATGATCCACATGGGGAAGAACCCCGCCAAGGTCAACGGCAAGCGCCACGAAGGCACCGTTCGCCTGTCCGACGGCGACGAGGTCCAGCTCCCGGGCTCGCCCGGTATCCGCGTCGGCGTCGTCGACTCCGGCCGTCGCGCGTCGATGTCCTGGATGATCGAGCGCAGCACCGGCGGTCGGTACGGCATCCGCCGCTTCCCGTTCTCGATGGGCGGCACCGAGGACGACGACCTCTCCTTCCGCGGCTGGCCGGCTGGCGCGCTCGTGGTTCGCCGAGCGCAGGGCTCCCTGTTCCTGCAGGCGTCGGTCCCGTGCCAGTACAACGGCAAGGAGCTCGACGAGATGACGCCGATCTTCCCGGGCGACCGGGTCGAGGTCGACGGCGAGATGATGCGGTTCTCCCTGGTCGGCCAGGACGGCGAGCGCGTCACCGTCGTGCCCGAGCGCGCCAAGCGCATCGTCAGCCTCACGCTCACGTTCCTGCCGACGGGCGGACGCCTGCTCGTCAGCTTCGGCGACGACGAGACCCAGGTCTACATGCCGGAGCGTCGCTTCGCGCTGCTGGCCACGCTGCTCTCGCCCCAGGCGGTCGAGCCGGGGGACTACGTCGACGACGAGACCGTCTGCAGCCGGGTCTGGCCGCGCAACCCGAACAAGGGTCGCGAGCACGTCAACGTACTGCTGAAGCGCGCTCGCGAGGACCTGGTGAAGGCCGGTCTGAACGGCTTCAACCTGCTCGAGCGGGCTCGCGGTGGCGGCGCCACGCGGTTCGTCCTGCCACCGGGCGCGCAGGTGGAGGTCACTTGACCCGGCACCTCGACGACCCCACCTTCGCCGAGGCCCTGGAGCTCTCGCGCGCATTCGAGCTGGATGCCACGCTCCTGCAGCGACTGGCTCAGCTCCCGGTCCTTCGCCGGGTGATGCTCGACTCGTCGCTGGCCGTGGACGACTCGGTGGTCGGGCTGGTCGCCCGGGTACCGCTCCTCCGGGAGCTCGATCTGGCCTTCACCGGCATCACCGACGAAGCGCTCGAGCACCTGGCGGGTCACCGTCGCTTGAAGACGCTCCGGCTGACCTGGTGTACCCAACTGACGGACGACGGACTGCGCCACCTGGCGTCGACGCCGCTGCGCTCGCTGGACCTGGCGTTCACCCGCATCACGGACCTGGGGCTCGCCCATCTCGCCGGGATGCGGAGCCTCGAGAAGCTGGACCTGACCGGCTGCCGCGTGACCTCGTCCGGGCTGGCGAAGCTGCCCGCGGGAACGCAGATCGTGTTGGGCGACCACCTCGGGTAGCCTCCCGGGCTGTGACCCTTCTCCTTCTCTGGGCCTGTCGCTGCGGCAGCCCCGATGACAGCGCGCCCGAAGTGCGCACCCGCGAGCCCTGCACCGACTTCCGCGACGAGCGGCAGGTGCTCTGGGGCGACACCCACGTCCACACCGGGCTGAGCTTCGACGCCTGGGCGTACGACGTCACCGCCGGGCCCGAGGACGCGTGGGACTACGCCCGCGGCGGGACCCTGGATCTGGGCTACGGCGAGCTGGCGCTGGACCGGCCGCTGGACTTCGCCGTCATCACGGACCACGCCGAGTACCTGGCCGAGATCCCGGCGTGCACGGACCCGGACAGCCCCGGGTACATGGCCGAGACGTGCGTGACCTACCGCGAGGCCTCGACCTCGACGAAGGTCCAGCTGTTCGGCGTGAAGATGAGCCTGCCGGACCCCGACCGGTTCGAGGACATCTGCGCGATGGTCGACTGCGAGACCTCGGCCGCGGACACGTGGGACCGGGTCCAGGACGCGGCCGAGCAGGCCTACGACCGCACCGCGACCTGCGGCTTCACGAGCTTCGTCGGGTACGAATGGAGCGGCACGACCAACGTCGCGAACCTGCACCGGAACGTGATCTTCAAGAGCTGGAAGGTCCCGCACCCCACGACCTACTTCGACGTGCAGACCGGGCACGAGCTGTGGGACGCGCTCGAGCGTGACTGCCTGGATGGCATCGACGGCTGCGACGTCCTGGCCATCCCGCACAACGGGAACACGAGCAACGGCAACCTGTTCCTGTTCGAGGGCGACGCCTTGGACGCCGAGCGCCGAGCGGCCTTCGAGCCTCTGGTCGAGGTCTACCAACACAAGGGCGACAGCGAGTGCCGGATGGGCTTCCTCAATGCCGACGAGGAGTGCCGCTTCGAGAAGGTACGGCTGGACGATGAGCTCGACGACTGCGGCGAAGAGACGGGCTCGGGCGGGCTGACCTACGCGGGCTGCCAGGCGGACCGGGACTTCCTGCGTGGGACGCTCGCGTACGGCCTGGAGATGAACGAGGACATCGGCGCCAACCCGTTCCCGCTCGGCGTCATCGCGTCGACGGACACGCACTCGGCCACGCCGGGCCGGGTCGACGAGGAGACGTACCTGGGACACCTGGGCATCGCCGAGGACGAGCCCCTGGAGCGGCTGGCGTCACCTCGCCTGAACCCGGGCGGTGTCATCAACAGCGGGGGTGGTCTCGCCGCGGTCTGGGCCGAGGAGAACAGCCGCGAGTCGATCTTCGACGCGATGCGGCGGCGCGAGGTCTACGGCACGAGTGGGCCCCGGATCGAGGTGCGGGTGTACGGCGGAGACGTGCCCGTGGACGCGTGCGAGGGCGACTTCGTGGCGGCGGGTGAGGGGAGCTCGGCGGTTCCGATGGGCGGCGTGCTTCCGGGGGGCGAGCCGGCTCGGTTCGCAGTTCACGCCCTGGCGGATGGGACGGGCCTGGAGCGCATCCAGCTCGTGCGGGGCGTGCTGGTCGATGGCCAGGTGGAGACCGAGGTCATCGATCTCGTCGGCGAGCCGCTGCCGGACCCGGACCCGGAGACGTGCGAGTCCTCGGTCGGGGACGAGGAGCTCTGTGTCGTGTGGGAGGACCCCGACTGGTCGGGCGAGCCGGCGTTCTGGTACGTGCGGGTGCTCGAGGCGCCGACGTGCCGGTGGTCCTGGCAGGACTGCTTGTCGCTGCCCGAGGAAGAGAGGCCGGACAACTGCTTCGCCGAGGATGTGCCGTGGGCGGTGCGCGAGCGGGCTTGGACGAGCGCGATCTGGTCGGAGGAGGCGCTCTAGAACCGGCGCTGGATCCCGACCGTCCCCGAGTACAGGTACCCGCCCGTGCTGGGCTCACTCGGCTGGGGGTACACCAGCGTGCTCTGCTGGCTCTCGGTTCCGTGCCCGAGCAGGTACAGCGTGAACGGAATCTCGATGAACAGGCCGGTCTTCTCCGACAGGCTCCACATCGCGCCGCCGCCGAAGGTCACGCCCAGGATGCCGCGCGGCCCCCACGTGGTGTAGGGGTACTGGCCCTCGGGCTCGATGCCCATGATGCCGGTGAACGGCAGCCCGATCATCCAGTAGAAGGCGCCCGCCGGCTGGCCCGCGAAGAACATCCGCATGCGCGGCTCGACCTGCAGGACCCAGCTCGGGCGCGGCTCGTTCGGCCAGACGTAGTCCGTCGAGGTCACGACCCCGGTCTTCGAGACGACCTGGACGAGTTGGGGCCACGAGGTGCTGCGGCGCTCGGCTCGGCGACCGTCGATGCGCAGGCTCCCCTCGCTGGCGGGCGCCAGGATCATCGTCGTGCCCCGGTCGGTGTCCAGCTCGTCGTAGAGCTCCTGGACCGGATGGTGCGCCGGGACGACCGTGAGCGGGAACGTGTAGTCGGGCTCGACCGATCGAGCGGCGGCGAACGCGAGCGCGGCGTTCTCCTCGTCGCGCTCCAGGAACGCCCGGAGTCCGACCATGCGGTGCAGCTCGGCCGACAGCGCCGGAGTGGCCGGATCGATGACGCAGGGCAGAGTCTCGTCGGCTCGATCCATCGCGTGCAGGAACGCTTCCTCGTCCCGCGCCTCGAACGCGCTCTCGGCGTCGTCCAGGGCCAGCTGCACCGTCGCGGTGGAGCAGTCCTGGGCCAGAGCGGCGGCGGAGAGGAGGAGGAACGTCAGGACACCTCTAACGCCGTCCGGACCGCCTCTCTTATTGCGCCGGTCAGGATGCTTGAGGGAGAGAATAGCCACAGTGCCTGAACCAGTTTGAGCAGTTCGTCGCGGTGACTTCTCGGAGAGCGATTCCGATGTCTTCGATGAGGCGGGGGA
>JAAESX010000180.1 GCA_024228935.1 Pseudomonadota bacterium
CTAGGCCTCTAGACGATGGGAGCCTGTACTTCTCGAACACGTTGAAATGGTTGGGGATGCAGGACTCGAACCTGCGCATACTGGGACCAGAACCCAGTGCCTTACCAACTTGGCGAATCCCCAAAAACCGCTTCGCAGCTATTCCCGAGTGCCGGGAGCGTCAAGGGAACTGATCGAGGTGGTAGCCGTACGGCTCCAGCAGACGGTTGACCTTGTTGAAGTAGTCCTCCTCCGCGAGCTTGGCCTCGACGTTCTTGTCGAAGGCGTCCTGGAAGCTGTCAGCGTCTGCCTTTGCGTAGGACGAGTGCATCGAGCGATAGGCCTCGGCCCGGTCGCCCCAGGCGTCGACGAGCTGCGCGTGCAGCCCCGCCAGTTCGGGCGTCGCGGGGTGGATCGCCTGGGCCTGCTCGTGGAGATCGTCCGCCAGTGGCAGGACGCTGCCCTTCCAGCGCCTGTGGATGGCGTCCGCGTCGACGTCGCCCTTCTTGACCTGGGCCGCGACCTCGAGGAACTCCTGGGCCAGCTCCACGTTGGTCGCCAGCGCCGGCGCCATCGCGTCCTGGTAGGCGGCCGCGTCGGCCGCGACGGGATCGCCGCTGCACGCCACACCGAGCGCCGCGAGGACGGCGATGAGGAGGGTCAGGACCGGGGTGCGGGACGCCATGGGCGCACGACGCTAACAGAGCGTGGAAGGATGGGCAGCCCATGAAGAAGCTCGAACAGCTGCTGGTGCGAGGTCGAGCGCTGGCTCGAACCGCGCGCTCGGGACTCCCCGGTGCAGCTCGCGATCACCGACCGGTCCGCCTCGTGCTCCGGCTCAACGACATCGGCCTGGCGCCGGGCTTGATCCGGGCGACGGGCGAGCCGCTGGCGCTGGGGCAGTGGCAGGACGCCATCGTGCGCTTCGAGCAGTGGCTCGGTTCGATCCGGGTGACGATCGCCGGAGGAGAGCCCGCGAACAGCGAACAGCTCGAGCTCCTGGTCCGGTTCGCGAACCGGCTCGAGTGCCCCACCCACCTCGTGACCGCCGGGCCGATCGAGCCCGCCGCCGCCATGGCGCTCGTCGACATCGGGCTCGGCGCCGTGACGGTCCTGGTCGGCGGCGTCGATGCCGCCACGCACGAAGCCGCGGTGGGCGGCTCGCTCGAGGACGCGACGCGGACGGTCGAGGCGTTCCGGGTGGCTCGGGCCTCGCGCTCCCGTCAGATGGACATCCTCGTGGGCGTCCCGCTCACCGAGACCACCGTGGCCAGCGTTGGCGCCGTCGCCGGCTGGGCGCGGCAGGCCGGTGCCGACGGCGTGCTCGCGACCGTCCCGCTGGGCCTGGATGCACCCGCTGGCGCCCAGGCGGCCCTGGAGTCGCTCGGCCGCGACAACCTGACGCCCGAGCACCTGGCCACCTGGCTCGAGGGCCGTCGGACCCGTCCCCACGGCGGGGTCCGCTGCGAGATCCTCTCCGACGGGACCGTGCTGGTCAGCTCGCATGTGGCCCCTCTCGGCAACGTGCGGGACCTGGGGCCCAAGGAGCTCTGGGAGGCCGCGGACGAGCAGATCGCCGCTGCGCGAGCCCACCCTCGCCCCTGGGACGAGGTGGAGCTGGTCCCCGAGCGTCTGGCGTCGACCCGATGAAGATCCGCCTGGACAACATTCCGGACGCCGGCGTCGACGTCGAGATCACGGACCAGAAGTGGGCCCAGGAGGCCGCGGCCGCAGCGCTCGAGGGGTCGGCCTCCCGGCTGACCGGCAAGCTGTCGGTTCAGGCCTACGACGATCACATCCGGGTCACCGGGGTGCTCACGCTGCACGGCAGGCGGCCCTGTGACCGGTGCGGCATGGATCTGCTGATCGACCACGACGACGGCTTCGACCTGCACTACGTGGCCGCTGGAAGCCGCGACTCGGGCCAGTCCCGGGAGCTCAAGACCGACGAACTCGACATCGGGTTCTACGACGGCGGAGCCATCGATCTGGCCGCTGTCGTGCAGGAGCACTTTGCGCTCTCCATGCCGAGCCGGTTAGCGTGCGACGCCCCTGGCACCAGGGTCGCTGACGGTGAGCTTTGTGGCGCACCGGATCCAAGTGCCGAGAACGAGAAACCTGTCGATCCTCGCTTCGCAGTCCTCGCTGGACTGAAGCTGAACGACTGAACGGAGCCCCAAATGGCGGTCCCCAAGAAGCGAACGAGCAAGTCCCGCAAGAACATGCGTCGGGCTCACGACCACCTCACGTACACGGCCGCGTCCGAGTCGTGCCCGAACTGCGGCGAGCTCAAGCTTCGCCACCACGTCTGCAAGGCGTGCGGGCAGTACCGCGGCACGCAGGTCCTCGAAGCCACCGCGGACGAGTAGCGGATCGTGGCTGACGAGAAGATCATCGGTCGGGTCAAGGCCCTCATCGCAGACTCCCTTGGTGTGGCCGAGGACGAGATCGTTCCTACGGCCTCGTTCATCGAAGACCTGGGCGCCGACTCGCTCGACATCGTCGAGCTCGTCATGGCGATCGAGAAGGAGTTCGACATCGAGATCTCGGACGACGACGCCGAGCGCATCGGTACCGTCCAGGACGCGATCGACTACATCCACGAGCGCCGGGGCTGAACCCGGCGCCTCCTCGGGGGCCCTCGTGAGACGCGTCGTGGTCACCGGGCTCGGTGCCGTAAGCCCGTGTGGCAACTCCGCCCCCGAGACGTGGGACGGAATGGTCGCGGGCCGCTCCGGGATCACGGCGATCACGCGCTTCGACTGCGGCGACTGGCCGGTCCGCATCGCGGGCGAGGTCAAGGGGTTCGACGGCGTCGAGCTGCTCGGCCGACGTCAGGCCAAGCGCATGGACCTGTTCATGCAGTACGCCTGTGTGGCCGCCGACGAAGCGGTGGCCGACGCGGGGCTGGACCTCTCCGTCGAGGACCCCACGCTGTGCGGGGCCTACGTCGGTACCGGTATCGGCGGCGTCGGCGAGCTGCTCGGGGGCCACGAAGGCTTCATGGCCGGCGGCCCCAAGGGGATCTCGCCGTTCTACATCCCCCGCAGCCTGACGAACCTGGCCGCCGGATGGATCGCCATGCGTCTGGGTCTGAAGGGCCCCAACATGGCGCACACGACCGCCTGTGCGAGCGGGAACCACGCCATCGGCGAGGCCGGGCGGGCCATCCGATGTGGCGACGCCGACATCATCCTGGCGGGCGGAGCCGAAGCGCCGGTCATCGGCCCGAGCATCGCCGGGTTCATGGTGATGAAGGCGCTCTCGAAGCGCTCGGACGAGCCCGCCAAGGCGTCCCGACCCTTCGACAGGGAGCGGAACGGCTTCGTGATGGGCGAGGGGGCCGGCATCCTGGTCCTCGAGGAGCTCGAGCACGCCAAGGCGCGCGGTGCTCGGATCTACGCCGAGCTCACCGGCTACGGGCTGTCCTGCGACGCCCACCACCTGACGGCTCCCGCTCCGGGCGGCGAGGGGGCGGCGCGCTGCATGTCGATGGCCCTGCGCAGCGCGAAGCTGAACCCCGACCAGATCGCGTACATCAACGCGCACGGGACCTCGACGCCGCAGAACGATCGGACCGAGACCCAGGCGATGCACACGGCGTTCGGCGACCACGCCCACAAGCTGATGGTGTCCTCGACCAAGTCGGTCACGGGCCACTTGCTGGGCGCCGCGGGCGGCGTCGAGTCGCTGGCCACGGTGCTCGCCGTCCACAACGACGTGGTCCCGCCGACCGCGACCTGGGAGCACCGGGACCCCGACTGCGACCTGGACTACGTGCCCAAGGACGCCCGCGACGCCGTCGTGGAGCACGGCATGTGCAACTCCTTCGGGTTCGGTGGCACAAACGCCACACTGGTCTTCTCCAAACCGGAATAGGTGGCCGCATGCGCATCGCACTTGCTTCCGACCATGCCGGCTTCGACCTCCGTCAGGCCGTCGCCGCGCACCTTGCTTCCCTGGGACACGACGTCTTGGACCTCGGCCCCGCCGAGAAGGCTCGCTGCGACTACCCCGACTTCGCGGCCAAGGTCGCCGGAGCCGTGGTCGGTGGTGAGACCGAGCTCGGCATCCTGTGCTGTGGCACGGGCGTGGGCATGAGCATGGCCGCGAACAAGGTCCACGGGGCCCGAGCGGCCGTCGTCTCGGACTGCTTCTCGGCGAGCGCGACGCGCCAGCACAACAACGCCAACATCCTGTGCCTCGGCGAGCGAGTCGTCGGGATCGGGGCCGCCCTCCTCATCGTGGACGCCTTCCTGGGCGCCGACTTCGAGGGTGGACGGCATGCCGGTCGGGTGCAGAAGATCATGGACCTCGAGGGCTGAGCCCCCAGGTCCCCGGAGACGTCCATGTCCCAGCTGAGGACCGCCGACCCCGAGCTCTGGGCGGCGATTGAGGGCGAGACCCGCCGCCAGGCCACCGACATCGAGCTCATCGCCTCGGAGAACTACGTCTCCGCCGCGGTGCTCGAGGCGCTGGGCAGTCCGCTGACCAACAAGTACGCCGAAGGCCTGCCCAACCGGCGGTACTACGGAGGCTGCGAGGAGGTCGACAAGGCCGAGAACCTTGCCCGAAGCCGCGCGAAGGAGCTGTTCGGCAGCATCGGCGCGAACGTGCAGCCCCACTCGGGCGCGACGGCCAACGCCGCGGTCTACCTGGCCGCGCTCCAGGCTGGCGACACCATCCTGGGCCTCGACCTGTCCAACGGCGGGCACCTGACCCACGGCTCGCCCGTGAACATGTCGGGCAAGATCTACAACGCTGTTCACTACACGCTCGACCCGGTCACCGGGCGCATCGACATGGACTCGGTCCGCGAACTCGCCCGTCGGCACAGCCCGAAGATGATCGTGACGGGGGCCTCGGCGTACGCGCGCTTCTGGGACTGGGAGGCCTTCCGGTCCATCGCGGACGAGGTCGGCGCGCTGCTGTTCGCGGACATCGCGCATGTGGCCGGGCTGGTCGTCACGGGGCACCATCCCTCGCCGATCCCGCACTGCGACTACGTCAGCACGACGACCCACAAGACGCTGCGCGGACCGCGCGGGGGCCTCGTCATGGGGACCAAGGCCACGATGCGCGGCCTGAACTCGGCGGTGTTCCCCGGCACCCAGGGTGGCCCGCTGATGCACTGCGTCGCCGCCAAGGCCGTGGCGTTCCGCGAGGCCCAGAGCCCCGCGTTCGCTGCGTACTCGGCCCAGGTGGTGGACAACGCCGCCGCCATGGCCGGCCGCCTCGTCGAGCGAGGCCTGTCGCTGGTCAGTGGCGGCACGGACAACCACCTGATGCTCATCGACCTGGGCGCCGACGGTCTGTCCGGCAAGGAAGCCGAGGACGCCCTGGCCCGCGTGGCCATCACGACGAACAAGAACACCGTTCCCGGCGAGACGCGCTCGCCGTTCGTGACCAGTGGGCTCCGCATCGGCACCCCGGCGATGACGACCCGGGGGATGGACGTCGAGGCCAGCCTGCAGGTGGCGGACTGGATCGCGGACGTGCTCGCCTCGCCCGAGGACGAGGCCACCATCGCGCGGGTCGCGGGTGGCGTGAAGGCGTGGTGCGCTGTCAATCCGGTGCCCCAGGTCCACATCGACTGGCGCGAGCGGCGCTGAGTGAACTGTCCCTTCTGTCAGGGCGAGCAGAGCCGTGTGGTGGACAGCCGCACGGTCGGCGACGCCATTCGCCGCCGGCGGGAGTGCGAGGCCTGCCAGAAGAGGTACTCGACGCTCGAGCGGCTCGACCGGCGCATGCCCCAGGTCGTGAAGAAGGACGGCAAGCGGTCGGCCTTCGACCTCGACAAGGTCCGCTCGGGCTTCACGATCGCGTGCCGCAAGCGGCCGGTCGACCCCAAGGACATCGACGCGGCGCTCCTGCGCATCGAGGCCCGCATCTTCGCGGTCGGCGAGCCCGAGATCAGCAGCCAGGACGTCGGTCGCCTCGTCCTCGAGGAGCTGCGCGGGATGGACAACGTCGCGTTCCTGCGCTTCGCCAGCGTGTACCTGGAGTTCGACGCTCCGGAGCAGTTCCTCGAGCTCATCCAGCCCCTGCTCACGAAGAAGCCGTGAGCCAGGACGCGCTCTACATGCGTCGGGCCGTGGCCCTGGCGCACAACGGACTCGGTCGCACGGCTCCGAACCCCACCGTCGGCGCGGTCATCGTGCGCGACGGTCAGGTGCTGTCCGAGGGCTGGACGTCGCCGTACGGGGGACTGCACGCCGAGGCCAACGCGCTGCTGCCCCTGGACGGGAAGGCCCCCGGCGCGACGATGTACGTGTCGCTCGAGCCCTGCTGCTGGCACGGCAAGACGCCTCCTTGCACCGACGCCCTGCTCAACAGCGGCATCCGTCGCGTGGTGGTCGGCATGGTCGACCCGCACCCCAAGGTCCAGGGCCGCGGCCTGGAGATCCTTCGGTCGGCTGGGATCGAGGTCCAGGTGGGCGTCGAGGAGGAGGCCTGCCGCGACCTGAACGCCGGGTTCGTGAAGGCCCACGAGCAGGGTCGGCCTCGCGTGTGGCTCAAGGCCGCCGCAACGCTCGACGGCTTCCTGGCCGATCACGCAGGCTCGAGCCGCTGGATCACCTCGCCCGAGGCGCGGCAGGAGGGCCACCGCATGCGGGACCGCTGCGACGCCATCCTGGTCGGGAGCGGCACCCTGTTGGCCGACGACCCCGCGCTGACGACCCGCGGCATCGAGGGGGGCCGGGATGCGCTGCGCGTCGTGATCGACACGAACCTCCGCTGCCCGGACGAGGCCCGCCTGCTGAAGGTCGGCCAGCGTCCGCCGCTGATCTTCTGCGCCGAGGACGCCCCGGACCGACAGCTGCCGGCTCGCATCGTGCGGGTGCCGCGCAGCGAGGGGGGCCTGGACCTGGCTGCGGTGCTCACCGAGCTGTGCAACCGGCACGTGCACAACCTGCTCGTCGAGGGGGGCCCGCACATCAGCCGCGCGCTGCTCGACCTGGGCGCCGTCGACCGACTGCAGCTCTTCCTGGCGCCCAAGGTGCTGGCGGGGGGCAGCGGATTCCTCGCCGGCGGACCGTTCGACCTGGCCGATGCTCCCGGATTCCGCATCCGCGGCAGCCGTCGCGTCGGGCCCGACCTGCTCATCGATCTGGAGGCTTGCTGATGTTCACCGGACTCGTCACCGACCTGGGTGAGGTCACCCGCGTCGTCTCGCGCGGCAAAGGCCGGACGCTCACGATGCGGACGGCGTACGACATGAGCGCGGTCGAGCTGGGCGACTCCATCGCCCACGACGGCGTGTGCCTGACCGTGGAGACCAAGGGCCCAGGCTGGTTCACGGTGACCGCGGGCATCGAGACGCTCGACTGCACGACGCTCGGCGGCTGGAAGAGCGGGCGCAAGGTGCACCTCGAGCAGGCGCTTCGGATGGGTGACCGTCTGGGGGGCCACATCGTGCAGGGTCACGTCGATGGTGTGGGCCACATCCGCAGCATCGAGCGACGCCAGGAGAGCGTGGTGGTCTGGATCGAGGCCCCCGCAGAGCTGGCGAGATACATGGTGGGCAAGGGCTCCGTCTGTGTGGACGGCGTCTCACTCACTGTCAACGAGGTCCGAGCGAGCGCGTTCCGGGTCAACCTCGTCCCTCACACCGTCGACCACACGCATCTTGCGAGTGGCGTCGGCGAGCCCGTCAACCTCGAGGTGGACGTTCTCGCCCGCTACGTGGAACGGCTGCTGACCGGGGACCGCGAGGGACTGACCTTCGATCGACTGCGCGAGCTCGGGTACGGAGAGACAACATGAGCTTCGTGGTGATGGATCCGGATCCGATGGTTCGCGCTGAGGTGGCCATCGAGGACATCCGCGCGGGAAAGATGGTCATCCTTGTGGACGACGAGGACCGCGAGAACGAGGGTGACCTCACGATGGCGGCCGAGCAGTGCACGGCGGCAGACATCAACTTCATGGCCACGCACGGCCGGGGGTTGATCTGCCTCTCGATGACGCAGGCGCGCATCGAGAAGCTGGGCCTTCCGATGATGGCGACCAACAACCAGAGCCCGTACGACACGGCGTTCACCGTCTCGATCGAGGCCCGCGAGGGCGTCACGACGGGCATCTCCGCGGCGGACCGCGCCCGGACGATCGAGGTCGCGATCGACCCGAGCAAGAACGGCGGCGACCTGGTCACGCCCGGTCACATCTTCCCGCTCCGCGCTCGCGAGGGTGGGGTCCTGGTCCGCACAGGACAGACCGAGGGCAGCGTCGACCTGGCGCGGCTCGCTGGCCTGAACCACTCGGGTGTGATCTGCGAGATCATGAAGGACGACGGCACGATGGCCCGCCTTGGAGACCTGAAGGTCTTCGGCGAGCAGCACCAGCTGCACATCGTCACCATCGCTGACCTCATCCAGTGGCGCCTCCGCAACGAGCGGCTGGTCGAGCGCATCATGGACGCCATCCTGCCCATCCCCGGGCTCGGTGACTTCAGCTGCCGCCTCTACCGCTCGCGCACCCCGAACGGCGGCCTGCACATGGCCCTGTGGAAGGGCGAGATCCAGAACCCGGCGCTCGTCCGCATCCAGGCCAGTGACCCGGTGGGCGACGTCTTCCGGGCGGGCAGCTCGGACGCCGCGGCCCAGCTCGACGCCGCCTGTCGCCAGATCGCGGCCGAGGGCGCCGGCCTGTTCGTCTACATGAACATCCACGGCGGTCGCAGCGAGGAAGCCCTCCTGTCGATGATCCGCGGCCACCTGAACCCCGTCCCCGGCGACAACCCGGGCCCCGAGGTCCGCGCCAACCCGGACACGGGCTTCCGTGACTTCGGAAGCGGAGCGCAGATCCTGGTGGACATGGGCGTTCGCCAGCTCCGCCTCCTCACCAACAACCCGCGGAAGATCGTCGGACTCGAGGGCTACGGCCTCGAGGTCGTCGAGCGCGTCCCGCTCCAGGTCGACCCGACCGACGAGAACCGTGGATTCCTCGAGGCGCGGCAGGCCATCGGCCACCTCGTCGAGATCGGCAAGAACGCATGAACGAGCTCGAGATGAACGTCTTGGAAGGACACATGGCCGATGGCGGCGGGCGCTACGCGCTCGTCTGCGGCCGCTTCAACGACCTGATCGTCGAGCGCCTGCTCGCCGGCGCGGTGGACACGCTCGTCCGCCACGGCGTCGACAAGGACAGCCTGACCGTCGCCTGGGTCCCCGGTGCGGTCGAGGTGCCCCTCGTGGTGCAGAAGCTCGCGCAGAGTGGGGACTACGACGCGATCATCGCGCTCGGCTGCGTCATCCGCGGCGGCACCCCGCACTTCGAGTTCGTCGCGGGCGAGTCCAGCAAGGGCCTCGCCAACGTCATGATGCAGACCGGCGTCCCCGTCGCGTTCGGGATCCTGACGACCGAGTCGATCGAGCAGGCCATCGAGCGTGCCGGCACGAAGATGGGCAACAAGGGCCACGAGGCGGCGTCGTCCGCCATCGAGATGGTCTCTCTCCTGAAGAAGCTCTGATGGCGTCTCGTCGCAAGGCGCGCGAGTACGCGCTGCAGGCGTTGTACACCGAGGACCAGACCCGAGATGGCGTCAACGACGCGCTCAACGGTCTGTGGTCCGGGCTCCTGGATGAGACCGACGGCGAGCTGGGCAACCGGCAGGCCGAGTCCCAGGAGGTCGAGTTCGCCACGAACATCGCCCAGGGCGTGATCGAGAACCTGACGGCGCTGGACGAGCGAATCGAGGCCACCTCGACGAACTGGCGCGTGAGCCGGATGGCGGTCGTGGACCGAAACATCCTGCGCATGGCCACGTACGAACTGCTGCACATGAAGGGCATCCCCGCCAACGTCAGCATCAACGAGGCCGTCGAGCTCGCCAAGAAGTTCGGCACGAAGGACAGCCGTGGCTTCGTGAACGGCATCCTGGACCGCATCGCCCGGGACGCGGGGGTCGTCTGACTGCGGCGCCACCGAACCGACGCTGGGACTGGTTCGTGCTGATCTGCGCGCTGGTCGTGGTGGTGGTCTCGGTGGTCCTGGACGGCACGACCGAGCACGTCGAGCTGTTCGGGCGCGTGCTCCCCCCGAGCTGCACCTTCCAGCGGATCACCGGCTGGAACTGCCCGGGCTGCGGGCTCACGCGCAGCTTCGTCTTCATGGGCGCCGCCTCTCCGCTCCAGGCGTTCAAGATGCACATCTTCGGCCCGCTCTTGTGGACCGCCGTGGCCGCGCAGCTCCCGTACCGCGGGATGCGTCTCTGGCGGAACAGGGCGCGCGGCTGACGGGTCGTGCCAGGACCACGGTAGAGTCGTCTCGGAGGTCCCATGTTGCTCGCGCTCATCGCCCTGGCTGCCGCCGGGCCCTGCGACGACAACGCGTCGTCCACGGCGTGTGTGGCTCATGCGGTCGAGCGCAGCCTGGCGGGTGACGACGATGCGGCCGCGCTCCTGTCGGCGGCGTGCAAGGCGGGCTCCGCGGCGGCCTGCTCGCACCACGGGATCCACGCGCTGGTGATCGGAAAGGAGCTGTCGTTCGAGGTGGACCCGGTGGCCCACACCGACCTCACCGACCGCTGCCGTGAAGGCGAGGGCGCCGCGTGCCTGCACCTGGCCGTCCTCCATGAGCGGGGACCGACCGGGTGGCGGGACATGAGCCAGTCCCAGATGTACCTGCGGCAGGCCTGCGGCGCGAAGGAAGCCCGCGGGTGCCACGCCCACGCGACGTCGTACGCGGCCGGAGGCTCGCCCAAGGGGATCGAGAAGGCGACGGACATCTTCAAGGACGCCTGCTACGACCTGGATCATCCGCTGTCCTGTCTCGACCTGGGCAAGCTGCTCGACAGCACCGACTCCTCGGGGGCCAAAGCAGCCCGCGATGAGGCCTGCTCCCTCGACCCGGGGCTCTGCGGCGAGTAGCGGTTAGTGCGGGGCCGTGAGCGTTTTCGGACCCATCGTCGCCCTGCTGCTGGCCATCGTCGGCATCATCCTGGCTCGTCGCGGGGGTGACCGACGGACCGTCAGGATCGCCGTCCCTCTCCTGGCGGTTCCCATCTCGGCGCTCGAGGCGTTCCTCATCGGCCGGGACGCGCTGATGGACCTGCCGGCGCTCGAGCCCCAGGCCCGGTTCGAGCTCGCCGCGCACGCCCACTCCGTCATCCCGGCGACCGAGTCGCTCGGCCTGACCTGCGCGGCCGTCGCGGTGCTGGCCGTGGCCTGGGCCGAGGCCTGGCAGGGCGAGCTCGTCGATGCTCGGGCCGGCGGGATCACCGCGCTGGCCGCATTCCTGGGTGCCGGCCTCGTCGGTGTCGTGACCAGCGCCCAGGGAGGCGAGGGGACCCTGGCGCTCCACCCGACGCTGTTCGTGGTTCTGGGAGGGCTGGCCTGCGCCATCTCCGTCGCCTACCGCGGAGCCGACGCGAAGGAGGCCGTCGCACGAGCGCTCAGCGTCAGCCTGCTGGTGCTGGCACTCGGCGTGCTCCTGGTGTTCATCCAGGACGACCTGTGGCTCCTGTACGGCACGCCCGAGCTCCACTGGAACAGTGGCAAGGTCGCCGCCGTCGTGCTGACGTTGCTCGCCACCGCGCCGCTGCTCAAGCACCGCTTCTGGGACGAGCCCGACCACTTCGGCGTCGAGCTGACCGTGGGCCTCGCGACCGCGGGCGCCGCCATGATGCTGCGCATGCCGGTCATGTTCCTGATGGACCGTCTGCTCCAGGCCACGCCCGGTGGCCAGGTCATCGCCATCGAGAAGCGGCTGCTCGCCACGCCGACCGTCCAGCAGGACCCCGGCGAGGTCGACGTGCTGTCGGGCTGGATGTACGACACGACCGGCTGGTTCGGGACGACCGACGGCGTGCCGGTCGAGCTCCCACTCGAGGGCGACCGGCTCCCCGTCGCGATGAAGCGAATGGCGGCCGCGACGCTCTTCACGGACCAGCCGTACTCCGAGCACGAGGTCACGCTCGCCCTGTGGGTCCAGCACACCGAGCCCGACCACGGACACCCGCTGGCGCAGGCAGACCGGTACGGTCTGTTCGAGTTCACGTGGATGCCGACGGTCCCGGCCACCTGGTCGCCGTCCTCGCCCATCCTCGTCCCCGAGGAGGGCTGGGCGCTTCAGGACCTGGTCACCGCCTGTGTCGAGCACCGTGCCCAGTGGCACGAGTGCCGGATCACGCCAGCGCAGCCTTGAGGGCGGCGACGTCGCGACGAAGCGGCACGACCGCGTCGGCGCCGTGCTCGGCCACGACGCGCACCAGGGCCGAGCCCACGACCACACCATCCGCGACGGCGCCGAGCGTCCTCGCGTCGTCGGGCGTGCGGACGCCGAAGCCGACCGCGACGGGCTGACCGGACAGGTCACGCACGCGACGGATGCGCTCGACCAGGGCCTCGTTGGCGTCCAGGGCGGCGCCGGTCACGCCGGTCATCGACACGTAGTAGACGAACCCGCCGGCGCTGGGGGCCAGGCCGACGATGCGGTCGTCGGGCGTGGTCGGTGCGATGAGCAGGATGGGATGGATACCGTGCAGCGCGAGCGCGTCGCGGAACTCGGGCTCCTCCTCGACCGGACAGTCGACGCACAGGACGCCGTGAATCCCGACCTCGGCGCACTTCGCGGCGAGCCGCTCGTAGCCGTACGCCAGGAACGGGTTCAGGTAGCCGAACAGCACCTTGGCCACGCCACCGTCGACCGAGCCCGCGATGTCCAGCGCTCGGTCCAGGGTCGTTCCGGCGGCGAGAGCGCGCTCGCTGGCCTGCTGGATGGCGGGTCCGTCAGCTCCGGGATCCGAGAACGGCACGCCGATCTCGAGCACGTCGGCGCCGCCGTCGATGCAGGCCTGGAACAGGGCCGGGCTGGCCTCGGGCGTGGGGTCGCCGGCGCAGAGGTAGGTGACGAGGAGCGTGCGCTCCTGGGCGAACAGCTCGTCGAGGCGGTTCACAGGCCCATCTCCGTGGTGAGCGTTTCCATGTCCTTGTCGCCGCGACCGGACAGGTTGACGAGGATGTCGGAATCGGGTCCCGTGAAGGACACGATGCGGGGGAGCGCCGCGATGGCGTGGGCGGACTCCAGCGCGGGAACGATGCCTTCGGTCTCGGCCAGGAGCCGGGTCGCCTCCAGGGCCTCCTGGTCGGTCACCGAGATGTACGTCGCTCGGCCCGTGTCCGCGAAGTACGCGTGCTCGGGGCCGATGCCCGGGTAGTCGAGGCCCGCCGAGATGGAGTGGGCTGGCTGGATCTGGCCGTGCGCGTCCTGCAGCAGGTAGCTCTTCTGGCCGTGCAGGACGCCGACCTGGGCGCCCTGGATGCTGGCGGCGTGCTGGCCGGTCTCGATGCCGTGGCCCGCGGCCTCGACGCCGAACATCTTCACCTGCATGTCGTCGCGGAAGGCGTGGAACAGGCCCATCGCGTTGCTTCCGCCGCCGACGCAGGCGACCAGGGCGTCCGGGAGGCCGACGCCGGCAGCGATGAGCTGCTCGCGGGCCTCGATTCCGATGCACGCCTGGAGCTCGCGCACCATCACGGGGTAGGGGTGCGGGCCAGCGACCGAGCCGATGCAGTAGAACGTGTCGTCCACGTTGGTGACCCAGTCCCGAAGGGCCTCGTTCATCGCGTCTTTCAGCGTCTTCGTGCCGCTGGAGACGGGCACGACGGTCGCCCCGAGGAGCCGCATGCGTGCGACGTTCAGGCGCTGGCGGACGGTGTCCTCGACGCCCATGTAGACGACGCACTCGAGCCCGAACAGGGCGCACGCCGTGGCGGTCGCGACGCCGTGCTGACCGGCACCGGTCTCGGCGATGACCCGCTTCTTGCCCATGCGCATCGCGACCAGCAGCTGCCCGAGGCAGTTGTTGATCTTGTGCGCGCCGGTGTGGTTCAGGTCCTCGCGCTTGAGCCAGATGCGGGCTCCGACGATCTGACTCAGCTTCTCGGCCCGGTACAGCAGCGAAGGACGACCGACGTAGTCGGCCATCAGCCGGTGGTACTCGGCGTGGAAGGCCGGGTCGGCCCAGGCCTTCTCCCACGCGACGGTGAGCTCCTCGAGCGGGGGGACGAGGGTCTCGGCGACGTAGCGCCCGCCGTAGGGTCCGAAGTGACCCCGGGCGTCCGGGACGGGCATGTTGGGCTCCGAAAGAAGGCTCGCAGAGCTAACCGAGCGCGTCGCGTGCGGCGGTCACGAAGGCCTGCATCGCGCGGACATCCTTGACCCCGGGCGACGACTCCACGCCGCTCGCGACGTCCACGCCCCAGGGACGGACCGTGCGGATGGTCGCGGCCACGTTGTCGGGGTTCAGTCCGCCGGCCAGGATCAGATCCCCGAGCTCGGCGGCACGGCGCGCCAGGTCGAGATCGACGCGCTTCCCGGTCCCGCCGGCCTCGCCGGGCACGTAGGCATCCAGCAGGAAGCGGAGCTGGCGGGCTCCTTCGATGCGCGCGAGAACGCCGGGTGAAGCCCTATGGGCGTGGAACACCGGCGTGCCCAGCCAAGCGCCGAAGCCGGGCGTCTGGTCACCGTGCAGCTGCACCCATGACGGCTGGATCTCCTGCACGAGCTCGCCGAGCTCCTCCTCGGTGCGATGCACGACCACGAGGATCGACGGCACCGTCAGCGCCTCGGCGATCTCGGCGGCTCGGTCCGAGGTGACGTGACGGGGGCTGTTCGGGTGCAGGTTGAACCCGACGGCGTCGGCGCCGGCGTCCTGGGCCCTCAGCGCGTCATCGACCGTCGTGACGCCGCAGATCTTCACCCACACAGATCCGCCAGGGCCTGGGCCGGGTCCGGCTTCGACATCAGCGAGCTCCCGACCAGGATGGCGTCGGCTCCGGCCGCGGCCATGCGGGCGGCGTCCTGGCGGGTGAACACGCCGGACTCGGCGACCTTGACGACGTCGTCGGGGAGCGTCGGGATGAGCGCCTCGCAGACGGCCAGGTCGATGGTCAGCGCCTTGAGGTCCCGGTTGTTCACGCCGACGATGCGCGAGCCGGCGTCCAGCGCGATGCGGATCTCCTCGGCGGAGTGCGTCTCGACCAGGACCTCGAGCCCGATGGCGTGCGCGTGGGCGTGGAGCTCGGCCAGGCGGCTCGGGGTCAGGAACGCGACGATCAGCAAGGCGGCGTCGGCTCCGGCCTCGCGAGCCTCGTCGAGCTGCAGCTCGTCCAGGATGAAGTCCTTGCGGAGCACCGGCACGGGGGCGGTCACGGCTCGCAGGTCGGCGAGCGTGCCCCCGAAGTGCGGCTCGTCGGTGAGGACCGAGATCGCGGCGGCGCCGGCGTTGGCGTACCCGTTCGCGATCTCGACGGGGTCCGCCCCAGGGCGGATGTCCCCCCGCGTGGGCGAGCGTCGCTTGACCTCGGCGATGACCGACAGACCGGGGGCCTTCAGCGCGGCCGCGAGCGAGCGGACGGGCGGCTGGTCCAGATCGAACACCCGGCCCTGCAGCGCCTCGACCTCAGCCAGCTTGGCGGGTCGGATCCGGTCGAGGAAGCTCATGCGGGGTTGGTGGCCTCGACCAGCTTGTAGAGCGTCAGCGCGGCGTCTCCATCCCGAAGGACGCGCTGAGCCTGGTTCACGCCGTCGCGCAGGTCCTCGGCCAGACCCGCGACGTACAGGGCGGCTCCGGCGGAGTAGGCGACCGCGTCGCTCCGAGGGCTCTGCTCGCCCTCGAAGATGCTGGTCAGGATGGCGGCGTTCTCATCGGCGTCGCCGCCCTTCAGGACGTCGATGGGGGCCCGCTTCAGCCCCACGTCCTCGGGCACGATGGAGTAGCAGCGGACCTCGCCGCCCATGACCTCGCAGACCTCGGACGGGCCGGCCAGCGAGAGCTCGTCCAGGCCTCCGGCGCCGTGGACCACCAGGCTGTGCTCGGTGCCGAGCTCGGCGAGCACACGCCCCAGGGTCTCGACCAGCGCTCCCGAGAAGACCCCCAGCAGCTGGCGCTGGGCGCCGGCTGGGTTCGTCAGCGGGCCGAGCACGTTGAACATTGTGCGGATGCCGAGCGCCTTGCGGGGACCGACCGCGTGGCGGGTCGCCGCGTGGTGGGCGGGCGCGAACAGGAAGGCGATGCCGACGTCGTCGAGCATCGGGGCGAGCGCTTCGGTGGGCACGTCGAGCGACACCCCGAGCGACTCGAGCACGTCGGCGCTGCCGGCCTTGCTGCTGACGCTGCGGTTCCCGTGCTTGGCGACGCTCGCCCCGGCCGCGGCCGCGACGATGGCGGCAGCGGTCGACAGGTTGAACGTGCCGCTGGCGTCCCCGCCGGTGCCGCAGGTGTCGACCAGCGTGCGCTTCGTCGGGTTGGGGATTCCCACGGCGTGGCGCCGCATGACGCGAGCGGCCGCCGCGATCTCGGTGACGGTCTCGCCCTTGGCGCGCATCGCGACCAGGAAGCCCGCGATGAACTCGGGGGTGAGGTCGCCGCTGAGCATCTGCTCGAAGACGCCGTCGACCTGGTCGGCGGTGAGGTCCCGGCCGGCCAGGAGCTGCTCGAGGATCATGCTGACGTCCGCTTGCTGTCGAGCCAGTTGCCGAGGAGCTCCATGCCGTGCTCGGTCAGGATGGACTCGGGGTGGAACTGGACGCCCTCGACGTCGAGCTCGGTGTGCCGCATGCCCATGATGGTGCCGTCCTCGGTCCAGGCGGTGACCTCGAGGCAGTCCGGCAGGCTCTCCCGCTCGACGATGAGCGAGTGGTACCGGGTCGCGGTGAAGGGCGAGGGGAGCCCGCGGAAGACGCCGGTGTCCGCGTGCAGGATCGGACTCGTCTTTCCGTGCATGAGCTGCGCCGCTCGGACGACCTTGCCGCCGAAGACCTGACCTATGGACTGGTGACCGAGGCACACCCCGAGGATGGGCAGCTCGCCAGCGAGGGAGCGGATGGCGTCCATCGAGATGCCCGCTTTGGCCGGGTCGCAGGGACCGGGGCTGATGAGCACGCGGTCGGGTGCCGCCTCGCGGATCTGATCGACGGTGATCTCGTCGTTGCGATGGACGGAGACGTCGGCCCCGAGCACCTGCAGGTACTGGACGATGTTCCAGGTGAAGCTGTCGTAGTTGTCGACGACGAGGACGCGCATCACAGGCCCTCCTTGGCCACTTCGAGCGCCCGCAGCACGCCGCCGGCCTTGTTCAGGGTCTCCTGCCACTCGCTCGCCGGGTCCGAGTCCGCCACCAGCCCGGCGCCGACCTGGAGGTGCCACCGGTCGCCCTGTCGCCAGGCCGTGCGGATAGCGATGCAGGTGTCGAGCGTGCCGTCGAAGCCGAAGTACCCCACGGCGCCGCCGTACAGCTGGCGTCCCTCGGGCTCGAGCTCGTCGATGATCTCCATCGCGCGGACCTTGGGGGCGCCCGAGAGCGTGCCGGCGGGGAACGTCGCCCGGACCGCGTCGAAGCCGTCCTTTCCGTCGGCCAGCTCGGCCCGGACGGTGCTGCAGATGTGCATGACGTGGCTGAAGCGCTCGATGTGCATCAGATCCTCGACCTGGACGGTGCCCTTGGCGGCCACCCGGCCCAGGTCGTTCCTGCCCAGATCGACGAGCATCACGTGCTCGGCGCGTTCCTTCGGGTCGGCCATCAGCTCATCGGCGAGTGCCTGGTCCTCTTCCTCGGTGGCTCCGCGATGCCGCGTGCCGGCGATGGGCGCGACGAGCACCTCGTCGTCCTCGACCCGGACCATGACCTCGGGCGAGGCGCCGATGACGAGCCGCTCGGGGAAGCGCAGGCAGAACATGTAGGGGGACGGATTCACCGCCCGCAGCGCCCGGTACAGGTCGAACGGGTCGCCCTCGAAGTCGAACGAAAAGCGCTGGCTGAGCACCACCTGGATGCAGTCGCCGGCCCGGATGTACTCCTTGACCGTCTCGACCGCGTCCTCGAAGTCCTGCTGCTCGAAGTTCGAGGTCATCTCGCCGGCCACGGGCGTCGAGGTGCGGGCGGGGAGTGGACCGCGCAGCTGCTCGACGACGCGGTCGATGCGCCGGAGGGCCCCTTCGTACGCGACCTTCTGGTCCATCCCCGGGGTCGAGAGCACGACCTGGACGACCAGGATGCGGTGGCGCAGGTTGTCGAACACCACCAGGGTCTTTGGGACCGCGAAGCACAGGGTAGGGCCGTCGTCGGGACCCGCGGGGTGGCTGTCGGGCAGACGCTCCCACCAGCGGACGGCGTCGTAGCCGAGCCAGCCGACCGCTCCTCCGGCGAACCGGGGCAGGCCGGGGACCTCGACGGCCCTCCAACGTCCGAGCTGCTCGGCCAGGAAGGCGAGCGGTTCGTCGTGCTCCTCGCGCACGCTCACGAATCCGTTCTTCACGACCTCGCAGACTCGGCCCGTGGCTCGGATGACGAACGCGGGGTCGAGCCCGATGATCGAGTAGCGGCCCCAGCGCTCGCCGCCTTCGACAGACTCGAGCAGGAAGCTGTGGTCCGCCGGAGCTCCTTCCTTGGAGGCGAGCTTGAGGTAGGCGGAGACTGGCGTGTCGAGGTCCGCGAGGATCTCGCGGTAGACCGGAACCGCGACCGGCTGGTCGCCGGAAACGTGCCGTAGGAACTCGGACAGCGAGGGGGTGGGCATGGCCCCGCGACTTATCCCGTTGCATCGTTCGCGGCGGCGGGTACTAGTGGTGCTCAAGGAGTCCACATGACCAAGCCGATCGTGACCATCTCGGACGACGCGCTGAGCAACATCCGCGACCTGCTCGTGGAGAACGAGATGGAGGACTACGGCCTCTACATCGGGATCCGTGGCGGGGGCTGCTCCGGCTACAGCTACCAGCTCGAGTTCATCGAGACGCCCAGCGACGAGGACCTGGTCTACAAGTACGAAGGCGTCAGCGTCTTTGTGGGCCCGCTCAAGCGCGAGTACCTGTCCGGCACGGTCATCGACTACAAGGACACGCTGATGGAGGCCGGGTTCAAGATCCTGAACCCGAACGCCAAGCGCGCCTGTGGGTGCGGTGAGTCCTTCGACATCCACCAGGACGAGCCGCCCGGCGCCGGCGCGTTCTGAGCTCGTGCCTCGCGTGACGTTCCGGGACCTCGGGCAGACGCTCGAGGCGCCCGAAGGCCAGCTGCTGCTGGACCTCTGCCTGGACAACGGCATCGAGATGGAGGCGGCGTGCGGTGGGTTCGCCGCGTGCAACACGTGTCGGGTGCGCGTGGTCTCGGGTGAGCTCAGCCCGCGTGACGAGGTCGAGGACCCGTTCCTGGATCGACCGGATCAGCGGCTGGGGTGCCAGGCTGCGGTGACGGGGGATGTGACTCTGGAGCTGGATCCCGGCGAGAGCTGAGGGTCAGGCGTGGTGACAACGAGCCCGAAGGGCGAGCGGGCCCAATGGGCCGAAGACGCCCGTCGCCGGCCCACAGCACGACCGGTAGGACAGATCGTGGCCAGGGCGTCTCCAGAGGCGGAGTCGAGGTAGCGAGCCGACCGAGCCCGGTCTCGAGCTCCCGATCTCGCGGTCCCCGCCCCATCTTTCTCCTCAACCCTCCCTCCACCCGATCCGACGAGCTTTGTGGAGGAGGAGCCTCCCAGGCTCAAACCGTATGTCTTCGCATCCCCCTTCCGAACCGGGGGTACGGAGGCATACGGTTGCCTCTCCCCCGAATACGCCAAGGTACCGAAAACACTACCGGAACCATGTTGGCACGCATCTTGGAATGTCCCTGGGCAACACCCCTTGGAGGACGACTCGATGCGCAAGTTCCTGCCCCTGGCCTTCGCCCTGCCGATGCTCACCGCATGCGGCGAGGTCGAGATTCCCTTCCTGGCGCCGGTCGCCATCGACCTCCCCGCGATGGACGAGCCGGACGAGGAAGGCATGTGGCGCCTGGTCGACAGCTCCGAGATGGGCACCATCGACGACCTGCTCGCCGAAGCCCCCATCGAGATCCAGGGGCTCGAGGAGTTCCAGCTGACGGGCCTGTCCATCAGCGACCCCGAGTTCGACACGCTGCTCGACCCCGAGTTCGACACGCTCACCGACGAGGACCAGATCAGCGACCCCGAGTTCGACACCTACGGGCTGTCCGACTTCGCCAGCGCCGTCCGCGTCTTCATCAGCCGCGACCAGGAGCTGTCCGAGGACGACGTCGTCATCGCCACGCTGAACGACTTCCCTCCCGGTGAGACGGTCTACGCCGCCCAGGTGACCGACGCCGCCGTGCTCAGCAACTACGCCGACGACGAGTTCGCCCTGGTCGTCGAGGCGCACTTCTTCGAGGCGCCGCCGGCCGAGATGAGCCTTCCCATGACGCTGTCGGGTGTCGCGACCATGAACGCCCTGGACGCCATCCCCCAGCAGTAGTCGACCCTCTTCCTCCAAAGGCGCCCTCGAGCTTCGGCTCGGGGGTGTCCTGCTCGTATCGGACCCGGCGGGAGCCCACCTCGGCGCGCGCATGTCGCTGTCGCTCGATGGAGCCTTGGAGCACTACGTGCTGAGGGCTCTAGTTAGAGCGTCTCGCCGACGCCTCGCCGCCGCTCCGGGTCGCCGTCCTCTTCCTTGCAGTACAGCGCGTTCACCGCGACCAGCACCGCCGTGACCGAGTCGACGTTCAGCACCTGGTCCAGGGGCAACGCCTCAAGCGGCGCGTCCGTGAAGTTCAGCGGACAGACGTCCAACTGGCCCTCCATCACGAGCGGCAGGCCGTGGCTCCGACAGATCAGCGGCCTGTCGGCGTAGATGGCGCAGGCGCCCTCGACCAGCAGGGGGCAGTGCTCGACGTCGGTCGTGAGGGTCGCCCGGACGTCCTCGGGCAGCGCGCCCACGGCGTCCCGGACGGCGTGGAACTCGACGTCGCTGACGGTCCGTTCGGTCTGGCAGCAGCCATCGCAGCCGCGGCGGCAGGCGAAGTGGGCGGCCTGTTCCAGCGTCACGCGCTGGGCGTGGTGGTCGACCTTCTCGCGCAGCGCGCGCAGATTGCGGATGGGGTCGCTCATGCGAACAGCTCCAGCAGCGCTTTGGGACGACGCACATGCTCGCCGATGAGGACGCAGGCCGCGCCCGCCTCGTCGGCCATCGCTCCATCCGTGTCGGCTCGATCGCCGATGTGGAGCACCCGAGACGGGTCCACCTCCATCGCCTGGGCGGCGGCGAGCAGACCATCCGGCTGGGGCTTGTACGCACCGAGCCCCTCGCAGTCGATGACGGCGGTCCAGCCGCTCTCCAGGCCCATGTTCGCGAGCTTCCGCTCCGCCGGGTAGTCGCTCACGACGCTCCGCGGGATGCCCGCCGCGTCGATCGCCGCCAGCAGCTCGGCGATGCCGCCGTACGGCGTGCGCGGGCTGAACGTCGAGGGCCAGGCCCCGTGGATGACCTGGTTGATGACCTGACGCGCTCGGTCGGCGTTCGCTCCGACCCGCTCGCCGAGACGGCGTGCCACCTCGCCTCGCAGGTCCGTGCTGCGGACCCGCTCGGTGCGCACTTCCTGGACGACCGCGTTGTAGTTGCCGAGCAGCAGGGGGTGCATCGCCAGGTACGGCAACAGGAACGCCCGCTGCAGCGGCAGGGGGTACAGCGTGCCGTCGACGTCGAAGGTGACGGCGTCAAAGCGGTCACGGGCGATGGGGAGCTTCGGCATGTCGGTTGCCCACGTGGGTTGGCGGGTGCTATCGGTGATGGTCGGCAGGGGCCACCCGCCCACGGAGGACGCACATGTTGCTCATCATCGCGATGGCTTGTACCGGGTCTGATCAGTACGGCTACGCCGGCTACGACATGGTCGACCACTTCCCGCTCGACGGAGAGCGGGCCTGGATCTACTCGAACGCCGACGTTCCGGACTGGAACCTCGAGGTCCAGATGTCGGACGACACCGTCTCGACGGACGACACGACCATCCACACCTTCGAGTACTGGCAGACGGACCCCAACAACGTCCCCGCCAACCTGCTCATGACCATCGACTTCAGCTCGGACGACTTCAACGGCGTCCAGATCCATGGGTACGAGGTCATCGGCGAGCCGCAGGAGTGGAACACCGACTCCGGCGACTCGGGCGCGGGCGACTCGGGAGACTCCGGCGGTGCTGGCCGCGGCCCGGCCGAGCTCGTCACCTTCGACCCGCCCCTGGTCCTCGCCGAGAAGCGCATGGCCCCAGGCGACAGCGTCGAGACCACGACGAACGGCGCGACGTGGGTCAGCACGTTCAAGTTCCAGGAGGCCTGCCCCAACAACTGGATCAGCGGCGACAACGAGTGGAACTGTCTCTACGTCGAGCTCGACGATGGAGACGGCGACATCGAGTCCGGCAACACGGTCTCGGGCCGCTACTGGCTGGCTCCTCGCTACGGCATGTCCTGGTTCCAGCTCGCTGGCGACACGGACAAGTGGATCCTCGCCCGCGCCGAGTGGGCTGCCTCGGGCGGCTGATTGTTGTGGCTCGCCCTGGCGTGTAGCTCGGTCGAGTACCGCGACGCGGATCTGGTCCTGGACGTCGCGAGGGCGGTCCCGGACGACGCGGATGCCGTGGTCGTCTGCATCGAGGACGTGGGCGCCATGTCGTTTGGAGCGCGCATCGACGGGCGCTTCGCTGTCACCGGGCTCCCGGCCGGGGACGCCGTCGACGTGACGGTCGATGTCCTGGTCGAGGACGCGGTCCTGGAGCGAGCGGCGGTCACGGGCCTGGACGGCTACGGTACCGCCCAGGTCGAAGCATGCGAGGAGTGCGTTCCGTGCGACGAGGACGATGCCTTCGCCACAGCAGGAGAGGACACATGGGTGCTCGCCGTGCGCTTCTCGGACTGATCCCGCTCGGCCTGGCCGGGCTCCTGGTCGGCTGCGCGTCCGCTGGTCAGCACGAGGACACCGGGTTCCACGTCGTCTCCTCGCTCCCGGCGGACGGGGCGGATGACGTGGTCGAGTCCCAGACCCCCGAGCTGCGGCTGTCGTCTGCGGCGGACTCCGAGGCCTGCACCGGCGACTCGGTCGGACTGGTCGCGCTGACGGACGAGGGCGGCGTCGGCTACGAGCTCGACGTCGAGGTCGACCTGCTCGACAACGGCAACAAGCTCTCGCTCGCCCACGACGAGCACTTCGCCAGCGGCACCCGGTACGCCTTCGTCGTGCGCACAGGCTCGTCGGGCTGCGTCGATGTCGAGGGGCGCCCGCTGCGACCGTTCGCGGCCAGCTTCGACGTGCCATGAGCTGGCTCCTCCTGCTGGCCTGCTCGAAGGACGAGGTCGTCACGCCCATCGACTCGGACCCCGTGGTCGTCCGCGAGTCGAGCGTGTTCGGCGAGACCGGCGAGACCGCAGACGACAGCGGCGGTGACACGGGCGAGGTCCAGGACCTGCGACTCGACGTCTACCCACCCGAGGCGACGCTGGGTGTGGGCGGGACGCTCGAGCTGCGAGGGGTCGCGACCGACGAGGACGGGGCGCGTCGGGACGTCGAGTTGAGCCTGGCGCCGTCGGGTGGCGAGGTCTCGGTCTCCGGAGGCGTGGTGACCGGCGAGAGCCCCGGCGAGGTCGTGCTCGACGTCACCGCGGACGGACTGACCGCGACCGCGAGCATCACCGTGCAGGACGGCCACGAGCTGGTCGTGCACCTGGTCGAGGCCCACACCGGCGCACCGATGGTGGACGGTCGGGTCAACATCGACGGCGTGAAGTCGCTCGCCGACTCCTCGGGCACGGTTCGAATCGATGTGACGGACGGCTCGCCGGTGACGTTCACGGCCTACGACGCCAGCACAGACTGGATCCCAGCCGTCGTCTTCGGGGCCAGCGTCCGTGAGATCACGCTGCCCCTTCGCCCTGTCACCGACGAGGACCCCGCGACCGGCGAGGTCTCGGGCACGCTCGACCTGTCGATGTCCGTCCCCAGCGAGTGGGACGAGCTCATCGTGGGATTCTCGGGTTCGGCGTTGGTCGACGAGCCGCTCTTCTACGACGGCGACGAGCTGGTCGGCGAGGAGCGCACCGTCGACTTCTTCGGCGCCGACGTCGAGCTGCCTGGGAACATCTCGCTCGAAGAGGTCGACACCTCCTGGACCGCAGGGTGTGCGACGGGCGACACCGGCGTCTGGAGCTTCACCGTCCCGGTCGCCATCAACACGATGAGCGCTGGCCTCGAGACGGTGACCGACGCGACCGCGCTGCTCGCCGAGCGGGCTGATGACGTGCGGTACCAGTGGTCCGGTGGGCACAGCTGCGGCGACTCCGTCGACCTGACTCCGGCGGACGAGCTGACCGAGAGCGTGGTGGTCGAGCTTCCGGCCGAGCTGCCCGTGGGGTTCTACGGGACCGAGGACGTCCTGGTGCTGGCGCTCGAGCAGGTCGACGAGGGCCGCGCCATCGTCGGCGTCGGCGGCGGCTCGGGCACGCTGACCATCCCGCGAGCCGAGGTCGCCGGCCACGGCACCCAGGTGCTCGCCTACGCCGAGGTCGGTGGAGCAGGGACGGGCTCAGGCCGCGTGCTCCAGCTGGTCGACGACGGCCAGCCGCTGGCCGACTGGAAGCGGCCGCCTTCGATCGACGCCTTCGACGGGGCGACCGCCGCCGTCGAGCTCACCACCGACACCGGGCACCATGTCGTCCGCGTCCATGTCCTGTCGTTCGACGGCGGACGACGGGATCTGTACTTCGCCGGCGGTCCGCTGGCGGAGACGCTCCCCAAGGTCGGTCCGTCGATGGGGTACGGCCGGACGATCTGGCGCGTTCGGGCCGTCGAGACCGCCGGAGAGACGCTGCAGTCCGCCCTGGTGAACGGCGCGCTGGATCCGTCGAGCATCGAAGACGGCGCCGTCAGCACTGGACTCCTCGAAGAGCAGCGCACCGGCGGATAAGGCCGCCGCATGCCTGCGCTCACCGCCGCCCGTCAGGGCTTCTCCCAGCTCGATGTCCCCCAAGCCGTTCGCGACGCCGCGCTCGAACACCTGGCGCAGTGGCTGACCGACCCGCGGACGGTCGAGTACGTGCCGCTCATCGAGGCGATGGTCGCGAACGCGTCCTGGGACCTGCTGCTCGACAGCTTCTACCAGGTCATCCCGTTCGGGACCGGCGGGCGACGTGGCCCCGTCGGGGTGGGGCCCAACCGGATCAACCCGTTCACCATCGGCTCCAGCATCCAGGGACACGCCGAGTACCTGAAGGCACGCCACGAGGGCGATCTGTCGGTGGTGGTGGCCTACGACGTGCGCCGGTTCGACGACGCCCGCGGGCACCTCCCGGGCGGCGTCGAGAACCCGCTCACAGGCATCACCTCGCGCGACTTCGCCGAGCTGGCCAGCGAGGTCTACGCGGGCAACGGCATCACCGTGCAGATCCTGCCGCGCGGCTCCACCTCGTACATGTCGACGCCCGAGCTCTCCTTCGCCATCCGGCACCTGGGCGCGCATGGAGGCCTCAATGTGAGCGCCTCGCACAACCCGCCCGACGACAACGGCGCCAAGGTCTACAACCACCTGGGTGGCCAGGAGATCCCGCCGTACGACGAGGAGCTCGTCGCCATCGTCGCCAAGGTCAGGGCGGTCGTGCGCGAGCCGTGGGCGGACGCCCTGGCGGCCGGTCGGATCCAGGCCGTCGGGTCTGATGTGCACGCCGCCTACATCGAGACCAACCTGGCGTGCGGCCGCGTCCCGGAGGCGCGGTCAGCCCACGTGGTGTTCACCGCGCTGCACGGCACCGGCGACGGCACGGTCGCCGCCCTCTTGACCAAGGCCGGGTTCCGCGTGGACCTGGAGCCGACCCAGGCGAGCCATGACGGCGCCTTCCCGAATGTGCCCTTCGGCACCCCGAACCCCGAGGTCCCGCAGTCGATGGACCGGGCGGTCGCGCTCGCTCGTGAGCTGGGCGCCGACCTGGTGATGTCCTGTGACCCGGACGCCGATCGGCTCGGCCTGGTCGCGCGGCACGGAGACGACTGGCGCTTCCTGTCCGGGAACGAGATCGCGACGCTGACGGTTCGCCACGCGCTGGACAACGGGCTCGGCGGCGATACCCCCGTCGTCATCAAGACCGAGGTCACCAGCTCGCTGGTCGAGCGGGTCGCCAAGGCACGCGGCGCCCAGGTCGTCGGGCACCTGCTGGTCGGCTTCAAGTACATCGGCGACGGGCTCCACCAGCTGGAGTCCACCGGTCGCTTCCACGGCGCCGTGGGCGGGCTCGAGAGCTTCGCGGTGGGGACCGAGGAGAGCCACGGTGTGCTCGTGACGCCGCAGGTGCGAGACAAGGACGCGGCGGGTGCGGCGCTCCTGCTCGCCGAGGCGGCCTCGCTCCAGAAGGACGCCGGCCGAAGCCTGGTCGACCTGCTCGAGGACTGCTGGGCCGAGGTCGGGTACGTCGAGAACCAGCTCATCAGCACCGTGATGCGGGGGGCCGTCGGTCGGTCCCGCATCCTGGCCATCCAGGACAGCTTCCGCGCCGACCCGCCCACCCATGTGGGCGCGCGCGAGGTGAGCGCGTTCCACGACCGCCGCGACGAGAGCGGTCCGTTCGGGCCCCTGGTGTCCGACACCGACCGGGCGGCACGCGACGTCCTCGTCCTGGAGCTGGGCCCGGATGCGCGCCTCATCCTGCGCCCCAGCGGGACCGAGCCGAAGAACAAAGTCTACGCCGAGCTGGCGGGCGCCCCGGGTCAGGATCCGGCCGAGGTCACCGCGGCCTGTATCGACATGGCCGAGGACTTCGTCCTGTTGATGCTGTCGCGCGCGGGCCTCGAGCTGCCGCGGTGGGCGCTCAAGGCCAGCGGGCTCCTGCCCATCGAGAAGAAGCAGCACCTGGCGGCCGTGGTCGCCCCGGCCCTGGCGGAACGGCTGGACGCTGGCACCGCCTCACGAGAGTGGCTCGAGGCCCAGCTCGCCGACTACGGCAAGGACGCGGTCGGGTTGGTCGCGCCGGCGCTGTCGGTCTGGGCTGCCTCGACCGGGCGCTCGGTGGACGCGTTGATCTGAGCGCGCTCGCGCTCGGCCTCGAGCGTCGCCAGGTGACCGAGCGTCGGGCCCGCCTCGACCGGCTTCAGGACGATGAGGCCCTCGGTCGGCCAGTTCGAGTACTCCGCGACGTGGCGGACGTACCAGTCGAGCTCGTCGTCGCGGACGATCTTCTTCCCCATCGCCGAGGCGTGCCGCATGGTCGGCGTCTCGGCCGGGATCGTGATGCCGACGTGCGAGATGGCGATCGGCAGGTGGTCCCACAGCGCGCGGACCGTGAAGACCAGGCTGCCGTCCGGGATGAGGTGCAGCGCGTCCTCGGCTGCGGCCAGGGGCAGGACGTGGAAGTCCATCGTGCCGACAGGGAGTCGGGCGTCACCCAGATCGAACAGGCTTCGGCGCCGCCAGCCGTTCCAGGTGTCCAGCGTGACGGTCTTCGTGCGGGCCTCGGCGCCCGGAAGGGTCGACGTGATGTCCTCCATCCAGCCGGCCTCGATGGTGCCCGGGATCCACTCGGCCAGCATGAAGTGCCGGCGGTTCTCGTAGGTGTACGGTCCGCCGTCGCGGTAGCGCAGATCCATCCGGACCTCGTGCGCTCGATGGGGCTGGGGCGACAGGGCCAGCGCGAGGATCTCCTCGACGAACGTCAGGCAGTCGAAGGCGTCGTAGCGAGTGATGGGCTGGGGATCGACGCCGCCGGCCTCGCCGAGTGCGCCGAGCAGGTAGGCGCGGCCGATCCAGGGGTCCGAGATGGCCAGGACGCGCTCGCCGAGCGGTAGGGCCTGGGTGGACTCGGCGCGCTCGATGGCCTCGACCGAGGTGCGCCCGAGCGGGTCCGATGCCGTGGCCAGCCCTACCAGGGCGACTTGCGCCAGGGCGACCGCGAAGACGCGCCTCACAGCCCCACCCGGCCTCAAAGACCGAGTCGGGCCTGGTACCCCACGCACTTCTCGAGGAAGGCGTCGACGTGCTCGTCGTCGAGGTTCTCGGCGCCCATGTTCATCGCGCGCTCGATGAGATCGGCCAGCGCGCGGTTGAGGTAGCGCCGGTGCTCCGTCGCGGGTCGCTTGCGCAGGTTCTGCAGCATGGCCGCAGGAGGGGCCTCGCCGTCGGACGCCGCTTCGAGGCCCACGAACAGCGCCGCGAACTCGGATGGCGCGCCGTCGAGAAGGAGCTGGACCTGGGCCGAGCCGGCGCCGGCGGAGCTCTGGGTGTCGTAGGCGCTGGACAGCGCGATGAGGACGTCGTTGGCCACGGTGATCTTCGCGAGTGCGTCTGGGTTGGACAACGCCGGGCCGCCGAAGTTCATCCGAACGCCGCTCGCCCCCTCAGGGGCCGATGGCATCTCCACGACGTCAGCGTCGGCCGTCTCCTCGAGGAAGGTCAGGTCGACGCGCTCAGCGTTCAGCTCGTCCACCGACTTGCTGAAGTGGCCCTCTTCGCCGGCGCCGCGGCTGATGTCGTTGTCTGCGAACATCGCGAGCTCCTGCTCGTAGACGTCCACATCCGGCGCGCGCTGGAACCCTTCCCGGTCAAGGACGAGTTCAGGCTCGGCCTGTTCCGGGTCGTCGACCGTCTCCTCGAGCTCCGGGTCGGGCAGGGGAGCGCTGGGGTCCTCGGTCATCAGGGGCAAGGGGCCGGTGGCGCGCTCGATCTCGGCGAGCAGCTCTTCCTCGTCGAACTCCTCCGGCTCCATGACTGCCTGGGCCATCAGGTTGCCGGCGTCCATCATCTCGACGAGCACGTCCAGCGTGGCGAGCTCCTCGAGAGGGGAGGACTGGACGATCTGGCCGACGGTGGTGTCCGAGTCCAGCAGGTGCCAGACGGGCAGCAGCCCCTTCTTCCGGGGCTTGGTCTTCGGAGAGACGAGCGTGGCCATGCCCGTGTGGGTGCGCAGCGCGGCGGACCGTCCGAGCAGAACCTCGAGGTCCCCGACCATCGCGCGGGAGTCGTGCCCGACCTGCAGGTGACCGACGAACAGGGCTTCCATCGGCTCGAACGTAGCGCCTCCGGCCCCGGTCAGGAACGCCGCCAGGTTCTCGCGGAACCGGTCGAACGTGATCTGCTCGCAGACGGGCGGCTCGATGACCTCCCAGAGGGTCGAGCCGACGGTATGGCCGTTGGCCAGCTTGGCCAGGTGCTTGACCTGTCCCTTCTCGAGATGGCCTGCGGCGATGAGGCGACGGAGGAAGTTCTGGTCGTCCTGCTCCGAGGTCGCGGCCAGCACGTGGCCGTCCATGATGTAGAGCGCCACCTGGTGGGCGCCCACATCAGCTCGAACGCAGCCGAGCATCCCTTCATCGAGGAGATGCAGCAGCTGGTCGCGCAGCTCGGTGTTCAACAGCAAATCCGGACCCTGCCCGTCGCTTCCAGTCCCCTCCAGGGTACTTCCGGGTTCGCGGTGGGGTCAATGCGCCGGCGATGACGGCTCCATCACATCGCCGCGGCCACCAGCGGATGGTCCCTTCCGAGAGACTCGGCGAGGCGTCCGCGCGCTCGCGAGAGCCGCGACATCACCGTCCCGAGGCGGATGTCGAGCGTCTCGGCGATCTCGGCGTAGCTGAGGTCCTGGTAGTATCGAAGCAGGAGGATCTCCCGGTGGTTGGGCGTCAGCTCGTTGAGCGCGCCGAGCAGCCCCTCGCGCAGCTGACCGCGCAGGACCTGTTCTCGGGTCGGTCGCGTCGAGCCCTGCGGCACGCACTCGTCCGGCATGTCCGCCAGGATGCCGCCGCGCCGACGCCGGTCCCGAACGATGTTGAAGCAGAGGTTGGTGGTCACACGGAAGAGCCACGCTCGGATCTGGAACTCCCGGTCGAAGAACCGGCGCTCCCGCATCGCCTTGATGAAGACCTCCTGGACCGCGTCCCGCGCCTCCTGGGAGTCCTTGACGATGGACACCGCGCGCCGCTCGAGCGCGCCTCGATAGCGCTGAACAGCGCGTCCCATGGCCGCCTCGCGGTTGGCCAGCGCCAGCTCCTTGATGTCCAGGTCGCTGTCTCGGTGGTGCGTCATGTTCTTGCTCCTGCGGGCTGGTCGCAGGTTCAGACGTGTGGATGCCCCCCGGTCATTCGTCACCTCCCGTCACGCTTCGTCATCGCGATACGGCTTCCATCGTCGAGCCACCCACTTGACGGAGGGCCCATTCGCGCCGATCCTTGGGTGGGAGCAAGCACCTGGCACGGTGCAATCCCGCTTGTTGCAGGAGTCCGCGGTGGCAGAGGAAGGCAGTGTCCTGGGTATCCGGGAGCTCGTAGAAGAGATCGTGAAGGCGTTGGTCGACCATCCGGAACAGGTGGTCTGCCGCGAGGTCCAGGGCACGCACTCGTGCGTTCTCGAGCTCGAGGTCGCCAAGGACGACATCGGCAAGGTGATCGGCCGCAAGGGCATCCACGCCGACGCGATCCGTCGCATCGTCCACGCTGCCGGTGGCAAGCGGAAGATGCGCTACGTGCTGGAGATCATCGAAGACCGCTGAGCGGCGACCTAGATGACGTCGGCTGAAGTAGCAACGCTGATTTGACTCCGGGCTCGGAGAGGATCAGACTGCTGTGATCTCCAACGAGCGGGGTCACGAGCAATGGGCAAGGCAGTGTCCATCACCGTCACCGAGCGGCAGCGGTCCGTCTTGGAGGGCTGGCGCAAGAACAAGGCGGGAACGTC
>JAAESX010000181.1 GCA_024228935.1 Pseudomonadota bacterium
CGCGAACAGTCTTGATCGCGAGATCAGCCACGAGAGGTCATCCACATCGAGCCGGCGGCGGACACCTTGCGGCGGCTGCCTGCTCGGCCATCTTGCGAGAAGTCATACTCAAAACGCAGTCCCGCCCATGCCGAGTCGAAGCGGTCGCGGTACCGCTCGGCGGCGTCGGCGTGCTTCTCGTTCAGGCGGGTGGAGAAGTCCTCAAAGATTAGCGAGAGCGTCAGGTCGATATGAGCCTCACGCAGCGCCGTCGGCTCGACGACCAGATACGGCAGGTTGCCCGCATTGATCAGCCGGCCCAGGATCATCACCCAAGCCTCGTCGAGGAAATCCTGCAAGTCGGCCAGGCTATGGATCGGCTTCGTCCCGTTCGGGTCCAGCCCGGACACGCGACGGTAGAGGTCTGGCTCGGAGGCAGCCGGGTACAGGACCGACAGCACGAGCGCCGCCGTGTTGCGAAACGTCAGCGTATCGCCCGAGACGACGAGCGCCCATTCTACCCGCCAGCCAGAAGCCGGCGAGAGGGTAGCTGGAATGTCGGCAGCGTCCACGGTGTAGGTCGCCGTCGAGC
>JAAESX010000182.1 GCA_024228935.1 Pseudomonadota bacterium
GACTCCGACAACGACGGCATGACCGACGGTCAGGAGGACGCCAACGGCAACGGGCGCGTGGACCGGGGCGAGCCCGATCCGAACAACCGCGACTCGGACCGGGATGGCTTGCTCGACGGCGCGGAGGAGGAGCCCAACCCGGTGGCCTTCGACACCGACGAGGACGGCCTGGGCGATGGCCTGGAGGTGGCCGGTGAGACCGATCCCGAGGTGGCGGACACCGACGAGGACGGCCTGTTGGACGGCGTGGAAGACGCCGATCACGACGGTGAGGTCGATGAGGGCGAGACGGATCCGACCAAGGCCGACACGGACGAAGGCGGCGAGCTGGACGGCAGCGAGGTGCTGGGCGGCCGGGATCCGCTGGATCCCGACGACGACGTGGTCGACCTGGCCGTGGACACTGACGGGGACGGCCTGCCGGACGCGCTGGAGGCCACGCTGGGCACCGATCCGGCGGTGGCGGACACCGACGAGGACGGCCTGGACGACGGGGAGGAGGACGCCAACCGCGACGGCGTCATCGGCGACGACGAGACGGACCCGACCAAGGCCGACACCGATGGGGACGGCCTGGGCGACGGCCTCGAGGTGGAGACCGAGACGGACCCCCTCGACACCGACACCGACGGCGATGACATCGACGACGGTGTGGAGGACGCGGACGCGGACGGCGAGGTCGACGAGGGCGAGACGGATCCGCGGCTGGCGGACACCGACGACGACGGCCTGGCAGACGGCGAGGAGGACGCCAACCAGAACGGCGAGGTGGACGAGGGAGAGAGCGATCCCAGCAACGGCGACACGGACGGCGACGGCCTGCTCGACGGGGAAGACGACGACCCCCTGGTGGCCGCCGAGGCCGAGGCCGACGCCGGCGTGGAGCGGCAGCCGCGCTTCAGCGGGGCCAGCGGCGCCGACTGCGCCTGCGACGTGGACGACGGGCCGCCGGGTCCGCTGCTCTGGGTGATGCTCATCGGCCTGGCGCTGCTGCGCCGGGAGGTGCGTCGTGACTGATCTGCGCTTCGCCCTCTTCGCCCTGGCCCTGGCGCTCCCCGCGCAGGCCCAGAACGTCCAGTCCTTCGAGCCCGCGCCGGGGGTGCACAGCTACTTCAGCGTGGAAGGGGCGCGCACGACGCGCCACAAGGCGCTGGTGCCCTCCGTTTGGCTCAACTACGGCCGCAACCCCCTCGTCCAGCGCGACGAGGATGGCAACCTGGCCAAGGAGTACGTCGGCCACCAGTTCGGCGCCGATCTGATGCTCAGCTACGGCATCGCCGAGCGCTTGGAGGTGGCGCTGGCCGTGCCCTTCGGCGTGCAGCTCGGCGACGGCATCGAGGCGGCAGGCGACGACGGCTTCGCCTTCGGGGACATCCGGTTGCTGCCGCGCTACCGCTTCATCGGCGAGCCCGACGACGCCATGGGCGTGTTGCTCAGCGTGCCCCTGAGCTTCCCCTCTGGAAATGAGGGCGCCTTCTATGGCTCGGAGGGCTTCGTGATCCACCCGAAGGTGGTCATCGAGTACCGCGGCGGCGGGGTGGGCATCGCGGCCAACGTGGGCTACCGGTTCCGCACGGCGGAGGACAAGACGGCCAACATCGAGGTGGGTGACTCGATGAGCTACGGCGCCGGCCTGCTCGTGGAGCTCGGCAGCCCCCAGTTGGCGGCGGTGGCCGACATCTTCGGCTCCTCGGCGGTGGGCGAGAAGACGGACGACAGCGTGACGAGCCCGCTCGAGGGCCTGCTCGGCCTGCGCGCCTTCATGGAGAACGGGCTGGTGCCCAGCCTCGGCGGCGGCGTCGGCATCAACCCCGACATCGGCACTCCGGAGTACCGGGTGGTCTTGGGCGTGGCCTGGGTGCCCCCCCAGGAGGTGGAGACGGCCGCCCCCAAGGACACGGATCTCGACGGCCTCGTGGACCCCGAGGACCAATGCCCGGAGGAGCCCGAGGACAAGGACGGCTTCCAGGACGAGGACGGCTGCCCCGACCCGGACAACGACCGCGACGGCATCGCCGACGCCATCGACAAGTGCCCCCTCGAGCCGGAGACCCGCAACGGCGTCACCGACGAGGA
>JAAESX010000183.1 GCA_024228935.1 Pseudomonadota bacterium
CAGGGGCCCGCGCGCAGGACCCGGGCGAAGCCCGAGCGGTAGATCCCTCGTTAGTCGATGTCCGGCCTGATGAGGGGCCATGAAGCCACGCCCAAGCCCTCGCTGTCCGCCAACCAGGAGGTGGCCGCCGCGGTGGGCGTAGTGCGACCCCGAGAACACTGAGCAACGGCCTGGCTCTTCGAGGGGTCGGCAGGGCGAAGGAGCCGACACCGCGTCGCCCGTCGAGAGCCAGTGCGCGCGACCTGCCAAGGCGCCCTCCGCACACCACGACGGTTGGCGTGGGCGGCGACGGCTGGAGCTCGCCACGTCGATTGAAGCGGAGGGGCGCCGCTCTCTCGAGCCGGTACTTCAGCGGGCCCGCGGGGCCATCCCGGGAGAGTCGACTGGCGGTGCGTTGACGCCGGCACGGCCTGGTCCGCAGGGGCGGCCGTTGGCGTCCGCCTCGACCAGCACCTGGGAGCTCGAGCCGACGCCGAGCCCGGCCGACCAACTGCTCCCGGCGCAAAAGCAGGCGGGCGCTCACCGACCCGTCAACGACGTCCGGCCCACGCCACCAAGAGCAGACGAAACACGACTCGGTCACCCACAACCACCCGAAACCGTTCGCCTTGAAACCCCCACTTCCCCTGATGCAAAGGGCCGGATTTCGACTAACGCCAGGGGATTACCGACGTTGGCGAGGCACGAGCCAATGTGTCCGAGCACGGGCCCGAACATGCTGCCCTGAGGAAC
>JAAESX010000184.1 GCA_024228935.1 Pseudomonadota bacterium
CGGTCGATGAAGCAGGCCACCATTTCGCGACGCATGGGGAACCGGGCCTGAGCGGGGGGTTCGTCCTCGTCGCGCAGCAACTCTTCGGCGATCAGCACCAGACGGTCGGTGGACTGTTGGTAGGTGATGCCCAGACTGCCGACCACCCAGTCGGCCTCGCCGGGATCCTCGAAGCGGACGTTGGCGTCGATCACTTCGAGGGTCCGCTCGTCAGTCGGAGGGAGGTCGCCCATCAGCCCGTCGAGAAATTCGGCCAGACCGGCCATCTGTTGCTTCTCGACCTTGAGCGACACGACCTGACCGGAACGTCGGGCCTGAAGGAAGAACACCCGACGCCCCTGGGGCCCGACGACGCCGGGGGTGAACCCGTCGGTGTCGTCCCAGTCGATCTCCGGTCGTCCCATGGTTCGAACCTACGAGTCGGTGGGGTCGTCGGCGCGCAGTTGGAAGGCGCTGGCCGGGATCCGGGTGTCGGTGCACTCGGCTACATCGAGCCCGGGGGCAGCGCGAGAGACGTTCCTGGCCGAGCCGCTCATGATGGCGTCAGGCCTTTCAAATCGCCGGTGGTGTTGATGGTCAAAACGACGGGTCGCTCCTTGGTGTGCAGCACGGCGCTCACCGAGCACGGTCCAACGACCAGCCGCTGGAAGAGGTCCAGTGGGGTGCCCACGGCTTGGGCGAGGGCCGCCTTGATGGGATCAGCGTGCGAGACGCAGACGATGGTCTCACCGGGATGGCGGGCCAC
>JAAESX010000185.1 GCA_024228935.1 Pseudomonadota bacterium
AAGGGCCGCCTCGGGGTCCGCCGCCTGCGGAAGACCTCGTCGCTCTTCGGCGGAGACAGCTGGCAGATCGACGAGGGCTACTGGAAGCAATACCCCGCCCGGGGGTCCGTGCAATCACTCAACGTCATGGACCTGAACGGCGACGGCATCGGTGACATCGTGAGCGCCGCGGACTCCGTCCTGACCGTCTACCTCTCGCAGCAACGATGATGCTCCCGAGCCTCACCCACGGACTGACCGCGCTCCTCGCAGCGGTCAGCGGCGCGCCCGGCGCCGCGCCCTCTTCGGGCCACCCGTCGCTCCACGCGACCGGCTCCCTCGCAGACGCCTCTCCTGTGGCCGGGCCTTCTGCGGGATCTTCCGCTGGATTCTCCGCTGGGTTCTCCGCTGGGTTCTCCGCTGGGCCGCAGGACGGGGACCTCGTGGAGACCCGCCTCGCCGTCCCCAAGAAGGGCGGGCTCCTCGCCCTCCGGGACCTGACCGGCGACGGCAAGATCGAGCTGCTGTCCGTGACGCCGGCCGGCATCCTCGCACGGCCCCTGGACGGCGGAGGCGAGTACGCCGCCGCCGGGGCGCTCCTGGAGTGGCCCGCGGGCAGCACCGGCTGGGACCTCGCCGACCTCGACGGCGACGGACGAGTGGAGGTCCTGATGGTCTCCGACGGCAAGACGTTGGTGCGTCGGTCGCTCACCCCGGCGGGCGTCTGGTCCGAGCCCGAGACGGTGCTCGAGACCGGCATGTACTTGCCCGCGGCCACCGTGCGCGTCCCCTTCACCCGCGACCTGGACGAGGACGGCCGGCTCGATCTCGTGCTCCCCGGTCCTGGCCGCTTTCACATGCGCCTCAACCGCGGCCTCGACGAGGCCGGGAAGCTCGCCTGGTCGGACCCGATCGAGGTCGAGTACGAGCCGGAGATCAACTACCGGACCGGTGACCCCGAACGCCTGTCGTCCACCTTCTCTCAGCGCGTGCGCGTCCCCTGGTTCAGCATGGACGACGTCGACGGGGACGGGCAGCTGGACCTGGTGTCCGAGACCTCCGAGCGGGTCGCCTTCCACCTCGCGAAGCCCGAGATCGACGCCCGGCCGACCTGGAGCCTCGACCTCTCCGAGCTGCGGAGCGCGCCGTCCGCCAGCGACCTCGACCTCGACAACCTGCTGGGCGCGGTCAGCGGGCTCGCCCAGTGGCGAGCGGTCGACCTCGACGGCGAGGGCCCGAGGGACCTCATCGTGAGCTCCGAGGGGACCTTCAAGGTCTACCGCGGCGCGACCGTCACGGGCCCCACGCGCGCACCGGACCAGGTCCTCAAGGCCTCAGGGAACGTGCTCTACTTCTTCGTCCGCGACGTGCTCGGCGACGAGGCGCCTGACCTGCAGATCGTGCGCGGCGAGCGCATCTCGCTGGCGCAGCTCGTGAAGTTCCTCGTGGTCCCCGGCAAGCTGGACTTCGACGTCTTCACCTACGAGAACAAGGGGGGCACCTTCGATCGGCGTCCCACCCGCCGGACCACCCTGGCTCTGCGCATCCCGCGCATCTTCAAGCTCATGAACGAGTTCGAGGAGGTCTCCGAGCAGCTCGAGGCCCAGTGGGACATCCCCGCCCGCAGGATCGACTGGGACGGCGACGGCGAGACGAACGACATCGTCGACGTGGTCGACGATCAGCTGATGATCTTCGCCAACTGCGCCCCCGCCCAGCAGCGCTTCGAGGACCTCTCCGTGGAGGACGGCGTCGACGGCATCATCGAGAAGGTGGTGCTCAACGACCTCGACCGGCTCGGGGACGGAGAGGAGAGCGTCATCGATCTCGGGGAGCTCGACCGCTTCGCCGTCGCGCCCGGGAAGGGCCTGCGGGACGCGACCGCAG
>JAAESX010000186.1 GCA_024228935.1 Pseudomonadota bacterium
ACGTCGTAGCTGGAGCCCTTGAGGAGCGCGTCCAAGGCAGACGGCAGCACATCGAGCGTCTGCCAGCTGTCCTCCGGGTCCCATCGCCCGAGCCAGCCACCCTCGGGGATGACGTGCGCCCCAGTGTCCGCGCGAGCATGCCGCCCCCACCACCGGGCCGGATCCGCCTTTGCAGCGGCGTACACGAGCAGCAGCGCCGCCGCCGCACCGCTCGTCGTGGGTGGGCGAGCGTGGATGGTCCCCGTGGACAGGACGTAGGCGTAGCCCCTGGCCCATCCATCAAAGACGGACGCGCACTTGCCGCCCGTGCTGTCGAGGGTGTTCTCATTCGTAGCCAGCCACCGGTCACCCGATGGGGTCGCGACAACCCGCCAGGGGCGCCGAACGATGGCGAGCCGCTCCACCGTCCATCCGCCTTCGTACGCCGTAGCCTTCATGCTCGCTCCCCATCGTTACGGCAACATAGCTGCGGACGGCAGAGCCCGCAACCCTCGTGCTCTACATGAGAGGGCCAAAACGTAACCCGTTTTAGTGCAGGTTGAACCTGGGCTAACTCGTTCAGCTATACTGAAAACTGCATTTGTAACCCGGAATCAGGGTCATCGTCTACACTTTCAGCACACTTATAACTAGGGTTGTACCTATATAATTAGAGGGTATACCCCCTATGTAACCTGTGTGCTCGTCTGACCCTACTCTTATGCGACCCCTAACTAAGCCTCCTGTAGTAGACCCTCTACACACATACCCCCTGTGCGCGGGGCACATCTTCTACACTCTCCGACATGGGGCCGCGAACCTGGCGAATGAGTGTGTATTTGGACGGGTTACAAAGGCCAAAACCGG
Source organism: Pseudomonadota bacterium (assembly GCA_024228935.1). Classification (GTDB taxonomy): domain Bacteria; phylum Myxococcota_A; class UBA796; order UBA796; family CAJQPC01; genus JAAESX01. The sequence continues at coordinate 847 of JAAESX010000186.1, forward strand.
TTACCTTTGCTTGCCCAAGACGGCGAAACCCCGGCTGCGACCGGGACAACCAGCGCAGACGGGGCCGAGTTACACTTCTGGGAGGGCTAGAGGCACCCCGCAGCGACGAACGCATCCCGGGACAGACGGACCGCCTTCGTGACGTTGCCTTGGATGCGGATGGACTGTGTACGCCTGCTATGGGTGATCCACCCGCGCTCGCGCCATCGGTCCACGACCCCGGCATCGTAGCCGTGGGACCGCAGCAGGTCGTCTAGCACCGTCGGAAGCACATCCAGGGTGGCCCAGTCGTCCTCGTCCACCCACCGGCCTAGCCAGCCTCCGTGTGGCACCACCGGCTCGGGTTTGCCGTGCTCCACCGTCCGCACCGTGTGTCGCTTCCACCAGGCCGTGGGCCTACGAATGGCGGCGCTATACACCGCCCGAAGCGCCGCCGCGGGTTGGTCGCTGTCCCGACCCCCGGCGATGGCGGCGGCGCGCGCGGCATCTAGCGGCCTGCACTGGGGCGAGGGCAGCCCGGCGCGCTCACACAGGACCCGTGCCACCTCGAGCACCGCGATAGCCTCTCCGAGGCGCCCTGCAACCGCCCCGTGGGGTGTGAGGTCGTCTGTCCACCGCCGCTTAGCATCCACGAACATCGCGCGCAGTCCTGGCAGGTCGGCCATGATCAGCGGCACGACCCGTCGCCCCAGGTGGCCGTGGTGGGCTAGCGTGCCGACCGTGATCAGCGATGCGGCCTCCGAGCTGTGCAGGGGTGATCCGACGATGCACAGCGCCCGAGCTCGCACGCCAGCGTCCCGAGAGAACGAGGTCACTTGCTGCTCCCCGGTGCTGATCAGCCACGAGCACCACGTCGACACTGGCCGTTGACCGACCGACCGACCGCCAGACCCGGGCGTGCCCCGGACGGCCCCGGTGCCCGTCGAGAGCATGTAGACCATCGACGACACGTCTTCGGCCTTGCGGGCGTTCTTCGTGTCGTCCAGTACTACAGGAAGGTGCTGCAGCGTCGTCGCGTGCGCCTCGAGACCTGCGGGGCTCACCTTCCAATTCCGCATGGACGCATCCGGGTGGCCCCACACCGACGCCGCCAGCCGCAAGACCGTGGTCTTCCCCTGGCTCGTCTCGCCCGAGAAGTCGATCCCGGCGCTCTTTGTGGCCAGCGCACGGGCCAGCACAGAGGCGACGCTCGCATAGATGGCCAACCATGCCGAGGGCGCCGCTCTGGCAGGGCGCACCGCCTCCGAGAGCCAGCCGTCCCACGTCCCGCTCGTCGTGTACGCCCTGCCAAGCTGCGTCAGGGCAGGGTCCGCCATGAGGCGCACCGATCGGCCCTGATCTCCGATCCAATCCGCCCCGAGAAGGAACCCCCCCGGCATCCACCCGAGGCGGCCGGCGCAGCGCTCGACGGGCAGCGTGCCCCGCACCGCCGCCGTCGCTGCCTCCAGGTAGCGCACGACCTCGCGAGCCGAGGCCGAAGACACCGGCACCCCGTAGCGCCCGGCCAGGGTCACGATGGCGCGGGCATCGGCGATGACCCCTAGGCCCACCACGGCCGTCGAGGTCGTCCCGTCCACCTGCTCCCACATCAGGCGCACATGGTGGCCGTGCCCGTCCACGTCCATCAGGTACCCGACCAGCCACAACGGCCGATGAGCGACGAGCTCGTCGCCGGCCTCGCCCTTGTCGACCCAGACCCCGGTCTTGGCCACGGTGTACCCGGCAGGCATCACATGGCCATCGGGCAGGCCATCGTCGCGGGCCTTGCCGTCGTCGTCGGTGGCGATCCGAAGTCGACCCGGGCTGCAGCTGCGCTCAAGCGTGTCGAGGGCACGCCCGAGACCCCGGTGCCCCCGGGCGCGTACAATGCCCCGGTCCCATGCCTCCCGGTCCGAGCCGCGCAGGTATCGCAGGTCGACAAGGCGCTGCCCGCCCATGTGCTCGGCCAGGGCCGCCGACCGCGCCGCGGCATCCGGTGCGGTGTCGAGGGCGACGAGCAGCGCATCCATGCAGGCCCGTGCCCGGGTCAAGGCGGCGTCCGGCCTGCGCCCGAGCGTCTCGGCTAGTTGCTCTTCGGTCATGGGCTGGCCTCCTCATCGATCTGACACATCAGGGCGGCGTCTCCGATGGCAGCCTCGCAGGCTACGCGGGCGCCCTTCGTGCTCCCAGCGTCCGCCAGCTCGACGAAGAAGGCAAACGCCAGGGCGATCGTCCGCGCTAGAATCGGCATCCAGCAGTCGCGGATAGAATCCCTCATTGCTCCCTCACTTTGCGCCATGTTGTCCACCAAGTTGCTGTTACGTCGGGCGCCACACCGTCGAGCAAACCGCGCATGCTCTCCTCGTCGTACCCTGACCAGCGGATCGCCTCGCCCATCGAGTCGGCGTCCCACTCGCCGAGGTCGTCGATGCCACCCACCCGGAGCAGCATGCGCAGACAGTCCGGATGGACCTTGACCGTCGCCGGCCCTTCGTCGCCGAAGTAGCGCCACCGCTGGTACCGCGTGCCGACGCGGATGGGGCCGGAGCACACGTCGCAGGTGTGCTCGATGCGGGCCACGGGCGTGGTCGGATGGGTGCTACTCACCCCGCACCCCCCGGCCAGCACCCGAGCTCTACCGCGCACGCGCAGCATGCGAGGAAGAGGGTGCGGCCGAACCCGGCGTTGGGGTCGTCGGTGACACCGTCAATCCAGACGCGACACTCCAGGTGTCGCACTGAACTGTTGAGGGTCCTGCGCTCAAAGCGCACCCCATCCCCCAACGCCCCGAGCGCCAACCCCCCGTTCTCCCACGAGTCGAGGTAGGGCGAGCCGTCGGGCCCGTAGATGACAGCGGACCTCGGAGCCCCCGGCAGCGCCATCGCCCTCTCGATCAGTGCCCGTTCTTCGGTCATCGTGTCACCCACGGCAACACCTCCCGGCGGCGCGTCTCATACCAGCGGTGCCGCGAATCACGCTCCACCAGATCGAGAGCAGCCAACAGCATTGCGGTCGCATCGGTGATCCTATAGACCCCTGCGAAGTCCCGGCGGATGAATCCTTGGCGACCGAGAGCAGCCAGGCGGCGCGTCAGGGTCGAAGGCTCCACATCCGTGAGGCCCACGAGGGCCTGCAGTGATGCAGG
>JAAESX010000187.1 GCA_024228935.1 Pseudomonadota bacterium
CACGACATCGGCGTCGAGCAGCACCCGAGCGACCTCGGCGCTCTCGTCGTCGCCCGCCTTGCGCGCCAGGGCCAGCGCATCCGCGGCGTCTTCGGACAGCTCGAGCCGCTCCCGCACGACCCGGGGCGGGACGAGGTAGCCCTCGCTGATGGCGTCCTGGTAGCCGTAGACGTAGGCCGGCTCTGTGCCCCAGAGCCCGGTCAGGCCCCGGCGGTCGGTCCGCTCTGGCGTCGCCGTCAGTCCTAGCCAGTGCTGCGGGGTCTCCCCGGCGAGCTCGGCGCATGCCTGCAGCAGCGCCGCGAACTGCCCCCGCCCATCGTCGGCGTAGTGGTGGGCCTCGTCGACGACCACGAGGCGGGGCACGCCAGCGGCGTACACCTGACGCAGCGTCGATCCCTCGGCGAGCGGGGCACGCCCCACGGTCTGCACCGATGCGCACACGAGGTCGGCGCCGTAATCGCGCTGGCCGCCCTTGACGACGCCGCCGACGCCCGTGGCGAGACCGGGCACGCCCTCCCAGGCGCGGAGCGGCTGCTCGACCAGCTCCTTTCGGTGGGCGAGCCAGAGCACCCGGCCGCCGCGGCTGATCGTCAGCGCTGCCATCGTCAGCGCGGTGAAGGTCTTCCCGGCTCCCGTGGCCAGGACCATCAGGGCCCGGTCTTCGGTGCGGTAGCGTGACCGCACGGCATCTATGGCCGCGGTCTGATAGTGCCGCAGCTGCACGCGCGCTTGAACGCTCATCCCTCCCCCACCAGCGCCCACCGGCGCTCCGACCGGCATCCGCGCCCCGGCATGAGACACGATTCCACCTGATCCTGCTGCTCCAGCAATACGAGGTGATACCGGAGCGCTACCGGCGTCCATCCGACCATCCGACCGAGCTCCGCTGTCGACATCGTGCCTCGGTTGGCGCGCAGCAAGCGCACCACGCGCGCCCGCAGCCGGGCCCCTTCTCGCCCCTTCTCGCCGCACATCCGACGCAGGACGTACCCGTGCCGGGCCGCCTCGGCTCGCAGCTCTGCGACGGTCATCCGTCCTCCTTACAGGC
>JAAESX010000188.1 GCA_024228935.1 Pseudomonadota bacterium
GATCGCGCACGCGCTTCGGGAGCTCGCCGACCTTGGTGAGGTTGAGCGCGTCGATGAGCTCGTCCTGCGGGGCGTCGCCGGTGTCCACCTGCCGGCCGCTCAGCACGTCGCGGATGGCGTCCTTGTCCTCGAGCCCCGAGATGATGGCCGCGAAGCGCTCGAGCGCCGCGCCCTCTTCACCCGCCTCGACCGAGGCGTAGATGGCATCGATGATCTCGTCCGGGTCGACGTCCTTCCGGGCCTCCGCGGGGAGGTCCTGGACACGGATGGCACCGACAGCATCCTCGAAGGCCTCGAGCGGCGCGGTCTCAGAGAGCCCCTGCGTCTGCTCGTCGAAGGAGAACGCCCGCACGCCGGCGCTGGCAGTCGCCGTCTTCTCCTCGAGCCACTCGCGTCCCGTCTCCGTCTGGAGGGCGGCGTGGAGGACCGGCGAGACACCAGGGGTCAGCGCGTTGGCGGCGAAGAACCCCAGCACCCGGTTGGCGGTGTCGTTGTTGGTGTAGTCGTTCTGCGCCCATGTGGTCACCGCGTCGTAGAACGCCTTGTCCACGCCGCCGGCGACGCGCATGCGGCGCACGGGGCCACCGAACATCTCGCCCAGCTCCGCCTGCTGGACCGAGCCCAGGTGCGGAGCACTCCACTTCCGACCCGCGGCCGACGCTGCCTTCCAGACGTCCTTGGTCACCTCCGCAGCACCGTCGCGCTTCTCGCGCTCCGACGGCAGGTAGCCGCCCATCGCCTCGAGGACTGCAGGCATCTCCGCGATGCCACCCAGCCACTCGACGTCCTCGGTGAGGGCCCGGTAGCCCTGCGCCGCGCGCGTCTTCGCTTCCTCGACGTCCTCCTCGACCGGACCCGGCTGGATGTAGGCGAGCGGGTTCACCGCGAACTTGGGGACGCTGACCTTCTTGGGCTCGACTCCCACGAGGCGCCCGAGGTCTCCGCCGCCGAGTTCCAGGTCGACGCCGCCGACCGTGTACCCCTCCGCCCAGCCGGTGAGCATGTCGGAGAAGCCGACGATGGCCTTCATCTCGTCGGAGACGAAGTCGCGGTCGTAGAGCTCGTGGGCCTTCTGCTTCGTGCCCTCGGTGACCTCCTCGAGGGCCTCCTTGGTGGTGAGCTCCCCGGAGGCCAGCGCCTTGGTCGTGTCGACGAAGAGCTCGCCCAACTCCCTGCGGTGGGCCTCGGTGTAGGTCTCGCCCTCCTTCGGCTTCGGCGCCGACTGCGTGCGGATGCCTCGCCCGCGGGACCAGAGCTTGACGTCTGCCTCGTCCCAGTCGGACGGGTCCTTCGTCGCCGCCTCGTAGACGTCCTCGTCGTACTGGGCGGACGGCATGACCTGGAACTTCTCCGCCTCCTTGGCGGCCTTCTTCCGGGCCTCCGCGTCCGTCTTGCCGCCCTCGACGAGCTGGGCGGCACGACCGATCTGCCAGTCCCCCACAGCCTTGTCGTAGGAGGCCTTCGTCGAGGCCCGCGGGATCGCTCGCGCCTCCGACGGCATGCCAGCGTCGGTGTCGTCGTCGTCGAGAAAGCGGCGCTCAGCCTCGGTCAGGGGCGAGGGAGTGCCAGCAGCCTCCAGCAGCAGGTCGTCGTCGCGCGGAGAAGCCATAGGGAAGGTCTACCACGTCTCGTGTGGGTGCGGTGCTACTGCGGCGCGACGTAGCTCTGCGACTGCTCGTCCCAGCGAGTGCCGGGAGGCAGCATTTCCAGGGGCACGTCCTGGCCGTTGACGCGGATGGTGGTGGGGGGCGCGACGTAGCTCTGCGACTCTTCGTCCCAGCGAGTGCCGGGGGGTAGCAGAAGCGGATAGCCTCCCTGTTCCGACGCCACGTCCTCACCATTGACGCGGATGGTGCTGGGGGGCGGTGACTCCGCACCAGCCCGGCTGCCGCTGACCTACGGCTCCTGCCCTATGGAGCGCCGGTACTGCTGCTCCTCGAGGATCCGCTGGCGGTTCAGCAGATCCAGCGGGTCGCCGGCGCGGGAGCCATGGAGGGTAGGCTCCCACTCCTCGAACTCGAAGGGCTGAACGTCCTCGACCTCGAACTCGAGGTCGCCGCCGGCGGCAACCTCCGCCTCCGGGTAGGGCGTTCTGGTTCCCCACCTGCGGTCGTCCCTGAAGGTCGGCTCCGGTGCCGGAATCCACGACCGCGGGTCCTCGAAGCCCTTCTTGGACTCGCGCACGACCTGGCGGCCCGCCTGTTGGTGGAACCGGATCTGCTCGAGCCGCTGCTGCTCACGCTGCTCGGCTGCACCCCGGAGGGCCTTGCTGTAGGCGGCGAGGTCGTTCTGCCAGGCGACGCCGTCGCCTGCTGCACGCCGCTCCCGCCAGGAGCGGGTCATCTGGGCGCCGACCGTGCCGACGAGCTCCGGCGGGAGGTTGCCGTAGTTCGACACCAGCGCCTCGCTCATCAGGAGCTTCGCCTCGGGGTCCTGGGTCCGTCGGATGGCGTCCGCCTGCCGGGCGATGACCGTGCCGATGTCCAAGAAGGGAGCGTTGAAGACCACCTGCTGGGCAGCGCCCGCGGCCTCCGCGAGCACCTGCTCGGGCACCGCGCCCTCGGCCACCGCTGCCTGCGCGCCCGCCTCGAGCATGTCCTGCACGACGGAGAGACCGGCACGCTCGAGCTCGTCGTCGGGGATGCGAGCGAGCAGGTCGAGAGCACGGTTGTAGCCGGCGGTGTCGCCCTCCAAGGCAGCCTGGAGGTCGTTGCCCAGCCACAGGTTCACGTCACCACCGGCTGCCCACTGGCCGACATCGACCGGAGCCACCCGCGTCATGCTGTCGTAGTAGGGGTCTTCGTCGCGCGCCTCGGCGTAGCCCTCCATGCCCTGCGTCCGCAGGTTCGCCAGGAGCTCCTCGCGCTGCTCCGGGCCCAGGTTCGCCACCCGCCACAGCGCCTCCTGCGCCGGGTGCGGGGCACTGAAGGGTGCCTGCGTCATGAAGTTGATGTCCGCGTTCGGCGGCGTCGGCGGCGGCGTGGTCCGAAGCTCGTTGTAGTCCCCGGTCAGGCTGGCGATCTCCGCGTCCGCAGCGTCAGCCTGGGCCAGCAGGGTGTCCGCGATGTCCTGGTGGCGGGTGGAGCTCATGCCCACCAGATCCATCAGGTTCTGGAGCGCCTCGTTGCCGAGCCCGCCGGCGCCGCCGCCGCCACCGCCGCCGGGGAGCCCGCCGGTGACGCGCCGCACCACCGAGTCGACCTCGTTGGCGGTCATCTTGTGGAGGTGGTCGAACGCCGCGTGCGGGTCCTCGGAGAGGCCTCCCGTCCGCTTGGCGAAGTACCCACGGACGAAGTTCGCCGCGTCCTCGTTGGGCGGATCCTGCGCGACCGCCTGGTCGTGGAGGAAGAGGTACATGGCGTCAGCCTGCGCCGTCGCCGGCACCGTGCCGCCGTCGGTCAACGCCGCCTGCATCTTCGCGAAGCGCTGCTCGTCGGAGCCCGACTCGAGTGCCTGCGTGATGATCTGCCGAGTCGTGACCTCGAGCCCGCCCTTGATCTCGTCGAGGGTGCCGGCGTTCTTCATCGCCTGCTCCCAGATGGTCGTCCGGGCGTCGATGTTCGCGACCGCGATCTCCACGCCAGCCTGCTCGCGGTTCGCGACCGCGCTGAGTACGCCCTCGAGGATCTCCGCCTGCCGGCGCATGTCGCCCTGGACCGCCGCGCGCTCGATGTCCGCGGCAGCCTTCCGGTAGTCCTTCGACGCGGTCTGGAGCTGTTCCATCCGCTTGAGCAGGTAGTCCGGGTCCTGGCGCTTGTAGAAGCGCTCCATCTCCTGCAGGTTCATGTCGCCACGGACCTGCATGAAGCGACGCCAGAAGTTCCCCATCGGCGTGGGGCCGTCGTAGACGTTGACCGCGTACTGCGACTGGATGTAGGCCATCGGGGGCTCCTACCGGGGCTGGGCCCCGTAGCTGGCTGCGAGGCTCGACAGCAGCGAGGGGTTCTTCTGGGCGAGTTCGGCCCACTCGGCCACCTGCTCCGGACCCATGCCCGAGGCCTCCATCAGGGACGCCCAGTCCACCTGCTTGAGGGCCTTCCCGGCTCGGGCCTGCCCGAGGACGTCGCCCATATCGGCGGCGAAGGCCGCGCCCCGGTTGAGCAGGGCCTGCTGCCGTTCGCCCTTGTAGGCCATCCGGCGCTCGATCTCCGCGAGCTGGTCCTGCACCTTGTCGAAGTGCGCCTGCGCCTTGACCTTGCCGGCCTCGAGGTGGCCCTGCGTCAGGTTGGCGTCGCGCTCTCGCCGGACCATGGAGAGGTCCTTCGCGCTCATCCCACCCTTGTTGGCCATGTAGGCCTCGGTGTCCTGCTGCGACTGCGTCGCCTGCCGGGCCAGCGGGTCCTTCAGGGTGGCGTCCATGTACGCGCTCTCGGCACCGGAGAGGCCCAACTGCCCGGAGTCGCGGAGTTGCGTAAGCCGGGCGAGCTCGCCGCGGTTGTGGCGGTCCGTCGCCGTCACCGGCAGAGCCGACGCGAGCGCCGCGCCCTGTGCGAGCGCGCCGATGCCGACGTTCTGCCACATCTCGCCCGTGTGTGCCCCGAGCTTCTGCTCGAGGATGGCGGCTTCCTTGGCCTGCTCCCTCGCCAGGTTCGTCGTCCGCCGGTCTCGGTCCCAGACCATCTGGGGCGAGGCGGGGACCGCGTCCCACATGGAGCCGTAGATGTCACCGGTCGCGTCAGAACCGCCAGTCGCCGTGTAGCCGTTGCCCATCTCCTCACCCGTGTCCGAAGGTCCGCGCGTTCCAGGCGTCGTACTGGGTGGCGCCAGGCGCGGGCGCAGGCGCCGCGCTCATCGCCATGTAGTCGGGGGCCGCCGGGTTGGCGTTGAGCCGCGTCCGCGCCGCCTTGACCGCCTGTGCGGACTCGAGCGCCTGCATCTCGCTGGCGTTGAAGGCCGCCTTCTGAGCGGCGATCTTCCCCGCCTTCTGGTTGAGCGCCTGCTCCTTCGCACCGTGCCGCGCCTTGAGCGCGCCGACGCCGAGACCGATGCCGGCACCCAGGGCAAGCCCCAGGGGGCCAGCCAGTGCGCCCATCGCCGCGCCCGAGGCGGCGGCGCCGGTGAGCCCGGCGCCCAGGGCAGCCGCGGTCGAAGCGCCGGTCAGTGCGCCGACGCCAGCTCCGCCGGCGGTCGCACGCCCGAGCTTCGCGTCCTTCTTCTCCTGCCCCGTCAGCGTCAGCGTGTCAGCGGCGGGCGTGCCGATGCTCGCGTAGGGCGTCGCAGAGTAGTTGAAGGCGCTGGTCGACATGACGACTCCGGAGACAGGGTCAACATAGCACGCCCTACATGAGCGAGATGGAGCCCACGAGCGACCTCTCAGCCACCCAGACGTGCTTCGCGTTCGTCGCTGTGGACGGCACCACGTAGCGGACCCGCGCCTCGAGCTGGTGCCGCCCTCGAGCGAGCGAGGTCAGGAAGACGAAGTGGTTCTGGTGGCGACCGCTGATCATGCCGAAGTTGATGGAGCCGATCTGCTCCGTCGACGTGTAGAAGCGGCGCTCCGTCCCAGTCTGCTTGGTGCCGTCGATGAAGAGCGCGATCTCGCCGCAGCGGACCTCCATGGGCAGCCAGGTCGCGCTGCTCTCGGTCCCGCCGGACTCGAAGGGGTAGCAGGTGAAGAGGATCTCCGTGATCTTGGAGGCCTCCACGACCCGGAGCGAGATGGCCGACCCCATGATCGTCATCCACCCCTCGTCGTCGCTGGTCGTCCCGGTCTCGAGGTCCTGGCTGTGGATGGAGCGGTCGAAGAGGTCGTCGGCAGTCCTTCGCCAGTGCGTGGTGGACCCCTCGCTCACCGAGCGGTTGTCCGGCGAGCCGTAGAAGTCCGGGCGGTAGACGTGGCTCGGTCGCACCCACTCACTGCCCGACCCAGACTGAATGTCGCCGGACGCCATGCCGAAGTTCACCCACTCCTCGAGGGTGTCGAGCCGGTCGTTCAAGTCCGCTGCCGCTGTGGTCGCCCCGTCGGTCAGGACACTGAGGCCTGCAGCCATGGCTACCTCTTCACGAGCTTCACGTGCCCGTGGATGTGCTCGAGGGTGAACTGGCTGCCGGGGGTGACGTCCTCCCAGCCGAAGAGCCCGAAGTAGATGTCGGCGCTCGACGCAATGCCCGACTTGGTGAAGTGCGAGACGATGGTCACCGAGCGCTTCATCCGCCAACCGTACACCGTCTCGCTGAGGCTCGTGTTGGCTTGGAACCTCCTGGTCGTGGAGTCGGTGTCGAAGTCGATGTAGGTGCCGCCTGCGCCGAGCTTGTACTTGATCTTGAAGTTCCACCGCGGCGCAGAGGCTGGCGAGACCACCCTGGCGCCATAGAACCAGAAGGAGAAGCGGACCTTCAGGAGCTCGTTCATCGAGCTGTCCCGGTTGAAGGGCCCAAACTCGAAGTTGTTGCCACTGACGAGGAGGGTCTCGGTCGAGTGCGTGAACGAGGTCGGCCCAGCCTTCGACAACGAGGCGATGCTCGTGTTGAAGCCGGTCTGGAAGTTCCGCCGCTCGAGCCCCTCCTCGCGAACGTTGGAGGCGTCGACGTCGCCAGTCGCGTTGTTCACCGAGTTGATGGTGGCGTTCGGCTCGGTGACCGAGAGCGAACTCCCAGCCGTGACCTCGGTGACGGTGATCCGGCTCATCGGATCTTCCGTTCGATGTCGAGTTCGGCGGAGCGGACGTGGAAGTCCGTGTAGGTCCCCGTCAGGGCGTTGAGGATGACGGTGTCCGCGTCGATGTCCCAGGTGACATTGGCGAGACGCATCTCCGTGGCGATGGTCCGGTAGCCAGCTCCGACAGGGAGCGCGCCGACCAGGTAGGTCGCGTCGTGAGCGAACTGGGCCGACATCCATCCCGACTGGCTGACCACGACACCATCGATCACGATCCGGAACTGCACCGCGTCGGCCTGCACCGCGTTCGTCCCCGTGGACTCCCACTCCCAGTGGACCCCGAACTCCGCGATGACGGTGCAGTCGTTGGACACCTCGATGGTCGTCTTCGGCATGTCGCCGCCGGTCAGCGCTCGCTGCCAGGACGTCGTGTCGAGAGCCGCGGTGATGGAAGGGGAGAGACCCCGCTTCACCGCGTGGCCGCGCGTCATCGCGTTCGCGACGATGTGCTCCTCGTCGAGCGTCGCGCTGGGGAAGTTGTCGCGGTCGTGGTAGCCGTTGTGCTCGCCAGCGAGAGCGCTGAAGCCTTCGTTCCAGTCCTCCGGCACGATGACGCCAGCGCCCTCGGCGCGCCGCTCGCGGTAGCGCCAGGACATCAGGTCCGCCCGGAGCGCTTGGCGGTCGCCCTCGAGGGTCGGTGGGGCTTCTCGCCGGCGCCCTGGAACTCGAGCTCGACGGCGATGAGCTCGAGCCGGAGGTCCTCCGGCGTGAGTTCCACCTGCACCTCGCGGGTCCACCCCTTGTGGGCGTGGCCGACGTCGAAGGGCACGGTGATGGGGCGGAGTTTCGCCCAGACCGAGGCGCTCGTGCTGTTCCAGGTGGCCTCGCCGTAGATGGCGAGCTGCTCCGAGGTCGCCTTGTACTGCATGTCGGCGCCCTTCGCGGTCGTGTAGATCTGGGTCAGCGACCGGTTCGTGCGAAGGTTGAGTTGGATGTCGTTGTCCCCGTAGCCGACGCAGTGGACGTGCACGTACCGGAGCTGCATGTGCCGGTAGACGTCTGGGAAGGCGACCGCTGCGGTCTCGAACTTCGGCGCCGAGGACGCGCTGGTCCCCTGCTTCGTCTTGTGCGCGCGGCTGTAGAGGTGGATGCCCGGCGAGTTGGTCGCGTCGTGGGAGCCGAAGAACAGGTAGCCGCGGTGGTCGCGCGTCTCGGCCATGCAGGCGATGGGGAAGTTCTTCCTGACCGACCACTGCCCGACTTCGTAGTGGAAGACGAGCACGAGGTTCGGGTCCGTCGACCCCAGCGTCGGGACGGCGAGCCAATACTCCTTGTCCCGGTGGTAGACCGCCGACCGCGCGTTCTCGAGCGCGGAGAGGTTGAGCTTCTTCAAGATCTTGCTGATCGGCTGGCCGATGTTGACCGTCCTGGTCGGGCGGTCGGTGCTCTCGAGCGTGCCCTCGATCAGGTGGATGCCGTCGTTGGACAGCAGCACGACCCCGAGGCCAGGAAGCTCGCGGACCGAGTTGATGGACCTCGAGCCCAGGTCCTGGGTGAGGGTCTGGGCGTAGAAGCCGTTCTTCGGGTCGCCCTTGATGAAGTAGATGCCGCGGGTCTTCGTCACGATGACCGCGTTCCGCGCCGTGTAGATGCCCGTGATCTCGCCGCCGTCGCCGTCGCCGACGTTGATGCGGTTGTCCAGCGGGTAGATCTCGGGACGGTTGGGGCGGGAGTACACCACCTCGGAGCCGTTGTGGCCGGCGAGGAACATGGTGTCTTTGAAGGTCGCGATGAAGCGCACCCCTCGAGGCCATGGCCCGAGCGCCTCCTCGTCGAGGGTGTTGCCCAGGTGGGTGTCCGGCAGCCCGTCGACGAAGGTGGTGGCGCCGTTGTACTGGAGCTCGCGGACGAAGTAGTAGGTCCGCCCCTTGCCGACGGTGTCGAGGTTGCCGTCGGCGTCCATCTGGTCGCGGGTCCGCCAGACGCGGACAGCGACGCACGACGCGCCCTGCTCGCCGATGGAGACGGCGTTGAAGTGCCGCGTGGAGGCGTCGTTCAGGAAGACGCACAGCGACGACGCCTCCGAGGCCGGGCTCTCGCCGCCGCGCTCGTTGAGGACGGTCAGTTTGTAGCTGTACGCGCACCGCTTCTCGGTGTCCTCGGCGTAGGACCCCAGCCCGAGGGTGCTCAGCCCGGTCCCTGTGTCGATGGTGGCGCAGTCCGGCGGCGCCGGCGCGCTGTCGAAGCCCGCAGGCTCGGTCCAGTGCCCGTTGAAGACGATGGGCTGGTCGTGGCCGTTCACCAGGTAGAGGTAGGAGCCCCACGCCTGCGACTGGGTCCGCGCCGAGGGCGACCGGATGAAGGCCCGGCTCAGGGTGCTCCCGTCCCAAGCGTTGCCGTCGACGTCCACGAGGTCGTCCCACGGCTCGGTGGTAGTCGTGTGCCCGTTCGACCCGTTGAAGGCGCGCAGCGCACCGCTCCCGGTCTCCCAGATCAGCCACTGCTTGGCGCCGTTGTGCTGGCTGAACCAGTGCAGCGACGTGATGGCCGCGCCGTCGGCCGCGAAGGGGTTCTCCGCCGGCTGACCCTGCTCCTCGACGAAGGTGCTGTAGGCGATGGAGCGGAACCCGCCGGCCTCCGCCCAGCTCTTCTGCTCCGTCCAGGTCATGTCCTCGAGCACCTCGGCGGCGCCGGGCATGGGCTCCCAGCGCTCGTCGAGTCCGAGCAGCGGCTTCAGGTCGATGTTCTTGGTGTCGACGCTCATTAGGTGATGGAGGCCTCGCCGTAGATGTCGCCGAAGCGGGAGCGGATGGGACGGTCCCAGCGACCGCGGACGATGCGACGGGCGCCGGACTTGATGTAGCGCCCCTGCATCTGGCTGAACTTGTCGTTGAAGCGCCCCGCCCAGTGCTGGGCTTCCTGGGGGTTGGTCTTCACGGTCAGGTCGGTGAGCACGCCCCAGACCAGCAGCCGGTGGTACTGCCGCGGGAAGATGGGGATGTCGGTGTTCTTCGCGAGCCGCCGCGGCCGGCGCTTGTAGAGGATGCGGATCGTGCGGTCTGCCCCCGCCGTGTACCAGAGCCGGACCGACGGCGTGATGACCGTCGGGTCGAGGTGCGTGGCGTTCTCGTAGGACTCGACCGTGGTCGGGATGAGCCGGTCGTCGTTGTGCGAGGTGTCGCTGGCGTCCATGGTGGCGACCAGCATCCAGGGACCGTTGTTGGTGACGTCCCGACGGTAGACCCGCTTCCGGCGTCCGGACTCAAGCGCGGTGGGGGTGGAGTCCCGCCACGAGGTGTCCGGCAGCGTGAGCTCGACCCGGTTGTCGCTCGCGCCCGTGGTCACCTCGGCGACTGAGCTCGGCGCGCTCTCCCGCCCCTCGTAGAGGAAGGTGTAGCAGTAGGCGTACTTCGTCGAGCTCGCGATGTCGGTGCCGCCCGTCGTGGCGTTGAGCCCGATGGCCACCCAGGGCGTGGCGTCGTCGACGTAGTCGTCCTCGATGACCACCTCGGAGGTGCCCGTGTAGTCCTCGTCGAGGTCGAGCATCCCCTCCTTCCGTCGGTCGATGAAGACGAGCGGCCCGCGGTCGTCCGACCTCGAGACGAACTCGGTGACGTCCACGCAGTCCGCCGGAAGGACGTAGCGCTTGAACTTCACCGACCAGGAGGTCGAGGCCGCCGACGCCGTCGCCGACGCCGTCAGGTACATCTCCGTCGTCGAGGCCACGTAGGCCACGGTGTACTCGTTCCCGTCCGGCGCGGTGAAGGTCTGGCCCTCGTAGTGGCTGCCGAAGCTCGTCCCGACCCCGGTCACCTGGCGGAGGTTCGGGGCGGTGATGGCGACGGTGACGCCGCTGGCGCCCTCGACCGTCGCGTAGAGCGAGAGGTCCGACTCCTTGACCAGCCAGGGCCAGTCGTCGTCGTCGTTGACCTCCTCGTAGACGTCGTTGAGCCTCGAGATGACATCCGCGGTGTGCTCAGGCACGTCCGGGTCGTAGTCGAGCTCGCTGAAGACCGCGTCGACCATGTCTCGTAGGTTCACCGTGGCCTCCAGGTCACCCCAAGCATAGCGCAACCCCAACGCAAGAGCGTCCCCGCCGGTAGGGGTGCCGACGGGGACGCAGGAGCGCGAGCGAGGAACACGCGCAACAGGGGGCAGCCGAGGGAAGGTAGGGCTGGACCCCCGGTTGCCCCTCTACAGCTGCATCAGCCCCAGATGCCGCGGTCGAAGACGAAGCCCGTGCAGGACGTGGTTCCCGCGACGTAGTCCGTGAGCGCCTGGCCGAAGGCCACGTAGCTCATCTGGTTGCTCCCCGACGTGGTGTCCACGGTCGAGGCCTCGATGGCGATGCCCGCGGTGGTGCCGCAGATGAGGGTGTCACCCGCCACGACGCTGGACGCGCAGATGATCGTCCCGGCGTAGCCGCCGATGATGAACTTGCCGCGCGCGTCGGCCGCGACAGCCTCGGCGGCGACGCACACCGGAACGCGACCCTCGGCCTCGGACTGCAGCGCCTCCTTGACCTCGAAGCCGATGCCATCGGAGCCGGACTGCGTGCCCAGGTTGAGCGCGCCCACGTCGCCCAAGGCGAAGGCCTCGATGGCGTAGAGCTGGCGGTAGGTGGTGCGGAGATCGCGGTTGGCGCCGGAGCCGCCGGCGATGGAAGCAGACATGGTGGTGTCTCCCTAGAGGTGGGGCTGGATCAGAAGGTCTCACCGCGGGTCGCGAGACCCGAGCCGCCGAGGGCGCGGGCGCACAGCTGGCCGCGGAAGGAGCAGAGGGCGAGCATGATCTCCTGGTCACCAGGACCGTGACGCCAGGGACGCATGCCGAAGTGACCGTCGAGCTTCGGGTGCTTGGTGAACTTCACCATGATGTCGTTGAAGTCGACGAGCATGGCGGTCAGCGGGTCGGTGGCCGACGTCTGGCCGGTCACGCTCGGGAGGTAGACCGAGGTCTCGGCGGCGACGCCGTTCACGCTCAGCTGGAGCTTGCCGGTGTCGATGGTGTCGGCGCTGATGTAGCGCTCGTAGCCCTGGACCGCGCGCTTGTAGTTCTCGAGGCCGGTCTCCGACATGAAGAGCGCCAGCTTGCTGGGGTCCTTCGTCCGGTTCCGGGCGCGGATGCTGATGGCGTTGAGCGCGTTCAGCCCGTTGGAGTTGAACGAGTTGGCGATGTCCGCCCACTGGTTCTGCGTGCCGGTGACCGCCGTGTAGGTGGCCTTCGACAGGCCGCCGACCGTGTTGCTCTGGGAGCCGGAAGCGCGGTTCTCGAGGAAGCCGGCGGTGTCGTCGACGCCGTTCAGGGTCTCGAGGTTCGCCCAGGCGGCGACGTTGTCCATCAACGCCTGCTCCTCGAAGCGACGCATCATCGCACCCATCACCTTCTCGGTGCGCTCGACGGCGAGGTCGATGACCTTGGTCGAGGTGCCCTGGATGACCTCCTCCTCGAGGGAGAGGACCACCGGACGCACGATGTGGACCGGAGTCCACTGGGTGTCTTCGATGGTCTTGCGGACCGCCAGGTTGAGCTTCTCGTAGCCGGTGAGGAACTCGGTGTCCTCGGAGTGCTCGTCGATGCTCCAGCCCTGGACCCACAGCGCGCCGCCTTCCTCGGTCGGCTTGCCCTTGCCCCAGAAGCGCTCCTGCGCGCCGAGGAAGTTGAGCTTCACGTAGTGGGCGTCCACGACCTCCTTGGCCACCGGGATGGTGACGGTCGAGAGGTATTCGGGATCGATGGTGACGGTGGTGGTGGCCATCTTTCAGGTCTCCTCGAGGTTCAGGTCAAGCCCTGAGCGCGACGGTAGGCATCCCAGCCCTTGGGGTCCGACTGGCGCCATCGATCGATGGCGACCCAGTCACGGTCCTTGAAGGCCTTCTGGATGTGGGGGGGAGGGTCGCCGGGCTTCTGCCCGACAGTGGAAGTGCGTGCAGCGATGCGCGAGGCGCTCTTGTTGCGGAGCGTGCGCTCACGGGCGCGGCGGCTGTTCTCGCTGGCGATGATGCGCGAAGCGCGCTCGTCCTTGATGAAGCGCTCGAGCTTGCCCTGGACGGACTCGCCGCTCTCCTTCGCCTTGACGATGCGGGCGTTGACCGCCTTGACGAAGGTCTCGTCCTTCATCTCCGGGTTCCGGGCGACGATGGCCTCGTAGGCCGCGCGACGCTGGATGCCCGCGTTCGCCACCTGGAAGGGCTCGGTGAAGGCACCGAACTTCTTCGCGATGTCCCGCTCGAGCCGGGCGATCAGCCCACGCTTGGAGAGGGGGTCGCCGCCATCGGGGAGGTCGGCGTCCTTGATCTTGGACTTCGCGAGGAGGTCCTTGAACTCCGGGCTGTCGAACAGCTGGTAGAAGGCCTGCTGGTCTCGCAGCAGCCCCTTCCGCATCTCGTCGAGCTCGGCGCGCTCGTCGGACAGTTCGCCGCGGGCGTTCTTGTTGGCCTCGGCGAGCTTCGCCTCCAGGCCCTTGACGTGGCGAACCAGCTCGCGAACCGGCCCCTTCACGTCGCTGGGGAGTTTCTCCCAGTCCGTCTTCTTGAGCGACTCGAGCGCGACGTCGTCGGAGCCCACAGGCTGCTCGCCCATGACCTCCTCGAGCCGCTCGATGACGTTGGGGTCACGCGGAGCGGCTCGCTGCTTGTCCTCGTCCGTGGCCCGCTGGGCCTCGGGCTCGGTGTTCTCGGTCGCGTCGGGGCTCGCCTCGACCTCCGTGCCCTCGGTTCCCTGGGCGTCGGTGGTTTCAGCGTCGAGCGCGACAACATCGACGTCGGCCTGCTTGGCCTCGGTCTCCTCGTTGATGCTGGCGTCGGTGGACAAGGGAGGGCTCCTGTAGCTGGATGCTTGCACTTTCCATAGCACCGCGCAAACCACCAGGGCAAGAGAAAGCGCAGGCATTCCAGGGGGTTGGGGCGTTCCGTCGCGACCCCGGCTGGACCCTGGCCGTACCCCGTCGTGACGGAGGCAGAGCCGCGTGCTACCCTCCGCGCATGGCGAAACCAGCGGATGATCCCAAGTCCCAGCGCAACTGGAAGCGCTTCCAGGTGGCGCTCCCACCCCTGATGAGAGCCCGCCTCCGCGAGCGAGCCCGACAGAAGGGCCTCGGAGAGAGCTCCATCGTCCGGCTGGCCATCGCCGACTACCTGGACAAGGAGGACTCGTGACCAACGAAGAGCGCGCCGCCGACCTGAGGCGACGCACCGCCGCCGTGAAGGTCTGGGCGGCTGAAGTCATCTACCTCGAGGAGGGCCAACTGCGGAAGGCCAACCTCGTGCTGGGCTTCTCCAAGGAGGAGGCCAACGCCTGGATCTGGAAGAAGTGGGGCGACGACTACGAGGGCCACACCATCGAGCCCTACCTGGGCCACCACGAGGTCGAGGCCGGCAAGGTCCTGCGCGTGCCGGAGCCGCTGCTCGAGGAGCTCAAGCCGTGAGCAAGATCTGCCCCATCTTCGCTGCCGCGCGCCTGCTTCGACCTGCCACCCCGCCGGGGGTCTGCCTCGGCTCCCACTGCGCCTGGTGGGACGCCTACCCCACGCCCCCGATCGTTCCAGCGCCCCCTCCAACCGGACGCTGCGGCATCACCAAGGGCAACAACTTCCCCGACCCCGCCGCGAGCGGCGACCCCGCACCCGAGGACCCGAGACGATGACCCGCCCCAGCCGCCGAGGCTTCTTCGGCTTCATCGCCGCCCTGTTCGCCACGCCAGCCGTGCGCCAACTCGAAGACCGCCTGCCGCCGGCTCCGGAGCCCACCTCCGCCATCCTCGACCCCAACGCCGAGGTCCTCTACACCAACACGGTGGGAGGGCTCAGCACCGGGACCGAACCCCTCAACATGACCCGGAGCGCGCGCGCCGCGGAGAAGATCTGGGCTGGCGACTTCGTCTCCATGAGCCCCGAGGGGGCCCGTCGGGGCCGGGATGGCACGCCGATGGGTGTCGCCAGAGAGACCGTCGAGAAGGACGAGAAGGTCGTGTGCTTCCCTTGGTGGAACTGATGGGCGCCAACCTGAAGCACGACGCCTACGGTGGCCACATCTGCTCTGGCTGCCGGGAGCCCATCCCCGAGCCCCTCGTGGACGCCCTGTGCCCAGGCAAGGTGCGAGCAGCGCTCGAGGCTGACCGCTACCAGCTCTTCGTCTTCGACACCTACTACCCAAGCGGTGGCGCTGATGACCACGTCGGCAACTTCGCGACCATCCAGGCGGCGAAGGACGCGGCGCACCTCATCTCCGAGAACCACGGGGTCGAGAACGCCCACATCTACGACCGCATCAAGGACCGCGTCGTGGCCTGCGCGGAGGGCAAGCGCAAGGGCTTCGGCGACCGCTACCGGATCGACCAGGACTCCTGGGAAGTGCCCTGTGACGACTGAGCAGCTCCCCTTCACCGAGCCCACCGACGACGAGACCTACTGGGAACCCCCAGCTGAGATCCTCTTCGTCCGCCGTGAGTGGCACCTCAGGCTCCACGAGCTGGTGCCAGGCGCGCGGCTCTACCGCCGGCCCTACCAGGCGTCCGCGACGGAGTCCTGCGGCATCTACAAGGCCGAGCTCCTCGTCGCCGTCTTCCGGCCTCCCGCCCAGCCGCTGGAGGGCTGCTGGCGCGGCGTGGCGGTGCCGGTCCTCTACTCGCTCCTCGGGCTCTTCAGGCCGGTGGCGACACCACTACTTACGGGGACGGAAACTGCCAACTTCACGGTGACGGACTTCTTCGGCACCGCCCCAGACGAGGCCGCCCAGCGCGCCGAGGCCTTCCGGGTCCTGCTCGCGTGGGTCGAGGCGCGCGCTCCCAACACACCGACCGA
Organism: Pseudomonadota bacterium; assembly: GCA_024228935.1. Taxonomy (GTDB): domain Bacteria; phylum Myxococcota_A; class UBA796; order UBA796; family CAJQPC01; genus JAAESX01. The sequence goes on from JAAESX010000188.1 coordinate 15,399, forward strand.
GGACCCGTGATGCGCGAGTACCACAAGATCCAGAGCGTCTTCAAGCGCGACCAGAAGGGCCGCTTCCTGCTCGGCGAGTTCGCCCGCCCGGAGCTGGAGTACCTGCTCGACTGCGAGTGGGAGTGGACCGAGAAGGTCGATGGCACCAACATCCGCATCGGGTTGGCCTTCGACCCTCCCGACGACTCAGGCAACCTGCCCGCCCTGAGCTACGCCGTCGGCGGTCGTACCGACCGAGCCCAGATCCCCGCCACCCTGCTCGACGCCATCGAGGCGCTCGGTCTGCGGGAGAAGTTGCCCGCGCTCTTCGACGGCCCGGTCACGCTCTACGGCGAGGGCTACGGCGCCAAGATCCAGAAGGGCGGCGGCAACTACCGCCCGGACCAGGGCTTCATCCTCTTCGACGTGAAGGTCGGCGAGTGGTGGCTGGACCGCGAGAACGTCGAGGACGTCGCCGACAAGCTGGGCCTGGAGGTCGTGCCGCTGTGGGTGACATCCAAGTTCAAGACCTGGGGCAACCGGGTGGTGGGCACCCTGCGCGCCGCCATCGCTGACGTAGCGGGTGGCCACCTCCAATCCGTCTGGACTGACGTTGCCCCCGAGGGGCTCGTCGGCAAGCCTGTCGTGCCCCTGTTCAACCGCAAGGGCGAGCGCATCGTGGTCAAGGTCAAGGTCAAGGACTTCGAGCGCCTGCGCCGCGATGGCATCGACCTGGGCGAGTGGGCTCAGACCGCCTCGAGCACCTCGTCCGGCGGCTCTTCCTGAGGAGGCGGGGCCTCGTTCTCCTCGAGGTCCGGGTTCGGAGGGCCACCGCCCTCCATGCCCTTCGCCGCCTCGATGAGTTTCTTGTCCTTCGCCATCTTCTTGATCAGCCCCACGCACTCGGCGAGGCCTCCCGGCGTCTCGAGCTTCTGCAGGTCGTAGGGGTACTTGTCCCCGAACCCGCTGTCCGCGGCGAGCTTGAAGATCGCGAACATCGGCAGGAACACCTCGGGCGGCAGCGGCTGCGCCCAGGTCTTCACGTCGCTCGGCGGAGCCCACTCCAGCGGAGGGAGGCCCACCTCGAGCGCGTCGATGAAGTCGTTCACCGCGTCCACCAGCGCCTTGATCCGGTTGAGCGGGTACGGCTCCTTCGGGTGGGGCGCGGCCTTCGCCACCGCCTCCATCTCAGCCTGGCCGGCGTCCGCTTCCGCGGCAGCCACGTCCTGCGGGGCAGGTGCACCCGGCGGAGGAGCCCCCGGTCCGGGGGGGAGGTTGCCGGCATTCATCGGGGGAGGCGGGCCGCCGCCACCCATGGGGACAGCTTCGGCGGGTACGGGCATCGGGCGAGCCATGGTCAGATTCCTTGTCCATCGAGGGGGTCCGCGAGGAGCTCATCATACGCGCCCTTGTCCCGCATCTCGCGGTACTTGCGGAACTTGGGGTGGTTCTCCAGCTCGTCCTCGTAGTTGGAGATGATGGCCTCGTCGTCGAGGTGGCGCTGCCGCTCGGCTCGAGCGAAGGCCCGCGTGTCGATGTCACCGTCGACCGGGATGAGGCCCTTCGCCTTGCAGACCGCGGCGCGGTGCTTCTTGTCCGTGATCCACTGACCCAGACCGTTGTCGTAGTAGCCGCCGTCCTCGACCTCGCGCCGGAGGAGCTCGTCGCGCGGCACCTTGGGGAACTGCACCAGCGCCTCGCCACCACACTGCGTGCAGGGGCGCGGGTCCGTGGTCTCGCCGGCATCGAAGTCGATGTCGATGATCTCCTCGTGCTCACACGCCTGGCAGCGGAAGGGCTTCAGCGCCATCGAGGGCGGCTTCCCACGCCAGAGCACCTTCCCCTCCTGCTTGGTCTCCGGCTCGGGCGCGGTCCAGGTGGTCGGGCGGTAGTAGGCGTCGCCCTTGCACGTCGGGCAGGGCACCGCCTTGGGACGCAGCGCGGGTCGCTGGAAGAAGCGGTCGACGTCGTGGCCGCCGATGCACGTGAAGGTGTAACTGGGCACGGGGGACCTCCTACATCATCCCGTTGGGGGCCGGCGGCATGCCGCCACCAGCCATCTCAGACTCCGCGGCACCCTGCAGCATCTCGGCGATGGCGCCTACGATGGCCTGGAGCCCCTCCATCTGGGCTTCCGGCGGCATCGCACCCACCTGCTGCAGCATCTGGGCGATCTGCGGGTCGCTCCCGAACGCCTGCATGAGCAGGTTGATCGCGTCCGCCGGCGGAAGCTCGAGCGCCATCTGCAGCACCTGGGCGTGCTGGCCAACGCCGCTCTCCCCCTCGACAGGGGGAGCCTCGGCCGCCTCGAGCGCCTCCGGAGCTGGCTCCTGGGGCTCCTCCTCCTGCATCTCCTCCCACCGCTGGAAGAGGAAGTCGGGGTGCAGCCTGCGCGGCATGTCGTGCAGCTCCGCCACGGTGCGGAGCCACTCTCGCCCGAACACCCGGAGGGGACCAGCCGCCTCGTCGGTGGCCAACTTCCACATCTCGAGCATCTGGGGCTGCAGCGCCACGATGGCGCCCTTGACCTCGGCCTCCTTGGTCGGCGTCCGGCCGCCCTCGGTGATCTCGATGCGGAAGGCTGCGTCCAGGTCGAGGGGGAAGACCTCGACGAGCCGGCGGTCCTCGGTGATGAGGATCAGCGCCTGCTCGGGGAGCACGACCTCCTCGTCCACCATCGGGAGCGGGTCGCCCTCCTTCTCGACCTCGACCCCGGTGCTCGAGGCCTCGAGAAGCAGGACCTCCTCCTCTTCGACCTGTCCCTCGGGCGACATGTCCGCTTCGCCCTCGTCGAGGGGGCGGAGGTCCTGCTCGTCCTCGTCGACGAGCTCGTCTTCCTCGAGCTCCTCTTCGGCGAAGGGGTCCTCCCCGTCGTCCTCGAGAACCATGGCGACCTCAGCCTCGAGGTCCACCTCGGGCTGGTCACCGCTGTCGTCGCTCGCGCCCACCGGGGCGAGGTCTGCCTCGACGTCGTCGAACTGACCGGCCTCCGCCTCGCCTGGGTCCTGCATCGCTGCGATGACCGCCCGCAGGACGAGGTGGTAGGTCTCCTCGAGCCAGGCGTCACGCGCCGCGGCGTACCGACCGAACTCCGTCTCGGAGTAGCGCTCGACGTTCTGCACCTCGTAGGCGGTCGCCTTGCTCACCTCCATCCGACCGCCAGGCGAGAGCACCATCTGGCCCTGCAGCTCCTGCTCCACCTTCTGGGCGTGGTCGATGATGCTCCGGCTCACCTCGCCGTTCCTGATGGGGACGATGGCCTTGTCCATCAACGCCGGCGGGAAGTCGTCGTGCACCACGTGCACCACGCCCTCCTTCCCCTCCTCGAGGTCGGTGAGCGTGTTCTTCTTGAACGCCTTCGGGTGGGCGGCGTACTGGCGGGCGTCCCGCCGCGCGTCGCTCGCGTTCTTCGACCGGAAGACGTTGAGCTCGGTCTGCTGGGGCGCGATCTGGCGAACGTAGGGCAGCCCGCGCAGCGGGTAGGACGCCTTGTGGTCGAACACCAGCGCGTTGATGTGCGGGCGCGGGCTCCCGTCGGCCTTCGCGTAGGGCAGCGGACCCAGCCAGACCGGCTTCCGGTAGACGTCCCCGTTCTGGCCGAAGACGTAGATCTCGAGCCGACCCTTGAAGGTCTGCCCGCTCTCGCTGTCCACGTAGTCGTCGACGAGGTTGATCAGCTCGAGCACCCGGACGAACTTGGTGGCGTCCGACGGAGCCTCCTCGTCCATGCGCTCGTTCTGCTTGTGCGAGGTCTTCGCCCCCGCCGGGTCGTTGCTGCTCAGGAAGTCGCGCTGCTCCTGACCCTTGAGCCCCTTGAGGTCGTACTCCTCCTCGACCTCGTGCACCGGCTTGTCGTAGATGTGCCCGATGAAGCGCTGGTCCTTCCGGTGGTGGACCTTGTCGTCGACCACCAACTCCCACCGCGGGAAGATGCGGAGCTCCACGCGGTCGAGCGCGCTCGCTGTCCCCGGACGGTGGAAGACCTTCGACCCGCACATCCCCCACATGAGGGTCTGCCTCGAGCCATCGCTGATGTCGGCCTTCGACCCGGACGTGTTGATCCACCGCTCGATGACGAGCTGGGCCTTCGACGGGTCGCCGTGGCCAGCTGGGTCAGCGAAGAAGGTCGCCTGCAGGGCGCGCGGGAAGAGCGACGCCAGGTAGGCTGACACCGCCGGCTTCACGCGGTTCACTTCGATGCGGTCGGTGAAGGTCGACGAGAGGGACAACCCACCTTCGGTCGCCCGAGCCGTCTCCGCGCCCTGGATGTGCTCCCAGAACTCGGTGTTGTACATCGCGTCGAAGAGCGCCCAGTTCGCGTGGTGCTCGCGGATGCGGGCATCGTGCGCCACCACCTGCTCGAGCACGTCCTTCGGCGGGAGCTTGTCGTTCTCGAAGTCGTAGGTCGATGGGTCCATCGCGCCCATCGTAACAGCGTCGCGAAGCGCATGATAGGCTGCGCCCATGGCACTGACCCGCTCGAACCCCGATGGCTTCACCACTCGCATCGCGGATCAGACCGCCGCGAGCACCACAGCAGACTCCGACCTCTACGGCGGGGCCGCGAAGCTCTACTCGCTCGACATCAACAACGCTGCCTCCCAGGCCAACTACGCCAAGGTCTACGACGTGACCGAGGCCTCCGCCTCCGACGACCCGGTCCTCATCCTGAAGGTCCCCAACGGGGAGAGGCACGTCGTGACCTGCACCCAGGGCTTCCAGTTCTCCACCGGGGTCACCTGGCGAGCGGTGCAGGAGGCCGGCACCGCCGGCACCACCAGCCCCTCGGGCGGCAACTTCGGCATCACCGGAGTGATGAAGTAGATGGCTTCGACCTCGCGCACCCTGCCCACCCTCATCGGTGACACCGACGTCGCCGACACCGCGCTCGCCGACACCGTCGTCTACGAGACCGGCACCACGTTCTACCTCGTGAAGATCGTCAACGAGGACTCCGCCCAGGTCTACGTCAGGGTCTGGGACGCCACCGCCGCCGTCACCAACGGCACCACCGCCCCCGAGTGGCTCTTCCCCTGCCCGGCCAACTCCACCATCGAGTGGGGCAACAAGGTGGGATGGACCCTGGCCAACGGTCTCGCCATGGCCTGCGTCACCGACAAGGGGACCTCCGGCACCACCGCCCCCACCGGTGCCGTCAGCGTCCTCGTACACCTGACCGCGTAGTCGGGTCGAGCGCAGTGAACGGGCTCGGCCGAGCCCGCCGCTTCCGACGGAACGCCTGCGACCGCTCCTTCCTGGTCGGCAGCATCTGACGCGCCTGCTCCGCCAGCATCAGCGCCATCGGGTGGTCGTCGTGGTAGCCGTCCTGCCCCTCGAGCTTCCCGTCCTCCTCGCGGATGTGCATCATCTGCTCGATGGTCTGCGGGTCCACGAGGGTGAGACCGTCGCCGTTCACCACCTGCCGGAGGTGGGCGTAGCCGTCGTTCTTGTTCCCCTTCCCGGTCGTCCAGTCGCCGGCCGCCCGACCTGTCGCCGGGTCCCAGGTCGAGGCCAGCCGCACGCCCTCCTTCCGGAAGATCTTCAGCACGGTCTTCCCCGCACCACCGGGGTTCCCCTCCGTCAGCGTCAGCGCCTTGTAGCGACGGATCACGGCGGCAGCGACGTAGGCGAAGCGGTCCTCCCCGCCGAAGTTGGTGCTCACCACCGCCACCTGCTCGCCCCACTCGTCCAGGATCTGGCAGACGGCGTCGTCGCCCCCGTTGCACCACGCCGGGTCGACCCCCGCGGCGTAGGCCATGCCCGGCTGTGGCTTCTTGTAGATGCGGACCTCGCCCGTCATCCCAGGGCTCACCTCGGCGAGCACCTCGTTGAGGTAGCTCACGTCGAACCAGGCGCCCTCGTAGACGCTGAACCCGTCCTCCACGGTGAGCGGGAACTCCCGCCGGAAGTTGCTCTCCCCGATGCCCTTCACCCCGTAGATCTTCTCGTGCCTCCACGCGAGCTGGCGAAGGGCTCGAGCACGGATGACCTTCTCGCTGTCCTCGCCAGGGAAGAGCGGCACATGCAGGTGCGTCTCCGCCAGCTTGAGCTCGTCGTCGTCGGGCTCCCACCCCTCCGGCAAGGCGGACTGGTACTTCCGGTGGTCCGCCCAGCGGAAGAAGCGGAACCGCACGCTCGGGTCGCCCGACTGCCACGCCTTCCGGATGGCCATGATCTTCGTCGCGTACAGGTTGCCTGGCCCGTTCGGCGTCGAGATGTACCAAGTCCGGCGGTAGGGGCCGTCGTGCTGGGTCGACTGCAGCGAGGCGTGCACCGCCTCCGGATGCCGCCAGTAGGCGAACTCGTCGAGCATCAGGATCTGGAAGGTGAACGACCGCCCGTGACCCTTGCCGCCCGCGGTCAGGACCCGAATGCCAGCGCCGGTGTCGGCGAAGATGAGCTCGCGACGGTTCGACCGCTCGAGCCTCCGCTGCAGCTGGGGCGGCAGGCCGTCGTTGAAGAGCTTGATGCGGCGGAAGATGCTGTCGGTGGCGTCGTCGTCGTTGGCGGCGATGAGCGCCTTCAGCGGGTCCGATGCCGTGTACACCAGCCAGAAGAGCGCCGCCGTGGCCACCGTGGTGTCCCCGATCTGGCGCGGCTTCAGGTGCCCGACCGTCTCCACACCCGGCGAGGTGAAGTCGTCGAGCGCCAGGATCTGCTCGTCGAAGGGCGTGTTGAACGCCCGGAGCCTCCCCTGCTCGTCGGCGATGGGGAGCCTGCAGATGAACTGCCCCGGCACGGCGAGGATGTTGCCGAGCGAGGCAGCGACCACTACAGCCGCTCCTCTCCGATGACCTGGACCTGGAAGTGGTCGAGGCTCGTCAGGTCGTCCTGCACCGTCACCGTGATGCGGTCCGCAGTCGTCTGGGCCCGCTGGTTCCAGGTGAGCACCAACGGCCGGGTCGGCACCCAGCGGAAGACGGCGAGGTCCACGTTGGACGGGTAGCCGTCGACCATGTTGACCACGTCCTCCTCGCAGTAGCGCCAGAGGTCCGACATCCGGGTGACCACCTCGGAGAAGAGGTTGATGTTGTTGTCGCCGATGTCCGCCTGGAAGAGGAGACCGGTGGTCAGGGCAGCGCCCACCGCACCGAAGTTCTGTACCTCCGTGGTCGACAGGTCCATGCCCGTCGACCGGAAGACGAACCGCACCTCGTCGATGGTCACCACCTGCCCGCGGTTCGAGGCCTGTTGGTGGAAGACCACGTCGGTGCTCGAGCCGTCGACGTTCATGTCGACCGACCCGCCCGACACGTTCGCGAGCAGTTTCCGGTAGGTACGAACCTGCGCCACGGTCAGCCCTCGTCGGCGATGAGCACCCCGAGCTCACGCGAGACCGCCGACGCCATGCGGAAGCGGATGGTGTCCTCGCCCGTGGCGACCTTGACGAGGTAGCCCTTCCGGATGAGCGCATCGAGGGTCCGGCCATCGACCTTCACGCCGGCGAGCTTCACGCTCCGAGCCGACAGGTCCTTCGACTGCAGGTAGAAGTCGTAGGCCTGCTTCCGGGCGAGCGCCACGATGGCGCTGCCCTGCGCCTTGCTCAACTCCTCGAGCCCGCCGAAGCCGTTGCTGTAGTCGATGGCCATCCTGCTACTCCTCGGCCCCCGCGGGGCCCTTCAGTTCCTGCACCTTCCGGTGAAGCCTCGCGCCAGCCTGCTGGACGGCGGCGATGACAGCCGCAGGGTCCTCCGCTGCCTGCATCACCACGGTCTCACCGCACGCCGTCGCCTCCACCAGGAGGTAGTCGGGACCGGCGACACCGTAGACGGCGACCGCCTTGTGCACCTTGACCATCAGGCCAGGGTCGATGCTGCGCTGCAACGCCTGCTCCTGCAGGCTGATGCTCTTCAGCGTCTTGCGGCGGAAGACAGGCATCAGCCCTCGTCCTCCGGGGTCGACGGCGCCTTCGTGGTCAGGCTCTTCCGCTTGCTGGGCGGGAGCGCGGCGATGATGTCGTTCATCTTGGCAGCGAGGTCGGCGACCTGGGAGCGCAGCTCCGCGTTCTCCTCGGCGAGCTGGCTGGCCCCGGCGACCGCGTGGTCTGCCGTGGCGGCACGGGTGAGCAGGTCGATGACCTCCTTGGGGAGGGCGGCGCGGTTGGGCTGCGTGCCCACCGGGCGACCGTTCTCGTAGAGCAGGTCCTCGTTGCCCAAGGTGTCGATGATCTCGAAGTGCACCACGAGGAACCGCTCGCGCAGCCGCTTCCGGCGCTTGGGGTGCGAGCGGGCGGTCATCTTCCGGCCGCCGCCGACCCGGACCTCCCACTCGCCTTCGATGCCCGTGGTCTTGTACCGCTCCCGGTCGTTGTAGACCGCGGCGTAGCGGTGGAGCACCCAGTTGCCGTTGGTCTGGACCTTGGAGTGGGCGTCGATGCCGTGCTTCAGGGCGTTGTGCAGCATGAAGTGCACGCCCATCGGGAGCACCTTGCCGAGCAGGTTGGAGAGAGCGGCATCCCAGGAGAAGCGGTAGATGCGGTGCCCGGTCCAGTTGTCGGCCTCGCTGGGGTCGGGCAGTCGACCTGTCATGAACTCGTTGGCGAGCTCGATCAGGTAGTGCTGATCGATGACGAAGTCCTGCTCCTCGGGGTCGATGTCCTGGACAGGGCGCTGTGCCCGGAGCCTCGCCTGAGCCTCCCCCAGGATCTCGTTGGCCAGGTCGCTCGAGCCACCCAGGATGTCGACGTTCTCCATGCTGTTCCTCGCTGTTGGCCCGGAGGGTAGCACCCCGTCGCTACGCTGTCACGACGCTACTCCTTCGCCGTCCATGGGTTCACCCTCTGGGTGAGCCAGTCCTGCAGGGCCCCCGTGGCGCTGTCGAGTTTGCCCATCATCGCCTCGTCGCTCTTCATCTTGGCGTAGGTGCTGAAGGCGTAGCTCTCCCCCATCGCCATGCCTCGGCCGAGCCCGGACCAGAAGAGGTGGTCGAGGCCGGCGACGGCGACCCGGTCGAGCTCCTGCGTCCATGGCGCCTGGGTCTGCCACCAGCCCCAGAAGTCGTCGTCCTCGAGCCAGGCGTTCCACTCCGACATCGTCAGCGGGTCCTCCATCTGCGGGAGGGGATCCTTGTCCTCGAGGTCGGGCTCGTTCCCTGCGCGCAGCACCCAGTCGGCGGGCATCACCCAGCCGCGGCGGTAGCACCATTGCGCCACCAGGGCGAAGTCCATCTGCCTGTCGGAAGGGTCGAACATCAGAGGCCATGGTAGCGCAGCGCAGGACGGCTGGCCCACGGGCGAGTACCATCGCCGGATGGACGACCTCCTCGAGCAGCACCTCGACAGCATCAACCAGGCCCTCGAACAAGGCGACCGCAGCCAGCTGGCGAAGCTCGCCGGCCTGCCCGGCGCCAGCTACGCGCGGAACGTCTCGCTCGAGCGGCTGGCGGCACGTGCACGACGCCGGCCGCCCCGCCGGCCTGCGCCGGCCTACGTCCCGGTCAACGCCCCTCCCCAGCCCAGCCCGAAGTCGGCGACGCACGCGAACCGCGGCATGGAGCTCGAGGAGATGCTTCGGCTGCTCCACCGCCGCTACCGGGAGCAGGGCGCCTGCTACGTGCAGAAGACCAACCCGCGCGTGGTCCGCGGGAAGGACGGCAGGGTCATCTTCGCCGACGAGGCCGAGCCCGACTACCACGGGCTGCTGCGCTCCACGTCCCAGCAGGTGGCGGTGCTCTTCGAGGCCAAGCAGACCTCGGAGGCTCGCTGGCACATCCTCTCCCAGCTCCACGAGCACCAGGCGCGCGCCTTCGACCTGTGGGAGGACATGGGCGGCTACGCCTTCGTCCTGCTCATGCTCGGCGACCGCATCCACCTCGTGACCTGGGGGGACTGGGGCATGGGCAACGGGATGGCGAGGCTCTACCACGAGCTCGCCGCCATCAAGGCGGCCGGCGGGCGGCCGACTCGAGGGACGGCATCGCTCTCGGCGGAGTGGCTCGAGGAGAACGCGGTCGTCGTCGGGCACCGAGCCGTCAGCGTGGACTGGCTCCAGGCGCTGGAGTTCTGACCCCCACCGGGCTGCTGAAGTGCAGGTCGAGTCCCGGCGGAGGTCAGGGGGTGGCGAACAAGGGGCGCCGAGGGAAGGTTCAGGGGAGAGTCCCCTGCGCGAATCAGGCGATAACCCTCAGCTTCGGCTCGCCGTGGGGAGCATAGCCTACTGCTCCCTCGGGGGCGGGCCCTTCCTCTCCCTGACCTCGGCCATCCAGGCCCGCTTGGCCTCGAGGTTCTCGCCCTCGCAGTCGATGGTCCACAGGGACCAGCAGCGGAAGCATAGGCGGAGGCTACCGAAGGGCGACGACTGGCACGCGCCGCACCCCCAGCACCTGAGCGGGTGGGAGCCGAGGGTGCTGTTCAGGTCGATGGCGACGCGCACTACTCCTCCCCCTGCCGCCCCCAGAGCTGGCGGAGCCGCTCGGGCTTGACGTAGCTGTTCCGGTACTGCTCGGGCAGCGCCTCCTCCCCCAGGTGGTCGTGGAGCTTCGGGCTCTTGGTCAGCGGGCGGACGGTGAAGCGCACCTCGAGGTCGCGCTCCTTCTTCAGCGAGGGCATGGTCCGCCGCGGGAGCATCCCCTCGTCCTCGAGGGCGGCTCGAGCTCCACGGTGCCCGGACATCGCCGCGGTCACCACGCGCCCCAGCTCGCCGGCCTGGAGTTGGCTCCTGGGCTTCGCTACCCCCAGCCGGCGCGACACGACTCCCCGTCCATAGGTCGCCTTGGTGCAGTCGAGGCAGCCGAGCTCGCCGGTCCGCTGCAGGTATACGGTCCCCGCAAAGCGTCCGCATGGGCACTGCACCTGGAAGGCGGCCACGGTTCCGCCATGGGGTAGGTGGCACTCAACGAGGTGTCGCCTGTAGCCGAGGGTGGTCCATCCCAGTCCGGGTAGGTCGAGGGACAGCAGGTTCCGCTCGAGGTCCATCCGCACTCTCATCTTCAGGCCGAGCTCCACGACGTCGATGGTGGCCGTGACCTTGGCGCGGTTGGTTCCCGCCGCGAGCCTCCCAAGCTGGGCCACCTGCAGGGGCAGCATCTCTTCCACGAGCGGTCGCACGATCACCCCTCTCCGAACCCTGTCCGTTGGAGCCATGTCTACAGGTTCTGGTGGCTCTACGGTAGTCCCTGCCTATCGATCGGGCGAGGAAGCACCCCCTCAGCCTATGGGGACAGGCCCTGATCCAGGTGGATCACTAGTGGATCAGGGTGTGGATCACCTCTCCTTTCCCTCGTAGAGCCTATCTAGTAGGGGGGTGATCCACTGATCCACTAGAAGAGGGTTCTATACGCGACCCAACAACTTGCATATAGCCACGTCTACACTGTGGATAAGTCCTCTCGAGCTGCAGCTGGAGGGGATTCGCGGGTGGTTCTGGGCTGTGGATAACCACCCAGTAGCCACGGCTATATGCAACTTCTTCCGAGCCCCTCTGGGGAGGTGGGTCGGCTGGATCAGTGGATCAGGCCCCCCGGAAACGCCCTGCTGGTGGGGCATAGAGGGGTGATCCAGTGGTGATCCAGGGGTGATCCATGTGGATCAGAGGGGAAACCCCGTCACGGCTGAGAACTGCTTCCGGAGGGATTTCGTACCCTTAGGGTAACACGCGGGGTGGATCAGGCGACGTGCTTCCAGGTCCTGCCTCGCAGGATGGCGCGGATGGCAGCGCCGGAGACTGGGTAGTCCTGGGCGATGGCGTTCGGTGTCTCCCCTTCCCTGACCCGCTGTCGGATGGTGCGGACGTCGTCGGGGTTGAGCCTGGCCATGCGTGTGGCGCCGTGCTTGGGTCCTGGGGTCTTGCCGCAGCCGGCCTCTCGAGCGGAGAAGTTGTAGTGCTTGTAGAGGAGCATGTAGAGCTGCCTCCAGGTCTTGTCGTAGCTGCTGGCGACGGTGTCCTGGTCTTCGCCAGCTCGCAGTCGCCGCATGGCTTCTCGCATCTGGGCGTAGGTCACGTCCCTAGCTTCCGGCTCGGGCCCCAGACGATGGTTGCCACGAGGGCGAGGGGCTCCCCGGCGTGGTTCCTGACGGGGACCTCGCAGGAGTGCTTGCCGTCGTGACCGGCGGGTCGGGTGCAGATGGTGGGCGCCTTGATGTAGTCGCGGAGGATGTAGCCCCCGCCGTCGTGGCCGCAGGTCCTCACGGTGCTGCCTCCAGCGCCGCAGCCAGGCGGCAGTCGTCGGCGTGGTGTGGGGGCGGCTCTTCACAGAATGGGCACCACCCACCGCCCAGCCCATCGGAGCACCACTCCGTCTCGCGCAGCAGCCCCTCAAGCGTGGCGATGCGCTCGGCCTGCTCCAGCACGAGACGAGCGAGGTTGGCGATCGTGGAGTCACGCTCGGCCACGAGGCGGCCAGGGTTCGTGTTCAGGGCGTATGGGCAGCGCCCATCGTGGTTGAGCCCACAGACGGAGCACTCCACATCACCGGCATGGGTAAGCTCGCGCACCCGCTCGATCGTCAGCTTCTCACTCATGGCTGAGTCCTTCATCGACCTCGTCGTCGATGTCTTCGGGGCAGTCGGGCTCGGGCCAGCCGACCCGGTCGTAGTGGGCGATGAGCGCCCATGCGAGGAGGAGGCTCATGTGGTCGCCATCCAGTGCAGGAGGTCGGCCGCGCGAAGCATCATCAGCCCGCGCTCCCACCGGCAGGCGACCTTGCCGCCGTCCATCGCGCGGCAGCGCAGCACGCGCCCGCTGTTGTGGATGAAGTCCCTGCGGTCAGGGCTGGCGGCCGGTGCCTCGCTCCAGCCTTCCGGGGGGTTGATGTCGTGTAGGTTCATGGCTTCTCCTTGTCGAGGGCGGCGAGCTCCCGGCGCAGCCGCTCGACCTCGGCGCGGGCTTCGTCGCGCTCCTTCGTGCGAAGTCCGGCTTCGGTGAGGTAGGTGTCGGAGATCCCCTTGTAGGCGTTCCGCTCCCGCTCGACGGCGGCGAGGCGCTCGAGGAGCCACAGTCCGTCCTGGTTGTCCCAGATGATGCAGTGGTCGCGGATCTGCTCGATGCGTTCGGCGTCGGTCACGGGGTCACCTCGACGGCAGGCATCCACAGGTCGCAGCCCTGCACCACGTCCACCACCTCGGAGACGGTGTCGAGCCATGCGCGGATCTTGTGCTGGCTCCGCAGCATCGGACGCCACCAGCCGCTAGGGCCGGCAGAATCGAAGCGGAGCCACGTCGAGCAGCTCGCCGGGGCCATGCCCTGGCGGTCGGGAGGTAAGCCCGTCCCGCACTGGTGGATGCTGATCGAGACGCCGTGAAGCGGTCCCGGTCGATCGATGGTGATGGTTCTCACGGGGTCACCTCGATGCCGGCCTTACGCGCGGCGGCTTCGCACGCCTGGCACAGCGGCAGGGTGCTCGGGGTTGGGCTGGCGATGGAGAGCCAGCAGTAGGTTGTCTTCCCGCGAGGGCGCAGGAGGTGCGCGCGGGACTGCTCGTGCTTGAGCTGGGAGGCGGGGACGTAGCGGTCAGCCATCGGTGTCGCCCTTCAGCCACGACTCCACGTCCTTCGCGGCCACCTCCGGCGGGTCCAGCAGGAGGCCGATCCACATCGCCGCCGACTCCAGCCCGTGGATGAAGCCCTCGGACTCAGCGAGGTCCTCTCCCACCTGCCCGTCGAGCCCGTGCTTGTAGCGCTTGGCTGCGTCGGTGCAGACCTTCTTCGACTCCTCCAGCCCCGCGCGCCGCCCTTCCTCGCGGGCAGCGTCGAGCGCCTGCTGGACGCGGGCGGGGCACACGGGGGCGGAGAGCAGCGACCAGTGGTTGCAGTGGATGCAGAAGCGGTCGCCGTCGATGATCGAGTCGAAGACGTGGACGAGCACGTCGAGGTCAGCCATCGGCCACCACCTCGGCCACCACCTGGAACCGCCACCATGCGCGTGGCAGCCCCGCCAAGAAGACCCACCGGGGGTGCCCGGCCATGTAGGCGGCGCTTGCCCGGAAGAAGCCAGGCCAGGGGGCCAAGGGCCTCGGCGGGAGCGGCTCGCGCAACCACACCACGGCAGCGGGGATCGTGAAGAAGAGAAAGCAGAACAGCCCGAAGAGGCAGAAGAGGTCATGGTCGTGCATCAGTCCATCCTGTCGGTGGGGAGGAGGGCGACGAGCGTCGCGATCAAGTCGTACTCGACCTCGACTACGGTCCCATCCCCTGCTCGGGTGGCGTTGATGACTGCACGCTTCGCGGCGAAGCGGAGGTCTTGCAGCTTGTCGAAGGTCTGCACCCGGCGCTTCGTCTCGCGGGCCACCTGGGCCTGGAGCCGCAGGTTCCGCTCCTCCAGCTGCTCGTAGCGACGGCGGCTCGGGCGGGTGATGTGGTCGAGGGTTCCCCAGATGAGTCGGCGCATCATCGCTGGTTGCTCCGGCAGGAGTTGCAGGTTCCGCAGGGCTTGCCGTCGACGGGCGCGTAGCACCACCAGCAGGCCTCGAGGTCAACGTCGAGCTGGTCAGCGCGCTCGAGGATCTGGGTCTTCGTCATGGTGATGAGCGGCGCCCGGATGACGATGCCGATCTGCTGGCTGACGACGAGGCCGAACTCCTGGACGAAGTACGGGCGACAGTCGAGGTAGTCCTTGTGGTCGTCGAGGTTGGCCCCGAACCAGACCTCCTTGGCTCCGATGCCTGCGGCGTAGTTGGCGGCGAGCGCGAGCATGCAGAGGTTGCGGAGGGGGACGACCCGCGGCCCGACCGCGCCTGGCTCGGCGTGCATGTCCTCGAGCCCCCAGAGGGTGATGCTCCGGGTCATCAACTTGACGCCGTGCTTGTGGCACCAGCGGATGGCCGCTTCCGCTTCCTGCCCGCCTGCTGGCTGGAGGTAGCGGAAGTGGAGGCAGACGAGCTCCAGGTCTCGCTCGAGGGCGAGGTGTGCGAGGACGGTGGAGTCGACGCCACCGGAGAAGAGGAGGACGACCTTGTGGCTCATGCGGGGATGCCTCGGAAGAGGGGTTGCTGCTGAAGCTCACGGGAGAGCCGTTCAGCTTCGACAGCGAAGCGGGACGGGCCGGACCCGTCGAAGGAGTCGGCACCAGCGTCGTGGCACCTGCGGATGAAGCGCGCGGAGTTGATCCGTCCGACGTGGAAGTAGGCACCGCAGGCTCGAGCGGTGTCGCCCCATGCGCGCATGGTGTTGTGCTTCCAGTCGGTGGAGCCGCCGAGGAAGACGCCGACCCGCGGTCCCAGGTAGGGCATGACCTGGCCAGCGGTGAGCCCGTCCTGCACAGCGATGAGCACGAGCTCGGTGCGCTCGAGGCACCAGGCCAGCCAACTCACGGACTTGGCGAGAGAGGCGACCCAGCCGGCGACGATGTCGGGTGCGACGACGAAGTCGGCGTTGGCTCCGAGGAGGTCGACCGCCTTGACGAAGGCCTTCTCGTCGAAGGGTTCTCCCTTCTGGAAGGCGGTCCAGGCTCCGTTGTCGAGGGAGTAGGGGAAGCCCTCGTTCCTGAGCACGCCTCGAGCGGAGACCATCAGCCGCCACCCGTTGTCCCTGAGGACCTTGAGGTTGCGTCGGGTGCCAGTCCTCGAGGCGTAGGGGATCATCGGTCGTCCCCTGAGAGAAGGCAGGCGAGAATGAGCATCGCCACGACGCATCCGAGGATGATGCCGGGGGTGGTCTCCATCAGCGCCGACCGAAGGCGCGGAGGAGGGAGCGAGCTCGTGCGTTCTCGGCGGCGGCGGCGTAGGCCTTCGCCCGCCAGGGTTCACCCCGGCTCGTCGCCATCTCCGCTGCGGAGTCGAACAGGTGCGCGGCGTCCTGGTGCTTCTCCGCCCGGACGGCGAGAACCGCCTGTTCCCCGAGGTGCTGGGGCTCGAGCCCCACCTTCTTCTGCTGCTGTGCCATCACTACCTCCTTGAAGGATGGACTGTTCAGTAGGTGCCCACGTCCGCTCCCTCCGCGCGATGTTGGCGCGGATGACGCTGAACGGGGCGTATGGGCAGGTGCCGACGAGACGCTCGCAGCGTCCCTTCTCGACACAGCCGTGGGGCAGGTTGCACTTCATGCGACCGCCACGTTGTCGCAGGCAGCGAGCCATCCCCACCAGATGCACAGGACGATGTCCTGCTCGACAAGCCAGTCGCGGAGATCGGTGCGTGGGTCGTACATCAGCGGGATCATAGGGCCTCGTCCCCACAGGTGTGCGGTGCAAGGCCCTGATCGCCGGCCGCCGGGTCGTCGGTCTTCTCGAGGAGCAGCAGCGCGCCGCCCTCGCCGATGTCGTAGAGCACCTGCGAGCCGCAGCGCAGGCAACGTCCGAACACCGGCTCAGGTTCGGGCCAGTGCGGAAGCTCGAGCTTCGACGCCTCGTGCCAGGGGCAGTCTGGTCGAGCCCGGCGCCGGGCCGCGCCCTTCTTGAGCAGGTACGCGCAGAACTGCGCCTCGTCCTTCACGGCGGCTTCCTGCTGCCACTTGAGGTAGGGCTCGAGCGAGCCCCAGAGCTGGCTTGGGCTCGGCACTTCGGTGAGGTGCTTGGCGGTCTCGCGCATCACGGGCTCGAGGAGCAGGGCGGTGCCCATCGCATCGCCGACCGCACCGTGCGGCGGGAAGGTGATGCCGCGCCGCTGGCAGGCGGAGACCAGGCTGTGGCTCTCGTAGCGACCGACGACCTTGACCATCACCAGCGGGTCGACCCAGTCTGCGAAGTCCGGCACCGAGTCGGGGTCGCCCGACTGCCTCTTGAGCAGGGCGTGGTCGAAGGGGGCGTTGTAGGCGACGAGGTTCCTCTCCCCGACGGCCTCCCAGAAGCCCGTCTCCACCTCGTCCCAGGTTGGCGCCTCGGCGAGGTGTGAGTCGGTGATGCCGGTGATCTTGCTCGCCCCCTCCGACATCGGGACGCTGGGCTTGACGCGGGAGTAGAAGGCCACGCGCGGGAAGGCCTTGTAGCCGAGCTCCACGTGGATGACTGCCACCTCGATGATCTGGTCGTGGTCCTCGAGACCGGTCGCCTCGAAGTCGATCACGGCTAGCTCGAGCCCTGCAAGGGACATGCGCGCTACCTCCTGATGCGAACGTACTGCGGGAGAGTGGACGTGTCCACTACACCCAGGTGGCGAAGGCGATGATGCAGGCGCCGAAGATGGCGCCGAAGATGGTGATGGCTCGGCGGGTCTGCAGGGTCACGGCGTCTCCGTGTTGGTGAGAGGTTCGACGCCAGTGTCGCAGAGGCCCCATCGGAGGCAGCCGCGTTCGTTCTCGCCGGCGGCGAAGAGCTCGAACTGCCGGCCTCCCCAGGCGGTGATGCTCCACTGGATGACCCGGTCGATGGGCCAGCAGCTACCGTCGTGCTTCGTCACCTTCTGCACGGGGGAGCGGGTGACACCGCACGGGTCGAGGGGGTCGTCGACGATGTCAGGGCAGGTGTGCGTGCCGATGCCGGCGCTGCTCTGCGGTCCCCAGGTCTCGCCGCAGGTGATGCATTCCCAGCCGAGGTCGCGGCGAGCTGGCGTGGGGTTCTGGAACCAGGTGGGTCGAGTCCACGTGTCGCGCCTCTCTCCCTTCTTCGCCCATCTGGCCTCAGCGAGGTCACCGACGACCTCCTCGAGGTCTCGCAGGATGGCGACCCTGTCGGGGTCGAACTCGGAGAGCCACTTGAGCTCCGCCTTCCGGGCGAACACGCAGGGCCAGCAGCCGACCCTCGAGGCCTTCTCGAGGTAGAGCGGGTTGGGGCGCACGCCGTGGGCGGTGTGGATGTCGATGACGTCCTTCTCGCTGAACCGTAGGAGCGGTCGCCAGATCTCGCACTCGAGGTCGGACTCTTCCCACTCCGGGTACTTGGCTCTCGAGGCGGACTCCGCGGCGCGGATGCCCACGACAGAGATGGGTTCATCCTCGAGCGTGGCGAAGTAGTCCCGGCTCGGGAAGACCTTGAGCTGCTGCGTGCAGAAGCGTCGCCGTCGCGAGGCGAACATGCCCTTCTTGAGCAGGAGCCTGACCATGGCGGAGTGGAACCCCAGGCGCTCCTCGAAGCCCTGGGCGATGCGCTCGAGGTCGTTGGGTAGGTCGAACTCCGCGCGGAGCACCTTGAGCTCGCCGACCAGCGGGACGACGGTGGTGCGGAGGTACTCGACGGTGGCCTTGTGCTCCCACCCCGTGTCCATGTGGATGCAGGCGTGCACGTCGAGCCCCAGCTCTCGGAGGAAGAGCCACGTCGCCGTGGAGTCCTTGCCGCCAGAGATGGAGACGATGAGGGGTCGACCGTCGATGTGCTCGCGAAGCTCAGCTACGAGCCCATCGCAGTGGTGCTGGTAGGTGAGCTCGGCGGTTTCGCTGTCGCAGTGGGTGCAGGACATCAATCCCTCCGCAGGGTGAGGTCTCTTGTTCACGGGACCTCCTCGTCAACGTGTACCAGTTCCATGCGGCTGCCGCCTACGGGGAGCAGGCAGCCAGCCTCGTGCATCCGACGCCGCAGGTGGAGGACGGAGAGGCCCATCCCCCACGCGACGGACTCCCACGACTCGCCGTTGAGCAGGCGCTGTTCTGCCCGCTCGAGCCGGTCGACAGCGACGGGAGGAGCGACTACCCTCGTAGGCGTTGGGCGTCGCCGGTCCTCCCAGCTACCTCCTACCCAGATCGGCAGCGCCGCCCTTCTCCCGAGGGGCGGCGCTTCACGTTGGCGGCTCATGGCAGCTCAACGAGGGTGATGTCCTCGCCGACCAGCTCCCGCTGGATGATGTTGGCGATGATGGGCCAGTCGCCGCCAGCGAGGCCGGCGCCGATGCGGGGGACGCCGATGCGCTCGCCCGCGAACTGCTGAGCGACCCACTCGAAGCAGGACTCGATGGCGTCGTAGTCCACGACGGTACGCCCATAGGCGAATCCGAACTGGGTGTAGGCGTTGACGACGACGACGGAGCCGGAGCTGGTCGGACAGACCGCGTAACTGCAGGTGCCGAGTTTGCCGGCGTCGCCCTTCTCGGTGGCGAGGTCAGCGTCGTAGGCGGCAGGGAAGCGCTCGCGGATCTGCTTGGCGATGCCTGCGCCGAAGATGCAGAAGCAGTTGCAGCCATGGACGATCACGTCGAACTCGCCGTTGTCGGCGAGCTCGAGCAGGTCCCCTTGGATGGTGTCGAGGTAGATCAGGACGGCTCCCCGAAGTGGATGGGGACGAAGGGGAAGAGCGTTGCCTTCCCGTGGTGGACGATGAGTTCGGGGTGCTGGGCCCGGATGTGGTCGTAGACCTCCACCTGCGAGAAGGACTCCGCGTCCTTCAAGTCGTGGAGGTCGATGCGCGTCTCGCACGATGGGCAGACGGAGTGCGGGACGGTGGCGCCGGTGAAGCGGATCAGGGCCTCGCTCAGGTAGGGGCGGAGTTCGCCGACGGTGAAGGGTTCGGTGCGCCCCTTCGCCAGGTCAGCGCACCCGACGCGCAGGGCGAGGTCGTTCGCCTTCGCCTTCGTGGGCGAGGATGCGGCGCGCAGCGCGTAGGAGCGCTCCACCGGGTGGTCGTCGCACTCGAGGATCACCTGGAAGAACTCCGCGTCGAGGAAGCCCGACTCAGGGATGCTGTCGGCGTCGCCGACGAGCAGTGCGTAGGTGATGTTGCCGATGGCCGCCTCGTGGGCGTAGTCGTCGTCCACGCCAGCGTCGTGGGCGTTCTCGTAGGCGTGCGACAGGGCAGCGAGCAGGAAGTCGATGGGGGTCAGAGCACACCTCCGGTGTGGAGCCCGAGCCAGAAGCCGAGGGCGATGCAGAGCAGGGCGTCGCCCGCCGCGGCCAGCAGGAGCGGCCAGACGGGGAGGACGAGGTGGGTGGGCAGGCGGTAGATGGTCAGGACGCACCTCCGATGGCGCGCTCGATGAGCGCAGTGACAGTGTCGAGCTCGTGCTCGATGAGGTTCCGGAGCAGGTTGCCGAGCCGCGTGATCTGGTCACGGGCCAGGCCGCGGGCGGAGCAGAGGGCCCATCCCGCGCGCCCGCCGTTGCAGACGAGGGCGAGGCGAGTCCCAGCGTCGTCGAGCACCCAGTAGTACTCGATGCCGCCGAGGTAGTGGTCGTAGGTGAGAGTCAGGACGCACCTCCCAGGGTGACGCTCAGGTCGTCGTGGACGGTGCCGACAGCCTTCGACCACGGGTTGGGGTCGAGGGCGAAGGTCCACTCGCCGCAGTCCGTGTCCCAGACGTGCACATCGTCGGGGCCGACGTCGACACCAGCGTGGGCGAGCGCGGCGCACGCGGCACCCACCACGGTGCGCGGGAGCGGGTCTTCGATCGGCTCGCCGACCTCGACCTCGGTGTGCAGCCGGAGGCGGTTCCGGAGCCACCGGAGGCGCTCGTTGAAGCGCTCCACGGACTCAGGGGAGCACGCGCAGGGTCGGTCCGACCCGGCGTTCCCGCACGGGCAGCAGTTCGCCGCAGCGATGACGAAGGCGGGCTTCGCGGGCAGCGAGACGAAGGGGACGTTCGCCCGGATGATGTTGACCTCCGCGTTGTCGAGGGCAGCGCCCAGCACGTCGATGGCCGACCGGGAGAACTCCGGTGCCTCGTCGAGGAAGAGCACGCCGTGGTGCGCGAGGGTGACCTCGCCGGGACGGAGGGTGGAGGCGTTGCCGGTCAGACCAGCGACGCTCACGGTGTGGTGCGGCGCCCGGAAGGGGCGCGAGACGGTGAGCTCGCCGCTGACCACTCCGGTCTGGACGAGGAGCCCTGCGGCGTCACGGATGACCGCGACCTCGCGGGCCTGCTCTTCGTCGAGGGTGCCGAGGAGCGCCTTCACGCGGCTGGCGATGCGGGTCTTGCCCGACGCCGCCGCACCGGTGAGCAGCACGCCGCGCGCACCGCGGTCGATGGCCGCCTTGATCTGGGCGATGGCCGCCCAGTCGTTGGGCTGCAGGGTCTCCGGGCCGAAGAGGGGCTCGTCGGCCACGAGGGTGCGGCTCAGGGGCTTCTGGCCACCGATGCTCTCGCCACCGAACAGGTCCACCGCCTCGCCGAGGCTGATGGCCCCGCAGACGGTAGCCTTCCCCCAGTGTGCGACGAGGCGCTCGCAGGCATCGGGGAGGGCGAGGACGCGCCCGTCGGCCGCGGCCGCCTCGGCGAAGGCGAGCAGCCCGGACACCGAGCGGAGCTGCCCGGTGAGGCTCAACTCGCCAACCCACGCCCACTCGCGGGTGGTGTCGGCGGGCTCGACCTGCCCGCTCGCCCACAGGATGGCGAGGGCGATGGCGAGGTCGAGCCCGGTGCTCGCCTTGGGGAGGGCGGGCTCGACGGTCACGTGGATGCGCTGCTTCGGGAAGTCGAAGCCGCTCGCGCGGATGGCGAAGCGGGCACGCTCAGCGGTCTCACGCTGCGCGACGGCGGGGAGGCCAGCCACGATGGTGGCCGGGAGTCGCCGGACGAGCTCCGCGGTGACGGTGACGGGGATGGCGGTGGTGCCAACGAGGACGAAGGAGTGGATGGTGGCGGTCAGGACGCACCTCGCGAGGCCGCACGGCGGCGACCGTTGGGGTCGAAGTTGAGGGAACAGCTGGAGCAGACGTGGAGTTCGCTGCTGCCGTCGAAGTCGAAGCAGACCTCTGCGGTGTACTGGTCGATGCGGCCCGACGGGTCGATGTGCCGGTCGCAGCCGGGGTAGTCGCAGGGCTTGGTCTCGCCCGCAGCCTGGAGGGCCTTGAAGGCCTGCTCGTTCACGGCTTCGGCGTGGTAGTCGACGATGCAGGCGGCGGTGCCGATGACATCGTCCCGGCTCGGGAGACTCACCGCCTCCACCGCCTCGAGGACGAGGTCGGCGCTACCGTTGGTAGGGGTGGCGGTGAAGTGGTCGAGGGCCTGCAGGGCCGCCGCGGCGTCTTCCAGAAGGGTCTGGAGGGTGCTGCGGAGGTCTTCGACCTTGCGGACGGTGTGGTTGTCGATGGGGGTCAGGACGCACCTCCTTCGCGGGCGATGTTGTGGTCGATGGTGGGGACGACCGGGAAGGTCAGTTCGGCTGCGCCCTTCTGGCCGAAGAGCACGCCGGCGCTGTTCCCTTCGTCGTCGGACGACGGGAAGAGGATGGTGTTGTCGTCGAGGACGATGACGAGGCTGGCGCGATGCCAGCCGAGGTCTTCGGCCTCAGCCTTGGTCAGGTAGCGGACACCGACGATGGTTCGCCCGAGCAGGTGCTTCGCGGCGTAGTCGGTCCAGTTGGTGACGATGTTGACGTTGTAGTTGGCTGCGTTGGGGAAGTCGCACCTCCTGTAGACATGTCTACTGCACGCGAGTAGCCATGTCCACAAGAAAGTTCAGACCCTGATCACCCCTCCGGAGTCACCGTGCTGATGTCCAGCGCGCTGTCGATGGCCTCGCGGGTGAGCCGGTAGCAGTCCATCCGGCTCTTCCCGACCATGGCCAGGCCCTTCTTCCTCGAGCCCCGTCCCGACAGCCACCCGCGCTCGTGCCAGACGGTGATGACCGCCGTGGGCGAGTACCCGGCGCGCACCAGCTCGTGCTCGAGCACCTTCGGGATGAAGGCGAGGTGCTTCCAGGTGGAGCCGAGGTCGTCCTCCCTCCATGCGCCGAGGAGCCCCCCGTTCATCGAGGTCTTCTCAGCGGGGGTCCGTCCCCAGAACCGGGCCTGGTGCTGCGTCGCCCAGCCGTAGGCGAAGAGCAGCGCTTCGGTGGCGGCGTCGATGTGCGAGCCCTTGGAGATGTTCAGCGCGAGCCCCAGCGCTTCGATGGTCGCCCACTGGCAGCCAAGCTCGTCCCGCAGGATCTCCTGCGCGAGGCCGAGGCAGGCCAGCCACGTTGCCTGCCGGGCCTCCATGTCGTTCGACGCCTTCGCCACGATCTGGCGCTCCAACTCCTTGTGCCGCGCGCGGAGCCCCTCGTGCCGCTCCGGGTTGTCGACGAGGAAGCGCACCAGCCGGGGACCGGCGTGACCGTGGTTCTCGCGGAGGCCGGCGCTCAGGCTGTCGACCAGCACCTTCGACCCAGCAGGGAAGGGCGGTCCGTTCACGGTGATGACCCGGACCTTCACGCCCTCGTCGTTGGTGAACTGCGTGATGGGGGCCTCGCCCGTGGAGATCAGGACGGTCCGCCACCGGGCAGTGGGGCGGAGCCCGATGCCCCTCGAGTTCCCCACCGACCCGCGCGAGATGCCCACGCCGTTGGTGATGGCGTAGAGCAGGGAGGAGACATCCTCGCGCTGGGAGGGGGAGATCCGGGTGCTCTCGTCGAGGATGAGCGGGAGGTCGCAGAGCATCGTAGCTGAGGCCTCGATGCCAGCTACCCGCCCACCCCACGACTGCCGCATCTCCTTGGGGTGTCCCCAGACCGACGCGGCGAGCTCAGCGGTGGTGGTCTTCCCCGTTCCGCTCCTCGCCGCCCAGTCGAGGCCGAAGGGCGGGATGTCGAGGAGACGGAGCAGGGGGGCAGCGAGCGCGGCGTAGACCGCGAGCAGGGCTCGAGGGTGGGTGGCTGCCTTGGCGACCGTCTCGTTCCAGGCCTCCCAGGTCCCGCTCGAGCGGACCGCGCCGGCGAGCTGGCGCTGCCCGTCGTCGATGCCGTCCAACTTCACGATGTGCTCGCCGGTCTGAACAACGTTCTCGCCGGCGACGAAGACCCTGCAGCCCCGCCCCGCCCAGCCGAGGCGGGAGGCGATGTACCCGCTTGGGGCGACGTGGTCCCAGAAGGACTCAGCCGCGGCGAGCCACTCGACGAGCTCGCGAGCGTTCCCGCTGCTCACCGGGGCACCCAGCCGGGCGAGGTCGATGACGATGCGCGAGTTCATGGCGTGGTCGCGCAGGACGATGCTGCTCACCCATCGCTGCTGGAAGCGCCACGTGAGTTCGATGTAGACGATGCGCGAGTCGTCGGTGTCGATGTAGCGGCGGATGGGGACGATGGGCTGGTGGGAGATCTTGAGCGCGAAGGGCTCGCCGTTCTTCTCCACGTAGCGGTACATCCCGTCGTGTTGGAAGGTGTAGGGAGGCGGGCACCGCCGGCCGCGGATGGACGCGAGCCCGAGGGTGACCCCCAGGTCGATGGCCTCCTCCTCGGAGGCGACCCTGATGGCACGGCGTCGGAGGTTCACCGACGCCTTCTTCACCCCGCCCAACCAGTTCTTCGTCCGTCCGCCGAGCCCGTGGTGAACGCCGACGCCCTCGAGGGCTGCGGTGACCTCGTCGGGGGCGTGCCCGTAGGCGGCAGGCGCCGCCCGGACTGCGCTGTCCTCGCTGAGCCACGCCACCCAGGCGACGAGCCGCTCCTGGTTCGACATGCCCTCCATGCGTGCGGCAAGCGCGCGAAGGCTCGCCACCACCACCTGGACCGCCTTGTTGCCGTCGTGCTGCAGCTCAGCACCTACAAGAGCTTCCGCTCCTTCCTGCACGAGGACATCGTCCCCCTGCCAGCCACCGTCGTTGGCCATCTACTTCCCCAGCATCTGCGTGGGCTGCGCCCACCTGTCAACGTTCACGTCTCGCCCCTCGAGCGTCGCCCGCACCAGCGCCGCGTAGCCCTCGCCCGCCTTGTCGAGGTCGGTGGCGATGAGCACCTGGCATCCGTCGGGGACGCGGTCGGCGAAGTCCTGGGTCCACGACCCGGAGGTGATCCCGACGACGGCGACGGAGCCGGTGGAGGCCACCGACCACGCGAGCCACTGCGGCTCTCCCTCGGTGACCACGATGCGCTGCGGGGTCCCGCGCGCCCTCAGCCACGCGAGGGCGGCAGGGTTCGCGAGCACGGTGCCGCCGGCCTTGTGGTCGCGTGGCGGGATGCACTTCACCTTCGCGGCTGCGCGGACCACCTGCCGGGCCCGGATGGACCGGAGTTGGCCTTGGTGGTTCCACACCGGGAAGAGCGCACGGAAGCCGCCCTGCGCCCACGACCGTTCGTTGTGGTCGCGCCCCACCCGCGCCCAGTCCGGGCACCGGGCGTTCTTGGGGAGCGAGAGCACCAGCCAGCCGGTCCGCTCCGCCAGGTCGCCCAGACGGTAGTGCAGCCATCGCCCCACGTCGGGCTCGTAGAGCCCTGGCCCGCACTGGCCCAAGAGGCAGCGCAGGTCATCCTCGGGGACGTAGCCGGGCTCAGGAGGAGGGGGAGGCAACTCGACGAGCTCAGACCGCCCGCCGCCGGCGCGGCGCTCGCACCAGCCTCGTTCTGCGTACCAGTTGCGGAGGTCGCCGCTGATGACGTAGCGGGCGAGGTCGATGCCGTCCCCGCGGCCATCGCAGGAGGCGTGCCAGCACTTCCACTTCGGCGTGCCGTCCTTGGCTCGGTAGATCCGGCAGGCGCTGTCGCGACCCCGGCGGCCACAGGCTGGGCACGGTGAGATGGTGCGACGGGAGACGCTGAGGCCGAGGGCTACGGCGAGTTGCTCGAGGGGGACGCGGCGAGCGTCAGCGAACCACGAGTACCCGGTCATCCTCGCGTCCTCGCCTTCAAGAAGGCCTTCACCTCGGTGTGGTCTGGGATGCCGACGTCGACACCGACGTAGGGCCACTGGACGAACCAGGGCTCGAGCCCCTGTCGCTTCGCCTCTGAGCGACACCAGTTGGCACCCCCGATGAGGATGTCGATCAGGTCGGAGCACTGACCGCTGGTCAGGGCGTGCGGATGCTTCACGAGCACCTTGAGCGTCTCGCGGTGCTGGCGGGGGACGTGGCGGGTCAAGCGCGAGAGTTTCGTCAGGGTGGCCACCTGCCTCTCCGAGGCCTGGCGGAGGCGCCAAGCGTAGCCGGTGACCAGCGCGGGCTCGAGGATGCCGTGCGTCTCGAGCTCCACCCGGAGGATGCGGATGTACTTCACGAGGTGGTTGAGCGCGACCGCGTGCATCTCGCGCTCCTCCTCCTCGGAGAGCTGGGGCTCGTTGGCCTCGCGCGTCTCCTTGTCGGCGGCCTCCTCGAGGGCATCGCCGATGGCCTCAGCGTGGGTGAGCCCGTGCAGCCCCAGCAGGTCGTGCGGGTCGAGCACCACGCCTTCGGTCTTGCCGGGGGTGACGCGGAGCACCCGTCCGAGTTCCTGCAGGAAGCGAACGCGGGCCTGGACGGGACGGCGGAGCGCGAGCCACCGGAGCCACGGCATGTCGACCCCCTCCGCGAGGAGGCTGACGTGCACGAGGCAGCGAAGTTCGCCGGCCTGCAGCATCTCGAGGAGACGCACGCGCTCCTGCCGGCGGAGCCGCGAGTGGATGGCGGCTGCGGGGACGCCACCCGCAGACAGGAAGTCGGCGTAGGCGACGGCGTCAGAGATGTCGCGGGCGGAGACGATGCCGGGACCGTGCCCGTGCTGCTTCACCATCTCGAGCACCACGTCGTCAACAAGGCTCGACCCCTCTCCGTCCCAGGTCACGCGCCGCATCGGGACGAGGACACCGTCCTTCAACGCATCCGCGAGAGTGTAGCGGTAGACGACCTCGTCCCACATGGAGAGGGACTCGGATGGGATGGAGCGGTAGGGCGTGGCGGTGAGCCCCGCCATGGAGGTCGGGGCGATGGCGGGGATGATGGCCTTGATCGTGTCCGCCTCCGACTTGTGGAGCTCGTCCACGAGAAGGAAGGAGACGCGCTTGCCCAGCTCTACGAGGTCCGCATGGAGCGGGAGGAGCGAGGGGTAGCAGCAGATCACGATGGGGCGCTTGGGCTCCTTCGCGTTCGCGTAGTAGCGACCGACCCTGTGCTCACCGAGCACCTCGCGGAAGGTGGAGGCTGTCTGCTCCACGAGCGCCTGGGTGGGGACCGCCACGATGATGGTGCGGTCGCCGCTCTTCTGGGCGGCCATCCCGACGAGGGCTGCGGAGAAGCGTGTCTTCCCAGCCCCCATGATGGCGCTGACGACAGCGCGCTTCCGTTCACGGAGCGCCTGGATGACCAGCGGGAGGGCTTCCCCCTGCCAGCGTCGCGGTTCGAGTCCACCCCAAAGCTCAGGGGCATGCGGGTCCAGGGTCTGCACCTGGGTGGCGCCGACAGCCATACTCACCTCTCTCTATGTCCGATCTTCCTCTCCCTGTCCGACCCAGCGGGGAGCTACCGCCGCTGGGGGCCCAAAGGCCACTCGGACTGAGAGGTGCCAGGTTGCCCCGACCTCCTCTAGATACGAGAGGATCGTAGCCGTGTCAACTCGACTTCCCGCATGACGCTGAGTCGCCAGCTGCTGCTCCCGACCCCTCAGTAGACGTGTCCACACGTTCTTGTTGACACGGCTACAGCAGGGACCTATTGTGGGGACCGTAAATAGGAGGTGCGTCCTGACTACCCAGACCCGAACCTGCCCCGTATGCGGCAGCGAGTTCCAGAACGAGTACAAGCGCCGCGGTCGCCCGCGGGACTACTGCGGTGACGAGTGCCGCGAGTTGAACAAACTCCTCTCCCGCGTGGAGAGCTACATCGAGAAGGTCATCGACGACCGCCTCGAGCGCGATGACGACGGCGTCGTGACCGAGGGCAGCCTCGCCGCGGCGTCCCGCTTGAAGTCCCGGCTGTGGGCTGCGGGCAACCAGTTCAACCGCGCTGGCCGGACCACCCGAGCCTACCGGCGCCGGCGTTGACGATCGGCTTTATGGACTTTCTTGAGAAAGATGTGGACATGGCTACTCTCAGCCAGTAGACATGTCTACAGGAGGTGCGACTTCCCCACCAACGACAACGAGTTCAGCAACTACGCAGCCCACGCCCGCCTCGTCGACAGCGACGAGGAAGCCGAACTTCGGCGCCTCGCCCACGAGGAGAGCCTCGAGTTCTGGGGCGACGAGGACACCGACGAGGACGTTCGCGCTCTCATCGAGGACCTCGACAAGGCCAACAAGGCGTTCTTCGACGCCATCGCCGACGGCGCCAAGCCCCTGCCCGTGCTCGACGGCGAGCTCGCATTCAACGAAACCGACGTTCCCTTCTAGGAGGTGCATCCTGACCCCCACCGACAACAACACCGCCACCTTCCCCAACGGCTCCAAGGTCGTCTGGGTTGGCCCGGTGGTCCCTACCTTCCCCGGACTCCCCCCCACCCGACGCCCCGGCGACCGGGGCACCGTGCTGCACACCCTGCGGCACGGCGAGTTCGACGGCTGGGTCGCAGTCTCCTTCTGCGAGGGTGGCGCCCGCCGCTACGCCTGCGACCCGAAGAACCTCGCCCTCGCGGGTGACGGAGGTGCATCCTGACTACCCACTCGATCTTCATCACCGAAGACGGCTACCTCTTCCACCAGCTCCTGGTGGACGGGGTCGTCGTCTGGCGCGACACCATCGACGACGACTACGACCAGACCTACGACGCGCAGCCGTCGACCGGTCACCCCATCGGGACCGACGAACCGCTCGTCGGCACCCTCTGGGAGGCGTCCCTCAACCTCGACGACGGCGTCGTCATCACCCGCGCCCGGCGGGTGGAGACCTACGCCAGCGGCGTCCTCGGCAACGGCGCCATCTGGAAGCCGGCTGTCGTCGTCGTCGACGAAGGCCACTTCTGCGGCGTCCTCATCCATGACTGCGAGAAGACCCCGGAGCGCGTCCTGAAAGCGCTGGAGCAGGGTCTCGGAGGTGCATCGTGACCGATCCCCGTACCCAGTTCGACCGCGACGTCGTGAAGGCCGCGGACCAGCAGGCCCATGTGGTCCGCACCCGCCGGGTCGTCGAGGCTCTCCAAGAGTTGGGCGACTTCCTCTCGCTCGACGTCGGCGGCGTCGAGGTCGTCCTGCCCGACTGGGCATGGAAGGGCCTCCGCGACCGCCTCGTGCTGCCCGACGGCACCGAGCCCCACGTCTTCACCGACGACATCGGCGACGAGTACATCTCGCTGGCCGTCGACGGCCCCCGCTTCACCCCCAAGTCCGAGTAGGAGGACACCATCACCACCATCACCACCTTCGACCGCAAGACCGTCCGTTCCATCGCAGAGGAGGCCGAGGCCGCCCTTCGCGAAGTCGCTGAGCGACACGGGCTCACCCTCACCAAGGGGGGCGGGCGCTTCGACTCCATCGCTGGCACCTTCACCCCGAAGTTCACCTTCGGCATCGTGCAGGCGAACGGCGTCCCGGCCGACTTCGCGCGCCACGCCGTGGTCTTCGGTCTGACCGAGAGCGACTACGGCGCGGAGTTCGTCGGGCAGAACGGGGACTTCTACACGGTGGCGGGCTTCGCGCCTCGCAGCCGAAAGTACCCGGTGCTCGCCACCCGCTGCCGCGACGGCAAGACCTTCAAGTTCCCCGCTCGGTTCGTCGTGAACGCCCTCGCCATCGCTGCCGCGTAGATGGCCATCACCCTGACCCTCGCCCCCGAGCGCGGCATGTCCTTCCGGCACGCCGTCTTCGGGGGCGTTCGCGTTGTGAAGGTCACCAAGCGGGTCGTCTGGCTCAAGACGGAGAACGGCGCCCTCGTGGGGCTTGCCCTTGCCGACTGGCACGTTCTCGACCAAGGTCGCGTCGATGACCGCTGACGACCTCTGGGTAGGGCGAGAGTCCTACACCGACGCTGCGAAGCGGTGGCTCCAAGCCACCGACCACTACCTCGGCAAGGCCCCTCCGGGCGCGCTCTACACGATCGTGGTGCGCCCGCAGGGGCTCCAACTGCTTCCAGGCGTGGAGCGCCCCGACGGGCCGCGGCTCGGCATGTGCGTCATCGGCCGCCCCGTGGCCCCGAAACTGCCCCAGGACGGCTCGTGGGGCGAGGTCATCCGGATGTGGCTCGCTCCCGGTCTGCCCCATGGCACGGCGTCGCGAGTGCTCCGCGTAGCTGCCAGCTACGCGCGAGCTCGCGACATGGAGTGCCTCATCGCCTACCACGACCGCACCCGGCACACGGGCTGCATCTACAAGAAGGCCGGCTTCCGGAAGGACGGCACGTCCCTCTACACCGGACAACTCGGCTGGGGCTCCCGCGAGGGTCGCCAGTCCGCCACCAACCCCGCCACGCCGAAGCGGCGCTGGCGCCTGGACCTCCAGGGGACCGCATGAAGATCCTCGAGCTCTTCGCCGGTGCCGGAGGGGCCGCCACCGGCCTCCACCGCGCCGGCTTCACGCCTTCGCTCCTCGTCGAGTGGGACCATGACGCCTGCGCGACCCTCCGAGCCGCCGGCCACCAGCCGGTCTACGAGGGCGACGTCCGGAACCTCGACGCCATCGCTGGCCATCTCGAGGGCGAGCTGGACGCGCTCTGGTCGTCCTTCCCGTGCCAGGCGTTCTCGAGCGCGGGGAAGCGGGAAGGCGCCATGGACGACCGCAACGGCTGGCCATGGACGGTCGCGGCCATCGACAGGTTCCGCCCGCGCTGGTTCATGGGCGAGAACGTCACCGGGTTGACGACGCACGCGGGGACGGACTGGTGCCTCGCGAAGGGGCCGCCGTCGACCACGCCGCTGGTGTTGACCGAGCACTGGGTCGGGCTCGAGCGCGCCGACAGGACGCTCATCCTGCCCCCCGTGGAGGTCCGTGCCCAGATGGAGGTCGTGGCCACGCAGCGCGAGGCCTGCGCCGTCCTGGCGTGCCCCGGCTGCTACCTGCGGCGCGTCATCATCCCCCAGCTCGAGGAGCGCTTCGACGTGGTCGAGTGGCGCGTGCTCGACGCTGCCGCCTACGGGGTGCCCCAGCACCGTCGGCGCATCTTCATCGTCGCCGGGCCTCGGGCCATCCGGTGGCCGGAGCCGACCCACGGTCCGCCGACGGCGCAGGCCTCGCTGTTCGGACCTGGGTTGAAGCCCTACGTCACGGTGCGGGACGCCCTGGACCTCGAGGGCACCCTCGAGGCGAGCCGCTGCACAGACAACAACCCCCACCAGGAGCGGCCTTCCGACGCTTCCGTGGAAGCCAGTCCGACCATCGGCATCAAGGGGAACCTCTACATCAACCCGAAGTTGGGGGTAGCGCAGGGGCGGAGCGAGCCGGGTGACCCGAAGCATCCGGTGGTGCCCATCGACCAGCCGATGCAGACGATGGGGACACGGGCGAACACGTACCTCGTGGGCGAGGTCCGCGTCCTGGGCGGCGGCACCAACCCGCGCGCGCCCGGTCGCGAGCAGGACCGCACCCTGCACGACATCACCGACCGACCCTCGACCACCATCGCGGCCCAGCCGGGCGGCGGGGCGGGGAACGCGGGGCCGTTCGTGGAGACGCGAGCGGCCACCGAGCCGTCGCGGCTCGACAAGCCGGCCCCCACGGTCACCACCACCGAAGCGAAGGGCACGCGCGGCGACAACATGAACCGCCAGCTCGCCAATGGCACCATCACCGGCGGGCCCGACCGCGCCAGCGACGCGCTCTGGCTCGCCACCGGCCGCCGCCGCCTGACCGTCGAGGAGTGCGCCGCGCTGTGCGACTTCCCTCCCGGCTACCCGTTCCAGGGAACGAAGACCTCGCAGTACAAGCAGGTCGGGAACTGCGTCGTGCCCACCCACGCGGAGGTGTTCGGCCGCGCCGTGCTCGAGGCCGACAAGAAAAGTTGAGCTCGCACTGTCCGCCCTTCGCGGTGCGCGCGTCTCTCCTCTCGTAGGAGGAAGTCGTGAAGGTCTTCATCAGCGCCCACGGCGGGCTCGGCGACTACTGCCCCGACCGCACCGTCACCATCCCGCGCCGGGCCATCCAGCGGGACACCATCAAGAAGTGGGACTCGGCCAGCCGGTCCTACGTCTCCGCGCCCTTCATCTACGTGGAGTGCCCGAACTGCGGGCAGAACACCTCGTTCAAGAAGATCAAGAACTGACTGTCCGCTTTCGACGCGCCGAGCGTCTCTCTCAGTGCAACCACATGGCTAAGTAGGAGGCCACCATCACCATCATCATCGACCAGACCGACCTGACCCCTGTCATCGACCTTCTTCGGAAGCGCGCCGAGGAGCTCTCCAACGAGGGCGGCCACGGCGCCGACGCCTTCGGCCTCGCGGCGACTCACCTCGAGCTTGGCGAGTTCGTCGACGCTGTCGAGGCCATCGACGCGCTCCCCGAAGGGTGGGGCCACATCGGGTGGGGCCACATCCCCTTCGACGCCGACGGGAAGGACGTCTACTACGACGCCATCACCGAAGCCGCGGAGGCGGCAGCCTAAACGCCCGCGACCCCGCGGGTCCATGCCCCCAGAAGGCGCTCATCCCCAACGTAGGGGGTGGGCGCCTTCGCCTTTGTGCCCTCGAGGTAGCCGTCGGCCTGCCCGCGCTCGTAGGCGAGCGTGTAGCTGTCGAAGCGACTCGCCGTTCGCGGCCCGGTCCAGTCGCAGCCGCTCGAGGGGTCGCCGTGACCGTCGTTCGCCGGCATGGACTTCACCCGACAGACCCGGACGCCGGGCTTGTCGGTGCCAAAGGTCTCCGCGCCGCACTTCGGGCAGTAGATCACCGGACCCTCCCAGAGGTCGCCTGCACCAGGGCTGCACGCGCCTGCTGCTTCGTCATCCAGATGCCGCTCTCGCGCCAGTGGATGAGCCGGAGGTTGCGCCACAGGCGACCCATGAACTGGGCGTCCTGCGCCTTGCGCCTCCGCTTGGAGGCCTTCTTCTGCTTCCGCGCCAGTGCGTGTCGGTTCCTTGCTGGGGCTGCCACGTCTACTCCTCTGCTGCTTGTTGGTCCCACGCCAGCATGATGACGTCGGAGGGCTCGGAGGCCACTGCGCGCACCACGTTCGCGGGGGTGAGTTGGTTGGGGTCCAGGTGACCGTCGGGGCCCCACTGCGACCAGCTGGCGCTCCGAATCGGCCACTCCTGCCAGGCTCGAGCGAAGTCCCCACAGACAGCCATCACGCCGTCAGGGTCGTCGAGACCAGCTCGCTCGAGGGCGAGTTGGAGCAGGGTCTGTCGTGGGCTCACGCCGAGCTCGATGGGGCCGAGTAGCTGAGCTACCCGACCCACGCTGTCGTCCCGGTCCCGTTGAGTGCGGAGCCACGCTGTGAAGGTCACGTGTGCTCCACACCGG
The DNA here is from genome assembly GCA_024228935.1 of Pseudomonadota bacterium. Taxonomy (GTDB): domain Bacteria; phylum Myxococcota_A; class UBA796; order UBA796; family CAJQPC01; genus JAAESX01. The sequence continues at coordinate 48,148 of JAAESX010000188.1, forward strand.
CGATGCCGGCCTCGCTGGCGAAGTCCTGGTGGGGACGGAAGACGGTCACCGTGCTGCCGAAGTGGTCGCGCCATCGGCGCACGATCTCCCGCCCGAAGGGCGTGTGGCGGTCGACCTTCTCAGCGAGCTCGCGCCCGATCTCTGCGTTGGTCTCGCCAGAGGCGAAGGCCTCGAGGAGCCAGCGGAAGTGCACCCGCCCGTACCTCTCGATGAAGTTCTCGGCGAGCTTGTGGCGGTCGTACTCGGTGGGCATGCGGCTCCTCTACGGGGTGCGGCCGACCCACGCGCGACGCCGCCAGTCCCATGCGAGGAGCGGCGGCAGGCGTAGGTCGTGGGGGGTAAAGACGTGGATGGCGTGCTGGTGCCGGTCAGGATGACCAGCCTCGACCCCTGGGGGTGGGCTGTGGGACACCCGGCCCACCATCGTGATGCGGCAGTCGGTGTAGCCGTCGAGCGCGGCCACCTCGTAGTCGGCGTAGCCCGGCAGGTAGAGGCAGACGATGAGCTGCTCCTTCCTCGAGGCGGACACCGCCTTGTCGATCCAGCGACTCTTTCCCCCGCCGTACTTGGAGAAGGGAGGGTTCAGCCAGACCAGCGGGTGGAGCACCTTCCGGGCGTAGGGGCGCCAGTCCACTGCCAGCGCGTTGGTCTCAGCGCCGATGTAGTAGGGGGACCAGGCACGCAAAGGCTCGGCCGCGGCGTCCAGGTCGAAGGTGTCCGCTCGGAAGAGCTGGAGGGGCGCGGCGATGACGCCCTCGGGTGTTCCCCAGCGGTCACGCAGGTCGACCCCTGGGATGGCCCCCGCCGGCTGGGGGAGGAACGAGGTCTGCATCACGCCGGCCAGGGCAGGGGTCCGACAGCGTCGAACTCATCCCAGGCCAGGGAGAGCACATCGTCGGTCCCGTCGACCCTCGCCGACACGCCCCAACTGTGGACCTCGGTGACGATGGCGAGCCGGCCGGAGAAGGTCGCCCGAACCCCGACCTGGATGACCCAACCGACCTCGAGCATGACCTTGGCGACACCAGGATGGCGCCGCAACACGCGCACCACCGTGTCGTAGACGTCGCTGCCGGCCATGCGGACATGAGCGCAGTCGGAGACGGTTGCGCGGGTGCAGTTGTTGCGGGTGTCGAGGAGGTGGACCTCCTCCTCGAGCAACCGCCAGAAACTCGCGTCGCTCGCGTCGCGTTGACGCTGAAGTTCCTCGACGGCCATGGGGGCTACCTCCTGCTGATAGAGATACTTCTACGCAGTAGCCACGTCAACCTTTCAGTGTTGACACGACTACAGAACCTGAGTAATCCTCCCTGCAGGAGGTAGCGTTGAAGGGCTCAAGGTCCGATCTCGAGGTCAACACACAGGCGTGGCTCGACGCCCGCCGGTCACGGCTCGGCGCATCGCCGGGCGAGGTCTCCTGCGCTCTCCGCATCCCAGGCGGCTTCGGCTCACCGGACGAGCTGTGGGGCGAGAAGGTCCTCGGCCGTCGCCGGATGAACATCGACCCGATGATGGCGGCCATCGGCCACGCCGTCGAGGCCATCATCCCCGAGTTCGTCCACAAGCGCCTGGGGGACCTCGAGCGCGGCGGCTGGTGGACCGACAACGACACCTGCATCGCCTCGTCCATGGACTGGCGACAGGCAGCGCAGGAGCGCCGCCCCATCGAGTGCAAGTCAGCGTGGTGGGGGCTCGGCGGCAAGCACTACACCGACGACGAGTGCAACCCCGCCGTGACGCTGCAGGCCCTCCTGCAAGCTCGCCTCTGCGGAGCCCCCGCCGCCCACGTCGTCGCCATCGTTCTCGGCGGCTACGGCCCTGAGCTTCGGATCTACGACCTCGAGATGACCAGCGCCCGCGAACGCCTCATCGACAACGTCCGCGAGGCAGCAAACTCGTGGTGGGACAGGCACGTCGTGGCCCAACTCCCGCCGCCAGGCTCCCCGCCGGTCCTGTGGGCGGCCTCCGCCGGCCTCCGCGGCGAGACCGACTCTATCGACGCCACGGACGAGCACCGCGCGCTCGCCGAGGAGCTCGTCGCGCTCGCCGATCAGGTGAAGCCGTTGGTCGCGCGCGAGAAGTCCCTCCGCACCCGTCTCGCCGAGGCCGCCCAGGGGGTGGCCATCGAAGGCGAGGACTGGGCGTTCCGACCCGACACCCGATTCAAGTACCGGCTCTCTGGCCGGAAGAACCTGCGTCCTGGAGACCCAGATGAGTAGCACCGCCCTCGCCCGTCAGACCGAACAGTTCGAGGGCCTCATCGCCCAGAACTTCAAGAAGATCACGAGCGTCATCCCCAAGCACCTCACGCCCGAGCGGCTCGCCCGCATCGTCGTGATCGAGGGGACGAAGAACCCGCGCCTCCTGCAGTGCACCTCGGAGTCCGTGGTCCGGTCCGTCATGCTCGCCGCCCAGCTGGGGCTCGAGCCGGGCGGCGCCTTCGGCCACCTCTACCTCATCCCCTACGGCAAGGACTGCACTCCGCTCATCGGCTACAAGGGCCTGCTCGAGCTCGCCCGGCGAAGCGGACAGATCCGCCGTCTGGATGCGGTCTGCGTCTACGAAGGCGAGACCTTCGAGGTGAAGCGCGGCCTCTTCCCCAACCTGGAGCACGACCAGGACTTCAACATCGACCGGTCGGACCAGAAGATGATCGCCGCCTACGCGGTGGCGGTGCTCACCAGCGGCGACCCGGTCTTCGAGGTGCTCACCCGTGACGAGATCGAGAGCCGCCGGCGCCGGAGCCGGGCGGGCTCCTCGGGACCGTGGAAGACCGACTACGCGCGCATGGCCCGGAAGAGCGCCATCCGTGCCCTGCTCAACGGTGGGCTCGTGCCCCTCTCCGCTGAGATGGTGCAAGCCCTGGGTGAGGACGCGGACCACATCGAGACGGAGCCGCAGCAGGTGGTGACCATCTCCTCCGACGAAGCCTTCGAGGCCGCGGTCGAGCGAGAGCGTCTGGCCATCGATGTCGACGACGAGGCTCCCGAGCCCGCTGCCGAGACCCCGTGAGCTGGCGGCTACGGGCGTCCTGACGTGGTAGCCTGCCCTCCCACAGGAGGAGGGCAGCATGTTCGACAAGTTCCTCGAGGGCCTCGAGGTCCTCAACCCTGATGTCTGGGCCGAGCACATCGAGCAGGCCCTCTCGCAGGAGGGCATCGACGCCGAAGAGGTGGGCCGGGAGGCCGCCCAGAAGCTCGACGACGCCATCGACTTCACGCTGCTGCTGCCAGCCCCCGCCGGCCAGATCGTGGAGATGTTCGACGACAAGATCTTCGAGGCCATCATCGTCCGCGCGCTCGAGGACGTCGAGTCCCCCGAAGAGCGCGAAGCCGTCTTGAAGGGGCTCCGCGAGCGGCTCGCGGCCGGGAGCGAGAAGCGTCAGGAGCGCCGCCGGGCTCGCCGGAAGCCGCACAAGGTGAGCTCGATGACGCCGGGCCACACCGACTGATGGCGTGGATTCTCACTGGCGGGCGCATCCTCGACCCCCTCATCCGCAAGGGGTTGGAGGCGTGGTTGTCGGGCAGGCCGATCGGCGGCATCGGCCCGCTGGAAGAGGCCCTCTACTCCGACTACCTCGTGGGTGGCCTCAGTATCGGCAAGGGGTCCAGCGCTCCCACCCTGAAGACCTTCCGGAACGGCATCGAGATGAACGCTTTCGCCGGCACAGGGCCTACGGAGGAGGGCTTCTTCGCCATCCACGTCATGCACGACATCAAGGCGGGGACGACGCCGACGTTCCACGTCCACTGGTCCCACATCGTGGCTTCGCCGTCCGGCGACGTGAAGTGGCAAGTCGAACTGACCGCAGCCCAGGGCTACGAGTCGGAAGCGTTCCCCGCCACGTCCACGCTGAGTTCGACGCATACGGCAGGAACGCAGTACGCGCACCACATCACCGACGACGACGACATGGCGATGCCGGCAGGGCTCGCCTCCAGCATCGAGCCCGACATGTTCATCCTCGGCCGCATCTTCCGCGACTCCAGCGATGCAGCCGACACGTTCGCCAACGACGCATTCCTGATCGGTATCGACATGCACTACCAGAAGGGCCAGATCGGCACGACCGAGCGCAACCGCCCCTTCACCAGCGGCAGTTTCTGACATGGACCGCGCGCACCTCCCCCAGGCCCTGAAACTCTTCAACGCCCCAGCGGGCACGCTGACCGGCTTCAAGGCCGCGGCCGGCGAGCACGACCTCCTGGAGGAGGCCCACTTCGGTGGCGAGGTCTGGTTCCGCCTGCGCCACGGCTGGATCGCCGCAGTGTCCGGCGGTGTCTGGGCAACGAACCTGGGCCCGGCGTCCGCCCCTCTCTCCGGGGCCATCGCCCCCTCGCGCCTGTGGGCGGCTGCTGACCTCTTCAAGGGGTGGGGCTACGACCTGCACAGCCCGAGTTTCCCGAGGGCTCCCAAGGGGGTCTCAGGGCTCAAGACGAGCGGCCGGAAGAGCAACTGCTGTGCCTTCGTCGGCGCCGTGGTGCCCTACGCCTTCGAGGACGCGCTCGGGGACGACTTCGAGTGGGGCCTGGCCCGGCACAACGAGGTGATGATCACCGACGCGAGCCGGCTGTCCTCCCCCACCGAGGCCTTCGTCACCGCGGGCGTGGCCGAGAAGGTCAACGCAGACACCAGCCACGTCCCCGCCTGGTCGGTCGTGCAGCTGTGGCGGGACGCCTCCAGGGTGAAGGGCGGGCACACCATCATCGTGGTGGCGCACGACCAGGGCACCGACTCGGTGCTCACCCTGGAGTGCAACAAGGCCTACCGGCAGAGCGGCCCCGGCCACCGGGGCATCGGGAACTACGGCGTGAGCCTCGACTCGTGGCAGATCCAGCCCGACATCTGGACCTGGTCCCGCTTCAAGTCGGAGTACCCGGATCGGTCGGTGTGTGCGCTGGCGGTGGAGCGCTGACCACCATCGAGCAGCATGATGAAGGGGTCGGACAGCTCGCCGCCCTGGACCTCCGTCCAGATGGCTGTGCCGACCACACCCAAGGCCATGAGGGCGCGCACCCACTGCAAGAAGACGGTCTGGCCCTCGCGTTCGAGGACCTTGGCGACCTGCTCACGCAGGCTGCGGCTCGACCACTGCGAGGCCTTCCCGCATGCTGGCGCGTAGTCCTGCCCGGCCCCTGGACCTGGCCAACTCCGCCCGCCCTTCGTTCACCAACTGTTGGATGCGAGCGGCGCACGCCCTCAGCTCGTCGGTGTGGACCTTCACTTCGTCGACGATCGACTTTGCTTCCTGCTCAGCCACTGGGGACCTCCTTCTTCGCGAGTGTGTCCCCGATGAAGTAGAGCATGTCCGCCGCGCCGTCCCGCCCGACCACCAGCCACACCAGCAGGATGATGGTTGCCGTGAGGAACAGCCGCATCGTCCAGTTGTCGGACTGCATCCAGGCGGGGGCGTTGACCTTCTTCGCGACGGGGGCGATGACCCCGGAGATGAAGCCCTTGGGCTGGTTCTCAGCGAAGACGACGAAGCGCTCCTCGAGCCGCTCGAGCCGGTAGCTCTGGTCGAGGAACCGCTCGGAGAGCTTGTCACTGGACGTCGCCACCGCGAGCATCGCCCCTACACCCTGCTCTTGGATGTCGAAGACGCGCTCCATGAGCTGGCCGTTCACCGACTTCAGCTCCTCATCCCCTTCCGGGGGGTTCGATGTCTCGTGCGTCATCGCGGGTCGTCCAGATCAGCCAGGCCCCGCGGACGGTCGCTGCCGCCATCGGGAAGCACAGGAGCGTCAAGGTAGCCGGGTCCCTCTCCTCCAGCCACGGTGCAACCGCAATCGCTGCCGCAGCGATAGCCCACGCCAGCCCGACGAGGGCGAGGTCCACCCACACGGACTCCTCGGTCCTGAACCAGCTGTTCACCAGACCGGCCGCCAGGAGCGCCATCCCGAACGCTCCGATCGTCCACTCCGCTGCGAACAGGAGCGCCCACACTTCTCGATCCATCGCGTCCCCAGAGGGCGTTCCAGCCATCGGTGTTCCAGCCGGCGAACATCAGGGTTGCCCTGCAACGAGCGCCGCGAGCTTGGAGCCCTGGATGCCCGCTGCGGTGAGGTCAGCGCGGCACTGAAGCAGCTCCGTGTCCTGCCTGGCGTGGATGCCCGTGAGGGTGATGTCCACGGTCTTGTCCGACGCTGCGACGATGCTCACGGCCCAGATGACCAGCCCGCCGAGCCCCAGCACGCCGAACACAGCGATGCCCAGAGTCGCCGGCTGGGAGACCAGCTTCGTCAGGACCTTGATGAGTCCTTCCACCGCTCAGCCGTCCAGCCACTCGGCGAGAGCGGCAGGGATATCGCCATGCTTGCCGCTGACCTTGCCGTCGCTGCCGATGCGGCGCGTGCGGGTCTTGCCGTTGAGCAGTTTGATGCCGACGTACACGCCGTCGTCACCCTTGGCGCAACCGGCCTCCACGATCTCGGATACGTCGATCTCGGACGCGATGACCGCGGCGATGACAGCGCTTTCGCCGTCTTCGATGGTCCGGACGAGGTTGTCGCCAGGGATGATGCACCACATGGCTACTCCAGCACGTTCCAGACCTTGACCCAGAGCTTGAGCGCATTGACCGTAGTGTTTGCGTTGCCGCGCACGCCGATGACGACGCCCAGGTTGGCGGCGGTCATCCAGTCCGTCTGGTTGGTCGGGCTGTTGTTCATGGTCACGAGCACGTTGCCCTGCTTCGCAGAGGCCCAAGACCCGCCGGAGAAGGCGGTCTTGTAGTCGGCGGCGTCCGTCGAGTAGTAGAGCTCGACCGCCTCCCCCTTGTGGACGCGGAGGCCGAGCACGTGGGCGTGTGACGCGGGAGCCACGCCGCTGGTGTCGGCCAGCGAGGTCCCGCCCTGCCAGCGCACCAGTTCGATCTCGAAGGCGCTGCCGATGTAGCTGGACAGGATGCCAAAGCCGGAGCCGCCAGACTCAGCCATCGGGCTGTCGTTGGCCTCGACCCCGAACAGCACGCCCATCTTGGAGGTGCTCCAGGTGTCGTCCTTCACCAGGAGCTGTAGGTCGACGGTCTGCCTGACGTCGGTGAACTGCGACACGAGGTCGCTGATCAGCGCCCCGATGCCGCAGCGCTTGATCGTGCCCGTCCAGTTGATGGTCGTGGTGGTTCGGGGTGCCATCTGCAACCCGGTGCCGTTCACGATCTGGAAGTCGTCCGTGTTGTCGGGCGACACCATCCCGCCAGCGATCCACGTCTTGGAGTCGACGGTGACGTTCCCATCGCCCTGGGCGTGGATGTCGTAGTTCGCGTGAGTAGCGAAGTCCAGCTCGTACTCGTTGGACGTCCACGAGTCGCCGCCGCCGCCGGCAGCGGGCTCCTCCCCGATGTTGATCGTCATGCCGCGGGGCATGTCAGCGTCCCAGGTGCTCAGCCCAGTGCAGCCGAGCCGATTCGAGGGTGGCTGTGCCTGAGTCGAGGACCAGCCAGAGGTAGATCTGCCCGGCAGACGTCGCCAGCGCTGGGGTCCGATAGAACTGGTCGATGCCGATCGCCGCGCCCTTCTCGTCGGAGGTCTGGAGGGCGTGGAGCGTTGTGGCTGCGCTCTGGCCGCTCGCCGGCTCGTCGCCCGCCAGTTCCCAGGTCAGGTGGGCCTGGACGGTGGTCGGCGTGGCGGCCGAGGTGAAGTGCAGCTCGACGTGCGAGAGGTAGCCCGAGCTCGGCATCGCCTCCGAGTTGGCGTCCTGGTCCGAGTCGGCATGCAGCAGCACGACAGCCGTCGTGCTGAGGTCTGCCGTGATCGCGGAGTTGTTCACGTCGCTGACGACGAAGCCTACTCGTGCCATGGTGCCCTCCTAGTTCAGGGTCGAGGGGTCGATCAACCCACGACGCGGCTGATGGCCTGGCCGAAGACAACGACCGACTTCGCTGCGGTGGCGCCGGCCTCGACCCCGATCATCGGGGTGTGGTCGTCCGTGGTCAGTGCGGCGGTCTCGTAGATGAGGTCGTCGTTGATGTAGCACCTCGCTCGCTGGTCCGAGTCCACCTCGATCTTCAGGTGGTAGGCGGTCGAGACCGCGACCGTGACGGTGCTGTTGGTCGTGGTGTCGGTCCCACCGATCGACGAGATCACCTGCCAGACACCGCTGCCGACACCGTCCTCGTACCGGAAGAAGACCTGATCGGCGTCGGTGGCTACGACGTTGTCGTTGGTGAGCTTCAGCCCCGCCCAGATGATCACATCTGAGATGTTCGCCGCGGTCCCGATGCGAGCCTCCCAGGCGACCTCCTTGTCGGTTCCCCAGGTCACCTGCTCCCAGGGCGACTGGTTGCCGTCCTCGTGGGGGACCAGGATGGCCTGGTCCTCGTCGGCGCCAGCCGTGGTCAGGGTGATGCCGCCCTCAGCGTAGTAGGTACACAGCGCCGACGTCATGTTGGTGCCCTGCACCTCGAAGTCCGGGTCCGCGATCATGCGGATGGCTTCGATGGCGTTCAGGATGTCGGTGTTGATGCCCGGCTTGCCACGCTGGCCAGCGACCCACGACAGCTCGAAGCGGCTGGAAAGTCCGTTGCTGCCAATGACAGCCCCCTCGAAGGTGACGTCCTTCTCGAAGGTGGCGGAGTGGGAGAGCTTGTTGCCGCCCATCAGGGCCGGGATCTGCGACATGGGAGGTACTCCTCGTGGGGTGTTGCAGATGGTCTACCCCATGTCGGCAGGGCGGCCGTATGGTCACGGCGGGCAGGGTATGCTCGCCGCATGAACATCTACTTCGACCCAACCCTCGAGGATGAGCTCCGGCAAGAGGCGCGGGCAAGGGGCTCGAGCGTCTCGAGCGTCGTTCAAGAAGCCGTCCTACGAGGACTGCCTGACCTTCAGGGCACTGAGCCACACCGAGCCGCCGCGCCCACCCCCTGGCTGGTGCCGCTCGTCGTTCAGCATGACCCAGACGGCCGCACCGTCGTGCTCGACAGCGCGCACCAGCGAGTGGTGCTCATCCCAGACGCCTGCTGCGGCCCAGTTCGCTTCCTTCCCATCGGGTTGGCGTTCGTCGCCGTCGGGAACGTCATGACCGAAGTCGCGACGCGGGTTCACCCTCCACGTCTCCGCAGCCTCCACATCGGTGGGGAGCAGTACCTGCACGACGAGCTCCTCCACCATGGGGAGCCGCTCACCTTCTCCCGCGCCCCCATCTGCGACCGGGGGATGCAGATCCGCGCCATCCTCGAGTGGAACCACGCAGCCACCAGCACGACCATGATGCGGCTCGCCCTCGTCGTCGTCGATGCCCGCGACGCCTGGCGGGCTCGAGCTACTGGATTTCCATCTCCATCGTCTGCCGGATGATGTCCGCCTCCTGCATGCCCATCTCGCGGAGCCCAGCCTCGGTGGGGTCGTCGAGAAGGACCGGCTTGACCGCGCCGGTGAAGCCCCAGGTCTCCTCGCCCCTCGAGATGCCGGGCCGCGGGCGCCACATCCGGAGAGCCTTGGTGATGGTGTCCTGCGACCGGCCGCCGGCGACCGGCAGCGGCGTCATGCTCGTGAAGAGCCACCAGGCCCGTCCACCGAACTCGTGCTCGCCCTGGGCGCCCGCCACGTAGCGGTAGGGGAGGCCGCGGTAGTGTCGCCGGAGCGGGTCGTCCTCGTAGGCGACGCCGACGTCGAAGACGTAGTGCAGGTGACCGCCGCCCATGGTGTCGAGCTCCATCAGCCACCACGGGATGTTGTCGGCGCTCTCGAGGTCACGCATCCGGAAGATGTCGACGCCACCGATCATGGTGATGGGCATCTGCGCCCACGGCGTCAGCCGGCTCCCGGTCATCTTCATCGCGTCCTCGTCGAGGTAGACGACGGAGTCGTGGAGGTCGGCAGCCGTCGAGACCCAGTCGGCGATGGGGACGGGCGGCCACGCCCAGCCGACACGCCACTTCCGGGTCCACTCCTCCGCGTCCCTCGAGCCCCACCAGCCGCGGTCCTCGTAGATCGCCGGCGCAGCAAGTTGCTCGTCCTCTGGCTCCATGGCCCACTTCGCCGTGCCGTGCAGGAGCCGCAGCTGGCCGAGCGCGCGCGAGGGGTTCGTCAGCAACACGTCCCACCACAGGGCGTGGTTCCGGCGCATGTAGCTGTAGAACATGACGAGCTGGCGGACGTACTTCCGCTCGAACTCGGTGAGCTGGCCGTAGTCGTAGAGCGCGAGACGCGCGCCCTCCGCTGCCTCCGCCGGGCTCTTCCCCTGCAGCAGCCCGTCCACGTAGACCGAGACGCGGAAGTAGTTGTCGATGGCGGTGGCGCTCTCGACGAGCGTCTTCTGCCACAACTGCGGGTGGTGCATGAGGTAGCGCCACCCCTCCGGGTACTGGTCGCGGATCTCGCGAGCGATGCCGCGGATGGTCTCGTTCTTGACGAAGGACGAGTTCAAGCCGTAGCGCAGGGCGTCGGCGGCGATCATGTCCGCCGTGTACATCCGCCCGTCGGGGGTCACGAGGACGCCGCTACCGGTCGCCCGCCACTGGCCCTCGCCCCACATCCTGGTGGTCACCGCCCGGACGATGCCGTGGTGGTGCCGGACCCGCTGGAGTTTCTCGAGCGGGGTGCCGCCGTAGCCCGCGAGGCTGAGCGCACCGAAGCCGCTCCCACCGTAGGTCTGCAGGATGGCGCCGAAGGTGTTGTTCACCCAGTAGCCGGGGTTGGGCAGCAGCAGGCCGGTCGTGATGCCCATCCGGATGGCAGCCGAGGGCGAGTAGCCGTTCAGGAAGAGCTGCTGGACGATGTCGCCTGCGCCGGAGGTCTCCTCCCAGACGTCACGCAGCGGCTTGTGCGCCTTGGGCGCGTAGGCCTTGCCCAGCGCCGCCTGGAGGTCCGTCGCCTCGTCGATCTGCTTGATGACCATGTCGGGGAGCAGGGCCTTCGATCCGTCGGGGAACTCGTGGTCGACCCACTTCCCCTTGCCGTACTTGAAGCCAGCCGACTCGAGGATGCGCCAGGCCTCCCGGTAGGCGAGCATGTCGTGCACGTTCCTGAGCTCGTCGCGCGGCCACCCCGCGTCCGACGCCGCCTGAGCCTCCGCCTCGGGGAAGGGCTTCCCAGCCGTCTGAGGGGCGTCGGGGAGGTAGGTCGCGCGCTTGGTTCCACGGGCGAACTGGGGCTTGTCTTCCCACTGGATGATCTGGTTGATGTAGAACAGCGTCCGCTCGCGGAAGGCCTCGCGGTCCTGGGTCCCCAGCGGGGCGCGCTCGCTGCCCGGCACTCGGCGCTCGCCGACCGCGGTGTCGCGGGCATGCCCGACGACGTCGAGCCCGTGCTCAGCCAGGGCGCGGGAGAGCTCGCCGAGCTGCTCGTTGACCATCATCCGGAGCACCATCTCCGTGGCCGCCTGCCCCTTGTCGAAGCGGCGGTGGGCGTGCCGGCCTCGAGCCTGGTTCACCCGGTCCCAGATGTGCTCCCACTGGCCACGGTAGAAGAGCTCGTAGCGCTCCACCGCAGCGGAACCGCTCAGGTCGATGTCGGGGTCGGAGACCTGACCGCCGGCGGCGATGGTGATCTCCTGCGCGCGGCGCTTCACGGTCGACCACCGGCGCTCGATGCCGTCGGAGATGTTCGCGATGGACTCGCCGATCTGGACCGCCTCGTCCGCAGTGATGGGACGGTTCGGCCCGCGCATGGAGTCGAGGTAGGCCAGCGACCGGCTCTCGAGCGGGGTCATCCCGTGGCCCTGCATGAGCAGCCGACGCAGCGCGGCGATGGTGCCCGTGTCGAGCATCGCCCAGGCGGACATCGTCTCGGTGCCCCGGAACCACTGGCGGTAGGCGAGCAGCACGCCGGCGAGGCTGGGGTCGACGGGCGGGCTCAGCTGGCCCACCACGTAGGTCATCCCCGCCCGGAGGCTGGCGTGGCCGTTCTCCCGCGCGTCCCGCAGCAGACGGAGCAGGCGGTAGTGGCTCTCCTCGAGTCCGCGGAGGTGCGTGTCGACGAGCTCGCGCAAGCCGGGGTCGAGGTAGCCGGCGGTCTCGTCGGTGACGATGAAGCGGCTCTCGAGGGCCGCCTTGGCCTCCAGCACCGCTCCCGCCAGGGGCGCGGCCACCTCGTCGAGCAGGCCCTCGCCGTCACCCTGGGCAGCCAGTCGCTCCGCCGCCTGGTTCAGGGTCCGCATGAACGCCCGCATCACCGTGTGCGGAACAGCCTCGCCACGGCGCGACCGGTGCCCGCCGACGCCGGCCGCCACGTCGATGGCCGCCTCCTGCAAGGCGTTGATCTCGTCGAGGCGGACGTAGGTCAGGTCCTCGGTGGGGTCCAGCAGCCTGTCCGGCACCGGGTTGCCCATCGGCTCGCGGGCGACCTCGTGGGCGAGGTTCCGGAGCAGCCCCTGCTCGAGGGGGTTGAGGCGCACGTCTCCAAGCTGGGCGTCAGCGCGAGCAGCGAGCTCCGACGGCGAGAGCCCGATGTGGGCCTGGAAGGAACCCACCACCTCGTCGTGGATGGCGCGCACGCGCGACTTCGGGACCACCGTGCGGGTGGTCAGGCGCTGCGTCTCCTCGCCGCCCCAGACCTCGCGGAACTTCTGGACCGCCGCGTTGGCCATCACCTCGCGGAGGAGCTCCGTGGCACCGATCTGGTCACCCGCCTGCAGCCCGAGCTCCTGCATCAGGACCTCAGGACGGTACTCGGCTCGAGCAGCCTCCTGACGTACACCGGCCGACCGCGGGCGACCCTCCTCGATCCGGACCGCACGGCTCGGCGAGACGGTCACACCCTGCATCCTGCCCCGGACCTCCGGGTCCCCCGAGACGGTCACGACCGCCTCCTGGTACGCCGCGAGGTCAGGACGTAGGAGCCTGTCCCAGTAGAGAGTCATTTCGGGGGACAGAAGGGGCTTCGGCACCTCTTCCGGCTTGGTGGCGGCATCGACGGGCCCGACGGCCGGCCTACCGCTCTCCGCAGGGTCCATCCGGCTCCACGAGGGGGGCTGCTGACGGAGCATCGGAGCCACGCCACGCCGGACGCGCATCCATGCCTGCTGCAGACCCACCAGGGTCCGGTCGAAGACCCGCTGCAGACGCCCGTCGGGGGCCGTCTTCAGCCGCAAGTACCAGCGCAGGGACTCCGCAGCCTGCTCGCGCCCACGGGTGGTCAGGACCGCCCCAGTGCCGCCGCGAGAGCGCCGCACGCGCACTGAGTCCACGTCGTTGATGCCGTTCGCCGGGTCGTGCTGCAGCCCGTGCCGCTGGGCGGCCGTCGCGTCGTCCACGCCGGACTGGACATCCGCCCAGACCGCGTCGGCCTCGCGGGCGCTGATGTGCTCGAAGTTCCGGACGAGCTCCTGGTAGTGCTGGGGTCCCAGCAGGTACTCGAGGAGATGGCCCGCCTCGTGGAAGAGGGTGTCGAGGTTCCCCTCGCGGAAGAGCGTGATGACGAGCTGGGCCGCCTGCTCGATGTGGAAGGTGCCCTCGACCTCGCCGGCAGGACTGGTCGCGTAGAGGCCCTGCGGCTCCGCCGCTTCGTCCACGGTCTCGATGTAGGGGCGCTGGCCAGGGCGCTTGGTGTGCCGAGGCTCGGCGTAGGCACCAGCCTCCTTGAGCTCCGCGTCGACCCTCTCCATGCGCGCGCGCGTGCTCGGCATGAGGAAGGTGCCAGGTGCCACCACAGGCTCCGGCTCGTGCACCTTGCGGGTCTCGTCCCACCGCAGCCACATGGTCGCGCCTTCACCGAGGCGCCCGCTCTTCACCGCGGGGTCGCGCTTGATGGCCGCGATGACCTCGAGGTAGCCGTTGGTGGGGACCTGCAGGATGTACTTGCCGTTCGGCTTCGTCGGGAGCACCGACCCGAGGTCCACGTCGGGGTGCTGCTTCCGCCAGATGTCCACGTACTGCTGGGCGAGCCGCTGGCGCTCGAGCCGATGAACCTTCTGCATCGCCGAGATGGCGCTCTTCGGGGTCTCCGCCTGACGGAGCTTCCGTCGCGCACTCGCGATCTGCTTCAGGGTGACCTGGAGCCGTCCCTCGGAGGGGAGCGTGACCGCCTTCGGGGTGACCATGTCGCGGAGGTGCTCCGTCCAGTCGACGACGCCCTCCGACTTCAGGTAGCGGCGGTAGGAGATCTTGGACCGGCGCTGGAGCTCCTCTTCCCAGGTCCTGTCCGCGCCGCGGCCGTTCTTCTGGTTGTAGTCCCACCCCTTCTTGTTGCCGCCGGACTGCCGGTGCCCTTCGCCAGCCTGCCACTTCGCGTACCAGATCTTCTGGAGGGCGCTGAGGGCCTGCTTGGAGCCGGCGACCTTGTGGCCGTACTCGCGAAGCATGTAGATGTCGACGGGGATCCAGGTCGCGCGCTCGAGGTCCACGCCGAGGCCAGCGAAGGCCGCAATCTTCGGGGCCATGCCGCGGAGGTTCGAGGTGAGCCGCGTCATGTAGGAGCCCCACGGCTCGTCCGGGTGGGGCTCGAAGAAGAGCCGCTCGCGCTTGCCGTCCTCGAAGGCGCGAAGGTCCTCGTCGACCTTCACGAGCATCTCGATGACGAAGCCGGGGTCGCCCATGCCCTGCAAGGCGAAGCCTTCCTCCATCTGCGGGGCCGGGACGGTGTTCAGGGACTGCTCGACCCGGTCCACCTCCGCCCAGGCTTCCAGCTTGGCGTCGCCGGCTTCCTTCACGTCCGCAGCGGACGCGCCCTCGGGCAGGTCCTCGACCACCTTGTCGGCGGCGTAGGCCGCCTTCTGGGCCTTGGCGAGGTCCTTCTCGTACTGGGCGCGGTTGATGGCGCGGAGGTCATCCCAGGTGAGGCCGGTGATCCGCTCCGCCTGCGCCCGCGGCCAGCGTCCGCCCTTCTTCGGGAGGCTCTCGCCGGAGATCCGGGCAGCCTGCGGGAGGGTGACGGCGAAGCCGAGCATCGCCGCCGACTGCTGCGAGAAGCGCTGCCAGGCCTTGCGCTTCGCGGTGGCCAACGGCTTGCCCTCGAGCTCACCACTGAGCCGATCGAACTCCCGCTCCAACTCCTTGAGCAGCGGGCGGGCCTTGTCGGTCAGTGCGCTCAACTCCGCCCGACTCCGGACAGCCGCGATGGACCCGACCACCTGATTCTTCACGATGTTCAGCTGCGGCGACAGCATCGCGAAGAGGTACTGGCTGGCCAGCTCGATGGCGTGGAGCCCCATCCGTTCGGCGTACTCCGCAGTGGGAAGCCCGTCGGGGGTATGGGCGGGCTCGGGGCGATGCCTGCTCAGCCCCATCGAGCGCTCGTGCTTCTGGAAGAGGCTGATGCGGAGATCTTCCTGGGCCTCGCGGACGGCAGCGAAGGCCTCCTTCACCTTGGCGGGCACGTCCTTCCCGTCCGCCTTGAGCGCACCGTCGATGGCCTCCTTCGGGACGCCGGCCTCGCTCCAGATGCGACGCAGCGCAGCGTCGCGGTCCTTGAAGTCGAGGAGCCCCTGGTGCAGCCCCTCGAGCCGCTCACCGGTCGGCGACTTGCTCGCCGGCACCCACTTCCGGTGCGGGAGGTTCTCCGGGTCGAGGGGGAGGTCGAACCAGATCGGGCGGCGCTGGTTGTAGTCGAAGTCCGGGTAGGACCAGTCGCCGTCGAACCCGCCGGGGATGAGCGCCTTGTAGCCGTCGGTCCGGACGAGGCTGACCGCCGCGTCGCCGAACGGCGTGCTCACCGTGAAGGTCTCCTCGACCAGGGCGCTCGAGTCGTCCAGCCGGAGCCGCTTCATCGCCTCGTCGAAGGCCACGGGGGACATCGACCCAGCCTTGCGCGCCTCCACGAGCTCGGCCTTCATCTTCTTCGCCGCGACAGCCTGCGGGCGCGCGCCCGGACGGTCCACGTGCCGACCCATCCCGAAGGGGGTCGCGCCAGCGGGGAGGGGCTCACCCTTCTGCCAGCGGTCACGGACGGAGGCGCGGTTGCCGCCCTCCCAGCGCATCATCACAACGTCGGGACGCCTGAACTTGTCGTAGTTCCATCCAGCCGGCGCGTACTGGTCGTCCCAGGTGAGCCGCTCCGTCTCGACGAACCCGAAGGACTTGTAGTAGCCGGGCAGGAAGCCGTCGAAGCAGTCCAGGCTCGCGGCACCCATCTCGATGGCGCTGAAGAGCGCCTCGACGCCGCCGCCAGTGCGACCGCTGAAGACGTTCTGAAGGTCGTTCTCCGCGTCGAGGACGAAGCCCACCTGGCCGTCGTCGGACAGGTAGGCGCGGCGGCCGGCGAGGTCGCCCTCCTCGAGCGGCGAGAGCATGGCGAGATGCTCGTCGCGGGTGTGCTCAGCGCGTGCGGCGAGGAACTCCGCAGGCTCCGCAGAACGGAACCCGCGGGGGACCTCTACTTCACCAGTTCCCACTGGGCGTCGAGAAGCCCCGAGTGCTCCTCCACCCACTGGTCCCCGTGCTGCTGCCGGAGCTCCTCCGTCCACTTCGCCCGGAGCTCCTCGTCGGAGATCTCCGGCCGCTTCCGGCCCGGCGCCACCGTCACGAAGCTCCGCCCCAGGACCTCGTCCTTCGGGATCCTCGGCAGGTGCGACAGGTCGAACGGGTTCGGGTCCTGCTCCATCTCCTCGACCAGCCCCAACTCCTTCGCGAGGTCGTAGACCGGGTCGCCAGGCTTCCACCAACTCGTAGTACGCAGGGACACGATGCCCTCCCGTGGTTCGGGCTTCAGGTTCAGCCACAGTGATGGACTCTCGTGTCCATACTGTAGCCACGTCTACACCGTACTGCTTCTTGACGACCTTCGCCACCATATGGGCGACGACGTTGGCCTTCTCGATGAAGACGTCCGCAGCCGGCGCCCCCCACTCCGGGGTGTGCGCGATGCTGATCGTCCCCTTCTCGACGTCGATCGTCCAGCCGAGCCCGCTCTTCGCCATGGTCTTCGCGAGCTTGTCGACGAGGCTCTTCGTGACCTCCTGCCCCAGGTTGAGGTTCATCGTCGGCGCGCGGCCACTCGCGTCAGGGGTCGGCTGCTCGAGCACGTCGCCGACGTGGCGGAAGAGCATCCCGCCCTGGTTGAAGCCCTGGCCGAAGGACGCGAGCATGCCCTCGACCTCCGTCTGGCTGGCTCCACGGAACTCGACGAAGACGCCGAGCTCGAGCGGGTCGTCCATCCACCCACCGACGGACTGGCGGACGGTCGCCTCGACGCCGGCGCGCTTGAGGGCCTCGCGGAGCTGGGGCTCCCACAGGTCGTAGTACCGACGCTTCGCGGCCTCCGCGGCCTCGGTGTCGCCCTTCTTGATCGCGGCCTTGTAGTCCTCGTTGTACCGGACCAGATCCGGGTACTCGCCGCGGTAGGCGGTCATCCCGACGCGGGCGGTGACGGGGGAGTAGAGGCTATCGGCGCCCTGCTCGAAGATGTTCCGGCCCGACCACGTCCCAACGTTGTCGACCGACTTGAACTGGTTCGGGTTGAACACGCCGATGTTGATGGGGGTGCCCGCGCTTTCCCGCACGTAGATGGCGTCGTAGCCCCGGTCCCTGATGAGGTCGATGACGTACTTCATCTCGAGGACCTGGTAGGTGCCCTCCTCGATCCCTGCCTGGATGTCTCGTGCCTGGTAGGCGTACTTGTCGCCGTAACTGCGCGTCTCAGCATTGTAGGCCGCCACCGCCTCAGGCGTGCTCATCTCACGGATGAGCCACTCCCGGTCCGTTGCGTTGCGGAAGTCGAAGGGCTTCTCTGCATGCACGTAGACCTGTTGGATGGCACGAGGGCGGACATCAACCCCAGGAGGGGCACCGCTCGCCCCAGGCGAAGCCCACCCCTCTCCGTTGATGGAGGCGAAGTTCTCGGCGACATCCCTCGAGGAAGAGGCGAACGTGAGTTCGACACCATCGACGCCCACATGGGGCACCTCACCGATCATGGCCTTCCAGTAGACCGCCGGCTCGCCCTCCTCGTCCACAACCTTGGACTCGCCGAACCAGCGCCGGAACGCGCCACGTTCCCTCCCAGGGCTGACCATCGCCCGCAGCGCACGCTCGAGCGTCTCCGGGGCGTCGAGCCCCGACCGGTTGTAGGAGGCCTCCACGTCCGCCGGCGAGAGGTCCGCGATGTCGACGCCCAGCTGGGCGGCCACCGACTGCAGGACCTCGCTCAGGCCGTAGGGCTTGTCGCCGCCGCTCTCGAGCATCGAGAAGTCGAGCTCGTCGACAGGTTCGTCCACGGCACCGTAGGGCCGAGTGCCCGGCGCGTCGCCGACACCCTCGTGCCGCGGTGCCCGCCGGCGCTGCAGGTCGTAGATGGCGTCCTTGAGGAGCAGGCTCTCGCTCCGGCGCTCGCCGGTCTTCCCCGCCAGTCGCTGGAGTTCGCGTCCAGCCTGGTCGATCTTCGCCATGTCGCGGGCGTTGGCGAGCACCTGGAAGAGCTCGTCCGCGCGCGCCTTGCTTGCGGCGTCGGGCCAACCCGCCTCGTCGAGCAGGCTGCGAAGCTGGCGCTTCTGCTCCGCGAGCGGGCGGTAGGCCCGGCCGCCGGCCTCGAGGATGGCGTCGTCGGTGCGGGAGTAGGTCCCCTTGTTCCCGATGGCGCTCTTCACCTGATTCTGGGACCAGACCACCACGTGGTCGGCACCACGGTCGTGCCGGGCGACGAAGATGCCGTCGTAGTCGTTGTCGATGCCAGCCTTGTAGAGGGCGTCGTGGACGACAACGCGAGGCGCCGACATGCCTTGGCTGCTGGGGTCGTAGTGCCGGTCCCTGTACTGGAAGGCCTGCGAGACCCAGTTCTCCCCGCGCTCGACCATCTCGGGGATGCTCTCGAGCACCTCGGTGGTGTAGTCGACCGCCTTCTTGAGCTCCTCGTGGGTCCACTTCCGTGTCTTGTCACGACCGCGTCGCTGCAAGACTTCATCGACCCCGTCCGGGTACTCCTCAAGGAGCGCCTGCACGTTCTTGATGGCGTCAGCGACGAACCCCCCGCTCGGCACCCGGTAGGAGTGCAACGGGTTCTCGAGCCGCGCGTAGAGAGGCATGACGTTCGGGGCGGCTGGCCGCGCCGTCGCCCACGGGTCCTCCCCGTCTCCGTCCACGAGCGTGTCACGTGTCGCGCGCTTGCCGTCCGACCGGGCGTAGTGCGAGGCGTCGGTCGGGTTCGTGCTCAGGTACGTGCCCGGCCCGAAGAAGCCTCTGGTCGAGGGCTTGAAGACGTCCACGTCCATCGCCGTGCCGTGGAACAGCACGATGAGGCTGCCGTCGTCCTTCCGGAGGATGGTGTCGCCAGACCAGGAGTCGAGCGCCATGAGCTCGTGGCTCCCCA
Organism: Pseudomonadota bacterium; assembly: GCA_024228935.1. Lineage (GTDB taxonomy): Bacteria > Myxococcota_A > UBA796 > UBA796 > CAJQPC01 > JAAESX01. The sequence goes on from JAAESX010000188.1 coordinate 67,329, forward strand.
GCACACGCGCCGGGTCCATGTTCGCATCGACCCAGGCGACCGCGTCCTCGAGCGGCAAGGCGCCCCACTCCCGGCCGCCACCCTTGAGGAAGATGACGTTCTCAGGGAGCGGCTCTACTTCTTCGGGACGTACCGCGGGATCCGGTCGTCCAGCAGCACCCCGTCCTTCGGCCGCAGGAGCTCGTTCCGGTCCCTGAAGTCCTCGTCCCTGTACGTCGTAGACGACGGCGCCGGGGGCGCGCTCCTCGAGCCATTCGTTGAGGTTCTTGATGGCGGCGTCGCGCTGGAAGCGGACCCAGGTGTCGTGGTCGTAGCCATGGGGGTATCCATCCGGGGGTTCAGGGGCGTCAGGGGGCGGGCTCGCCACGCGGGCATCCATCCGATCTGTGGCGCCGTCGAGGATGCTGTCGAAGAGCACCTCGAGCTCAGCGTCGAGCCGCATGTTCGGACGACGGATGTCCTTGGTGACCCACGCGAGCGGCCAACCATCCGGCGGGGCGATGAGTCGCCAGTGGCCACCACCAGGCATCGTCGCGCGCATCTCGCTGAGCCCGTAGGTGATGGCCGTCAGGGTGTCAGGGTACGACGGGCCCGACTCCCGCGGGTGGTTGTGCGTGAGCAGGGCCTTGATCTCCTGCAAGGCGTTGTGCAAGGCCTCGGAGAAGGGCACGTTGCTTCGGGTGCCCTGGACCCGACCCACCTGTCCACCAGCTGGGTCGTAGGCGACGAGCACCTCGTTGGTCTGGCTGCGGATGGCATCCTCGGCCTCGGCGAGCCCCATGCTGAAGTGCACGCCACCCACGGTGTCGGGGCTCTCATCGATCGGCGCCTTCGTCTCACGCCCTGGCAGGGACGGCTCGGGCGGAGGCCCCTTGCGGGTCGGCACCCACGACGGCTCCGTCTCCGTCAGCCGGACGCGCACCTTGCCGCTACTGAGGTAGTCGACCTCCACGTTCGGGTAGGTCCGCCGGATGAAGGCCTCGAGGGGACGCGCGCGGTCGCCGAGTCCCGAGCCCTCCATGCCGATGGTGAAGCCGTCGTCTGCTCGCGAGATGGCGTAGCCACCGAAGCGGTCCGAACCCTCGCGCCGCAACTCGTCCGACTTCCTGCTCCAGGCGTCCCACTGGCGGAAGAACTTCTCCAGCGGTGCCGGGAGATCCAGCTCGCCCTCGTCGTGGCGACGGACCATCTCCGCAGGGGTGGTGCTCGCGTGACGACCCTCCTCCTCGCGGATGCGGGCGCGCGCGTCGAAGCCGGTCTCCTCGATGAGTCGCGCCTCTTCGCGCAACCACCCAGGCTGCCCCAGGTACTCTGGCGGCAGGCCCGGAGCGCTCCGATGGGCCGCGCCACGCGCGAGATGCTGCCTGTACTCCGGGGCGTCGGCGTCGTAGTAACTCGAGCCCTCCTGCTTCAGCCAGCGCTGGGCTTCACCCCGCACCGTCTCGACCGTCCCGACCTCTGCCGGGCGGTAGCGCGCCATGGTCTCCCGCAGCTCCATCAGCGGCTGGGTCAGGCTGGACCGGAACCAGGCGTCGTTCAGCATCATCCAGTCGAGCTGGAGGTCCCACGCCGCCTCGTGGGAGAGCCCGTCGATGTCGACGCCGCGGCGCTTGATGCTCGCCACGAGGAGTTCGGAAGCCTCCTCCTTGGTGAGGCCGAACCACTCCTCCCTGAGCACACGGTCGACCATGGCGTCGATGGCGCCGAGGTCGTGCTTCTCGATGGCGACGTCGAGCTCGTCGGCCAGCGACCGTGCCCCCTGTCGGAGGAGCGCCCCGCGCGCCCCGTAGGCGTGGTCTGCCCAGGGTGCGCCCTTGTAGCGGCTGGCGCCACCCGCCTCGACGAGCCGCGGCGGCGCCGGTGCCACCCGGAGGGCCTGGATGTCGCTGATCTCGCTGAGGAGCCGACCGCGAGCGTCGCGCTCCACGACCTTGCGGGTCTTCTCCCGCAGGGCCTCCCAGAGGTCGTCCTCGCCGTCGGGGTCGAGGCCTTCGCGCCTGCCGAGCTCAGCGGTCAGGTCCTCCACCTCGTCGAAGAGGGCATCATCCCAGTCGAGACGCCAGATGTCGCGGCCCAGGGCGTCGAACATCCCGGCAGCGTCTTCACGCCCGAAGCGGAGCCACTCCTCGACGTGTCCGGGCTCGCCGTCGTCCAGTTCGTCGGTCCGCTCGAGGAAGGCCACCAGGGCGTCCTCCTGGACCGGCGTCAGGGCCGGCTTGGCCTTCTCGCCCTGGAGGACCTGGAAGCCACCGCGAACGGTGCCAGCCTCATCCTTGTGCCAGAGAGACTGGCCATCGTAGAGCACCGACTCCCGCATCTTGTCGGTGATGTCGACGGACCAGACGGTGACGTCGGGGGACTCCTGGACCTCCAATCCCTCCTGGAGTTGGCGCAGCTCCTCGCGGGCCTCCACTTCCGTCTCGACGGTGAAGCCGATCCGTTCTTCGTCGCGGAAGACGCTCCAGGTGTCATCGTGCCACCGGACGCTGCGCCCTTCATCGACGATTCCCGTGAACTCGTCCCAGATGTCGGTGAGGTGGCTCCAGATGGCCTCCGACCACTCGTCCGTTCCAGCCGAGTGCCCATCGGCGTACCGGTCGAGGTAGCGCTCGACGTCCCCGTCCGGGTCGTTCCCATCGAGGACCGCCTTCTCCAGTTCCTCGAGAGCCTGGCCCGACAGGTTGACGGCCTCGTTGCTGTCCCGCGCGACCTCGCGGGAGCGCTCGGCGATCAACTCGAGCTCGTGCGCCGTGTTGCCGTGGAGCGTGTACATCCCGTTGCCGAGCTGGCCCCGCACTTGGAGCTCGCCGGCCGGTGCCGCCTTCTGTCCGTGCTTCAGCACCGTCGGCTTGGTCTTCGTCCCCCACTTCTTCGTGTACTTGTTCAGCCACTTCGGGAGCATCTTGTCGTAGAAGCCGGTGTACCCCTTCGGGGAGACCTTCAGGTCGTCGCCACGGATCTCCACGTCCGCCGTGACAGCAGGGAAGGTCGATTCAGCGCGGTGACGCCGCATCCACGCGAAGTGGTCCTCAAGTTCAGCACCGATGCCGTCCGCGTTCGCGGTGGCTTGCGCCTCCGAGAGACCGTTGAACAACTGGGCCTCCTCGATGTTCTGCGCCCGCCAGAAGTCCCAGTTGTTGTCGAAGTAGGTCGCGACGGCCTCAGTCGTCACATCGGCGTGCTCGTTCACCGACTCCGCCATCTCCTCGAGGAGCCTGTTGGCGAGAGGGGAGAGGACGGGACGGCGAGGCAGATCCTCGAACTCGAGAAGCTCGTCGAGAGCTTCGAGGGCCATGCCAGAGTCCTCGAAGTGCTCGTCGTAGCCCATCCCGTCCGACACGGTAGTGCCGTCCCCTCGCACGACGACGTAGGCGTCTGCCTCCTCATCCCAGGAGATCCGCGGATGCCCCTGGGCGGCTCCCTCCATAGAGGTCTTCGCGGCCTCCATCTTGGCGCGCAGCCGGTCGGCCGGCTCCTGGTTGATGAACTCGCTGAGGTTCTCTGGACTGGCGGGCCTGCCGTTGGCATCGCGCAGGGTGATCATTCCGCCCTGGAGGGGCTCCGCGTAGAACATCCCCGCGCGCGGGTTCCACCAGATCCTGCGAACGTGCCCGCCGAGGTCGTAGCGCTCAGCGTGGAAGACGCCCGGCGTGATGGAGACGCGGTCGTAGTTGCCCTCCGCAGCCTTCCGGAGCATCTGCTTGAGCGCGAACTGCCACCACACCCCGTCGCGGAAGGGGGCGTTCGGCACCGGGAATGCCTTCTCGCGCTGTTCATCGATCAGGCCATCGATCTCGCGAAGCCTCCCCTGCATGTCGGGGTCCGCCTGACCTTGGATCGCGAGGATCTCGTTCTGCAGCTCGAGCCGCTCAGCGCGGAGGGCGTCGAGCTGGGCCTTGGCTGCCACAGCCTCTGGCCCAGAGTAGCCCTTCTTCCGACCCTGCTGGTGCCAGTCCGACTGGACCTCGTCGATGAGCAGGACCCGCTTGCCGTCGGTGTCGATGAAGTCCTTGGTCCGGACGTGGAAGAGCGCGTTCGGGTTCCTGGTGTGCCCCACGGAGCCCATGAACTTGCCGAGGGACCGGACGCCCGCCGCCGCCGCGCGCGCCTCCGCCTCATCGAAGAACTGCGCGCCCACCTCGTAGGCCTTGTCCCATCGGGCACGTGCCGCAGCACCCTCCGGGGTCTTCTCGTAGTGCTCGAGCAGGAAGTACTTGCCCGGTCCCGTCCTGTAGGCGCGGACGTGGACCTGATGCCCCACCACGTAGGTGGGGGCATCAGGGTCGCGGGAGTCCGGCACCGTCGGTTCCAAGCCCTCGACCTCGACCACACGAGTACTGCGCCGCCCGAAGGGGTCATCGATCTGGATCTTCCCAGGCTCGACGAATCGGCCCCCGATGTAGTGGTCCTCGGCCCCTTCCAACCCGCGCGCCTTGAGGGCCTCCTCACGGTGCTTGTGCGTGCCGCGGCTGAGGGCCAGCCGAGCCTCGTCGAGCTCCTTCTCCATCTCGCGGAACCGCGCCTGGTCCGCCGGCAGCATGCCATTGCGGGAGTCCAGAATCGGCTCCGCCCGGAGGACGAACATCCGGTAGTTCTCGCCGCCGGGCATCGAGTGACTGGCCCACGGCGCGGACTCGTCCATGACGCTGGCGTCGTCCCACTTGGGACCCAGCGTGATCTCCCTGGCCCGCGGCTGGTTCGCCCCGACGAACCAGAGGAGGTCCTCGCCCCTGACCTTCTTCTGGCCCAGCTCCTTGTGGTAGTCGAGGAAGGTGTCGATGCCGAGCCAGTCGACCTCGTCCTTCCGCACGCCGGGACGGTACTGCTTCTTCGCGCCCTTGCCCTTGTAGAGGAGCGCCCGGACGTACTCGAAGGAGTACGAGCGCTCCGGCTTGATGGGCTCGAGGGCACGCCTGACCCCGGAGTAGAAGGGCTTCGCGCGCTGTCGCCCAGGTGCACTGAAGAGCGGCTGCCCCTCCGTGGTGATGGACTCCCGCATCTTGTCGGTGATGGGGACCACCCAGCCTCGGAGTTCGCGGGGCCCGGCGAGCTGCTGGAGGCTGCCTTCCGCATCCTCCTTGGAGGGGAGCCGGCGGACGGTGGCGAGCCTCTCTTCGCTGAAGATCGTCCACGGACGCCGGTTGGAGTGGTGAACATCCGCCCACCGGTCGAGCTCGCCGTAGTTGTAGGCGTTCTCGATGAAGGCCTCGACCAGGGTGAACTTCCTGCCGCTGTTCGGCGGGAACGTGAACCCGTCGCCTCCGAAGTCGTTGAGGATGTCGATCTCATCGCTCAGAAGGCGACGCCTCCGCTTCCAGGTGGCGTTGTTCGGGTCGGAGACCCCGTAGCCCTCGATGACGGAGATCTCGTCCAGCATGGACCTCTCCACCCTCTTGTAGAGGGCATCGATCTCCCCGCCATAGTGAGCGGCGGCGCCAGCAGGGTCGTCGGGGAAGTTGAGACGGACCTTCGCAGCGAGGAGTTGAGCGTGGTGCCGACCCCGCTGCTCAGCACCCACCGACGGCAGGCGCGGCAGCGTGCGGTTGTCGACGATGTGGTAGCCCCCGCTCTCCTGGTCCAGAGTGAAGGTCTCGCTGGTGACCTTCACGCCCCACTTCTTCCCGTACTTGGCTGCGTACCGGGGCACCTGCTTGTCGTAGAGGTTGATGTACCCCTGCTTGTAGTCCTCGCCCCAGCGCTGGGTCTGCACCTCGCTGCCGGAGAAGCGGACCTCGTCGTAGCCCTCCACCGCCGCACGGTGCAGCACCTTCTTCACCGCCAACTCGTGCCACCGGCTCGGGAGCAGCTCGCCCGGAGGAGCGCTCCGGCTAGCCCTGTCACCCATGGAGACGGAGTTGGCGCGCTGCACCGCCGGAACCTGTGCCTCGAGGATCGCCATGGCCTCCTGAGCCAGAACCTCGTTCTCGAAGGCCTCCAGCAGCAGTTCCTCAGCGTGACCTCGCCAGTCCTCCGGGCCGGTGCCGAACTCGTGGAAGGGCCGGAGGCCGATCTCGGAGTCCGCCACCCGGACCAGTTCACCCAGCGCTCGGTGGACCTTCTGCACGCGCTGGTCATCGACGCGACGGTCCGCGCGGACCAACCCGTCCACTTGCTCGAGCAGGTGGATGGCCTCGACCGCGACGACGCCTGGCCGGGCTACTCCGGCCTCGTCGGCGATCGCCTTCACCGATGCCTCCCGCTTGGAGGTGGCCAACGGACGCTTCGGCGAGATGTACCCCTCGTCGTCGGCGGCGTCCTTGGCCGCCTTCTGCCAGTCCGACTGGAGCTCGTCCACCCACAGGATGCGCTTCCCGTCGACGATGTAGTCCTGGGCCCGGACATGGAAGAGCAGGTTGCGGACGCCGCCGTAGTGATCGCCGTAGTACCCATGGTGGTGGCCGCCGGCGGCCTCGTCGTCGGTCAGGACCCGGACCAGCAGCTCCCGGTAGTTCTCGCCCCCAGGAGAGACCGCGCCCGCGTACTGGGGGCCATCCTGCGGCTTCGCTCCCACCGTGACCTCGAGGTCCCCCAGGGGGATGTCGGCGAAGGGTTGGGTCCCCGACTCCGTCTCGATGCCCTGAAGCCTCTTCGCCAGGTCGCCAGGCCGGTCGTAGGGACCGGCCAGGTCGTCGACGTAGGAACCGATCACCGGGACCAACCCGCGCAGCTGCTTCTCCATCGCGATGTGCTCGTCGCCGACGGACGACCTGCTGATGTCGTCGATGACTCCGCCGGCCTCGTGCGCCGGGGCGAAGATCTGCAGGTAGCCACCCGTGGTCTCGCCCATGCCGTCGTCAGTCGCCCGCCGTGCCCACTCCCACCCCTCAGGGAGCCCGGTCACCTCCACCTTGGCCGTCGACAGTACGTCCTCGACGACGACGAGCTGGTGCGCGCTGACGTAGTCGGCGACCTCGCGCCCGGAGACCTTGTTGCCGTACTTGAGCCGGACGTCGACGCCCTTCTTGATGTCGTAGTTCGTGCCAACCTCGACGCCCAAGGCGCCGCTCAGGGAGTGCCCGGCTTCCATCTGTCGGTTCAGCGTCGCCCGGAAGAACTCGAACGCCTCCGGGCTCGGGTCCCTGGCGAGCTCAGCCGCCTTCTGCTGGAGGGTCTTGCCTCCGCCGGTCACCTTGACCCGCATCCGGTAGCCCTGCCTGTGCAGGATGTGGCCCTTCGGCACGATGGCCTCGACCACGCCCTCGAGCCCGTTGAAGACGACCGTGTCGCCCTCCTGGACCTCGCCCCGCGACCGCCCCTGCAGCCAGTCGTCGAGGTCCATCCAGTCGACCTCCTCGCGCTTGATGCCAGGCCGGAACTGGCGCTTGTCGCCGACGAGCGCCTCGATGAACTCCCCGCGCGTGTAGTCCTTCTTCGGCTTGAGCCGCGCCTTCAACTCCGCCCTGAGGGCGGGCGACTCCGTCTCTGTGAGGCGGTGCAGGATCTGCTTCCGGGTCCGCTTCCCTGGGACTCGCTCCATCTCGTCGCTGCCTTCCACCCGATCGAAGGCGACGAACTCCTGCTCCCGCGCCCACTCGAGGAGCTCCTCGGACACCGACTCCTTCTTCCCCTTCACCAACTTCGACCGGACGTGCTCGATGCTGTAGCGCCGGTCCGGCAGGAGGTCGCCCAAGGCGCGCTCCACCGCGGAGTAGAAGGGCCGGGCGGGCACCTTCTGCTTCGATGCCATGAAGAGCGGCTGGCCCTCGTAGAGGACGCTCTCGACCATCTTGTCGGTGATGTCGATCGCCCAGACCTTGATGGGCTTGGAGCCCCACATCGCGAGGTCATCGGCCCCCTCGCGGGTCTCGGCTGCGTACAGCCGACGCCCGTACTCGTCGAGAACGATGAAGGGCTCGCCGTGCCCCCCCCAGTCCTGCGTGGTGAGCGCGGTCTGGATGAAGTTCGCCGCCGCCGTCTCGGGGTCGTTGACCGCCGCGGTGAGCTCGTCGATGGCGACCGTGTCGCCGTAGCCGTGGCCCTCGAGGCTGGCCCGCTGGGCCTCGTAGAGCGCCACGACCTTGTCGCGGTACTCCTCGCGGATCTGCCCGTGGATGACGTCGAGGTCCGGCTGCTGCGTCGGATGCGTCATCGACTGCCGCTGGAGCAGCTGCGTGAACCGACCGGCCATCTCGTGACCGAGCAACTCCCGCTTGTGCACCATGTCGGCCATCAGCGCGGTCCCGCCTATGTAGGGCAGGAAGGGCACCCTGACATCGGGGTCCGACTCGAGGACAGTGCGCTTCGACGCCCCGACGGAGAGCTCGTCCGCCTCGACCTTCGTCCCCCACTTCTTGACGGTCTTGTTGAGGAACTTCGGGACCTGCTTGTCGTAGAGGTCGATGTACCCCTGCTTGTAGTCCTCGCCCCAGCGCTGGACCTGGACGTCGCTGTGGCTGATGGCGAGCCGGTCGTAGCCCTGCTCCACCGCCATGCGGAGCAACTTCTTCACCGCCAACTCGTGCCAGGAGGCCTTGTGCGGCGGCTCCGGCACGCGGGTCTCACGCCCCAGACCCTGGAGCTCGTCCCAAGCATCGACTCGCGGCACCAGCTCGCGAGCGTCGGCGATGGCCTTGTCCGCGTGGGCCTCGAGCCCCCACTCCGCGAACTGACTGCGGACCTTCGCCTCCCACGCCGCGTCCCAACGCGGACGGGGCGCCACCCGGTGGTAGGCACGTCGGCCCCGCCCCGCGTAAGCGTCCCCCCCGAAGAGGAGCAGCTGGGCCTGGTGGGTGACACCAGCCACGTTCATCGTCCGCATCAGGTCGGGCATCTTCCCGATGGCTTCCCCGCCGTTCAGCGCCGTCCGCTCGAGCACATCTCGACGAGTCTCCTCGCCGTGCCGCGGACGGGCGCCGCGTTCCCGCACTGCCTTCTGCCAGTCCGACTGGAGCTCGTCCACGTAGAGGACGCGCCGGCCCTCGTCGTCGATGTAGTCCTTCACGCGCAGGTGGAAGAGCGTGTCCGGGTGCTGCTCGAAGTGCCCCCCGTCGAAGCCCGGCTTCTCGTCCATGGCAACGCCGAGCTCCCTCGAGCGCCCCATCTCCTCATTGGTGGCCGACTGGCGCCAGAAGCGGCCGTACTTCTTCCACAGCTCGCCCCGGTGCGCCTCGTAGGCGGCCCGTTCTGGAGTCTGGAGCCGCACGAGGATCTCGCGGTAGTTCTCACCGCCGGGCGACTGCATCGAGGCGTACTGCGGCCCGTCCGCCGTGTCCTCCGTCACCCGGATGGGCTCGACAGCCCGCGCCAGCGCGCGCACCCCTTCGACCTCATCGGGCTCGACGGCGAAGGAATCCGGCTCCTCCGCCATCCGCTTGAGCATCTCCTTCGCGCTGGCGAGGGCGGCGGCGGCGGTGTCGTCGGCGGTGATCACCTCGAGCCCGACGTCGAGCTCAGCCACGAAGCCCGCACGAGCGGAGGCCTCGGACACCGCCTGCGGAACCTCGTTGCTCGGTGCCGCGAGCACCCAGTAGCCGTAGCCCTCCTCGGTGGCGTAGTGGAAGCCCCACCCGGCCGGCATCCCCTCCGTCGCCGGCGGCTTGGTGTCGAGGACGTCGTCGAAGTAGATGGCCTTCCAGGCGTCGAGGTACTCGCGCACCTGCTTGCCCGTGACCTTGCCCTCGAGCTCGTCGAGCCACTCCGACAGCCCCAGCCAGTCGACCTCCTCCTTGCGGATGCCGGAACGGAACTTCCGGGTGTCCTGCTGCAGGATGCGCTTGATCTCGCGCTTGAGGAACTCCTTGCCGTAGCCGCCGTCCTTGCCGAGCTCGCTGTCGCGGAAGCGCTGCTTCAGCGCCGTCGCCGCGGCTGGCTCCAGCTTGGCGTCGTCGATCCACGACTCCACCTCCCTGAGCTCCACCCGGTGGGTCGCGTCCACGTACTCTTCGACGGACTCGTAGCCGACTCGAGTCAGGTCCAGGTTCGGGTCGCGATGCATCGCCTCGGCAGCTTCGGCCTTGGACACGGCGAACCGCCTGTCGAGGACCTCCTCCTGCAGCCCCCACGGCGCGTGGTCCTTCTCGCCACTGTAGAGCCGCTCGCGGATGGCCTGCGGGGTGTAGGAGCGGTCGTCCTTCATCCAGTCCAGCGCCCGCTCGACGGTGGAGAAGAAGGTCGGCGCCGACTTGCGCTCGAGGTCGGCGCGGAGCGCCCCCGGCTGCGGCTGGTCCGCGTCACCGGCGATGCGAAGCCGCAGCGCACGGAGGACGTCGGCGTGCGAGGGGCCTGCACCCTGATCCTCGAGCAGCCGGGCCAGCGCCTCGACCACGCCCAGGTAGACCGCGCCGTCGCCGCGCCGGAGCCGACCCACGCTCTCCGCCTGGTCGAGGGCTGCGCGGAAGGCCTGGTACTCAGGCTCCTGCCGGAAGGCGATGTCCTGCGCGGTGCCGTTCTGCAGCACCTCGCTGGCCTTCTCGAGGTTCCGGACCGCGAGCCACGCGGCGTGCCGCCTGGAGGCCTCAGCCGCCTGGTTGAAGGTGACCGGGTTCCCTTCTGCGTCCTCCACCCCGAGCTTCTCGAAGGCCGTCTGGACCGACTGGCGGGCGGATGGATGGATGCTGTCCAGCCAGCTCTTGCCCGAAGCCTCCGCCGCCGCCGTGGCAGCGAGGATGGACGAGTGCAGGGCCTGGTAGCCGTCGGTGCCGCCCAGGCGGGCCTTCATCCTGTCCGACACGGGGAGGGCCTGCGCGACCTGACTCCAGGCCACCTTCCCGCCCACCTTGGCGGCGGGGGCCGCCCCAGTGCCGAAGCGGTGCGCGACCTTCGCCGCCTGGTAGCCGGTGGCGCCGGTCCGGGCCGCGGCGATGGGGGCGCCGGCGAGGGCCTCCTCCCACGGGGCCCGGAAGTCGAGGAAGAGGCCAGCCGCGCGCGCTGCGCTGTCGGCCCACCCCTGCTCCTTCGCGCCGAGGCCCCACATGATGTCGGCGAGGCCCTCCATGGCCCCCGCACGCCCCTTCTCCGGGTGCAGCTGGCTGTAGACCCGCGCCTCCCAGGTGGAGCCAGCGCGGTAGCCCTTGTAGTCGACCAACGCGCCGCCGATGTGCTCCGACTCGAGCATGCGCTCGAGGCCCGCGAGGGCCGGCAGCACCGTCCAGCCGCTCTTGAAGAGCCCGCCGCCCGCGCCGACGTAGGCCGGCAGCACCGGCAGCCGGAGGTCCATCATCAGACCCTCGACGTCGGAGTCGCCAGGGATGACGGAGCGGAGCCAGGTGTCGTAGTCCTCGCCGGTGGCCCCCGGCGTGAGCGCGCCCAGCGTCCCAGCGAGCCCGACGTCCGCCTCGAGGAAGACCTGGGGCGCGGCGTCGGAGAGACGCATCAACTTGCCGATGGTGCTCTCGACCTGGCCGGGCATCATCAGGTAGCCGAGGCTCGCCATCGCGGCGTCCATCTCCTCGCCACCCGTCTCCTCGCGGGCCTCCTGACGTGCGCCGATGCCAGCGAGCACGCTCTCGCGGTCGACCATCAGATCGCGCACGCGCTTCGGGAGCTCGCCGACCTTGGTGAGGTTGAGCGCGTCGATGAGCTCGTCCTGCGGGGCGTCGCCGGTGTCCACCTGCCGGCCGCTCAGCACGTCGCGGATGGCGTCCTTGTCCTCGAGCCCCGAGA
>JAAESX010000189.1 GCA_024228935.1 Pseudomonadota bacterium
CGACTTGCTCGAGCCCAGCCACAGCGGACGGGCCTCCGACCGGCTCGGACCGAAGACCTCGGTGAGCGCACCCGCCTCGATGGGGTCACCCAGCGGCGTCCCCGTCCCGTGCGCCTCCACCACGTCGATGTCCGACGGAGACAGACCGCTCACCGACAGCGCGCGCTGGATCACCCGCTGCTGGCTCGGACCATTCGGGGCCGTCAGCCCCTGGCTCCGGCCATCCTGGTTCACCGCGCTGCCACGAACCAGCGCCAGCACCCGGTGGCCGGACCGACGTGCATCGTCCAGGCGCGACAGCACGACAACACCGACCCCCTCCGACCAACCCGCACCGTCCGCCGACACCGAGAACGCCTTGCACCGACCATCCGGAGCCAACACCCGCTGTCGACTCGACCCCACGAACGTCCCAGGTGTGCTCATCACCTGCACGCCACCCGCAAGCGCCAGGTCACACTCGCCGAGACGGAGGCCGGTACACGCCAGGTGCAGCGCCACCAGCGACGACGAGCATGCCGTGTCCACCGTCATCGCCGGACCCTGCAGACCCAGCACATACGAAAGGCGACCGGACAGCACGCTCGCCAACCGACCCGTGCCACTCAGCGCATTCATGGACGCCAGAGCCACCGCGCCGTAGTCCGAGCCCATCGAGCCCAGGTACACGCCCGTTACCGTCTCGTTCAGCGATGCCGGACGACGACCCGCACGCTCCA
>JAAESX010000190.1 GCA_024228935.1 Pseudomonadota bacterium
GGTCGAGCGCCGCCAGGAAGCCCTCGGGGGCAACGGGCAGCACCCCGCGACGACGAAGCTGGCGCATCGCCTCCGCATCCGCCATGCCGCGCTCATCTGCCCACGCGCCCCAGTGCAGGACCGTCGCGGGCAGCCCGCGTCCCCGACGGTGGTGCGCCAGCGCCGTCAAGCCCGCATTCGCTGCGCTATACCCAGCCTGACCGCCCGAGCCCCAGAGCCCCGCGATGCTCCCGAAGAGCACGAACGCATCCAGCGGGTGCCCGGACAACCGCTCGTGCAGGTGCCAGGCCCCGCCGACCTTGCCTGCCAGGTCCGCTTCGAGACCCGACACAGACAGCTCGCCGAGCGGGCAGAATGTGCCGATGCCCGCTGCGTGCACCACCGCGGTGAGGGGGCAGCTGTCTGCGAGGAGCGTGTCCACCAGCTCGTGCACGGCGGACCGCTGAGACACATCGCAGGCCACCACGCTCACCCGCACACCGAGCGACGCCAGCGACTGCTTCGTGGCCTCCGCTCCGGGCGCATCCGGGCCGCGACGGGACGTCAGCACCAGGTGCTCCGCACCCCGCTCCGCCAGCCAACGGGCCACGTGACCACCCAAGGCGCCCGTGCCACCGGTGACCAGCACGGTCCCTCGCGGCGTCCACGGCTGCTCCCACGACGGCGTCGATGGAACCAAACGGCGGACATGACGACCCGTCGGGCGGACCGCCACCTGGTCTTCGTGGTCGTCGCACCCGAGGCTCGCCACGACAGCGGCGGCCATCTGTCGGTCGAGGGTCTCGGGCAGGTCGATGAGGCCGCCCCACCGGTGGGGCATCTCCAGCCCGACGACACGCCCCAGGCCCCACAGCAGCCCCTGCCGGGGGTGGTCGACCGGGTCGTCCTCTCCGGTACAGACCGCGCCGCGGGTGAGCAGCCACAGCGGCGCGGTGTCCGCGCCGTCTTCCAGGGCCTGGACCAGGGCCAAGGTGGACTGCAGGCCGCTCGTGGTGACCATCCCCTCTTCGGCACAGGTCTCATCGAGGCCCGCCAGCGAC
>JAAESX010000191.1 GCA_024228935.1 Pseudomonadota bacterium
CATGCTCGCGCAGGAAGAACCGGTCAGCGGGGACCTCGCTGACCATATTGCAGAACTGCGCGACGGTGACCCATTTGCCTTCCTTGATGGGAAAATCAAACTGGACGCCCTCGCTGAAGGTTGACGGGCAAAGGCCGGTGGACTCGATTTTAATGCTCATGTGTTTGTGCTGTGGTTTTGGTTGTGGTTTGGATGGTGGCCGTCCTGGCCTGAAATGGATCAGATTTTTTGGGCACGGGGACCGGAACGTCTGCGCGGTTCCATGTGGGTCCCCGGGAAAAGAAGTGCCGTCCGCGCGCGAGGCCGTGCAGCGGCTCACTGCCGATACCACCGAGTGCAGCGGCGCGGATGTTGGCGTGGTCGAAGCGCTCGTTGTCGCTTCTTTGATTACTCCCCGGCGGCCGCCCGCCTTCCCAGCGCACGTCGAGGGGCTTCGCCACGCACGGGGCGTAGGCGACCAGCGACTGGCAGGTGTCCGCGCCGGCCACGACCGCCTCGACGCAGGCCCGGCGCGCGGCGTATGCCCCGGCCCGGTCAATGTGGGTCAGGTCCTTGCCCGAGAGGGCACCGCCGCCCAGCGGCACGCGCGGCCCGTAGTAGTCCATGACCAGCTTGCGCCCGGTCTGCCCGTTGTCGCCGTCGCTGCCGCCGCGCAGGAACGGCCCGTTCGGGTTCACCAGCAACTCAATGTCCTCCCAATCCGCGCGCCAGCGATTGTCGGCCTCGGCAACTTTCAGGTAAGCCTCGCCGATGACAAGGGACACCGCCTCGCACAGGTCGAGGAGGACCGTGTCCGGGCGGTTCTGGACGCTGACCAGGACCTGCTCGACGACCCAGGTGTTGCGGCGGCAGGTCCTGGGGTGGGTGTCCTCGCGGAGACGGACCAGCAGCTTGCCGTCCGGTCCCTGCCTCTCGAGTTTGCCGCCCGGTCCGAACGCGGCGTCGAGTGCCTCGCGCAGGGAATGGGCCAGGAAGTGCTCGGGTGGCAGGAAGTTGACCCGCTCGTCATAGCCGGCCCAGCCGATGACCAGTGACTGGTCGTTGACGAA
>JAAESX010000192.1 GCA_024228935.1 Pseudomonadota bacterium
CGAGCAATCGAGCAATCGAGCAATCGAGCAATCGAGCAATCGAGCAATCGAGCAATCGAGCAATCGAGCAATCGAGCAATCGAGCAATCGAGCAATCGAGCAATCGAGCAATCGAGTCTGCCCTCAGTTGGCTCGCTACCTCGATTCCGTCTCTGGAGATGCGTCGGCCACGATCTGTCCTACCGCTCGTGCTGTGGGCCGGCCGACTTCGTCGGCTATCGGCTCGCACTCGCGGGGAAGCCCTCGACGGCTCGTGCATGAAGAGTGTGGCGGTCCGAGATTGGCACGCCAGGATCCGAGCAGTTCGCACCCAACTGCCCAGATCCGGAAGTCCAGCCTCGATCAGCGCCTGATCCGGCCTGAACTGCGCGATTTCGGCAGTTCGCACCCAACTGCGCGGTTCCCGACCGACTCGACGACCGCTAGAACCGCCACGTCGCCAACAGATCCGCGCTCGGCTCCTCATCCACCGAGAACTCTGCCTGCAGCCGCCGCGTCAGCAGCCACTGCGCGGTGACCGAGTACGGGCTCTCGTTGTCCTCGCGCTCATCCGCGCTCCGCCACGCCACCTCGACCCAGCCCTTGCTTCCGACCTGCCAGCCCGCGCGCACGCCGCCGACCGCCCCGCTGCTGCCGCTGTCGATGCTGAAGCTGTCGACCACACGCCGCGTCCCGATGGACTCCAGCTGCTCGGTCAAGACGCCCGTGAAGCCGCTCGTCAGCACGCCGAGTCCACCCGTCAGCTCGGCCGTGCTCTGCCCGAACAACAGGATGCTCAGGATGTCGGTCGTCGTGTAGTTCTCCTCGCTCGCGAACTCCAGCGTCGGCACGTCCACCGTCTGGCCGATGAAGACCTCGATGACGCCATACCGACCCGCCTGCCGCTTCGCATGCAGGTCCAGCGTCGGGTTCAGGTAGCTGCCGCCACCGAACAGGATGGTGCCCGTCTGCAGCGCGAAGTCGTTGTTCACGACCTCGACCGTCCCACGCAGCGTGGTGACCTCGCCCAGCACCTCGACGACGTCCTCGTGCAGGCGCACGTCCAGCACGCCGTCCAGGTCCGCCTCGGCGAGCCGGATGGTCGCCAGCCCCAACGCGTCGCCGTAGCTGTCGAGGAACGGCACCACCACGTTCAGGCGCGCCCGCCGGTTCAGGTCGACCCCGAGCTGGATGTCCCACGGGTGGTAGAAGGCCGGCTCCTCGTCGGCGACCTCGACGCGGTCGTGTCCGCTCCGGACGACCTCGAGGATGGGGTCCAGCCGCAGCCCCCGGTCGTCCAGGAAGAAGTCCTCCTCGAAGGTGAGCTCCACCCGGTCCGCCACCGCGTCGCCCCGCACGTCGAGCTTCGGGTAGATGCCGGTCATGTCGACCTGGGCCGACACCTGGAGCACCGACTCCTCGTTGGCCGAGAACCAGGCCTCGCGCGCGCAGACGTTGAAGTCCACGGCCGAGAGCGCCAGCTGCTCGAGCTGGGCGGTGCCGTAGATGAGCATCTCCCCGCTCTCGAGCCCGTAGCCCTCGACGCACGACAGGCCGTGGCTGCCGTCGACGACCAGCTCCTCGATGAACCGGACCGCCCGCTGCCGGTCCAGCGGACGCGACATGAACCGGAAGTTCTCGATGCGCGCGATGGTCCGCTCGGTGACGACGCGCAGGTCCAGGTTCTCGAACGCCACCCGGTAGTCCAGGTGCTGTAGCTCCCCGTCCTCGAGCTCGACGACCAGCTCGGGCAGCGGATCGGCGAGCGTTCCGACGATGCGCCCCTCGATGTCGATGATGCCGCGGGCGTTCGTGATCATCGGGTCGGCCAGGACGAGGACACCGAGCGGCACGCCGTCTCCGGTGATGCCGACGTCGAGCCCCTCGCGCGCGAGCTCCTCGTCCAGGTCGAAGCTGCTCGTCAGGTTCAGGTCGAACGGGATGAAGCCCGACAGGTCGAGCGTGCGCAGCTCAGTCACGTTCCCGTCGGTGAAGCCGAACGTGCCGAAGAGCGTCCAGCCCCCCTCGACCGGAGCGAGACCGACGACGGCCGGACTGACGGTGATGGCGCCGATGCGGCCCTCGGTCAGCTGGACACCACCACCGAACTGGGGACGGTCGGGCTGACCCGAGATCGCGATGGCGCCGGAGACGCGGCCGTCGAGCTCCTCGGGGATCTCGACGAAGCGCCGCAACAGCTCGACCGGGACGCCGCGCGGCAGGACGGACACCTGGATGTCTGAGACCCAGGTCTGCGGCGCCTCCATGTCGGGCTCGGGGCCATCCTCGAAGAGCCAGGTCGTCACGGCGCCCATCTGGGTCGTCGCCACGCCGGTCACGTCGAGCAGCGTCTCGCCGCGGTCCCGACCGACCGCGACAAGCTCGACCTGGCCGTCCTCGATGGACACCGTGGTGTCGACGCGCAGGTACTCGGGCGGCTCGCCGAGCGCGACGTCCAGGCCCACCCGCAGCTCGGCGTCCGGGTCCGCGAGCGAGCCCGCCACCAGCATCTGCCCCGAGGCCCGACCGGCCGGGAGGTCCGCGGCCTGGGGGAAGGTCGTGCGCAGGCGCTCGGTGTCGACCGGCTGGAGCAGCAGCTCGGCCGAGACCGGCTCGCGGGTCCGCAGCGCCAGGTTCTCGAGCTCGGTCTCCATGGGGATCGAGGCCCGGAAGGCGGCGAGCTGGCCCTTCTGGTCATCCATGTGGCCGACGAAGTGGACCAGGTCCGGCTCGGTCTCGAGCTCGCCGTCGAGGTTCAGGCCCCAGGCCTGGCCGGGGATGGAGAGGGACTGCACGGCGAGGTGGCCGTCGACATCGGGCTCCTCGCCCGTCCCCGTCACCCGGAGACGCGCATCCACCGTGCCCGTCCAGCCCGCGAGCTCCTCGGGGTAGAGCGCGCCGAGGTAGGGAACGACCAGGCCGTCGAGCACCACCGTGGCGTCCAACGGGCCGGATACGCCCAGGTCCCCGCGAGCGTCGACGCCACCCGCGACCGAGTCGATGTCGGCCACCAGTTCGGTGACGCCGTCGTAGTCCGGGGTGAACGTGAACCGGACCGGGCTCTGGGCTTCCCAGTTCACTCCGGACTGCGCGCCGAGGCGGAACGTCGGGAACAGGAACGCGCGCGTCCCCAGGTCGGCGTTCCCGTGCAGGCGACCGACCGACTCCTCGGCCGTGTACAGGTCGAGCTCGAAGTGCAGGTCGTCGTCGACCAGCGTGACGAGGGCATCCCCGCGCTCGGCGACGAAGCGGTCGACGCCCGGACCGAGCAACCCCAGCGTGGCGTCCACCCCGACGCTCCCCGACGCCTCGACCCAGCCGAACGCGCTGCCGTAGACAGCGTCCGCGTACACGGTCTCGGTCACGTTGCCGCCCGCGCCCTCGAAGTCGGACCGCCAGCTGACCGACCCGTCCGGTCGAACGCTCGCCTCCCAGTCGCCCGTGACGTAGGCCAGCGTCACCCCGCTCGCGTCGAGCTCGCCGAGCTCGGCCTCGACGCCCTTGGCGAACACGTCCGAGCCGTCCACCTCGACCCGGATCGGACCGCGGTAGGTGCCGATGACGGCGTAGTCCTCGTAGCCGAGCCGTCGACCCAGCAGGTAGGCGTCGAGGTCGACCTGCACGTCCTCGCGCGACCAGTCCGCGACGACGCGCCCCTCGGCGTTGGCGGAGCCGGACAGGCCATCGGCGCCGAACTCCCGGAGCCCGGAGACGTCCCAGATGTCGGCGTCCACGGCCAGATCGAAGTCGGTCTCCGTCAGCTCACCCCGCCCGGTCACCCGACCCCACGGGGCCTCGTACACCAGCGACGTGATACGGAGCTGGCCCCCCTCGACGACCGCCAGCCCCTTCAGGCCCGGCAGCGAGTAGCCCCAGCCGACCGAGTCGGACAGGTCGAGCTCCACATCCCCCGTCAGGTCGTCGGGCCAGGAGAAGCCCTGCCCGTCGAGCAGGACCTGCCCGTCCAGGGTGGTCTCCTCGGTCACGGCGTCGACGAAGCTCTCGACCTCGAGCCGGTCCGCGAGCAGGCTCCCCTTCCAGGTGGGGGTCTCGGACTCGAGGTCCACCTGCAGGTCGACCGCGACACGCCCGCGAGGCGCCGTGATCTCGCCGGCGATCCCGACCTCGGACAGGGGCCCCTCGATGCGCGCGTCGAGCTCGAGCGCGTTGGACAGGCCGATGTCGCCGGTGGCCGGCTCCAGACCGTCGAGGTCCAGGTGCGCCCAGCTCGTGAGATCGAACGTGACGTCGTCCTCGAACCCGATGACGCCGACCAGATCGACCTCGGACTTCGCCTCGGTGAGGTCCAGCTTCAGCGCGTCGAGCTCGACCGAGCCCGGCGTGTTCCAGATCACCGCGCCGCTCTCGATGCTGACCGGCCCCAGCGCGGGGACGTCGAGCCGCCCGAACCCGCCCAGGTCCTCGACGCGCACGTGTTCGCCCTCGCCCTCGCCGCTTCCCGAGAGGCGGAGCGCCGAGAGCAGGATGATCGCCTCGTCCTCGGTCCCGTACGCGAACGAGCCGTCCTCGATCTGGATGTCCTGCAGGTCCAGGTACGCCGGGATCTGGAGCGGGTCGCTCGGCACGTCCGAGCTCGGGAACATGCGGACGATGTCCAGATCCCCGCTCACGTCGGTCCGGAAGTCGAGCCGGAGCCCCCGCACGGTGAGCTCCTGGACCTCGGCCTCGCGGCTCGTGAAGCGGGGCAGGATCTGCAGGTCCGCCGAGTCCAGCGCGATGACCGGCCGGCCTGTGCCGTCCTCGAGGGCCACGTCGTCCAGGCGGAGGTGTCCGTTGAGGATGGGGGTCTCGAGGCCTCCGATGACGAGCTGGCCCTCGCCCATGCTCTCGGTCACGACCCGCTCGACATAGGCGCGCACCCACTCGTTCCCCGATGGGGACGCGAGCCAGGCTGCGCCGCCGGCGACGACGAGCGCCAGCACCACGACGAGCGCCAGCGCGACCAGGGCCGTCCTCCTCAGAACGCCTCCTGGAGTGCGATGTAGAACGCCACGCGGCGGTCGAGCTGGTAGGCCTCGTCGTCTCGCAGCCGGTAGGCCACGTCGACCCGAAGCGGGCCGGCGGGCGTGGCGATGCGACCGCCGATGCCCACGGTGGGGCTGAACGCGCCCCAGGCGACATCGGAGCGCTCGGCCCACAGGGCGCCGTTGTCGTGGAACAGGACCACGTCGTAGTCCGCACCCACGGGGATCCGGGCTTCGACCGAGTAGTAGGCGACGACGTTTCCGCCCAGGGGGTAGATGTCGACGTCGGTCCCCGGGATCTCGGTCTCGTTGCCGTCGGCGTCGGCGTACAGCGAGGGGTCCGTACACGGCACGCTGACGACCCGGTCCGCGTTGCCCGGGTCGGCCGCCGAGCAGCCGCGGGGGCCGACCAGGTCCTCGCCGAAGCCACGCAGCGAGGTGCCGCCGCCCAGGTAGTACCGCTCGGTCAGCGGGATCTCGCGACGGGCGGGGTCGTCCCCGAAGGGCTCGATGACACCGCCCACCCCGCGAACCGCGATGACGGGCCGGAAGTCGCGCAGGACCAGGGTCTGGTACTTCCGAACGTCCAACCGGGCCTCGGCGAAGGTCCGTCCGGGCAACCAGGCACCCGCCTGGGCCACCGTGACCTCGGCATAGTGACCCCGCGACGGCTGCAGAAGCGGACGTCGGGTGTCCCAGGCGCCCGTCACCACCATCTTGTGGATATGGTACTCGACCTCGGGGTTGCTGGGGTCGATGTTCAGCGCACCCAGTTCGTCGGCGGTGAGCGCTGCGCCGGCCTCGAGCTGTTCCTTCCGGTAGTTCCAGCGGTAGCCCGGGGTGACGGCGAGGTTCTTGGTGAACGCATACGTGAACCGCGGGCTCATCGAGACGTCGCGGACCTGGTAGCTGGGGAACCGGTTGAACTCGAAGCCCAGCTGCGGCGTGTGCGACCACTGCGTGCCGAAGATGTTCGGGTACAGGAGCGAGCCCGTGGCCTCGACGAACGGCCCGCCGCTGATGACGTCCTGGACGATCTCGTCGGTCGTCTCGCCCATCGTGTTGTCGAGCACGGTGGTGTCGGAGCGGAAGGTCTTCCAGCCGCCGATGGCCTCGCCCTCGAACCGGATCAGGCGCCCGAACAGGTTGTTGTGTCCGAACCGGCCGACACCTCGGATCTGGCCCTGGTCTCGCTGCAGCGCGAAGCCACCACCCGCCTTGAGCTCGCGGAACCGCGTCTCCGTGACGGTGATCTTGATCGGGATGACCTGGCCCTCGACCTCGAGCTGGGGCTCGATCTGGACCACCGAGAACGTCCCGAGCCCGAACAGGTTCCGCTGGGTCTCCTCGAGGCGGCGCGGATCGAACCGCTCGCCGGGGGTGATGGGGACCCGCCGCTCGATGTCCTCGGCGCGAACATCCACGTTCCCGACGATCTCGACCTCGCCGAACATGCAGATCTCGCCGGCCTCGGCCTGGACGAAGACCTCGAGCTCGTGGTCGTCGGGCCGGGCGACCACGTTCACGCTCGTCGCCGCCCGGGCGTAGCCGTTCTCCAGCAGCTGGTTCCGGACGATGTCCGCCATGTCGTAGGGCGCGTCGATGTCGAAGCGCGCGCCCTCCATGTCGTCCTTCGCGCGCCGGACGGTGCCCATCGCGGCGGGGCTGACGTGATCGATCCCGTCGATCTCCACGAGCGTGATGAGGGACTCGGGCCCCAGCTCGACGTGAGCGATGACGTCGACCACGGGGCCTCGGAGACGCCGCGGCCGCAGCCCGGGCAGGCGCGGCGCAGGTCGGACCTCGCGGACCTCCCAGGCCGTCACCTCGGCGTCGAACCAGCCGTGGTGGGCGTACCAGAGCTCGACACGCCACGCGTCCTGCTCGAGCACCTCGGTGTCCAGCGGCACGCGGTCGATGAACGCGCGGAACGGGAAGACGTGCGCCAGGACGCCGTCCTCGTCCTGCTCCATGCTGACGCGGACCAGGTTGTTGTTCGTGCCACGCCCGAAGATGTCGGAGCGCTGGAGGTAGTGGATGACCGGGACCCGCGGCGGAGGGCTGTGCGGCCCACGCCGCAGGAACTCCTGGGCGAACAGCTGATCCTCGTGGAACTCGATGTCCCGCACCGTCGGAGGCGCTGCCCGGCGCTCTTCGCGGCGGAGCTCCCGATCCTCCTTGCCCGCCCACGCTGGCGAGGACACGAGGACCCCGAGCAGAACGGCCAGGATCGGGGAGCGCATCGTCGTCGGATAGCCTACCGCGATGGATGACCCCACCCGCTCCGCGCTTCGTCAGCTGGCGCTCGTCCTGGGGGTCGCCGTGCCCCTGGCGATCTTCGGATTCCTCGTCAGCGCCGACTTCTTCGACAACCACCACGGCGAGGTCATCGCCTGGCGCCCGCTCGACGGCGCGACCGCGGACTCCAAGGTGGCCCGGTTCCTGGTCGACCGCGGCGGGGCGGACACGTTCGAGGTCCAGCTCCCCGTGCGCGCCCTGTCCAGCTGGGACCTGCCCCGATCCCCCAACGGTGCCATCCCGACGGGCGTCGCCGACGACGGCCCCATCCTGCACAAGGACATCGCGACCTTCAGCTACACCATCGACGGCAAGGCCTACCCGACGCTCGCGCCGCTCGACCTGAGCCTGCCGTTCCTGTTCCTCGTGCTGGTGGTGCTCGGACGGAACCTCATCTTCGCGGGCTCGCCCTTCCGACTCGTGAGCGACGGCGTGATCCGAACGTTCGGCGAGAAGTCGCAGGGCATCGGCTCGGTCACTCCTCCCCCCAAGCGGGGGAAGCCGAAGCGTCCGCAGAAGGGTCCTCCTCCGGGTGGGAAGAAGGGGCGTCGCGGGAAGCGGCGTCGCTGACCTCGCGCGCGACGTCCCAGACGATCTCGCCCGAGAAGCCCCGACCAGCGAGGAACCGCGCGATCTGCTCGCGCGTCTTGTGCGCTCGCCGATGGCCCAGCCGCAGCGCGCTCGCCCGCCAGTCGAACTCCAGCTCGGCCAGCGCCTCGTCGATCAGCGGCTTGGCGAGTCCCCGCTGCCGCAGGTTCTGCTGGATCTTGCGCGGTCCGTAGCCTCGGAGCGTGGCCATGTGCCGCGTCATGTTGCGAGCGGCGCGGGCGTCGTCCTGGAGCCCGACGTCGGCCAGACGGTCGAGCGCCGACTCGATCTCGTCAAGGTCGTGCCCCTTGTCCTTCAGCTTCCGAAACAGCTCGGCCCGTGCGTGCTCCCTTCTTGCGAGGAGAGCAACTGCACGGGCCTTTGCCGACAGCGGAGGTCGCTTTCGGCGAGCTACTTCTTCACTTCCTTGTGGGGCGTGTGCTTACGCTCCCACCGGCAGTACTTGCTGAGCTCGAGACGACCGGGGATCGTCTTCTTGTTCTTCGTCGTGGTGTAGCGGCTCACACCGGGCATCCCGGAGGTACGACAGGTCGTGCACTCCATGTGGATGATGATGCGGCCCTTGCCAGCCTTCTTCGCCATGAGGAACTCCTACAGCGTCTGCGAGTAGAACTCGACGATGGCCTGGAGGTTGCACTCGAAAGGCAGGTCCTCCAGCTCCGGCGCCTGAATCATGGTGCCGGTCGCCTTCGCGGGGTCGAACTCGAGGTACTGGGGGCGGACGCCCGACGCCGAGCGCTCCAGGTTCTCCTGGATGAAGCTCTTCGTCTTGGACTTCTCACGCACGCTGATCTCCATGCCCTTCTTGACGAAGAAGCTGGGACGGTCGACGCGCTTGCCGTTCACGAGGATGTGCCGGTGCACGACCATCTGGCGCGCGGCCGGGATGGTCGGGGCGAGGCCGAGGCGCCAGACGACGTTGTCCAGGCGGCTCTCGAGCAGAGTGACAAGCACCCGGCCCGTCGGGCCCTTGAGGCGCGAGGCCTCCTTCACGTACCGACGAAACTGCTTCTCCAGGACACCGAAGTGCCACCGGATCTTCTGCTTCTCGATCAGACGAACCTTGTAGTCGCTGGGCTTCCGGCGGCGCATCTGGCCGTGAACGCCAGGAGGCGTAGGACGCTCCAGGTCGGTCACGGTCGTCAGACCGGGAAGCACCGTACCCACTGCCCGACACTTCTTCAGTCGGGGTCCACGATAACGAGCCATGTGGCGCGCTCCTTGAGGTGCTTGTGACGTCCGCGGAGGGTCCGATCGGAGTGATCATGGGCCCACGGACGGTGTCGTCATGGGCCTTTCCCACGGCGAGCCAAGCCATCTATGATTAGAGGCTGGCGGCGT
This sequence comes from Pseudomonadota bacterium, assembly GCA_024228935.1. Classification (GTDB taxonomy): domain Bacteria; phylum Myxococcota_A; class UBA796; order UBA796; family CAJQPC01; genus JAAESX01. The sequence continues at coordinate 9,213 of JAAESX010000192.1, forward strand.
CAACCTCGACACCCCTGTCCCTGGAGTGACACGATGCAACGTCGGAGGCGATCCATGCGCAAGGGCTTCACCCTGCTCGAGATGATGGTGGTGCTGGCTGTGATCGCGGTGCTGTCGGCGCTCGGCGTGACGACGGCCGTGACGATCATGCCGTCGTGGCGGACCAAGTCCGAGGCGATGAAGTTCGCCGATCGGGTCCGCGAAGCGCGCACCCTGGCGATCCTCCACGATCGTCAGACCCAGGTCGAGATCACGAGCTTCGATCCGAACCCGACCACGGACGGCGACAACTACGGTGGCTACACCGTGGCGGTGTCCAACGACCTGTCGGGAGACTGGGACATCCTTCCCTATGAGCCCGACACCGTCGCCCCGAGCGGGACGGGCGAGGGCACGCACAACTTCGGCGCCGACAGCAAGAACCGCGTGCGCAGCGTCGCGCTGGCCGAGCCCGACGTCGACACGATCACGTTCGACCCCCGCGGCATGCTCACGAACCCGGTCGCGGACTTCACCGAGGACGACCAGGGGATGCTGGTCTACACCTTCCACAACAAGCAGGACGCGACGGACCACTGGTACGTCATGATCTCGCGCGGTGGCATGGTCCGACTCGAGGCCAACAAGGGCCGTCAGTTCAGCTCGAACGCGGGTGGCACGGAGACCCAATCGACGAACTAGGAGCTCCCGTGCGCGAGGACGCGCCGAGCGTTCTCCGCCGCAACGGATGACCCCCTGGCCGCGCTCTCGAGCGCCGGCCGAGCCAGGTCCCCGAGCTTCCACAGCGCCGCCATGGCGGGAAGGTGGAAGCCCCCGAGCGCGCTCTGGTGGGTGTTGTCCAGGTAGCCGCAGAGCAGGTCGGCCACCGGAGCCTGCACCTCGCCGAGCGCCCAGATCAGCACCGCTCGCACCGGATACTGCACGCCCAGCCCCGCGCCCGGACGCCCCTCGTGCTCAAGCGCCTCGACCTCGAGCGCACGCACAAGCCGCTTGCACACGTCGGGCACCCCAAGCCTCCCGAGAGCCAGCGCCGACAGCCGCCGATGGGCGAAGGCGCGCCCGGGGTCGAGGTCCATCCGCGCCAGGTCGTCGAGCAGCTCGTCGAGGACCGCCGGGTCCCCGAGCAGCCCCAGCGCGAGCAGCCGGGCGTTCTCCCCCCGCTTGCCGAGCGAGGGCCGCAGCGTCTCGATCAGGCCGTCGTCCTCACCCAGCTCGGCCAGGTCCTGAAGCGCCTGCAGGTCATCCCGCCGCGCCCGCTCCGAGAGCCCGGCGCGGAGCTCGGCGAGCGGCTCGGCGACCCGGCGAGCCAGCGCCCGCTCCGGCTCCCCGAGACCGAGCCCCAACAGCCGCTCCGGATCCCGAGGACCTGCCGCCGTCTCCATCACGAGCGGCGACGGTGTCGCCTCGGCGAGCGGGACACCGCAGCGCACCCGCGCCTCGGCCAGGTCGAGAGCGACCGTGCTGGTCCGTTCCTGCTTCGCCGCACGCTCGAGGGCCTCGGCTCCCGCGCCCCGCCAGCCGAGCCCACGAGCCGCCGCGCGCCGAACCCCCGGCATCGGATCGGTCAGCAGGGCGATCAGGGCCTGGGTGGCCGGCGTCTCCGGGCGGCGGGCCAGTTCGCGCGCCGCGGCGACGCGCGACGCGCCATCGCCGTGTCGGAGGACACGAAGGAGGCCCGGCCCATCGAACTTGTCGGGGTGCCGCCACAACGGCCTCAGCAGCCGCTTCAAGAGCTCACCTCCGCCATCCACAGGTTGTCCACAACCCCAGCAAGGATCCTTGCCTCCTCGCCGGATCCGGTGCGCCATCCGACGGGCACATTTCCACAGTGGCAGAGGATCCAAGACATCAGGAATTCCGCATATCCAGGGCCACCCTCGGGGAGTTGTCCACAGGCTGTGATCCACAACATGTGGTGTCCAAAACCCAAGAAATACCACAAGATATTGGGGTCGGGTGCTTGACCCGATCCGGGGCCAGCGGTACAAAAGTCGGGCGGCCAGGATGGCGCTGAGGGGGCTCGCCCCCAAAGTCCAAAAGGTCGTAGCAATGCGGCTTGCCACCGCCACCCGACTCGGGTCTCGACCCGCGATGGGCTCTCTCTGTCGAGAGAACAAACCTTCCGTGCTCGAACTGCGACGCCACCTGAATCCAAGCTCCGACACCCCCGCCGGGTGAGCCTTCAGCGCTCTCCCATCCCGAGCCTCCCTCGGGATTCGCGTCGGAACATCAGGTGCCCTAGCGGCGTAGGAGCTCCGGCGGGCAACGACCGGACAGGGTGAGTGAGGAAACCCCCTCGCTCACCCTCTCCGTTGTTCGCCGTTCGCGTTAGTCGCCGCAGCGATGCGCACCTTCCTGCTGTTTCTCGTGCTGGCGGCGACGTGGCTCCTCTGGTCGGGCCACGTCGAGCCGCTGATGCTCGGCTTCGGGGTGTTCAGCTGCGGGCTCTGCACGGTCGTGGCGATGCGGATGCGGGGCAACGACTTCGAGTCCGTTCCGCTCGGCACGTGGGGCCGCCTGCTGCTCTACCAGCCGTGGATCATCTGGGAGATCGTCAAGTCGAACCTGCACGTCGCGCGGGTCGTCCTGTCGCCCTCGCTCCCCATCCAGCCCAAGCTGGTCCGGGTCAAGGCCAGCCAGAAGACGGCATTCGGCCAGGTGCTCTACGCGAACTCCATCACGGCGACCCCCGGGACCATCTCGCTCGACCTGCGGGACGGCGAGATCCTGGTGCATGCCCTGACCCAGGAGACCGCCGACGGCCTGGACGGGGTGATGGACGCGAAGTGCACCTGGGTCGAAGGCGCCTGATGTTCCTCGCCGCGATGATCGCCGTGCTGGCGACGATGGCCCTGGCGCTCGTGCGCGCTCTGAAGGGGCCCACCGTCTACGACCGCATCCTTGCCCTGAACATGTTCGGGACCAAGACCGTGTTGCTCATCGCCGTCGCCGGCTTCCTGGCGGGCCGGCCCGAGTTCCTCGACCTGGCGCTCGTCTACGCCCTGGTGAACTTCACCGGCACCATCGCGGTCGCCAAGTACGCCCGCTTCGGCAACCTGGCCTCGGACGACAAGAGGGCCGGCTGATGGACATGGCCCTCGAGATCATCAGCTGGTTCCTGCTGCTTGGCGGCGGCGTGTTCTGCGTCATCGGCGGCATCGGCATCCTGCGCATGCCGGACTTCTACACCCGGACCCATGCGGCGAGCATCACGGACACGATGGGCGCCGGGATGATGCTCACCGGGCTCATGATCCAGGGCGGCTTGACGCTGGTCACCGTGAAGCTCGTGATGCTGGTCCTGTTCACCATCGTCGCCTCGCCCACCGCCGGCCACGCGCTGGTGAAGGCCGCGTACGCGCACGGCGTGAAGTGGCCCGACAAGGAGGACGGCGGTGATTGAGCCCGTCCTCTTCGCCATGCTCATCGTCATGGCCATCGCCGTGGCCAAGCTCCGCGACCTGTTCGCCGCCGCGATGCTGACCGGCATCTTCAGCCTGCTGTCCGCGGGTCTGTTCACGCTGATGGACGCGGTCGACGTCGCGTACACCGAGGCCGCGGTCGGCGCCGGAATCAGCACTGTGCTCTTCCTGGGCGCGCTCTCGCTGACGAACAAGGAAGAGCGCCAGCAGAAGACACGCATCCTGCCCTTCATCGTGGTGCTGCTCACCGGCGGGGCGCTGATGTACGGCACGCTCGACATGCCGCACTACGGCGACCCGAACGCGCCCATCCATCAGCACGTCGGTCCGGACTACATCCACGACGCCCCCCACGACTTCGAGGGCATCCCGAACGTCGTCACGCCCGTGCTCGGCTCGTGGCGCGGCTACGACACCTTCGGCGAGACCACCGTCGTCTTCACCGCGGCGGTCGGCGTCATGCTGCTGCTGGGTCGACGCCGCAAGCGGGGCGAGAAGTGAGCGGCTCGCGTCCTCCGATGCGCATGCGCGACAAGCCCATCCTGCGGTTGGTCAGCAAGGCGTTCGTCCCGTTCATCCTGCTGTTCGCGCTGTACACGCAGTTCCACGGGGACTTCGGGCCGGGCGGCGGCTTCCAGGCGGGCGTCATCTTCGCCGCCGGCCTCGTCCTGTACGGGCTGATCTGGGGACTGGACGCGCTGCAGGAGCTGCTGCCTCCTGAGTGGGTCGAGGTCGGCGCAGCCATCGGCGTGCTGGTCTACGGCGGGACGGGCGTGCTGACGATGTTCCTCGGCGGGAACTTCCTCGAGTACGCCGCGCTCTCTCCGCACCACGCAGCGCACGGCCAGCACTACGGCCTGCTGCTCATCGAGGGCGGCGTCGGCATCACCGTGACCTGCGCGATGATGGTCATCTTCTACAAGTTCGCCGGACGCGCTCTGCCCGAGGAGCGCGCGTGACCGAGCTCCTCGGCCTGTGGAACTACCACGTCGTCATCGTGCTGATGATGATCGGGCTCTACATCGTCATCAGCCGGGACAACCTGGTGAAGAAGGTCATGGGCCTGTCGATCTTCCAGGTCGCGGTCATCCTCTTCTACGTCTCGATCGGCCGGGTCGACGGCGGCACCGCTCCCATCCTCATCGAGGGCGCCGAGGACGCGATCTACAGCAACCCGCTGCCCCACGTCCTGATGCTCACGGCCATCGTCGTCGGCATCGCGACCACCGCGCTCGGGCTGGCCCTGGTCGTCCGCATCCACGAGGCCTACGGGACCGTCGAGGAAGACGAGCTCGTCGACATGGACCGCAACGGTGGGGAGGTGTCGTGAGCCTCGACCATCTGCCCGTCCTGCAGGTCATCATCCCGCTGCTGGCAGCACCGCTCTGCGTCCTCCTCCGCAACGAGAAGGCCGTCCGCTGGTTCGCCATCGGCGTCGCGTGGGCGTCCTTCGGCATCGCCGTCACGCTGCTCTCGCAAGTCCAGGACGGCGGGACCATCCACTACTGGCTCGGCGGCTGGGCTCCCCCGCTCGGTATCGAGCTGTGCATCGACGCCGTCAGCGCCTTCCTGCTCGTCATCGTCACGGCCATCGCGTCGGTGGTCCTGCCGTTCGGGCCCGGCTCGGCCGCGCTCGCCATCCCGCACGGGCGACACCACCTGTTCTACGCCGCGATGCTGCTGTGCCTGACCGGCCTGCTGGGCATCTCGGCCACGGGCGACGCGTTCAACGTGTTCGTGTTCCTCGAGGTCACCTCGCTCTCCAGCTACACGCTCATCGCGCTGGGGAAGGGGCGTCGCGCGCTCACCGCGTCGTTCAGCTACCTGATCATGGGGACCATCGGCGGCACGTTCATCCTCATCGGGATCGGCCTGCTGTACCAGATGACCGGCACGCTCAACATGGCCGACCTGGCCGAGCGCATCCCCGCCGTCATCGAGACCCGCACCATCCTGGTGGCGTTCGGGTTCCTGACCGTCGGGAGCATGATCAAGCTGGCGGTGTTCCCGCTGCACCAGTGGCTGCCGAACGCCTACACCTACGCCCCCGGCGTGGTCAGCGCCTTCCTGGCCGCGACCGCGACGAAGGTCAGCTACTACGTCCTGGCCCGGGCCCTGTTCACGTTCTTCGGCGCCAGCTTCATCTTCGGCGTCGTCCACCTGGACTGGATCCTGCTGCCTCTGTCGCTCGCCGCGATGTTCGGCGGCAGCCTGGCGGCCATCTACCAGACGAACGCCAAGCGACTCCTGGCGTACAGCTCGATCGCGCAGATCGGGTACATGACGCTCGGCCTGGCGATGAACAGCGAGACCGCGCTCGCCGGCGGGCTGGTCCACCTCTTCAACCACGCCCTGACCAAGGGCGGGCTGTTCCTCGTGATCGCCTGTGTGACCTGGCGGGTGGGCTCCTCGGCCATCGATGACATGGCCGGCCTGGGTCGCCGCATGCCGGTCACCTTCCTGGCGTTCACGGTCGGCGGGCTCTCGCTCATCGGCGTGCCCGGGACCGCCGGCTTCGTCAGCAAGTGGTACCTCGTGACCGCCGCGCTCGAGAAGGGCTGGTGGTGGCTGGCCGTGCTCATCCTGCTGAGCTCGCTCCTGGCCGTCGGATACGTCTGGCGCATCATCGAGGTCGCCTGGTTCCGGCCGCCCCCGGACGGCGACGCCGGACGGATCGAGGCCCCCCCGAGCATGTGGGTCCCGGCCTGGATCCTCATCGGCGGCACCATCCTGTTCGGCCTCTGGACCGAGGTCACCGGCGGCACCGCCGAGACGGCCGCGAAGATCCTGATGGGAGGTGGCTGATGGCCAGCTCCCTGATGCTCGTGGCGTTCCTCCTGCCGCTGGTCCTGGTGGTCGTCATCCAGGCCTGCGACAAGGTGCCGGACCTCCGAGACGGCCTGACGGTCGTCTTCGCGACGGCGACGTTCGCGTGCGTCGCGGCGATGGTGCCCGAGGTCGCGGCCGGCGAGGTCGTCCAGGCCACGCTCTTCACGCCGTTCGACGGGGTCCCGATCGCGTTCTCGGTCGAGCCGCTGGGCATGCTCTTCGCGCTGGTCGCGTCCGGGCTGTGGATCCCCACGTCGCTGTACGCGTTCGGGTACATGCGAGGCCACCACGAGGAGAACCAGACCCGGTTCTTCACGTGCTTCGCGCTGGCCATCTTCGCGGCGCTCGGCATCGCGTTTTCGGCCAACCTGCTGACGCTGTTCCTCTTCTACGAGGTCATGACGTTCAGCACGTACCCGCTGGTCACGCACCACCAGACGGCGAAGGCCCGGACCGCCGGTCGCATCTACCTGGGCATCCTGGTCTTCACGTCGGTCACGTTCCTACTGTTCGCGGTGCTGTGGACGTACGTCGCGACCGGCACGCTCGACTTCACGCCCGGCGGAATCCTGGCTGGGAAGGTCGACGACAGCCTGGTCCCGGTGCTCCTGGCGCTGTTCGCCTTCGGAACCGGCAAGGCGGCGCTGATGCCGTTCCACCGCTGGCTGCCCAACGCGATGGTCGCGCCGACCCCCGTGTCCGCGCTCCTGCACGCCGTCGCCGTCGTGAAGGCCGGCGTCTTCACGGTGCTGAAGGTCGTCGTCTACATCTTCGGGCTCGAGCTTCTGCAGGTCACCGACGCCTCGCACTGGCTCAAGTGGGTCGCGGCCATCACCATCGTCGTGAGCTCGCTCATCGCCCTGTCCCAGGACAACCTGAAGGCGCGGCTCGCCTACTCGACCATCTCCCAGCTGGCCTACATCGTCCTGGGGGCCGCGCTGGCGACGAGCGCCTCGGTCATCGGCGGCGGCCTGCACATCGCCATGCACGCGATGGGCAAGATCACGCTGTTCTTCGTGGCCGGCGCCATCATGGTCCACACCCACAAGACCAACGTCTCGCAGCTCGACGGGCTGGGCCGCCGGATGCCGTTCACGTTCGCGGCGTTCTTCATCGGCTCGCTGTCGATCATCGGTCTGCCCCCGACGGGCGGGGCCTGGTCGAAGTGGTTCCTGGCGCTCGGCGCTGCCGGCGACCCGCGTGACTGGGTCTTCGTCGGCGTCCTCATGCTGAGCTCGCTGTTGTCCATCGGGTACCTCATGCCCATCATCGGCCGTGGCTTCTTCCTGCCCGCGAAGGCCGACGGGCACGGGCACGACGACCACGCTGGCGAGGGCATCGACGAGGCGCCGCTGTTGTGCACGGCGCCCTTGGTGGCCACGGCGCTCGGATGCTTCGCGCTGTTCGTCTTCGCGGACGACCTGCGCGCCCTCCTCGAGCCGCTGGGGGCGATGTGAGTCACGGACCCCACAGCGTGCCGCCCAACGTGGGCAAGTGGATTCTATGGGGGCTGTACGCCTCGTGCGTGGTCGTCGTGCTGCTCGACTTCACCTACGAGAAGCACGGCCACTACGCCGTCGAGAACTGGCCTGGGTTCCACGGCGGCTACGGCTTCATCAGCTTCGTCGGCCTGGTCCTGACGGCCATCGTGCTGCGCAAGATCATCAGCCGGCCCGAGGGCTACTACGACGACGAGCCGCCCGCGGACTCGACGGACTCGACGGTCTCGGACGGGGAGGACGCCCACCATGGGTGAGCTCACCTCGCTGGCGTACTCGCTCCCGCCGGGCCTGATCCTCGTCTTCGGCGCGATCGCCGTCCCATTCCTGAGCGGCGCCGCCAAGAAGGCGTGGATGCTGCTGCTGCCCTTGCTCGGGCTGGCGCAGATCTGGCTGTTGCCGCTGGATTACGGCGTCGAGCTCGACGCCTTCGGGTACGTCCTCGAGGTCGTGCGGGTCGACAAGCTCTCGCGCATCTTCGGCACGGTCTTCCACCTGGCCGCGTTCCTGAGCGTCCTGTTCGCCCTGCGCGTGAAGGACGACCTGCAGCACGTCACCGCCATCGCGTACGCGGGCGGCGCCATCGGCGCGGTGTTCGCCGGCGACCTGATCACGCTGTTCGTGTACTGGGAGCTCACGGCGGTCACGTCGGTCTTCCTGGTCTGGGCCTCGCGCACCGAGCGCAGCTACAAGACCGGCATGCGGTACCTGGTCATCCAGGTGCTCTCCGGCGTGTTGCTGCTCGCCGGCACACTGCTGCACTACGCGGACACGGGCAGCCTGGCGTTCGACAACCTGGGCCTCGTCTCGACCGGAACCGGGCTCATCCTGCTGGCCTTCGGCATCAAGTCGGCGTTCCCGTTCCTGCACAACTGGCTGCAGGACGCCTACCCGGAGTCCACGCCGACCGGCACCGTCTGGCTGTCGGCGTTCTCGACGAAGCTGGCCATCTACGCGCTGGCCCGGGGCTACGCCGGGACCGAGATCCTCATCCCGATCGGCGCGGCGATGACGGCCTTCCCGGTCTTCTTCGCGGTCATCGAGAACGACCTTCGCAAGGTGCTCGCCTACTCGCTGAACAACCAGCTGGGCTTCATGGTCGTCGGCGTCGGGATCGGCACCGAGCTGGCCATCAACGGCGCCGCCGCCCACGCCTTCGCCCACATCGTCTACAAGGGCCTGCTCTTCATGAGCATGGGCGCGGTCATGCAGGCGGTCGGGACCACCAAGGCGAGCGAGCTCGGCGGGCTGTGGCGGAAGATGCCGTTCACCGCGACCTTCTGCATCATCGGTGGCATGGCCATCTCGGCGTTCCCGCTGTTCTCCGGGTTCGTGACCAAGTCGATGATCCTCACGGCGGCGGCCGAGGAGCACCACACCGTGGCGTTCTTCGTGCTGCTGTTCGCCAGCGCGGGTGTGCTCGACCACTCCGGCATCAAGGTGCCGTACTTCGCCTTCTTCGCGCATGAGTCGAAGAACCCGGCGGTGCAGGCGGTCAAGGGCGAGGCCCCCCTGAACATGCTGCTGGCCATGGCCATCGCGGCGTTCCTGTGCATCGCCATCGGCGTGTTCCCGTCGCCGCTGTACGACCTGCTGCCGTACCCCGTGGCGTGGACGGCGTACGACATGACCCACGTCGTCACGCAGCTCCAGCTGCTGCTGTTCGCCATCCTGGCCTTCGTCTTCCTGAACAAGGTGGGCTGGTACCCGGACGAGAAGCGGGCCACGATCCTGGACACCGACTGGGTCTACCGGAAGGCGGCGCCTGTGGTGGTGCTCGGGGTCGGCCGGTTCGCGCAGCGCGTCATCGACAGCACCAAGTCGGCGATCTTCAGCGGGACGGACAAGGCGCTGGCGCAGGTCGCGCGGGCGTTCTCTCCCGGCACCCGCTCGCTGGGCGAGCCCTGGCCGAGCGGAACGACCGCGGCCTGGGCGGCGGTGATCCTCGCGGTGACGCTGCTCGTGGCGTACTTCGCTCACTAGGCAGGGAACCAGCAGGTCAGCCCTGGCCGAGCTCCTCGGCCACCCGCCGGACACGACCCAGCTCCAGCGGCGCCCGGACGTCTCCGTCCTTGTGCAGCCAGGTGCCCACGATGGCTCCATCCGCCACCCGGCCGACCTTGCGCGCCGTGTCTCCCGTGACCCCGCTCCCGACCCAGATGGTGGCCTCGGGCACGGCGTCTCGCATCGCACGCACCTCGGCCAGATCCGTCGGCTGACCGGTGCCCGAGCCGCTGGCGACCAGCACCGAGGCGCCGGCACGACGGAACGTGTCCCGAGCGATCTGTGCCAGGTCGACGGGCCCGAGCGGGCTGGCGTGCTTCACGAGCACATCGGCGACGATCGCCGCTTCCGTGGCCGCCTGGCGCCGGTAGGTCAGCACCTCGCGCGCCTTGCCTTCGATGAGGCCCTGGTCGGTCACCATGACGCCGACGAGCACGTTCACGCGGACGAACGCTCCGCCCGCGGCGGCCACCGCGCCGAGCGAGCTGAGGCCGTCGTTGCGCAGGGCGTTGACCCCGACCACGAGCTGATCGCCGAAGCGCACGCGCACCTCGCGCGCCACGATGGCGAGCATGGCGGTCACGTGGGGCTCGACGTGGTCCTTCGAGAACGGCGCGTCCCCCATGTTCTCGACGATGACGCCGCGCGCACCGCCTTCGGCCAGGACCTCGGCGTCCCGCAGGGCACCGCTGAGGATGGCGTCGAAGCCAGGCCCGGGTCGTGGGCTGCCCGGCAGCGGCGGGAGGTGGAGCACGCCGGTCAGCGCGCGTCGATCGAGGAGGGGCTTGAAGCTCTGCACGGCCGCAGCCTACCGCCAGCGTCGGCCCAGGAGCTCGGGGACTAGCTGAACAGCCCGAGCTGCCGGCGCGCCTCGGAGAGCTCCGGCGCCGCCTTGGGGGCACGAACAGGCCGGGCGTACCGGGCGCCGGGGCGGACGACCGCCACGGAGTCGAACGGGAGCCGCCCGAGGACCGCCTGCGCCGTGTCGCGGGACTCGGCCCGGACCGCCTTGACCGCGATGCCGAGCGTCTGACGAAGCTCTGCCACCAGACTTCCGAGAACGTCCAGCGGAGCGTTCTCGAACAGATCCGCCGGGGCGATCCGCGCCTCGTCACGACCCGTCATGCGGAACCCGCGCAGACGCTGACGCAGACGCTGGATCTCGAGATCGCCGAGCGCACGCTCGAACCCGAGGTGGATGTGCGGCCCGTCCGCGATGCGGCTCGGGTCCTGGAACAGCAGCTGGGCCTGGGGCTGGGCGTCGTTGAACGGCAGCACCTGGGCCGAGGCCCGCGGGTTGCGCCGCACACGCAGCGTCACCCGTCCGGCCACGTGCCAGCGGCCGTTGAGCGCGACCGGGACCTTGCCCGGCTCGCTGACCAGCCCGTCCTTCGTCATGCGGCCGAGCATGGGGCGGCCGTGCCGTTGGGGAACGAGCATGACCAGATCGCCCGCGGACACGCCGCCGTGATCGACGAGCAACAGATCGCCGGGCTCGAAGTGCAGCTCGGCGGCGGCGCCTTCGCTCGTCACCCGGAAGACCGGAGCTCCGAACCAGGCGGAGATCCGGGCCTCCGCGGCCTCGAACCTGGGGATTCGCAGGGGTGCGGTGGTCATGGAGTTTCGGAGTGCCAGCATGGGTTTGCCCGTGCTCGAGGTTCAACTTACCTGAACATCTAAGCACGCCGGAAGCCAAAAACTGTCCGGGCTCAAAATGACGATAGAATTCGACACCTTGAGCATCCCCTCCACAACGCATCGCTTGCTCGGCTGGCTGCACCCCGAGTGGGATCTCCGTGTCGGTCCCGGGCGCGGGCCCGTCGTTCGGAAGCGCGGCGAGCACGGCGTGACGCTCGCGCACGAGGCGCGCAGCGGCCGCATCGCCGGTGGCGCTCCGATCCAGGAGGCCATCCGCTGCGGCTACGACGGCGCCCACATCGACAAGCCGCTGCTGGTCGGCACCTGCTCGCTGACGAGCCTTCGAGGAGCGCGGCTCACGGCGCCACAGGCCCAGCCGGGTGCTCGCGCGACCAGCACCGATCTGACCGGAGCGACGATCGAGCGGGCGGCGCTCGGGGACCTGGTCGCGGTGAGCTGCTCGTTCTCCGAGGCCATCATCGACGGCGAGCTGGGCGAGCTCGAGCTCTGCGACTTCCGCCACGCCCGCCTCACCGGAGTGACGCTTCGCTCCGCTCGGGCCTGTGACTTCACCGCGGCCTCGCTCCAGGGCTGCAAGCTGGCGGGGGCCGACCTGCGAGGCGCCCGCTTCGCGCGGGCCGACCTGCGGGACTGCGACCTTGCGGGCGCCAACGTCCAGGACGCCGACTTCGCCGCCGCGACCGGCCTCTCCGGGGCCCAGAAGAAGGACCTGGTGGCCCGCGGTGCCCGCCTGCGCGGCGCGGCCGTCGTCGCCCTGGTCCGGCGCTTCCGTCCGGCCGGAGAACCCGTCCAGCTCCACCGGCTCGCGTCGGTCGTGCAGTACGGCGGGGCCGCGCTCGCCGGGGTGATCTGCCTCGGCGCCGCCGCCCTGGCCGTCCGCCCTCCTCCAGCACCGGAGACCTCGGTCATCCCGCCCGCGCTCGAGCGCAGCGTCGGCGCCGACGAGCGCGCCGCCACCCAGCAGAGCCTGCGTCGCCTGCGCGAGGCATTGGCCCAGGCGAACGCCACGATGATGGCGAACGGCGCCTCGCAGATGATGTGGCCGACCGAGATCGACATCCAGGAGAACCGCTACGACACCGACGGCGAAGGTCCGGGGGAACACTTCTCGGTGCTGGTCGACGGCGGACTGCCGAAGAACCACCTGACCGCCAGCCAGGGCGGCGTTCTGCCCTACTGCAACGACGTGCCGACGCAGGAGACGCTGCAGGGAGTCGACACGGACTGGCACTACTGCGACACGTCCGGGCGCGTCTTCGCCAGCGCGGGGTTCACCGAGGAGCCGACGCTCAACTGGTGACCGCTACTCCTCGGGCGGCAGCTCGAACAGGTAGAACGCCGTCACCAGGTAGAGCCCGTCAGGCATCGGCCCGGCCTCCACGGCAGCGGTCTCGCCCAGGCGGTCACCCTCGGTGCCCGCGTAGCCATAGGCGTAGGTCGTCTGGTCGACGCCGTCTCCGACCGGGGCGTCGAAGCTCGCGTAGCTCCCGTACAGCGAGTCCTTCACGTCCCCGAGCCCGTGCTGGTCGACGCCCGCGACCACCTGCGGGTACAGCTCGCCGAGGCCGAACCGAAGCGACGACGGCAGCCGCTCGGCGCCCGCACACGAACCGCTCGCCGGCTCGATCACGACGTCCCACCAGTGGAAGACGAGGGGATCCGGGACGTCACGGGGCTGCATCGCGAGCACCTCGAAGGCGTCCGTGCACAGCGTGCCCTCGCCGACCTCGTCGGCCAGGAAGCGGATGTTGATCGTCGCCACAGAGGCGGACCCGTCGATCAGCTCGATCTCGCCGTCCAGCGCGAACCAGGCGGCGTCGGCGAGCAGCTCGCCAGAGTCGTCAGTGTCTGGACCGGTGTCCTCTGTCGGGTCGCCGGTCGCGGAGTCGAGACGGGCGTTCGACAACCCATCGGCAGAGCACGCGACGAAGCCGCCAGCGAGCACCACCGCGAGCCAACGCCCGTCCATGAACGTCTTCATGCGCTTCATCCTGCGCTCCGAGCGCCCTGCCTGATCTGGAGACTAACCGCGCCGAAGCCGGAGTCGCTACTCACCCAGATCCCAGGCGTATGCGGGCCACAGCGTGTAGACCTGCCCGTCGACCCAGCCGTCCTCGACCTCGCGGTCGTAGTCCAGGTCGTCGGCGTAGGCCCAGCCGTGTGACTCGGCCGCCACCCCGTCGAAGCTCAGGTACCAGCCCAGGCTGTCGCCCGGGTGCGGGTCGTCGTCGGCCAGGTCCTCCGCCACCGAGCCGATGCCGATGACCGCCAGCCCGCCGTACGCCGGCTCGGCGCCGACCGTCCCCAGGCAATCCGACTCCAGGTCCTCGGTCTCGATGGCGTAGGTGGCCTGACAGTCCGCGCAGCCGTCTATGGGGTCGACGAGGTCACCCGTGATCGACTGCAGCAGCGTGCAGGAGTGGTAGGCCTCGTCGTACTTCTTGTCCCAGCCTTCGCTGTAGAAGACCCAGACGTGCTGGCCCTCGACGCCGAACGCGTCCACGGTGACCGTGGCGTAGTCGACCGCCCAGACGACGTCGCCGCCGGGATCGGGAGCACAGGCCAGGAGAGTTAGGAGCACACTGAAGCGTATCCGATTGTCCCGGCCAAGGGTTGCAACAGGGCGTGGGTGGCGCTACCCAATCCTCAGGACGCACAAACACACAAGGGGGGCAACAGGCTCGTTGCGCTAGTACTTTCTTCGAATCCTGCAGTCGCAACGTGCCCAAGTAGCGTGACCATCGCGGGGGAAGGCACATTCGACTTCAGCGATGACGATTGCGATCCCGGGGGCACTGATGTTTGCTCCGACGTGCCCCCGGGGCCACAGGAGATTGATCACTACGTCTCATGCGACCTCGCAGGCGAATCCAACTGGGCTTCCTACCTATTCGGCGAGTCTCCCAGTTCGAGCTGGCAGTTCTACGGAATCAACGCCGACAACGATGAATTCTGCTGCGAGATTACTCCCACCGGACTCACCTATACCGTCGAGCTTTTTGGTGACGAGAATGCGAACACGATCCACCTGTCCAATGGGGACTTCGGCGACATCGGAAAGCCTGGTTCCATTGAGGTCTTCGGTGGCGACGGTGATGACCGGGTCGAAGGCACCACGCACTCCGGCGCGACCCAAAAATACCGCGGCGAAGGCGACGACGACACCATCTTCCTGAAGAGTGGAGCAACGGCATACGGAGGGAGTGGCTACGACGACTTCGTCGGTTCGGCCGACGCGGACGTGATGTACGGCGGTGGGGGTGTTGATCGGATGTGTGGGGAGGGAGGCAATGACTCGCTGAACGGCGGCAACGACAACGATGAACTCGTTGGCGGCGCGGGAGTCGATGCGCTGAACGGAGGGGCTGGGACCGACGGATGCGAGGGCGAAACAGAGGTCTTTTGCGAAGACCCTCCGGACGACATCTGCGGTTAGTCCAACGAGCTGGGAGGCGCCTCGCGTGGTTTGACCGTCGGGCGGCGACGCAGCGCTTGCCCCGGCCGCGTGCGGCGTGAGCCCCAGGACGCGACACTGCCGGACGAAGCTCGCTGGTGTTGTACGCCTGTCGGCCGGGACGGTGGCCGATCGGCGGCTCTCCACCAAGGCCAATCGCGGGCTGTGCCGGTGCTCTCGTTCCCGACGATGGTGCGGCGTGTGTGAGATCTTGGACTCGCGACCCTTTCGGTACAGTCAGTTGTAGAGGTCCGACTTCGATTCGCGCGGCGCGGTCAGCTCCATCTCGCCACGACAACATCACAGCAGGCTTCGGGTCGCGGTCCATCTCCGCCGTCGGCCGTGAGCGGCTATTCGATCCTCCTGAACATCACCTTCTCAGGACGGAGTCAACGTCGAAGCCGTAATAATAGTAGGTCTCAACGGCGGCGCGCTCGGGCATCCCTTCAACCACTGAAACGTAGGACACGAGCCCAGACTCCCCGAACACGAGGGACATCTCCTCATCGACGCGATCGAAGTATCCGTATCCCATTTCCTCCGTCGTCCGAACGGTTCCGCCCGTGGTTCGTTCCAGCACAGACCAGTAGACTCCGAAAGCGTACGGCTCGTAGTCACTCCATGCCATCCCAGCATTGGTATAGGCGGACTCCAAGTCGGCAGCCATACCGGCCGACAGCGGAGCCCACCCGAAGCCGAAGTCGAGCGCCTCGAGGGCCTCGGTCGGCGCGCCGTCCGCCCACTGACCGCTCGGAAAGTTGTCGCAGTCGTTCCGTACGGCATCCGGGTTGTGTTCGAACGTGACGTTGAACCCCTGCCACAGCGTTTCGACCCCGAGGTCCGTCGTCTCGCGCTCCACCATCCGCGCAGACCACTCGCATACAAACTGGTCCGGCTGATCGTCTCGATAGCGCTCGTCGTAGATTCGCACGACCGCGTACGGAGCGATCTCCGTCCCCTCGACGAAGTACGGGACCAGGTGCTCGCCGTCGTAGCCGGTGTGCATCTCGACGGTGAAGAGCCACGGGTCGAACAGGTCGGAGTCGACGTCCGTGTCGGCGTCGACGTCGGTGTCCGAGTCCCCCTCGGAGCAGCCCAGGCCGGTCGCCGTGTCGCACTCGGGCGTGCCCTGGCCGATGCACGCGGTGCCCAGCAGGAGGCCCAGGGGCAGAGGTCGCTTCACATCCATCGTCGCGCTCCGTGCCCTCGAGATTCCAACGTAGCTGTGGGGTTCCGCGGGACGCAAGTCAACGGCCACCCTCAGCGACCCAGCCGATCCCGCGCGCGTCGCGCCCGCTCGCCGCTGGGATCCAGGTCGAGGTAGGCGCTCCAGCTCGGCCGCGTCTGCGCCAGGTTGTCTCGAGCGTCCAGGTAGAACTGGCCGTGCGCGTAGAGCGCCAGCGCGTTGTCCGGACCCAGCGCGATCGCGTGGTCGTAGTACGGGCCTGCGGGCACGTCCTCGACGCCGTCGTAGAAGTCCCCGAGCAGGACCCAGACGATGGGATCGGCGCCTGCGATGCCCTCGGCGGTGGCGGCCTGATCCGCGGACATGAGGCCGTACAAGGCGGCCGCGGCGTAGGCCCGAGCGCCGAGGCGTCGAGTGAAGGGGTCCTCGGAAGCGCGCAGCGCCGGGGCGGACTGGAGCAGCAACGGCTCCGCATCGAGCGGCCGGTCGAGCTCGCCATAGGCCAGGCCCTGCAGGTAGCGGACCTCGGGGTCCCCCGCGCTGCCGAGCGGATCGAGGGTCTTCAGCGCCGTCTCCGGATCCGACAGCGAGACCAGCTGGACCGTCGCGTCGAGCACGGGTCGACGCGGGTGGGCGCTGACGGCGGAAGGCAGGGCCTCGAGGGCCGCCACGGCCTCATCCACGCGGTCGAGCTCGGTCAGTACGCGAAGGCGCGCCGCCTGGAACCGCAGCTCGGACGGACGCGCCTGGACGGCGGACTCGAGCGAGGCGAGCGCGTCCAGGAGCCGGTTGTCGCGGACGTACCGGGCGCCGAGCGCGTACAGCAGCTCGGGGTTCGCCGGGTCGATGGCCACCGCCGCATCCAGCGCCGCCGCGGCCTCGGTCGGCTGCCCCAACCGGGCGTGCAGCTCGGCCTTGCGCGCATGGGCCGCTCCGGCGACGCGCGGGGGCAGCTCGCCGGCCTTCAAGAACCCGTCCAGGCCGCGGATCTGCGCCGTCGGGGACCGCTCGGCGCTGAGCAGGACCAGCGACTGCAGCATCGCCTCGGGGTGACCCGCATCGGCCCCCAGCGCCGCTTCGACCGAGGCCGTCGCACAGGCGGTGTCTCCGAGCTGCTGGCAGACCTTCGACCGGGACAGGTGGTACCGGGGGCCAGCGCCCAGGGCGACCGCTTCGTCCGCCGCGGTCATGGCCGCTTCCCGCTGGCCACGCTCCGCTGCTACGAGCGCGTCCAGCCGCGCGACCTCGGCCGAGCGCTCGAGCCCCGTCAGGGTCGTCGCGGCCAGCTCGAGGTCGCCCTCGTAGTAGGCGCGGTAGGCCGTCGCGAGGGACAGCGCCTCGTCCGGAGCGCCCAGCTCGGCGGCGCGGTCGAGGGCCTGTCGTGCGCTCGCCAGGTGCTGGGGGTCGCCGGTGTACTCGGCCCACAGGACCAGGTCGACCAGGCCCGCCGCGGCCTGGTAGGCACCGCGAGGCTCGACGTGTGCGGCCAGCGATGCGTCCAGGCTCCGGTCCGCGTCCCGAACGGCTGCGTACTGCCCGCTCGAGATGGTGGCGAGCGTCTCGTCCACGACACCGGCCGCGGTGAGCCGGTCCGCCATGCCCATGCCCCCCTTCACGACGAGCGCGCCGACGACCAGGACCGCGACGATGAGCGCGACCACCCGGGGCCCAGCGTTGAAGCCGCCGATGGGCACGAGCTCCTCGCTCTCCGACGGCTCGCGGGGCAGCCGCTCGCGGATCGGCGGGGCCGGCTCGCCGACCGTGACCGGGTCGAACTCGGGAATCTCCCGCTGCTGCTTGACGATCGGCTCGAGCAGGCCCGGCAGCGGCTGCTCGATGACCTCGATGGGGCGCCCCAGCTCCTGGGTGTCCGGCTCGGCCGCCGTGGGGTCCTCGGGCCCGACCTCGCGCTTCGTGACGACGACCAGGTCCTCGTCCTCTTCCTCGAGGTTGACCTCGTCGTCGTCGAGATCGCCGCCCATGTCGGGGGCCTGCATGCCGACGCTCGCCAGGTAGTCCTTCAGGTTCAGCGTCTCGTGGAGCTTGTAGTGCTCCTCGTCCCGCTTCACGTGACCGCGGTCGTCCTCGTCGTCCTGCCCGTCCTTGCGGATGACCATGCGGATCTGGGTGTCCGCCTCGCGCGAGTTCGGGTTGTAGCCACTGAACGTGTCGTCGGTGGGGTCCCGGCGCTGGAGCTCCTCGAGCGTGGCCAGCTTCGAGATGAGCGTGACCTCCTCGGTCGTGTGGCCCTCCTCGAGCTGGTCGACGCGGCGGAACAGGCTCGGGAAGTTCTCGTGGTCGCCCTCGACCTCGCGGCGCTCACCCGCCGAGGTGACCTCGCTGCTCGAGTACATGTCCCCGCCCGAGTCATCGGAGACACCGAGGAGATCGGGGAGGAGCGCACGGGCCAACGCCATGGGGTCGCCCTCCTCGCGCGCGAACTCCGCGCCGAGGCCCCACAGCAGGTCCTCGACCCGCGGTCGGAAGTCCCCTTGCACCCGATTGAGCCGCTCGAGGATGGCCTTGGCGCGCAGGAAGCTGCCCGAGGCCATGAACCGCTCGGCGAGCTCGAGCTGCTGGGCGTGCGTGCCTGTCTTCTCCAGCTCGCGCGCGTTCGAGGCGGGCGCCCGAGGCGGCTCCTTGCTCGCGTTCACGAGGCCCAGGATGCGCGCGTCTTCCGGTCGGCGAGCCTGGCAACGCTCGAGGAGCTTGCGGGCTCGAACCGGCCACCCACGCTCGATGAACATCTCGGCGGTGAGCGCGAGCGTCTCGACGTCGTCGGGCTGGGCGTCAGCGACCTCCTTGAGCCGAACCCAGGCCCGATCCATCAGGCGCAGGCTCAGGAACGCGCGTGCCTGACCGAGCCGAGCGGCCGGCGTGGGCTCGCCCGTCACGGACCAGCGCTCGACGAGTCGGATCGTCCCTCGCCAGTCACCCTGCTCGACGAGACGGATCACCGCCTGCTCGAGCCATCTCTCGGTGGCCGAGCGCTCGGAAGCGCCGTCGTGGCCTGTCTGTGCCAAGCAGATCGCCCAAATGCAGGAAGGCCCCGAGTATAACGCCCGGGGCCTTCTGGTCTTTCGACGGATGTTCGGGGCTAGAGCGCCTCGAACTCCTTCTGCAGCAGCGGGCAGATCTCGAACAGATCACCGACGATTCCGTAGGTGCTGTGCTTGAAGATCGGCGCCTCCGGATCCTTGTTGATCGCCACGATGACCTTCGAGGTCCGCATGCCGGCCAGGTGCTGGATGGCACCGCTGATGCCCGCGGCGATGTACAGCTGCGGGTTCACGACCTTGCCGGTCTGACCGACCTGGTCACCGTGGCCCGCGTAGCCCGCGTCCACCGCGGCACGCGAGGCGCCGGGGGTGGCACCGATGCTGCCGGCGAGGCCACGAATGACCTCGTCGAAAGCCTCGAGGCTCTTCAGCGAGCGACCACCCGCCACGATGCGCTCGGCCTCGGTCAGGTCCGCGACCTTGCTGGCAGCCGCCTCCGAGGAGACGACGCGCGCCTGCACGTCGGCATCGCTGGCGCCATGGTCGAGGGCGACCACGCTGGCCGAGCCACTACCCGCCACAGGGGCCGGGAAGCTGTTCGGACGCACGGTGAAGAGCGCCACGTCCGACTTCACCGAGCAGGACACGAAGGCCTTGCCGGCGTAGACCGGGCGGGTGCCGACGACCTTGCCGCCGTCGCTCACGAGGCCGGTGACCTCGGACACGACGCCAGCGCCGATGCGGGCACCGACACGCGGGATGAAGTCCTTGCCCTGACCCGAGGCCGGGGCGAGCACGACCGCAGCACCGCTGGCTGCGACCGCGGCGGACAGGGCCTTGGCCCAGGCGCCGGTGTTGTAGGCGCCGAAGACGTCGCCGGTGGCGTGGTAGACGGTGCCGGCACCGTAGGCACCGAGGCTGGCCGCATCGGCATCACCGATGACGAGAGCCGAGACGTCGCCGCCCAGCTCAGCGGCCTTTCCGAGCAGCTCGTACGCCGTCTTCTTGAAGACGCCGCCATCGTGCTCACAGAGAACGAGAGTTCCAGAAGCCATTTGAATTACTCCAGATTCTTTTGAAAAGAGTCTTTGAAAAGGGGGTGCTCAGACGACCTTGGCTTCGTTGCGGAGAGCCGCCACGAGCTTCTGGACCTTCTCTTCGTTGCTGGCGCCGTCGATGATGCGACCGGCGGGGCGCTCCGGGGGGAGGCTCCACTCGCCCATCTCGACGAGGGCTCCGGCCGAACCGACCTGCGAGGCGTCGAGGCCGAGGTCATCGAGACCCCAGACCGCGATCTTCGCGCGCTTGGCCTTCATGATGCCGGGCAGGCTCGCGAAGCGAGGGGTGTTGAGGCCCTTCTCGCAGGTGACGACGGCCGGGAGGCTGGCCTGGACGGTGTCGACGTTTCCGCCGCCGCCCACGCGGTTCGCCGTGACGGTGTCGCCCTCGACGTCGAGCTTGTCGACGACCGTGATCTGGGCGCAGCCGTTCAGCTCCGCGATCATGGCCGGGACCTGCATGTTGTCGTTGTCGATCGCGACCTTGCCGCAGAGGACGAGGTCCACCTCGGCCTTCTTGATGGCCGCAGCGAGGATGCGAGCGGTACCGAGCGCGTCACTGCCGGCGAACGCGGGGTCGTCGAGGCGGACCGCCTCGGTGCCGACCTTGATGCCGCGGGCGATGCCGTCCTTGATGCGGGCCTCGGCGCCCTTGTCACCCATGGAGATGATGACGATGGAGTCGGCCTTGCCGGCCGACTTGAGCTGAAGAGCCGCCTCGAGGGCGTACTCGTCGTAAGGGTTGATCGTCCACTTGATGTCGTCGGGGACGATGCCGCTCCGGTCCGCGTTGATCTTCACGCGGAGCTCGGAGTCGGGAACCTGCTTGAGGCAGACGCCGATCTTCACTTGGCACTCCAGGGTGGGGTTTCTGTGGGGGCGACCGGAATCGGCCGCCAGGGTTTCAAGGGGCCATGCCCCGAATGAACAGGTCGGCGATCCGGTCGGCAGCGCCGTCCAGATCGAAGTGCCGCTCGCGGTTCGCGGACAGCACCCAGAGGAGACCGATCTCCTCGAGCGCGCCGAAGAACGCCCAGCCGGTCACGAAGGGATCGACGTCCGCCCGGATCACGCCCTGGGCCTGGCCCTGGGCGACGAGCTGGTTGAAGATCCCCAGGTAGGCGAAGAGCTTCTCGGGCTTGTAGTCCTTGATGAACTTCTTGCTGGTCCGGAGCTCGACCTGGAGCACCTCGGCCACCGCGCTCTGCTCCCGCACCTGGCGGAAGTGATGGCGGGCAAAGTGCCGGATCTTGTCGAGCGGCTCGTCGATCTCGGCGAGCTCGACGACGAGGCCCTCACGGAGCTCATCCATCTTCTCCTCGAAGATGGAGAGCAGGAGGTCCTCCTTGCTCTTGAAGTAGTTGTAGATCGTGCCGTCGGCGACGCTGGCCGCCTTGGCGATGTCCGTCACGCGCGCGGCGTGGAAGCCCTTGAAGGCGAACACCTCGACGGCCGCGTCGATGATTCGAGACCGCTTGTCACGCTGCTTGTCCGTGGGCGCCACGGGGACCGACTCCAGACTCTGAATGAGGACTCATTCAGGGTGTAGTCTTACCGCCCGTTCTTCGCCAGCCATGCCGTGACCTGACCCTCGATGTCCGAGTCCGGCACACCCTCCCAGGCCTTCGTGAACGCGGCGTTTCCGCTGGTCGTCAGGGGGTGGTTGAAGAGCTTCCGCATGGCGCCGAAGGGGATCGTCGCGACGTGGGCTCCGGCCAGCGCGCACTCGACCATGTGGGCCGGGTGGCGGATCGAGGCGGCCAGGACCTGGGTGTCCAGGTCCGGATAGTTCGAGTAGATCTCGACGATCTGCGCGATGAGCTCGGTGCCACCCCAGCTGATGTCGTCGATGCGACCGATGAACGGCGAGATGTACGTCGCGCCCGCCTTGGCGGCGAGCAGCGCCTGCATCGGCTGGAAGCAGAGCGTCACGTTGGTCTTGATGCCCTCGGCGGACAGGCGGCTCGTGGCCGTGATGCCCTCGACGGTGAGCGGGACCTTGACCACGACGTTGTCGTGAACGCGAGCCAGGAGCTTGCCCTGGCGCACCATCGTGTCGGCGTCCTCGGCCACGACCTCGGCGCTGACCGGGCCGTCGACGATCGTGCAGATCTCCGCGATGGTCGAGATGAAGTCCCCGCCTTCCTTGGCGATGAGCGACGGGTTGGTCGTGACGCCGTCGACGATTCCCCACCGGTGTGCGGTACGGATCTCGTCGAGGTTGGCGGTGTCGATGAAGAACTTCATGCCCAAGGCTCCCGTGGTGGACCGGGGATAACGGTCGGAGCGGGCCGAGGGAAGGACACCGACTGGGACGGGCGTCGGCCGTGACACAAGTGCCCCAGAACAGAGGGGTGGCAAGCCGACCTCCTGGGCAGGGAGCCAGGCGAACGCTCGCTCGGCCAGGCGTGGATGCGGCACCCGCAGGCCGGGGCGACGGACGCTGCCGCCGGACCACCACAGGATGTCGATGTCGAGCACGCGATCGCCCCAGCGCGCGGTCGGCTTGCGACCCAGCCGGCGCTCGACGTGCTGACAGAGCGCGAGCAGCGCCGCCGCGTTCCCTTCCCAGCGCACCCGCACGGCCGCGTTGTGGAACGCACCGCGGGCGACCCCGCCGGCCGGGGGGCTTCGCCAGATCCGAGATGTGCGGCAAGCGCGAGCACCGGACGCATCGAGGAGTCGAACCGCGAGCTCCAGTACCGCGGGATCCCCGAGGCTGGTCCCCAGCCCAAGGATCCAGTCGCTCAACGGGCTCGCCAGCGCAGCATGTTGCGTTCCTTCCGTCGGCGTGACCGCTGGGACAACGCGCGGACGGTGTCGGACACGATGAAGCCGACGTCCTCGACCCAGACGCCGCCGAGCGGATCCGGCGGGATCTCCACGGCCAGGCCCGCCTCGACCAGGAGCTCGAGGTCCTCTGGCCAGACGCCGTGGTCCCTCTCGTACCGCCGACACGCGTCGGTCAGTCGCTCGGAGTACTCGTCGTGCTCGAGCGTCGCGATCCGCGCCAACAGCCCTGAACGCAGCGCCGGGTCCGAGGTCTGGGCGACCTCTTCGCGCAGGTACCGTACGGCTGTCGGCCGGTCCTCGCCCGACCGCTTGATCGTGGCTGCGGAGATGCGGTACCAGTCGGGCGCATCGGGGAGCTCGGCCGCAATGAGCAGCCAGCGGGCGGCCTCGTCGTAGTCCTCGTCGAGCAGGTAGGCGTTCATCCCCGCCGCGAACGGGAAGTAGGAGTCGTCCGGAAACGACTCGTGGCCGCGGACGAAGACGTCCGTGCTGAGCTCGGCGTTGCCAGCCACCCGCAGCATCACGCCGCCGAAGAAGAAGGGCGTGCGCCAGGCCGGGTCGAGCGTGACGGTCGTCTCGATCATGCGAGAGAACCAGCGCTGCCACTCGGGATCGCTCCAGCGGCCCAGCTTCTCGCCGAACTCGAGCACGCTGCGGACCCACATCACCGCCGCAGCCGGACCATGGAGATCCAGCGTCGCGACCCGCGTGGCCTGGGCGCTCGGCATCACCAGGAGGTCGCGCTGGGCGTCCGCCTCCCGACGCCCGACGTCCACTTCCTGCTGGGCCAGGTGGGCGCCCCAGCCCCCGAGCAAGGCGATACCGAGGCACGAGAGTTGGAACAGACGGCTCACCGCGGGATCCTATCCCGGGCCGCAGCCGCGATGCCGTGCAGCGCCCGCACCTGGTCTCCGAAGGCCTGCGGCTGAGGCATCCGCTGCGCGATCGCGAGCATGGCGGCCTCGTCCCCTTCCTCCAGCTCGAGTGCCGCCTCGACGAGCGGCAGACGCGCGTCCTCGACCCCTCGGTGGGGCTCGACGATTCGGGCTGCACCCTCGAAGTCCCCCGTCTGGAGCGTCACGAGCGCGCGGAGACCCGCCAGTCGCGGGCTCGTGTCGCAGCCCTCGGTCAGCCCGACGGCATGCGCTGCGGCATCGAGGTCACCGACCTTCAAGGGAAGCCGCACGGCCGGCCCGCACGCGTCGGCGTAGGGCACGGGGTGCTCCAACGCCCGGAGGAACCAAGGCCAGGCCTCTGCTGGGCGATCCGCTTCGGACAATGCGAAGCCGAAGCTCGTCCAGGAGTACGGGTTGGGCGTCGTCTCGGCCGCCGAGCCCCACAGCGACACGTCGTCGGCCCAGTCCGGTGTGCGCGCGGCGATGAGCCCGACCGCGACCAGGGCGACCGGGAGCGCACCCAGCGACGCACGGATGCGCGCAGGCCAGGCCGCAGCCAATGCCAGGGCGAGCCCACCGATGGGCAGGTAGAGATAGCGCTCGCCGAGCTGCCCGCGAACGGCGACCGTCAACAGCGCCGGGCCGAGGGCCAGTACGGCGAGGCCAAGCCCCGCGATGGCCAGGCGACCACCACGACGGACAGCCAGGCCCGCGGCGACGACCCCAGCGAGCCAGGCGACACCCAGCGCGGCGAGGCCGTGATCGAGGTACTCGGCCGTCTCGCCGTTCGACAGAGGATGCGGCAGGAAGACCTTGAGCAGGTAGTGCCCGCCGACCTGGCCGAAGTTCCCGGCCAACCAGCCGAGCTGGCCCGTGTCCGGCACGCTCGCGCCTTCGATGCCGGCCCAGCTCCGGAGGCCGAACCAGACCGCGACCGCGCCCCCCGCGGCCACGTACCGAGCGCCACCGACCGGCCGACCGAAATGCGCCAGGTCCAGGAACAGCAGCAGGACGACCGCGAAGACCGCGCTCTCCTTGGAGAGCATCCCCAGCAGCACGAGCGCACCGCCGGCGGCGATCCGCGCCGGCGACGCGTCGCGGGGAAGCAGCGACGCGACCCCGGCGAACAGGAACGCTCCGGCCATCAGGTCGTTCCGCGCTGCGATCCAGATGACCGCCTCGCTCTGAACGGGATGGAGCGCAAACAGCGCCACACCCACCCAGGCCGCCGCCGGGGCGACCAACTGCCTGAGCAGCGCGAACAGGGCTGCACAGCCCGCGAAATGCCAGAGCAGCGACTGCAGGTGATGACCCGCGGCAGACGCACCCCAGAGGGCCCGGTCGACCGCGAGGCTGAGCAGCATGACCGGTCGGTAGTAGCCGCTGTCGGACTCGGCCCCTCCCGCCGTCTGCCACAGGTCCGAGCGAAAGAACGCGCCGACGTTCGACAGCTCCGACGTGAGCAGGTTGTTCACGACCAGCGGCGTGTCGTCCCAGACGAACCCACAGAGCACACTCGGCCCATACGCCGCGGCCAGCGCCGCGACCAAGGCGACCGCCACGACCCGCTCCGCTCCGGGGGTCAGCTCAGTAGACGTCGTTCTTCGTCAAGGGCTCGATGGCCCGCACATTGGTCGCGGTGTACTTCGAGAACACCTCGTCCCGATCCAGGTCCTGGATGCCGATGACGGTGAACTCGCCGCCGTTCGACGTGGCTCGACCGGCGACCGTGACGACCTCGTAAGTCCCTCTCACCGCACCGTCGGGCAGGAATCCCAGGTGGTTGAACCCGTCGTTCCCGGCGCCCCAACTGCGCGCAGACTTGCTGAGCGGCTCGGTCGGGTGGGGAGCGGCCGCGATGTACCCGTCGTAAAGGCCGTCGTACACGAACTCAGCGTGCCGAACACTCGCCACGACGATCGGTAGCTCAGCCCGTTTGCTGCGGTACTGGACGGCCAGGAAGTTTGGAATGGCGATGGCCGCCAGGATGCCGATGATGGCAACGACGATCATCAGCTCGACTAGGGTGAAGCCTTCCTGGCTTCGCTCCTGGTGCGCGTTCATGCCCAGACCCTAACAGACTGACGACCCAAACGACAAAACGGGCGGATGGTGTGAACCATCCGCCCGCGTTGCCTTCAGGAAGAAAGACTCAGTACGTGTCGTTCTTGTTGTTGAAGGTCGTGTTGACGGACTTCGTCGCGGTGTAGCTCGCGAGGACGTCGTCGTCGTCGACATCGATGAGGCCCGTGACGATGAAGTCACCGCCGGGGGTGCTGGCGCCGGGCGCAGTGGTCGACACGGCGTACGAACCACGGGTGGGGCCATCGGGCTGCCAGCCGAGGGTGTCGTAACCGCTGCCCGTGGGCAGGAAGGTCTGGACCTTCTTGTTCAGCGTGAGACCGGGAGTGTTCCCGCACACGATGAAGTTGTCAAACGCGGCGTCGTAGCCCATCTCAGCGGTCTTGATACCGTCGACGTTGGCCGGGTTCTCAGCACGCTTGGCGCGGTACTGCATCTCGACGAAGTTCGGAATGGCGATCGCGGCCAGGATGCCGATAATGGCGACAACGATCATGAGCTCGACGAGGGTGAATCCCTTCTTGAACATTTGGGTACTCCGCAATGGGGTGTGGTGGGTGGGGTCGCTCGTGCGTTCGAGGACACCCTCCCCTCATACAAGATCCGTTCCAACTTTCCCCCGACGTGATTTCAGCCACTTGACTAAGATCGATTGTTCGGAGTGACGAAAAACGTCAGATCGGACTGACAAAAAACGTCAGATCGACGCGGAGCGTCTGTGGACGCGTCAACCCTCGTCCATGTCGTACTTCGCAAGCCGGTAACGGAAGCTCCGAAAGGACATCCCGAGCAGCTTCGCCGCCTTCGTCTTGTTCCCGTCTGCGGTGTCCAGGGCTGCGACGAGGTAGCCGCGCTCGAAGTCCGACAGAAGGGTGTCCAGGTCCACGCCCTCTGGCGGGAACTCGGTCGACCGGGGCGTGTGGTCCTGCGAAGAGCCGGAGCTCTCGAGGCGCTTGACCAGGCGACGCGGGAGTGAGTTCAGGGTGACCAGGTTCTCCTGCTCCAGAGCGACCGCCCCCTCCATGGCGTTCTGGAGCTCGCGGACGTTTCCGGGCCAGGAGTACGCCTCGACGACGAAGAGCGCATCGTCGGCGACCCCCCGAACGTTCTTCCCGTACTCCTTGGCGTACCGCTGGACGAAGTGGTCGCAGAGCAGCCGGACATCCCCCCGGCGAGCCCGCAGCGGCGGCAGCTCGATCTTCACGACGTTGAGCCGGTAAAAGAGGTCCTCGCGGAACCGACCGGCCCGGACCTCCTCCTCGAGGTCACGGTTCGTGGCGGCCACGATCCGTACGTCCACATCCCGCTCCATCGTGTCGCCGACCGCGACGACCTTCCGCTCGGCGATGGCCCGCAGGAGCTTGACCTGAGCGTGCAGCGGCATCTCGCCGACCTCGTCCAGGAACAGCGTGCCGGTGTGCGCCGCCCGGAAGAAGCCGTCCTTGTCGCGATTCGCGCCCGTGAACGCGCCCTTCTTGTAGCCGAAGAGCTCGGACTCGATGAGCGTCTCCGGGATGGCGCCACAGTTCACAGCGACGAACGGCTTGCTGGCCCGCGGCCCCGAGTAGTGGATGGCCCGAGCCACCAGCTCCTTTCCCGTCCCGCTCTCACCGTGCACGAGGCAGGAGATCCGCGAGTCCTTCACGCGCCGCACCATGTCGTACACGGCCTCCATCGCCGGGCTGGTGCCGATGATGTTCTCGAACCCGTACTTGCCCTTGAGCTCGCGGCGGAGCTGGACGTTCTCCTCGACGAGCGCGCGCACGCCCAGCGCCTTGCGGATCACCAAGCGGAGCTCGTCGTTGTTGAAGGGCTTGAGGACGTAGTCGCTGGCACCCTCCTTCATGGCCTCGACCGCGCTCTCGGTGCTGCCGTACGCCGTCACCATGACGACCGGCACGTCCCGCGGGTGCCCAGCGGCGGCGCCTCGGACCTGACGGATGAGCTCCATGCCGTCCATGCCGGGCATCGTCAGGTCGGTGAGGACGAGGTCGTACGTCGAGGCGGCCAGCTTCACCAAGGCGTCTTCTCCCGAGGACGCGGTGTCCACCGAGTAGCCCTCGCGCTCGAGCAGGATGGCCAGGAACTCCCGCATGGAGAGCTCGTCGTCGACCACCAGGACGCGTTCGTCAGCCACCTGCCTTCTCCTGTTCCTCGGCCCGTGCGGGTAGCCAGATTCCGAAGGTCGTGCCCTTCCCGAGCGTGCTGTGGACCCACACATCGCCGCCGTGCTGGCGAGCGACCCGCTCGACCGTCGCCAGACCCAGGCCGGTCCCACCCGCGCGCCGCGTGAAGAAGGGGTCGAAGATGGAGTCGAGGTCCTCCTCGGCGATTCCAGTGCCCTCGTCGGTCACGAGCATGCGGACGCGGTCGCCGATCCGCTCGGCGCCCACCTGGATGGCGCCACCCCGGGGCATGTGCTGCGCTGCGTTCAGCAGCAGGTTCCACAGCACGGTCTTCACCTGATCCCGGTCCAGGAAGAGCGGGTCCAGCGGGCGCGGCTCGAACGCGACGACCACGTTGTCGGCGTACCGCGGGTCGGCACGGAACGCATCGACCACGTCACCGATCAGGCCGTTCACGTCGGTGTCGATCCTCCGGAGCTCGGGGGGACTGCCGGCGTGCATGAAGTCGGTGACCAGGCGGTTCAGCCGATCGACCTCGCGTCCGATGATGGAGCGCAGCCGCTCGTCCCCACTCGACAGGTCCAGCAGCTGGATGGCGCCGGACAGCGACGTCAGCGGGTTCCGGATCTCGTGGGCGATACCAGCGGACAGCCGCCCGACAGCCGCGAGTCGCTCCTCGCGCGCGACCCGCAGCTGCATCGCCCGCAGGTCGGTGATGTCCTCCATCGTCAGGACGCTCTGCTCGCCTACGGTGGAACGGGTCAGCAGGATGTCGCGGCGGTTGGTGTCCGCCCCGACTCGGACCTCCCAGACCCGGTCGTCCGACTCGTCGTACCCGGGCACGACGTCGGCCACGACCTCGGCGTCCAGGTCGGGGAACAGCTCGCGCGCGACCCGGTTCGCGCTGCGGAGCCGTCCATCCGTGTCCACCAGCGCCAGCCCGGACCGGATGCTCTCGAGGACCTGGGACAGATCCGATGCCAGCGCCTCGGCCCGTCCGGTGGCCAGGGCGAGCTCCTCACCCGCTCGCCGGACACGCTGCGCCAGCTCGCCGGAGAGCAACGCCACCAGGAAGAAGCCCAGGATGTTGGTCGACACCACCGCCGCGGTGTTCCGGTCGGAGTCATCGGCCAACACCGCCGCCACGAACAGCAACGCGACGGCGTTGCAGACCGCAGCCAGGATGGCACCGCGTCGGTAGTCCAGCCACGCGCCACCGACGACAGCGATGGCGTAGAGGAGGGCGAACGGGCTCTGGACCCCGCCGAACGTGAAGACGACGCCGGTGATGAGCACCGTGTCGCAGACGATCTGGTACGCCGAGTACGGGATAGGGTTGGCGGTCCGGCCCCACGCGAGACCGCTCGCGGACAGGCCGAGCACCGCGTACATCCCGATGACGAGGACGACGAGCCGCCGGGCATCGGCGGGCGCATCGATCGAGTAGTCCGACAGGTACAGGATGCCCGTATAGATGAGCATCCCGGTCGCCACGAGGAGGCGAACCAGGATGTATCGGACGATCCGCGCCCGCAGCTCTCGGACTCCGGCTTCGTTCACGCGAGCCTCAGCCGATGGACTGCGCCATCGAGAAGATCGGCAGGTACATCGCGATGACGAAGCCGCCGACGAACACGCCAAGGAAGACCATGATCATCGGCTCCATGAGCGATGTCAGGTTCTCGACCGACTGGTCGACCTCGTCGTCGTAGAAGTCGGCGATCTTGCTGAGCATGATGTCGAGCGCACCGGTGTTCTCACCGACGCTGATCATCTGGCAGACCATCTCCGGGAACACCTTCGCTTCCGCGATCGGCTCGGCGATGGTGCGACCTTCGGAGATCGACTGTCGCGCCTTGAGGACGGCGTTCTCGATGATCTGGTTTCCAGCGGTCTTCGCGCAGATCTCGAGGCCATCGAGGATGGGGACGCCCGAGCTGACCATCGTTCCGAGCGTCCGGCAGAACCGGGCAACCGCGACCTTTCGGATGAGGTCACCGAAGACGGGAGCACGCAGCAGCAACGCGTCGAGCGCGAGCTTGCCTTTGGGCGTCTTGTAGACGCGACCGACCGTGAAGTAGGTCACGACGATTCCACCGAGGATGAAGTACCAGCTGTCCTGCACGAAGTAGGACAGGTCGACGACGAACTGCGTCGGGGCCGGGAGCGCCGAACCGAACTCGGCGAACATGCCCTCGAAGGTCGGGACGACCTTGATCAGGAGGAC
Organism: Pseudomonadota bacterium; assembly: GCA_024228935.1. Lineage (GTDB taxonomy): Bacteria > Myxococcota_A > UBA796 > UBA796 > CAJQPC01 > JAAESX01. The sequence goes on from JAAESX010000192.1 coordinate 39,447, forward strand.
GGCCGTGACGATGGCAGCGACGATCATGACGCCGATCGGGTAGGTCATGGCGCCCTTGACCTTCCGCTTCAGCTTCTCGTTCTTCTCCATGAACGACGCGAGGCGGTTCAGGATGGTGTCGAGGATACCGCCGATCTCACCGGCCGCGATCAGGTTGCGGAACAGCGGGTCGAACGTGTCGGGGAACTTCTTCAGCGCGTCTGCGAACGTCGTTCCGGACTCGACCGCGGCCTTCACCTCGGTCAGCTGCTCACGCAGCGTCGGGTTCGGAGCCTGCTTGGCCTGGATGTCCAGACACTGGACCAGCGGCAGCCCCGAGTCGATCATCGTCGCGAACTGCCGCGTGAAGATGACCAGGTCCTTCGTGGTGACCTTCTGCTTCAAGAACCCGATCTGCAGGTTCAGGTCGAGCGCACCGAAGCCCTTCTTCTCCTTCAGCGAGGAGGTCTGGATCTTCATCAGCCGGAGTCGAGCGCGCGCCGCGTCGAGGTCCGCCGCTTCGATGTCCCCCTTCTTGACTCCGCCGTCGGCTCCGCGACCTTCATAGGCGAACTTGGGCATGGACGGGGCCTCCTGAGGCTGGTCAGGTCACCGCAGCACAGCACCGCGTGACAGAGAGGTACAAATTCTACGCGAGATCCACCAAGGACATCAATCCGGCGCGGTGGCGCGGACGATCTCGTCGATGGTGGTCATGCCTTCCTGGAGCTTGGTGAGCGCCGACATGCGCAGGGTCTTCATCCCCTGGCGGACCGCCTCGCGCTTGAGCTCCAGCGTCGAGGCGCCGTTGAGGATGAACTCACGGACCTCCTCGTTGAAGAGCATGATCTCGTAGACAGCGACTCGACCCTTGTACCCGGTGCCGTTGCACGTTCCGCAGCCCTGGCCTCGCATCGGCCGGTACTCGCCGACCTCCTCGGGCGGGACGCCGATGTCGATCAGCGTCTTCTCGCCGACCTCGACCGTCTCGCGACACTCGCTGCAGATCTTGCGAAGCAGTCGCTGGGCACCGATGACGTTGACCGCGGACGCGACCAGGAACGGCTCGACACCCATGTTCAGCAGTCGAGAGACCGAGGACGGGGCGTCGTTGGTGTGCAGCGTCGAGAGGACGAGGTGACCGGTGAGCGCGGCCTTGATGCCGATCTCGGCGGTCTCGAAGTCTCGAATCTCACCGACCATGATGATGTCGGGATCCTGGCGCAGGAACGAACGCAGCGACGCAGCGAAGTTCAGCCCGATGTCCTCGTGCATCTGCACCTGGTTGATGCCGAAGAAGTTGAACTCGACCGGGTCCTCGGCCGTGGAGATGTTCGTCGTGGACTTGTTGAGCTCTCCGAGCGCCGAGTACAGCGTCGTCGTCTTTCCGGAGCCCGTCGGACCCGTGATCAGGACCATGCCGTAGGGCTTGTGGATGGCGCTCTGGAAGTCCTCGAGGGCCTTGCGCTCGAAACCGAGCTTGGTCATGTCGAGTTGGAGGTTGGACTTGTCCAGCAGTCGGAGGACGATCTTCTCTCCCCACATCGTGGGCAGGACCGACACACGGAAGTCCATCTCCTTGCCGCGGCCCATCTTCAGCTTGATGCGACCGTCCTGGGGCAGCCGGCGCTCGGCGATGTCCAGGTTCGACATGATCTTGAGGCGCGAGGTCAGCGCGTGCTTCAGCTTGATGGGCGGCTTCATGACCTCGTACAGGAGGCCATCGATGCGGTACCGGATCCGCATCTGCTTCTCGTAGGGCTCGACGTGGATGTCCGAGGCGCCCTTCCGAATCGCGTCCAGCAGGATGAGGTTGACCAGCTTGACGACCGGGGCGTCGCCGGCGGACTTCTCGAGGTCGAGGACGTTGATGTCCTCTTCCGAGTCGCCGAACTCGAACTCCTCGTCGAACTCCTCTTCCTCGACGTCGAAGTCGAGCATCACGTCGTTGAAGCTGACCTGCTGGTTGTAGTACTTGTCGATCGCGTCCGCGATCGCCGTGTCCGAGCTGACCACGACCTCGATGTTGAGGTTGGTCACGAACTTGATGTCGTCGATCGCGTAGATGTTCGACGGGTCGCTCATCGCGACGATCAGGATGTTTCCGGACCGGTTGATCGGGATGACCTGGTGCCGCTGGACGACCTCGCGCGGGACCAGCTTCAGGACCTCGGGGTCGATCTCGAAGTCCGCCAGGTTGATGCTGGGGACGCCGTACTGCTGGCTGAGGAACGAAGTGAGCTCGTTCTCCTCGATGTAGCCGAGCTTGGTCAGGTGGTGTCCGAGTCGACCTCCTGTCGAGCGCTGGTCCGTCACCGCCTTCTGCAGCTGCAGGGGGGTGATCAGCTTCTCGCGGACAAGCAGTTCGCCGAGTCGATTGCCCGGACCGCCTTCGTTCGCCATGGAGAGGACCTCGTGGGTTGCCGGCGAATCCTACACCACCGGCCCCACGCAGGATCGCTAGCCCGCCACGCCCCACACCTTGGCCTGCGCGACGGCCACGAGCCGGTCTGCAGACGCGTGCGTCACGAGCACGCACATCATCATGCCGTCCTGCCAGAGAACCGCCGTCTGCCCATGCCGCTCGAAGACCTCGAGCGCGGGCAGACCATCCCGAGGGGGCTCGAGCACCTGGGTCGGCTCGAGCTCCGTGGGGAGCACGCCGGTCATGTGGCAGTCGAAGCGCTCGCCGTCAGCGTCCTCGTAGGTCACGAGCGTGCCGTGCTGGTGCGCGACGCCACCCACGACGGTCAGACCGATGCCTTCGAGGTCGGCGACCACCGCCATCGGCATCGTCAGCCCGCCATCCAGGAAAGCCTGCTTGAGCTCGGACGAGCTGGACGCCGGGATCCAGCCGTCGACGCGATCGACGTGCAGGTCAGCGCTGACCTGCGCGGCGTGCACGAGGTCCTCCTCGAAGTGCGGGAGGTCGGCGCTCTGGTTCGGGAGAAGCAGCGCCAGCGCGAGCAGCGCGGCACAGGCCAGCCCGACGACGAGCGGCCAGCCGCGGTTCGCCGGCTCGTCCGCACTCGGATCCGCCAGGGTCGAGGGCGGGGTCGGGGCGTCGAGGAGCAGGCCACCGGGGGCCGAGCCCGAGAGCGCGTCCGGGCACAGGTCGTTGCTCTCCGACAGCGCGGCGACGATGGCCGCCAGCTCGGGATCGGCCGCGACCGCGACGCGCACCTGCTCCATGACCTCGTCGGGCAGGTCGCCGCACACGAAGCAGGGCAGCAGCTCCACCAGTTGGTTGCGGTCCATCACGTCCTCGACACCATCAAGAGACGAAACGCGACTGCGGTCCGGACCTTACGCACGTCCATCTCGTCCTGACCCGAGTACCGCGCGATCTCCGCAGCGGCGCAGTGGCCCACGAGGTGGAAGATGTAGATCATGCGTTCCTTGCTGGTGGCACGCCCCAGCTCGGCGCGCATGCGCTCGCGCGCTTCGTCGTGCCGAGGTCGGAACGAGGTCGGAACGAGGTCGGAACGAGGCCGGAACGAGGCCGGAACGAGGCCGACATCACGTCGCCTCGCTCCGCATGGATGCCTTCCTCAGCACCGGGTTGCATTCGATCCGCGATCCCGCCCCACAACAGCTCGAAGATCTGGTCACGCCAGCTCCGGTCGGTGGACAGTCCGGGGGCTCGCGACACCACCTGTTCGCGCAGCACGCGAAGCGCATCGATGGCGTCGGCCTCGCCGAGCAGCGCGCGCGCGATGGACCAGACCTCGTCCAGCGAGCCCTCCCACAGCTCGGCCAGAGCTGCCTGGACGCCTCCACGGGCGTCCCGCAACAGGCGCACCTCCGCCAGTTCCAGCGCTGGGCTCAGCAGGGGATGCCTCCGAAGCCCAGAGCATACAGCCGGTGCCTGACAGCCGGACCGCATCGACTGGTAGGCTTCGCGCGAGGACGCTGCGATGAACGCCATTTTCCTGTTGGTCGGCTGCGGTACGAGCCCGGATGGCCTGACCGATCTCGACACCCGCTACACCGAGATCCAGGCAGCGCTGGGCGTTGCAGACCGGGACACGAGCCGTAATGTCTCGAACAAGGAGGCGCGCGCTCGGAAGATCGAGCACGAGCAGGCGCGCGTCGCTTTCTTCCGCGACGCGGCGGTCATCGAGACCATCGAGACGGCGCGAGCCAGCTCGGATGCGACGACCGCTGCCAAGGGCGAGGCGTACTGGCGCGAGGCCATCTTCATCCGCTCGTGGACCGAGGAGGAGAAGGAGCGAGAGACCGAGCTCCTGGCCTCGATCGAGCAGAGCCGGGCCTCCGACGTCACCTGGTCCCCCGAGGACGGCGAGCCCATCTCGCTGCGCGGCCGGTGGGAGAGCGTCTCGGCGGGGGCCGACGACCTGTCCGAGGAACAGCGACAGGAGCTCGCGGTCCAGTGGACCAGCCACCGCACGTCCTGGATCGGTCCCGAGCTCGAGGAGCTCATCCGTCTCCGCAACGAGGTCGCCCGACGGGAAGGCTTCGACGACTACTGGCAGCTCGCCCTCGCCCATCGCGGCCTGACGCCCGAGGACGTCGACGCGATGGATGCGGCCATCGCCGAGCTCATCGCGCCGCTCAACGCCGCCCGCGCCGAGCGGGTGAGCACGAACTCCGGCGGTCTCAGGCTGGCCAACACGTTCGCCAACGAGCCCCTGCTGCGCCGACAGGCGGGCATCGCGCTGGACCCCACCGAGACGGACGGCTGGTTCGACTCGGACATGGCCGAAGAGCGCGTCGCCACCGCGATGGCCGACATCGGGAGCCCCATCGACGGGCTCCAGGTCTACATCGGGCCCACGCGGTTCACCCGGGCCGGTGCGTACAGCTTCGCCATCCGTCCTCCCCAGCACGCCGCAATCGTCGTGAGCTCGGACACCCGCTGGTCCGACTGGCCCTACCGGGCGCTGATGCACGAGACCGGGCTGGCGTTCTGGTGGCGGAACCTCACGCCCGAGGCCGCCGCGAGCCCCCCGCTGTGGAACCCCGCCACGCCGTGGTTCGAGGGCTTCGCCGAGTTCTTCGAGCGCATGATGTTCGAGCCGACCTGGCTCGAGCGGTACGTCCCGGACGTGCCCGCCGACCGGCGCCAGGCGTTCACGGACAGCCGCCGCGACCAGACCATCCAGACGCTGACCTGGTACCTGGGCTGCACCCGCGGCGAGCGCATGCTGTACGCGAGCCCGGGCGAGTTCGAGACCATCAGCGCCGAGCTGGCGGTCCAGGAGAAGGCGCTGCGGGGCTGGGCCTCGGACCCGCCCTCGGGCGACCTGGCCTACACGAGCTTCCTGCAGTCGGGACTGATGCTCAACTACCCGGCCTACGTGCAGAACTTCCTGTTCGCGAGCGCGACCGAAGCGCGCCTGTGGGACGCCGCGACCTCGGCCGTGGGCGACCCCGTGGCGAACCCGAAGCTCGGTCCCTGGCTCGCCGACGAGGTCGTGCACAAGGTCACGGCCACGCACAGCCTGGCCGAGCGACTCGACGAGCTGGACCCGAACGGCCCGACCGCCGCGCTCGCCGCCTACCTCAACGGCGGCTGAGGGCGAGCGAGGACGGTCAGGCCGCCCTCGGTGCCGACATAGACGCGTGAGTCGCTGACCGTCAGCTGGTGGACCCGCGCGTCCGGAGCGGGGAGCTCGACCGTCTGGTCGCCGACCAGGAACAGGCCGCCGAGCGTGCCGACGTAGAGGCCCTCGTCTGCGACCGCGAGCGAGAGCGTCCACCCGTCCGGCACGTCGAGCTGGGTCCAGGCTCGGCCGTCCCAGCGCCACGTGCCGTCCTGGTAGGTGCCGGCGTACCCGTACGTCCCATCACAGGCGACCGCCATGACCCAGTCGTCGGGTAGTCCGTCGCTGCCGTCGAAGTGCTCCCAGCGTCGCCCCGTCCAGTGGGACACGCCGGCATCCTCGCTGCCGACCCAGGCCTCGTCGCCGCAGGCCGCGGCTGCCTGGTAGCTCATGCCGAACACCGAGTACCGGTGCCGGCGCCAGTACCCCTCGTCGTCGACGCTGACCGGCCCCACGAGGTCCGACATCCAGAGCCGGTCGCCCGACGCGAGCGCGGTGACGACGTCGTGCTGGAGGCCGGGCTTGCCCCGCCCGGTGGGCGTCTTGTCGATGAGCGCCATCTCCTCGCCGTTCCACACCCCGAGCCCGTGGCTGGTGCCGAAGTACGCCAGGCCGTCGTGCACGACGACGTCGTTGGCCAGCTCGCCGGGGAGCCCTTCGATGCGGGTCCACGCGTGGCCATCGAAGCGACAGGCACCGTCCTGGAATGTCGTGACCAGGATCTCGCCTTCGTACTCGGCGACGCCGGTGACGAAGTTCCCGCAGATCTGCCCCTCGGGCGTGACCCGCCGTTGTCCGCGGTGGTCGAGGAGGTACAGGCCGTCCTCGGTCCCCACGGCCCACCCGCCGGGCAGCGCCGCGAGCGACGTGACCCGGCCCGGCACACCGCCGATCCGGCCGTCGTCCCCGACGACCTGGCCGCTCCGAAGCCCCCACGCCTCGGGGTGCGCGGCGGTGGCGGGGAGGCCGACCTCGTGCAGCTCGCCGTCGTAGGTGAAGCTGGTGAACATGCAGGCGACCCGCACCTCGGCGCCGCCGGCCAGGTCCACGATGGGGCAGCCCAGGTCGAGCTCGACGTCGCCCACCAGCAGTCGCCCCTCGAGCGAGCCGAGCACCTCGACGCCGTTCCAGGACACCGCGTCCGAGACGAGCCCGGCGCGATCCCCACGGGTCACGAGCCGGTCGGTCACGGCGACCACCGTCCCGGCCAGGTTGTCGCGACCGGCGTGGATCGGGACCCAGGCGTCTCCGTCCCACCCGGCAGCGCCGCGCTCCTCGGTCCCGACGACGAGCTGACCGTCCAGGTACCCGACGCTCTGGAGCGAGGTCCCCGGCAGCTCGATGGTCACGGTCGCCAAGTGGCGTCCCTGCTCGTCGTAGGCCTCCAGACCACCGCCCGTGGCCGCCCAGAGCACCTCTCCATCCCACAGGAGCTCCCGGATGTCTGACGTGTCGGTGTGCGTCTTGAAGACGTCCACAACGACGGCCTGGGGGATGGCGGCGGCGAGGGCGACCACGGCGGTGGAAGAAGGCATCGGAACTCTCCGTCGTGCAGGGAGAGAGCAAGCGCCGTGCCAGCGTTCCGCCCCCGAACCGGCCGGATCCGGCCCCCGGATCCACGCATCTGCGCCTTGCATCTGCCGGTGGTAGATTCCCGGCCATGACCCTCCTGTTGGCGCTCGCCTGCACCCCCGAGGCGCCCCCGCCACCGCCGGACATGCTGGTGGTCGTGCTGGACACCGTGCGCGCCGACCGGCTGGCGACCTACGGCTACGAGCGCGACACCAGCTACCAGCTCGACCAGATCGCGGCGGCCGGGGTGGTGTTCGAGGACGCGAGCGTCTCGGGCGCCTGGACCTGGCCCGGCCACGCCGCGCTCTTCACGGGCGAGCCACCGTGGGTCAGCGGTGCGCACTACATCGACACCGACGCCCAGGTCCCCATCCAGCGCATGAGAACGGACCTTCCGACGCTCGCCGAGCAGCTCGGCGCCGCCGGCTACCGGACCGAGTCGCACGCCACCAACTGGCTGCTCGACCCCTCGCTCGGGCTCTTGAGGGGCTTCGAGTCGGCGGGCCAGTACGAGAACGACCAGGCCACGGTCCAGGCTGCGAGCGCGGCCCTCGACAAGGCCGACAACCGCCCACTGCTGCTGTTCGTGAACCTGGGCAGCGCGCACGCCCCCTACCGACTCACCGACGGCGTGCCCTGGTCGGACGCCCACAAGTCCGAGCTCCTCGCCGCCACGGACGGCACGCTCGCGAACATGCGGGTGAGCGACAACGGGGCCACGGGCCTCGACCCGGGCCAGGACTGCGACGGCTACCGCTGCGACCTCAAGTGGACGAAGGGCGAGCTGGAGATCTCCGAGGCCGAGCTGGCCACGGTCAGCGACCTCTACGACGCGAACCTGGTGCGCCTGGACAACGCGCTGCGGTCGCTGATCCAGGTGTGGACAGCCCAGAGGGGCGGCGTCGTCGCCATCACCTCGGATCACGGCGAGCTGTTCGGCGAGCACCGGATGCTCCAGCACCGCCTCATCACGCTGCCCGGACTGCTGCACGTGCCGCTCGTGCTCGTCGGCCCGGGCGTCCCGGCGGGGACCCGGAACGACACACCCGTGCAGATGCGGGACCTGAACCCGACGCTGCGGCGCCTGGCCGGACTCGAGACGGAAGGCTGGACCCTGCTCGACGGACTCGACGGAACCCCCCGACCCGGCCCCATCGAGGCCGCCGCGTGGCCGGATCCCCGCACAGCGGACGTGCCGTTGGTCTCCCAGCCCTGGGGCTACGTCCGCGAGGGCGATGCGGCCGTCGCGGTCAGCGGCGACCGGGTGCTGCAGCTGGGCGAGGGCACGGCGACCCCCACGATGATCGAGGCGGCACGCACCCTGCCCACCGCCACGGCGTCCACCGACGTCCTGGGAGCCGAGGCGCTGAAGCAGCTCGAGGCGCTCGGGTACCTATGACCCTCCTCCTGGCGCTCGGCTGCGGAACCCCGGAGCCGCCCCCCCCGCCCCCCGACATCCTGGTCGTGGTCCTGGACACGACCCGCGCAGATCACCTCGCGACCTATGGCTACGAGCGGGACAACAGCTACCAGCTCGACGCGCTCGCGAGCTCCGGCGTCGTGTTCGAGCAGGCCTACACGGCCGGAACGTGGACCTGGCCAGGACACGCCGAGCTCTTCACCGGAGAGCCCCCCTGGATCTCGGGGGCCCACCACGCCGAGCCCGGCGGCCCCTCGCCACTCGGTCAGCTCGACGCCACGCTGCCGACCCTCGCCGAGCAGCTGGGCGCCGCCGGGTACGACACGGTCGGGCACTCGACCAACAAGCTGCTGGACCCTTCGCTGGGCATGATGCGGGGGTTCGACGACGCGCGGAAGCACCGCACGGACGCGGACACGGTCGCAGCGGTCCGAGCGACCACGGCGGCGGAGAGGGAAGCCCCCCTGTTCCTGTTCGTGAACGTGCTGGTGGCCCACACGCCCTACTTCGTGATCGACGGGGTCCCGTGGTCCGGGGCGCACCGCGCGCGGATCGAGGCGGCAGCGGACGAACCGCTGGCGTCGATGCGCATGAACGGCCCGGACGGACTGGCGGTAGACGCGGCCCAGATGTGCGGCGACCGGAAGTGCTCCCAGCGGTACATGAACGGCGACCTGGAGCTCACCGACGAGCTCACCATCCTCACCGACCTGTACGACGGCGGCCTCGTACAGACGGACAACGCGCTCAAGGCCATCGTCCAGGCGTGGACGGGCTCCGGGCGCCAGGGCGTGGTCATCGTGACGAGCGACCATGGCGAGTTCCTGGGCGAGCACCAGATGCTGCTCCACGGGCACGTCACCCTGCCGCCGGTGCTGCACATCCCGCTGGTCGTCATCGGCCCCGGCTTCCCAGCCGGGACGCGGCACGCGGCACCCGTCCAGCTCGGCGACGTCTACGACACCGTGTTGGCGCAGGCCGGGCTCGAGGCGAACGGGTGGACGCTGACCGACGGCCTGACCGGCACGCCACGACCGGGTCCCATCCAGGCTGCGGCATGGGCCGACCCCACCGTGTCCGGGGTCGATCGGATCACGGAACCCTGGCGCTTCCACATGGAGGGCGGCTCATGGGTCGCACTGCGCGGGGACGAGGTCGCCGAGGGTGACGCCAGCCTGGCGGAGTCTGCGCGCGCCATTCCCCTGACGCCGAACACGAACGCCCACGACGAGGACGTGATGAACACCCTTCGCGCCCTGGGCTACGTCGAGGAAGGCGGCTAGATCGCCGTCCCGCTGACGGGCACCTCGACGATGGCCGTGTCCGGGTCGTTGCTGTCGATCAGGACGGAGATGTCGAGCGCGCCAGGCTCCTCGGGGGCGAACTCGACGTAGAACGAGAGCGAGCCACACGGCGGCACGACCTCGCTCGCCAGCGAGCCGATCGTGATCGGAACGGCCCACTCGGTCAGCCGGATCGGGTCGATCTCCAGGTCCTCGGGCCCCTCGTTGAAGATCTCGATGACGACGGTCGAGACCTCCCCCACCGCCACCTCGCCGAACCCGATGCCCTCGGGGCTCACCCGGATGTCGGGCACACCGACCTCGGTGACGAACGGGCACTCGTCCTCGTTGCAGGGCAGCGCCTCGCGGCACACGCCGGTGGAGCAGTCGGACACGGTCATCACGCAGTCCGAGTCGACCGCGTAGACCATCCCGTCGACGTCCATGACCTCGGCCGCGACGCAGACCTCGGCCGCGTCCTGGAAGCACTCGAGCTCGGCCGGGACCCGGCACGTGTCCTCGATGACGGCGATGCCGCAGTCCAGGGGTCCTCTTCCACAAGCCAGCAGGAGCACGAACATGCCCTGCCCATATCCGCCCGCTGCGTGTCTTGGTTGATGACTCGCACGGAGAACTCCTCTTGACCCTGCTCCTCTGGCTCGCCTGCACCGACAAGGACCCTCTCGCCGACAGCGGCCTGGACAGTGACCCCATCGACACCGGCTCGCTGGACAGCGACCCTCCCGTCGATGCCGACGGCGACGGGTTCGACGAAGACGAGGACTGCGACGACGACAACGACGCCGTGCACCCGGGAGCGGACGAGCTCTGCAACATGCAGGACGACGACTGCGACGGGGCCATCGACGAGGACGCCGTGGACGCCGATGTGGGCTGGTTCGACGCGGACGGCGACGGCTACGGCGCGGGAGACGAGGTCGCGGGCTGTGCGCTCGAGCTCGTAGACAACGCCGACGACTGCAACGACGACAACGACACGGTCAACCCAGGCGCGGACGAGGTCTGCGACGGCGTCGACAACGACTGCGACGAGGTCGGCGACGGCAACGCGGTGCCCGGTGACTTCGCCACGCTCCAGGACGCGGCCGATGGGCTCGCGGACGGCTCGGAGATCTGCGTGCAGCCCGGGACCTGGGCCGAGTCCGTCGACGTGAGCGGCCGCACGCTCACCTTCCGTGGGGCCGACCGGGACACCACTCTCTTCGAGGTGGGCGACACGCCGAGTTTCACCGCGGACGGCTCCGAGGTCGGTTCGGGCGAGCTGACCCTCATCGGACTCACGGTGAGCGGCGAGCTGGCCGTCGACGACGACGTCACCGGCGCCTTCGCCTGGGCGGAGGCGAGCAGCATCCGCCTCGAGGACATCGCCGTGACCGAGCTGGACGTCATCATCGCGGACGGCGAGCTGTACGGCGCCGTGGTCGGGGTGACCAACGGCACGCTCGCGGTCGACGGACTGGCCGCGACAGACGTGACCTTCGATCTGCAAGGCGGGACCGACAAGACCTACGGCGGGCTCGTCTGGGCGGACGACTCGGACGTGACGCTGCAGGACGTCACCGTCGAGCGGCTCGACTCGACCGCCTCGTCGACGGACCAGTGCAAGGTCGACGGGATGGCCGTCTTCGTCGAGGACGGCACGCTCGCGGCCTCGGCACTCTCGATGACCGACAGCCACGCTGCGTGGAGCTGCGGCGCGTACGCCTCGGTCGAGGGCTGGTTCCTGTTCGGCGAGGACATCATCGGCACGATCGACGGCCTGGAGGTCGACGCGAGCAGCGTGACGCTCGAGGCCGAGGACGCCAGCGGCCAGGGGCTGGTCGAGTGCGAGGACTGCGAGATCGACTGGACCGACGTCACGGTCACCGACAACGAGCTGTCGGCCGAGGGCACCGTGGACGGCGCGTGGAACGGCCTGATCCGCATGGACTACGGCGAGTACACGCTGTCGGGCGCGACCGTCACCGGAAACTCGGTGACGGCGCTGTCCGACCTCGACAGCGCCCGGGCCTATGGCGGCCTGTACGCCAGCGGCGCGGTCGAGTTCGACCACCTGGACATCCGCGACAATCACGTGCTGGCGGGCGAGGACGCCTATGGGGCGGGCCTGGTGCTCTTCGCGGACAACACCGCGACGGTGACGAACTTCATCCTGGCGGGGAACACCGTCGAGTGCGACGGCGAGATCGCAGCCGGAGCGGGCTTCCACACCGCGCTGGGCGACGGGCACGTCACGCTGGTCAACGGCGACATCGTCGGGAACTCGGCGACCGGAGCCGCGACCGAGGTCGGAGGCGCAGGCGTCCACGGCCGCTACGTCGCTCGGGCCACCATCGGGCAGAACGACGCGACCAACGTGAACGTCGTCGACAACGACGTGTGGATGGAGGACGGCGTCGAGCTGGGCGACTGGGCGTACACCAACGCGCCCGACGCGGACTTCGACGGCGACGACTGGACCGCGGACGAGGACGGCAACCTGTCCGAGGATCCGCTGTACACGAACGTCACAGGAGACGCGACCGACTGGGACCTGCAGCTCCAGAGCAGCAGCGCTGCCATCGACGCCGGGGACCCTTCGATCCTCAACGACGACGGCAGCACCAGCGACATCGGCGCCTACGGTGGCCCCGACGGGACCACCTGGTAGGTCACTCAGCTCACTCCTTGGTCGCGGTCACCTCGACCCGGTTCATCGCGCGGTCCTTGGCCACGATGGTGACCTCGTCGAAGACACCGGGGAGGACCACCACGATGCTCTCCTCGTCGCGGCCGCGCAGGTCCACACGGTGGGCCAGCTCGGGGTGACCGACGGGGGTCACGAGGATGCTCCGCAGGGGCTCCTCGGGCCACAGCTCGACCCGGGTCACGCCGCGGTCACTGGTGACCTCGACCTCGAGCTCGGGGGCGTGGCTGTCGATGTGCATCGTCTCGGTCCAGACCTCGGTCGAGCCGTCGGCCATCGTCACGAAGGCGCGGATGACGTACTCGCCGTCCTCGACGTCCCGCGGGACCAGGAAGCGGTGGAACCAGCGACCGCGCAGCGCGTCCCACTCGAGCTCGACCACCGGGCCCCAGGGAAACAGCGCGATGACCTCCTGTGCGTCGGCGGGCGCCTCGATGGTCAGGAGCGGGTCACCCGGCGGCATGTAGACGCGGCTGACATCGCCGCCGACCGCCTTCATGACGTCGACGCCCTCGGGTGCCTCGGACGGCTGGACCAGCGTGGTCATGTCGCCGTCGTTCCGCATGCGGTACTCGACCGCGACGAACGAGGTGTGGCGGGTGAGCAGCCGGTAGCTGAGCGCGGTCTCCACGATCTCATCGATCGTGTCCTGGTCCTCGCCGTGGTTCATGTGCCGCTCCAGGGCCTTGACCCGCTGGCGAGCCCAGGTACTGGCGACGGCCGTGCCGTCATCGACCGGAACGAGCGTCAGGGTCTCCTCGTACTGGCGATGGCCCTGGCGGCCACGGATGGTGACCTGGGTCAGGTCACCGTCGTACCGGCCGACGAGCTGGAGCGGGGCGCCGGCGAACAGGTCCGGGGCGCGCTCGGGGTAGACGGCGTCGATCTCGGCGCCATGGAAGTCCAGCGTGATGTCGGTGAGGACGGGCCGCGCGATGCGGTCGTAGAACTCCTCGACCTTGCCCTCGGGCGACTCGTTCAGCAGCACGTACGTGACGTGGCCGCGGCCGATGTCGCTCATCTCGTCGAGCAGGTAGCGGTTGACGCTCGACCCGATGCCGAACGAGAAGAGCCGGGTGGGCCCGAGCTTGTCCTCGATGGCGGCCAGGATCTGGCTCTCGTTGCCGATGTACCCGTCGGTCATGAAGCAGACGATGCGCTGGCGCTCCGGGTCGTAGGGGTAGTCGAGGCTGGCCTCGATCCCGGCCATCATGTGGGTGCCGCCCATGCCGTTCATCCCGTCGACGAACGCCAGGCCCTTCTCGATGTTCTCGGGCGTGGCCGGCAGCGGCTCGGCGGACATCTGACTCGCCGCGTCGGAGAACCGGATGACCTGGAAGCTGTCGTTGGGCAGCATGCCGCTGAGCGCCTGGCGCATCGCGTCCTTGGCCATCCCCATCGGGACGCCGTTCATCGAGCAGCTGTTGTCGACGACGAAGATGAGCTCACGGGGCACGACGTGGTCGGCGACCGGAGCCTGCTGGGGCTCGAGCGTCAGGGCGAAGTGACCGTCCTGGACGAGCAGGCTGGCCAGCGGCTGGTCGTTCTGCGGGTCGATGTTCAGGACGAAGTCCTTGTCGCCGTTCAGATCGTGCAGGCTGGTGCGGTAGCCGGTGTCGTAGCTGTCGTCGCCTTCGAGCTCCTGGACCCCGTGGGTCTGGGACCAGACCTCGCCGATGGGCATGCCCAGCTCGACGGCGACGTCGATGTCGACGGTGGCGCCGGTCGGACCGATCGAGGTCGGCGGCGTGACGGCCTCGTGGTCCTCGACCAGCGTCGCGGGAGCGAACCTCGGCCCGACGGTCATCGGGTACTCGAAGGTGTAGACGCCGTCCTCCCAGGTCATCGGCTGGGTCATGTGGAGCGTGACCGTGATGGTCTCGTGCGGCGCGATGTTGCCGATGCTCTGGTGGAAGATGTTGTCCCGGGACTGCTCGGTGAGCGCGGCGGTCTGGCCGTTGGAGACCGCCTCTTCGTACGTGTTGCGGGCGTCCTCCTTCGTCTGGATCTCGCCCTTGATGACCCGGTCCCCCATGCGCATCTCCATGTCGTCCACGGCCGCGTCCTGGTGGAGCGGGAACGTGTAGAGCGCTTCGATGAAGTCCTCGTTCGGGTTGGAGAAGACCTGGGTGACGGTCAGCTCGGCGTACGGGCCGGTGATGAGGACGTCGACCTCGGTCTTTTCGAGAGGCAGCTCGCTCGCCGCCATGGCGCTCAGCGAGAAGGTGTGGAGGAGAAGGGTCATGGTTGCTCCGCTGCAAGGTGGCGACTGGAGCAAGCGCAAGGGCCGTGCCAGGGATTCGGCCGGGTTTTCGAGGCCGCATCCATCGATCGTGGATCCGGGACGGTCGATCGGTAGATGACGGCATGTCCGGCCAGGGACCCGCGCTTCGGCCTGGGATGACAGCGTGTCCGAGACACCCCGCGAGAGAACCGCAGGAGGGCGCGCACAGGCAGGCACGGCGCTTGCTTCAGAGGCCCTCGAAGCCGTTAGAGGACGCCCGAAATGCTGCTGTTCACGCTCATCGCCTGCCCCAAGCCCGTCGACATCGAGGGCCCGCCCGTGCCCGTCGGGCTCCCGGTGGTGCCGGCGCCGGTCGCCCCCGTGTACACGCGCGCTCCGGGCATCCCGAGCGACGAGCTCGTGCGCTGGGCCATCGGCCCCAGCTCAGGATCGCAGTACGACGAGACCCTGGCCGGAGCCGCCGCGGCGCTGGCCTTCATCCACGACGAGCACGACGCCGTCGACGAGGCCGCCATCCGCTGGGCCCTGTTCCGGGCCGGCTGGCCGTATGGCTTCCAGACGGTGGACCTGGTCACGGTCCCAGCCGACACGACGCCCGATGCGCTGATCACCACCGCGCGCGCCGCGCCCGAGGGCACCCCCGTCGGACTGGCGCGAGTCCGCGACGATGACGGCGACACCTGGGTCCTCATCGTCGGAGACGTGGCCGCGGACCTACCGCCGTTCGACCGCGAGGCCGAGGTCGGTGAAGGGCTGGACCTGGGCGTCACCCAGCGGGCCCTGGCGCCCGGCGGCGACCTGGTCGAGGGCGCGTTCGTCTACGGCGAGCCCGGCGAGTGGGTCATCGAGGCCTCGGGCGACGACTGGCTCGTCAGCGTCCCGGTCTACGTCGGCGAGAGCACGCCCGAGGACGGACCGTTCATCGCGGTCGACACGCTGCGACCCAGCGTCGAGCAGGCCGAGGTGGGGGCCGAGGGCAAGGTCAACGTCCTGCGTGACCTGCTGGGAGCCGATGACCTCGAGGTCGACCCTGTTCTGAGCTCGCTGGCCCGCTCGGCCGCTGACGCCGGGGCGTTCGAGCCCTCGACGGTCTACGACAGCTCGGCCGTCGCCATCAGCTGTACCGGACAGACCGTCCAAGGCTGCCTGGACCGGACCTTCTGGTCCATCGACTCGCGGGCGCTGCTCGCAAACCCGGAGCACACGCACATGGGCATCGCCGCACGCTGGACGACGGACGGGCTCCGGCTCTGGGTGATCCTTGCTGGCTGAAGCGCTCCTGCTCCTGGCGTGCAAGGCGCCGCCCGAGGTGGCCGTCGACCGCGACCAGGGCATGGTCCGGTTCCGGCCCGTCCCCGCGCCCACGAGCGAGATCGCGCTCACGCTGGTGGACCGCGTCCCCGGCGCGACCTGGGACGCCGGCCTGGCTCGAGCGACCGAGCTGCTGGTCGCGGGGGCCGTCGACCCGGCCTCGCGCCTGACCCCGATGGCCCAGGCCTCGGCGCTGTCGCTCGGGGGCTACCCCGGCCAGGCACAGTTCGGGCGCGAGCTGAACGGGGGCGCGTTCCCTGACGACCTGGTCCAGCAGATGACCGAGTTCGCCATCGCCGGCGAGGGGGAGATCGACGTCGCGCTGAAGAAGCGCTCGTATGCCGACGGCACGACGCTCTGGGTCGCCGCCATAAGCCGCAGGACGGTGCTCCTCGACCCCACCCCTCGGGACGTCGCCCTGGACGACTCGATGCCGGTCACGATCGAGCAGATCCACGGCGACGCCGAGCTGGTCATGTACGTGGCTCGACCCGACGGCCACATCGACAGCTGGCCGATCGAGACCCTGGTCGGGCGCTGGCTGACCGAGTTCCACGTCCCCGGCGAGTACCGGGCCGAGGTCGTCGCGAACTCGGGAACGAGCAGCTCGGTCGTGCTGCTCTGGTCCTTCTTCGTCGAGGCCGAACCCAAGCCCATCGGCACGCTGCCCGTCGCCGAGCTGGGCTCGAGCGTAGCGGCCGCCGACGCCCTGTACGAGGCCCTGAACACCACGCGGGTCGAGCAGGGCCTCTCGGAGCTCGAGCGCTTCGAGCCGTTCGAGCCGCTGGCGCGCGAGCACGCCGCGTACATGGCCCACACGGGTCGCGTCGGACACGTCCTGCCCGGCACCACCGACGGGGTCGCCGCCCGCGCTGGACGCACCCACATGCCGATGGCCGACCACCACGAGAACGTCGCCACGGCGCTGACCTGGGAGGACGCCCACGACATGGTGTGGCTCTCGCCCGGACACCGGAAGAACCTGCTGTGCGAGCCGTGCACGCATGTGAGCATCGGCACCGCGACGGGGATGAACCACCGCGCTCCCCAGCTCTACGTCACGTGGGAGCTGCTGGCCTTCCCGAACGGCGAGCCGCAGCCGCTGACCCCGAAGCCCTGACGCAACGGAGGGCCCCTCTGCGGGCTACGTTGGCCACCCATGCGCATCCTCCTCGTCCAGGCCTTCACGGCCCTCGATCTCGAGCTCGTCTTCCCCATCGGCCTGTCCTACCTGGCCGAACAACTGCGGGATCACGACGTCGAGATCTTCGACGTCAACCTGCACCGGGACGAGGCCGATCCGTACGCCTTCCTGGGCGCCAAGGTCCGCGAGTTCGCGCCCGATGTCGTCGGCATCAGCCTGCGGAACATCAAGGTCGCCACGCCCGGCCTGCACTCGGACGACTTCGAGCCCCAGCAGAAGAGCGTCCGCATCATCCGGGACAACGCCCCCCACGCGAAGATCATCGCCGGCGGCACGGCGTTCTCGCTCTACAGCGAGATCTTCATGAAGAAGCTCCCCGAGCTCGACATGGGGATGTGGGGCGAGGGCGAGGAGCGCTTCCCTCGCTTGCTCGCGCAGCTCGACAAGCCGTCCTCGGTGAAGGGGATGTGGACCCGCGGCGCCGACAACGAGCCGGTGTACTCGGGGCAGCCGGGCACCTACAACTTCCGGGACAACGGCCACTACCGGAAGGACCTCATCGACTTCCAGCCGTACGCGAAGTCGAGCTTCGTCAGCGTCGGCGTCCAGAGCAAGCGGGGCTGCGCGCTGCACTGCATCCACTGCTCGGACACCTACCTGCTGGGGAACGCCGTCCGGCGCCGCACCCCCAAGGACGTGGTCGACGAGATGCAGTTCCTGGTCGAGGAGCGCCACGTCCCGCAGCTCTTCTTCTGCGACCAGATCTTCAACATCCCCGTCCAGCACAGCATCGACATCTGCAAGGAGATCGTCGACCGCGGCCTCGAGGTGCGCTGGTCGGCCTGGTTCAACGAGCGCGAGAACACGCTCCCCGACGAGCTGCTCGTCTGGCTCAAGCGCGCCGGCTGCGGGCTCCTGTCGTTCAGCCCGGACCACGTCGACGACCGGATGCTGAAGAACCTGGACAAGAACTTCCGCTACAAGGACCTCGTCTACACGTACCAGGCGGCCAAGAAGCACGGCCTGGACGTCGAGTACAGCTTCTTCCTGAACGCTCCCGGCGAGGACTGGCGCAGTCTGTACAACCTGCTCGAGTTCGTCGCGAAGGCGAAGCTCCACTGCGGCGGCAACTTCCGGATGTTCACGCTCCTGATGATGCAGCCCATCCGCATCTACCCGCACAGCCGGCTGCACAAGCTGGCCATCGAGACAGGCCTGATCGACAAGGACGCCGACCTGATCGAGGGTCAGTTCTGGAACCCGGGCGGCCTGAGCTATGCGGTGGCCGGCATCCAGGCCGGCGCCCAGGCCGCGTACAAGGCGCGCAAGCACTACCAGAACCTGATCGGCAACCCGACCGCCACCGTCTGATGTTCCTGCTGCTGGCCTGCGTCCGGACGGCGTACGTCGGCGACTCGACCGACAACACCGGGCCGCTGGACTCGGCAGCCGACAGCGCGACGGACTCGGCGGAGACCTGCCCGTTGGCCGTCCCAGCCGCCCAGACGCTGACCGCACCCGTGGCCGGCGAGCCGAGCTTCCCCTTCGCCCTGCCCAGCTCGAGCTGGGCGCTGGCGACAGCGCATGCCGCCCGACAGGTCGAGGCATCCGGGAGCCGGCCGTTGCCCGCCTCCTACTGGCTCGCGCTGGGCATGGAGCGGACCCTGCTGAGCTGCGGGGAATACGGCGACCCCTGGTCCAGCGCCTCGACGAGCCAGGGCTGCATGGAGCTCTACCAGGACATCCACTGGGTCCAGCTGGACCGGCTCCACCCGGACTGGTTCGTCTACGCCGAGTTCGCTGACCAGATCTCGCCGGCCGAGGACGACGACAAGGCGGTGGCCGGGGTCCACGCCGCCGCCTGGCAGCTGACCGCGATCCTGCCCGTCGTCGAGCACGACGACCTGGGTGGCTGGATCGACGCCGCGGACGACGTCGCCTGGTACGAGCTGGCCGCGATCGTCCACGTCCACACGCCCTGGTCCCACTACGTGCCGGACGCCCTGGCCTGCCCCGACGACCCCGGCGGCTGCTCGGGCGCCCCGGACGCCGAGGACATCGGCGCGCTGGCCGCCGAGCTGCACGCGAGCACCACAGAGGCGTGCTACGACGAGCCGCTGACCGCGGCCGACATCGAGGCCTACGTCGCCGCCTTGGAGGTCCTGTGGCCCACGCTGGACTGGGAGAGCACGCGGGACGCTCTTCCCGCCGCCGGGACCTTCCAGGACACGGCGCCGGCGGTGCTGGACGCCATCGACACGCACGCCGGGGTGCGGCTGCACTGTCCCGGGCCGGAGCTCTCGTCGTTCTATGGAGTGGACTGTCTGTAGCGCACGCGGCCGACGTCACGGTGCTGACGCTCGGCGACGACCGGGCCTTCGTCGAGGAGCTGGTGCTGGCCGGGGTGGACGGCGAGATCATTCCCGCGCCCGAAGGCTTCGCGACGATGTCCCTTCCGCAGCAGCTCGACGGGCTGGACGGCCAGGTGGTCTGGCAGCCCCAGGCTGGCGCCGCCCAGGTCGTCTGGGTGCTCGAGCACCGCAGCGTGACGCGCCTGGTCGAGGTCGAGCCCGGTCCGGGGGCCGATGCCCAGCTGGCGCTGCTGGTGTTCGAGCTGCTGGAGACCGAGGTGGTGGAGACGGAGGTGGCGGAGACCGCCCTCGAACCGGAGCCGGAGCCGGAGTCCCCGCCGGCCCCCATCCATCGGCACACGCTGGTCGGCGTCGGCCCAGCCTGGTCCAAGGGCGGGGCTCGAGGGAGTCTCGAGTACGCGTCCTGGACGGACCGACGACCCGGCGGCGTGTTGAGGGTCGAGGTGGGCCCCCAGCTGCAGCGGTCGGCGATCGGCGTGACCTGGTCCCCCTTCGACCTGCGGGTGTCCCCGCGCGCCAGCTTCGAGCTCGGCGCGACCCGACTGAGTCGCCAGGGCTACGCGGTGCTCCACCCCACCGTGCACGCCCGCGTGAGCGCCGACGCCCGGCTCGGCGCCGTCTGGCTCGCACCGTCCGTGACCTGGAACCCCGTCCGGGATCAGCTCGTCGAGCGCCCGGACACCCTGCTCGTCGACACCGGCCGCGTGGAGATTGGGCTGACCGTCGGATGGGCGCGAAAGGTCCCCCAGCTCTGATCGCATGAGTGAGGGAATGACCGACGCTGACTGCATGCGAGCCCTGGCCACCGGGGACCTGTCCGCGCTCGCTCCGCTGCACGACCGCCACGCCCAGGCCATCCGCTCCTTGCTCCTTCGACTCGACAGCCAGCTCGCCCACGAGAGCGCCGAGGACCTCTGCCAGGAGGTCTTCCTGACGCTGGCCGACAAAGCCGGGCGCTACCAGGAACAGGGCAAGCTCCGATCGTTCCTGTTCGGCATCGCCGTCCGGCAGGCCCGTTCCGCGCGGCGACGACGGGCGTGGCGCAACGTGCTGCACTTCCGCCAGGGGGATGCGTCCGCGGGGGTGGCGCTGCGAGCGGACCGGCCGGACGCTCGAGCGGAGGCCCGGATGGAGGTCCAGCGCGCGCTGGACGGTCTGTCCGCGAACCACCGTGAGATCCTGGTGCTGGCGGTCGTCGAGGGGCTGCCCGGCGCCGAGGTCGCCGCCGCCCTGGACATCAGCGAGAACGCCGTGTGGACCCGCCTTCATCGCGCCAGGAAGGCGCTCGGGGAGCGACTGTGACCGACCACGATCCGCGCCTGGAGGACTGGGGACGAGGCCGCGCCGGCCGCGCGCCGACCGCGCAGGAGTCGAGCCGCCTCGTAGCCGCTGCCCAGGCGCGGCGAATGCGACGACGCGTCGGTGTCGGCGCGGTGATCGCGCTGGCCGCGGGCCTGGTGTTGTGGGTCGCGCGATCGGAACAGCCCGCTCCCGTCGAGGTGGTCGAGGTGGTCGAGGACGCGCCGGCGCCCATCGTCTTGTTCCAGACGGGTGAGGTCGCGCTGGGTGCCACGCATGTGAGGGCCGACGACCGGGTGCTGTTCGAACACGACGGCCACACCGTGGGCCTGCACGGTGCACTGGACCTCGAGACCTGGACGCTCGAGCACGGGCACATCGCGCTCGACACCACGACGCCGTTCGCGCTTCGACTGGGCGACGTGGAGCTCCACGGCCAGGACGCGCGCCTCGAGGCCACGTTCGACGGCACGCTGCGCCTGTTCGTCGAGCGGGGCCTCGTGCGCCTTCGGCGAGGCGACGCCTGGGTCGAAGTGACCGCCGGGTGGCCCGATGGCCAGATCCGGGAGCGCCTCGACGAGCTGCTCCACCAAGGCGTCTGGACGCCCCCGGAGCCCGAGACGCCCGTCATCGTCGCGGCGCCACCCATCGACCTGGCGGAGCTCCGAAGCCGCCTCGTGTTCGGGGACGAGTCGGTCCACGGCGAGCTGACAGACCATCTGGCCCGCTCGCCGAGCGACGCCGAGGCCTGGGCGCTGCTCGCCAAGGCCGAACGGATGCGCGGAGATGGGACGGCCGAGCTCGCGGCCTGGACGGCCATCACCGAGCTCCCTCGCGGCGCCCACACCGCCACCGCGCGGTTCGAGGTCGGACGCCTGGCCGACGACGCCGAGGCCGTCCGGCAGCTGCGGGCGCTGCTCGATGATGGGGCGGGAGCGCTCGAACCCGAAGCCCGCCTGGAGCTCGGACGACGCCTGCTCGCCCAGGCCGACCCCGCCGCCAGCGCGGTCCTGGACGAGCTGATCGCATCCTTCCCCGGGACCGCTGCCGCCACCGCTGCAGAGAAACTCCGCCAGCCGTGAAAGGTCCGTGCCCGGTCGCGACATGACCGGTCATGAAACGACGCTCCCTGCTCCAAGGCGGCCTGGCCGCACTCCTGGCCGCCCCGCTGCTGCGCTCGCGAACCGCTCGCGCCGATGGCACCGCCAGGCGCCTGCTCGTGTTCTTCACGCCGAACGGCACGGTCCACGACGTGTGGCGGCCCAGCGGCAGCGGCTCCACCTACGCGCTCGACAGCGACATCCTGTACCCGCTGGCGGGGCTCGAGGACGACCTGCTGGTGCTCGACGGCATGGACTTCACCGACGCGACGAACCACGAAGGCGGGATGGTCGCGATGCTGACGGCCGGCGGCGGCACCAGCGTCGATCAGCGCATCGCCGACCACATCGGCAGCGCCACGCCGTACTCCAGCCTGGAGCTGGGGGTCCAGACCAGCGCCTGGGGCGGCAACACGCAGACGCGGATGAGCTACCGCGACGGCGGGTTCATGACGCCGGACGACGACCCGCAGAGCGTGCACAAGCGTCTGTTCGGTGACCTGGGCGACGCGGACCTGCTGGAGCGTCGGCAAGCGGTCCTGGGACTCCTCGGCGAGGAGCTCTCTGCGCTCCACGGCAAGGTCGAGTCGCCCGAGCAGGGACGCCTCGCGCTGCACGCCGACGCCCTGGCCGACGTGGAGAAGGGCCTGTCCGGCGGCAGCTGCGACAGCATCGTGGCGCCCGAGAGCTTCAACGCGTCGAGCAACGACGCCTTCCCCGACATCGCCCGCCAGCAGCTGGACCTGGCCGTCCAGGCTCTGAAGTGCGGCCTGACGAACGTCGCCAGCGTGCAGCTGAGCCACACGGTCAGCCCGATGGTGATGACCTGGCTCGGCGAGACCAGCGGACACCACACGCTGTCGCACGCCAGCGACGACGGGGGCGTGGCGTCGTTCGCGGCCTGCGGCGCCTGGTTCGCCGAGCAGTTCGCGTACCTGATCGCCCAGCTGAAGGCGGCCGACCTGTTCGACGACACGGTGGTCCTGTGGGCCACCGAGATGGGCGATGCCCGGGCCCACGTCTGCACCGACGTGCCCTGGATCCTGACGAGTGGCGGCGTGTTCGACACGGGCCGGTACCTGTCGCTCGATGGCGAGCCCCACGACCGGGTCCTCACCTCCCTGTGCCAGGCGTTCGGCCTGTCCGACACCGACTTCGCCGGCCACGGAAACGGCGCGCTCGAGGAGCTCCGATGATCGCGCTCATCCTGCTGGCCTGCGGCACCCCCGGCTCGGTCCCAGCCCCTCTCGGGGCGACCGCCGGTGAGCCTGGCCTGGACGAGGTCTGCCTCGACGAGGCGACCGCGCGGCTTCTGCGCCGGCTGTCGCACGCCGAGTACACGGCGACCGTCGAAGACCTGGTCGGGGTCACCCCCACTGTCACGCTCGCCACGGACGCCGAGGTCCACGGCCTCCAGAACGACGCCGAGGCCCTGACCGTCGGCGGACTCCTGGCCGACCAGTACCGCAGCTCGGCCGAGGAGGTCGCCTGGGCGATGGACCTGGACGCCACCCTGCCCTGCGACCCCTGGACGCTGGGCCAGAAGGCCTGCGCCACCGTGTTCGCCGAGGACCTGGGGACCCGGGCGTTCCGCCGGCCGATCACGCAGGACGAGCTGGATCGGTACGTCGCCATCTGGGAACAGGTCGCGCAGGACGACGGCTTCGAGGAAGGCGCGCGCTGGATCGTCGCCGCGTTGCTCCAGTCCCCGAACTTCCTGTACCGACCCGAGCTCGGCGAGCGTGGAGACGACGGCCTGTACCGGCTGACGGACTGGGAGATCGCCAGCGAGCTGTCCTACGCCACCTGGGGGACGATGCCGGACGCCGAGCTGCTGGCCGCCGCTGAGGCCGGCGAGCTCCACACCGCCGAACAGATCGCCGCGCAGACCGACCAGCTGATGGCGGACGACCGCGCCATCGCGACGACGCAGCAGCTCGTGGCCATCTGGCTGCAGCTCGACCGCCTCGACAGCGTGAGCCGCGATGGCCTGGAAGACGCCGACCGCGCGACGATGCGCGAGGAGACCGACGCCCTGGTCGCCGACGCCTTCGACGGTCCGGCGTCGGGGCTGCTCGACGCGGGACTGCTGACCGAGCGGAGCGTGCTGACCGTGCATGCCCTGCCGGATGGCTCGAGCCCCGTCCATCGCGGGGTGCTCGTGCGCGAGCGGCTGCTGTGCGAGGAGCTGCCGCCGCCGCCCGCAAACCTGGACACGTCGCCCCCGGAGACGGACACCTCGCTGTCGACGCGCGAGCGCTACGCGGAACACAGCGAGAACCCCGAGTGCAGCGGGTGCCACGACCGCATCGATCCCATCGGGTTCGGCTTCGAGCACTTCGACGGCGTGGGGGCCAGGCGCGACACCGAGAACGGTCACCCCGTGGACGCCAGCGGCGCTCTGGACGACGTGCCGTTCGACGGCGTAGACGAGCTGGGCGACCTGCTGAACGACGACCCGCGCTACCGCGCCTGCTACCTCCAGACGTGGCGGCGACACCTGACCGGGACCGAGGCCTGCGCCGAGGACCCCGGCGAGCTGGACGTCGCCGAGCCGATGGCCGCCCAGACACGGCGCGTGGCCTTCACGACACGCGAGGGAACCGCCGAGGACACGCCCGCCCGCGGGACCCGGCTGACGCTGGATGATCTGCCCGTGGACGACATCGACTACGGCGCGGTCAGCTGGGAGCTCCGGTCCGACGACTGGGGCTCGGGCTGGTGCGGCTACGTCAACGTGACGAACGAGTCCGGCGACGCCGTCACCGACTGGCAAGTCGACCTCGACGCGGACGGCACGGTCACCAACAACTGGAGCTCGACGCTGGAGGACCAGGGCGCACGGTGGGTCTTCACTCCAACCGAGTGGGCGACCGCCATCGAGCCCGGCAAGAGCACCGAGTTCGGGTTCTGCGCGACGCGGTGACCGCCGGAGCTACTCGGCGAGCAGCTTCTCCATCGCCCGGGTGAGCTCGTCCCAGCCCCCGACGTCCAACAGGGACTCCCGACTCCCGACCCACAGGCGCCCGCTCGGACAGATGAAGGGCTCGCCGTCGTGATCCGCGTCCAGGCCCTCGACCCGGAACGCGCGGATGCCGTCCCGGTCATGGATCTCGATCCGGTCGCCCTTGAGCGTCAGGTAGGACCCGTCGGGCGCGATCACGCCGCCGAAGCAGTCGTCGGACTCCGTCACCGTGCCCTGGGTCTCGACCGGCCCCCCGGGGCGCCAGGTCCACACGCTCGCGCCGCAGAGCCAGGCCGTGCCGTCCTCGGCGACGTCGACGTCGAAGAGCATTCCGTCGTGGACCCGGTCCCACTCCCCTGCGGAGTCCCGCCGCCAGGCGCCCAGGCTGGTGCTGAGCCAGAGCGACCCGTCCGGAGCCGGCACGACGCGCCCGATGACGGTGTCGAACCACGGCGGACGGGGTCTCCACCCGCGTGCAGGCCCCTTCTTCGAGCCGCCACAGGCCCTCGCTCTCGGTCCCGATCCACACGGCCTCGCCGTCTGGGGCGAGTGCTGTGATCCGAACAGGACTGTCGTCGCTCGGCTCGCCCACAGGGTCGATTCGCTGGCCGTCGAAGCGGGACAGTCCGGCGAACGTGCCCAGCCACAAGCGACCATCCGCGGTCGGCGCGATGGCCGTGACCGTGGACGCCGGGAGTCCCTCTTCGATGCTCCACGCGTCGACCTGCCAGGCCTCGGTGACCAGAGGCGTGCTGGCCTGCGCGGGCGCCCAGCCGAGCGCGACCAGCACGGCGGTCAGGAGAGCGGCGCTGAGCATCTTGCTGCGCATTGTGGCGGCCTAACCCCCCAGATGGGTCGCGAGCCGAGCCGGGTCGTCCGTGAAGATCGCGTCGGCTCCCAGCTCGATGCCCGTCTCCAGCTCCTCGTCCGTGTTCAGGGTCCAGATCCAGACCTGGACGCCGTCGTCGTGGGCTCGGTCGACCAGCTCGGTGTCGAGCGTGACGTCGCCCTGCTCGAGCGGGACGTGTGCGTGGGGTGCGGCCGGCGCACCTCCATCCAGCCAGTCGTACGCCTCGGTCAGCGTCATGGCGGTGAGCACCCGTGGGTCCTGCCGGACCTCGTCGATCGGCAGCTGGAAGAAGGACATCACGGCGGTGCGCTCGAGCTGGTCGTGGGCCTCGAGCAGCTCGAGGAGCTGAGGCACGAGCGACGGGGTGTGCTGCTTGATCTCCACCACCCACAGCGCCCCGGGATGGGTCTGGAGCGCGGACTCGAAGCTGGGGACGGTGAACCCCTGCCCGCGGTGCTCGTCCCACAGGTCCGCGGCGTCGAGCTCCTGGAGCTCGGCGAACGTGAGGTCGTTCACCGCGCCCGTGCCGTCGGTCGTCCGGTCCACGGTGGTGTCGTGGATGCAGACGAGCACGCCGTCGGCCGTCGTCTGGACGTCGCACTCGAGCACGTCGGCCCCGACGTCGAGCGCGTTGGCGTACGCCTCGAGCGTGTGCTCGGGCATCAGCCGGCCGCCACCACGATGCGCCACGTTCAGGAGGCCGGGCTGCATCAGCGGGTGGTCGTCGAACGACGCGCCGGTGTCGAGCGACCCCGAGTCGTGCACGACCGGGGCGACGCAGGCCAGCGCGAGGAGGCCCACCTACTTCGAGTAGACCAGGAACACGCTGGGGTCGAAGTTGGCGTCGGTGTTCCGAGCCGACTCCTCGCCGAACAGGGCCGTGTAGTCGAGCTCGTTGGCCTCGCCGAGCGTCACGGCCGAGGTGATGTCGACCCGTACCGGCTCGACCCCCTGTCCAGGGCACCAGCCGGCGCGCCCATAGGTCCAGGTGCCCGCCTGGTTGGGCAGGACACCGGCCGTTCCCACCCGGTCGCGGCAGCCGTCGCGGGACCCAGCGTCGTCAAAGTCGGTCCGGAACTCGGTCCCGTTGACGTGGAAGGCGTGGCTCGACGCGCAGAACTCGGCGCAGCCCTCGGAGTCGCTGCCGTGCCCCGTGATCGCGTGCACGAGCTCGACGCGCGTGGCGTCAGCCGGGGGCGTGAAGGCGTGGTCCTGATGGGCGGCGACCCACTCGTCGGTCCAGAAGCTGTCGTTGTCCCACCAGACCTGGTTCGAGGCCAGCGGAGCCCGGTCGGTCCCGTCGCTCCAGAAGCGCAGGTCGACCGTGACGAGCTTCACCTGCCCGCCCGAGTACGTGAACGACGCCGGACCCTGGAGCCGGTCGAGGACCTGGGTCCCGTCCATCACCCAGCGACCGCCGCGCCAGTACCCGGTGACCAGCCGCGCCAGCTCGACGCAGTCCTCGCCGTCCTGGTCGCAGACGAAGAGCCAGTTGACCGTGTCCCAGGCCGGGCACGCGTCGTACCAGGGTCCGCCGCAGCCGAGCGTGATGTCGACGTCGACGCGGTTGTGACCGGCGGCCGCATCCGTGAGGTCCGTCGAGAACGCGCCCCACTCCTCGCTGCCGACCTCGACCCCGTCCCACAGGCGCAGGACCGTGGCGTCCCGCGCGACCAGGGTGTCCTCTCGGGCGGCCTCGAAGGCGTGCAGCGCGGCCTCGTCGCCCAGGTACTCCCAGTTCGTGGTCTCCCAGCCCTCGTGCGGGTCCGCCAGGTACCCGACCTCGCGCAGCGCGCCCTCGCGGTCGACGCCGAACACGGGGTACTCGACGCCCGCCACGTACTCGCCATAGCTCCCATCGAGTCCGGCGGACCGGCCCGTCGCGATGTGGACCCGGTCGGCCCAGTGCGCCTGGTCCCCATCGTTCAGGTCGGACAGCGCCAGGTCGAGCATCTCGGCCAGGTCGTCCCGGTGGGCGTCGGCCCCGTCCGCGAAGAAGACGTACTCGACGTCGCGCGGGCCCTTCTTGAAGAGCTTCTTGGGGTCCTCGTCCATCAGCGTGGACAGGTACGAGCCCGACGGCGGGATGCCCAGGAACAGGAAGCTGTCGCACCCGGACCAGTGCTCGGACAGCGTCCAGTCGCCGGTGGTGGTGGCGACGGTCAGGTCCTCGCTCAGGAAGGGCCGACGGGTCGTGCCGTCCTCGCAGGGCTCGAGCTCTGGCGCCTGCGAGTCCATGGAGTCGCCCGGCTCGGGACCCGGCTCCGGATCGGGAGACGTGCACGCCAGCCAGACGAGGATCAACTCCGGTCCCTCGCCCAGGTCGCGATCCACGTCACGACCAGGAACACGCCGGCGAAGGCTCCGAGCGCACCGATCAGCTCGGGCACCTCGAGCCCGATGTCATCGACGTCCGCCGGCTTCAAGCCCAGCTCGTACAGCGGCCCGGTGATGGGCTTCTTGTCCCACTTGCCGGGTATTCGCGACGGCTCCTCGAGGTGCGTCCCGACCTTCAGCATCAGGTCGAACGCGTACCGCTGCATCGTGACCCAGGTGATGGACTTCGGCAGCACCGTCATGTCTCGCAGCGAGACCATGATCGACGAGAAGCAGATGTTGGGGATCAGCAGCAGGGGGAGCGTGCCGACCGCCGCCTCGCTCGACGTGTAGAGCGCCGACAGCATCAGCCCGAGCGTCATGCCGACCAGGCCCGTCACGATCGACGCGCCCGACAGCTCGATCAAGCTGTAGCCGTACTTCCCGAGGAACATCGACTGGTGGACGATGGCGGTGAAGGCGAAGCACTGGAGCGCGTTCAGCGCCCCGAGCACCAGCAGCTTGGACCCCAGGTAGGGGGTCACCCCGATGCCCACCTTCCGCTCGCGGCGCCAGATGGTGCGATCGATGATGAGCTCGCGCACGCCGATCGACATGCCGAACCACAGGCACGACAGCGACAGCATGAACATCAGCCGTGTCGTCGGGACCGGGAAGACGAGCCAGATGAGCAGCGCCAGGACCGGCGGCTGGATGCACAGGACCAGGAGCCCCGCCTTGTCGCGCAGCTTCGTCTTGGCGTAGCGCGCGGTCATCGTCAGCCACTGCGTCAGCGCCCCCGGCGGCTTCCGCTCCTCAGTCGGCTCGGGCGCCTTCTCCTCGGTCGCCAGCAGGTGCTCGCGGGTCGTGACGTACTTCTTGAAGTCGGCACTCTCGCGGAACTCGGCGGCCCACTCGGTGGGCTCCTTGCGGCCGAGGACGTCGAAGATGAGGTCGGGGCTCGCGACGCTGAAGAACCGGCAGGCCTCGCGCGGCGGCCCGAAGTAGCCGAGCCGTCCACCCGGCAGCATGACCAGCAGGTGGTCGACCAGCTCCATGATGGCGGGCGACAGGTCGTGCGTGACCAGGAAGACGATCCGCCCCTGGTCGGCGAGCTGCCGGACCTGGCGGGTGATGGACTGCGCGGACTTGGGGTCGAGGCCGCTGGTCGGCTCGTCGAGGAACAGCACCCGCGTCGTCCGGGTGAGCAGCTCCTGCCCCAGGTTCACGCGCTTGCGCTGACCGCCCGAGATGCCCCGCTTCAGGGCGTCGCCGATGCGCGAGTCCCGGATGTGCTCGATGTCGAGCTCGCGCAGGACGCGATCGACCTCGCCCTGGACGTCGCCCTTCTTGACGTCACCCGAGTACCGCAGGCGGCCCGAGTAGTAGAGCGACTCCTCGACCCGGAGCTCCGGGTGCACGAGGTCGTCCTGAGGCACCATCCCGACCGCCGAGGGGTCGTTCTCGAGGATGTGGTGGAAGTCTCGCCCGCCGAGCTCGACCTCGCCCGAGTCCGCCGGCGCGATGCCCGCGATGGCGTTGATGAGCGTGGTCTTGCCTGCCCCGGACGGGCCGACCAGCGCGACGAGCTCGCCCGAGAAGACGCTGAAGCTGACCCCCTCGAGCAAGCAGATGTCGCCGATCTTGCGGTCCAGCTCCGAGACCGAGAGTGCGGTGAACGAGCGATGGCCGAACCCCTGGAGCACGTCGCCGGCGACCCGTAGCTCCCACGGCCCGATGCGCACCACGCTGCTGTCGTTCAGTGGGCGCGAGTCGACCGGCTGTCCGTCGACCAGGACCGGCCGACCGCTGCGGGCGTCGACCACCCGCCATGTGTCCCCCGCGCGCACGAACGTGCAGTGGTGCCGGGCGACCTGCGGGTCCGAGAGCACGACGTCGTTGCCTGCGCTGCGCCCGACCGTGATCGAGTCGCCGGTCATGGGCCAGCTGATCTCGCCGGCCGCATGACGCGGGTCGTACCGCTGGAACAGCGCCGACAGAAGGACCCCGTCGACGCCCAGGGCCAAGGCCGCGGACTCCAGCCGGCGGGCCTCGTCCTCGTCGATCTCCCCATCGGCGACGGCGACGCGGAACAACGAGTCGAGCAGCATCAACGCGTCGGGGGCGCCGTACCGACCGGCGAACCCGGCCAGGTCGAGCTCGGCCTGCTGCTCGGCCCGGAGCCAGCCTCCGGCCTCGACGCCGAAGCGGTCGGTGAACGCGGAGACTTCGGCGTCCCCCAGCTCGGTCCGGTACTGCGGAGCCAACGCCAGCTCGAGCAGAACCGCCCGCACCTCGGGCGACAAGCCGGTCCGGGCAGCCAGGACCTCGTCCAGCGCCTTCTTCTCGGGCACGCCGACGTCCATGCCGCGCTGCCGCACGAGCAGCGTGGCGAAGTCCCCGGACAGTCGAACCAGCGCCGGGTCGAGGCTCTCGCCGCGAACGTCGAGCGCCTCCTCGAACGCCTCGTGAAGGCGCCCCACCGGACTACCGGTAGGTCACCGCCATGCCGACGCCGGCCGCGTCACCCTCACCCGCGAGCGAGGTGGCGTGGACGGCGACGAAGTACGTGTCGGTCGTGTCGGGCTTGAACGAGAGCTCCGGCTGACGGTCGTCGCTCGTGTCCTGCTGGACCACGTTGCCGTCGGCGTCGTGCAGGACGACGTCGATGTTCTTCCCGGCCCCGTCCGCGCAGGCGAGGATCTTGTACTCGTTCCCCGCGTAGAGCGTGACCAGGTAGATGCGGTACTCGCCCTGCTTGAGCGTCGCCGCGGTGGCGGTACGAACGGCCCAGCCGGACTCGTAGCCGTCCCAGATCTTGGTGCGGAGACAGCTCTCGGCCTCGGCCTCATCGGCCTCGGCCGTGGGGATGAAGAGAGCCGTGGAGAGCGCGAGCGCTGCGATGGTGCGGAACATCCGGTCTCCTAGAGCAGGTCGAGGACGGCAGAGGTGCTGGACTGGATGGACTTGACGTCCTCCTCGCTCAGCGTCTCATGCGAGCAGACCTCGGCCAGCGTCGCCAGCGTCGTCTCGAGCTGCGCGATGACCTCACTCGGGGCCTTGTCCTGCCCCTCGGTCTTCACGTAGGCCTGGAAGTACTCGACGACCGCGGGCTGCTTGAGCAGCGTCGTCGCGGACTCGTAGTTGCCGGCCTCGATCAGCGCGCTGGCGACCAGGTTGGCACCCTCGAGCCAGGAACCGGCCTGGATGAGCGGAACGGCGCGGTCGCCGGCCTCGTACTCGATCTCGGGGATGATCGCGCCCGAGAGCTCGTCGAGCTCCTTGACCAGGTCGTCGCGGCTGACGGCGTCGTTCTGGATGCGGTTGTCCAGGTCGTCGATGGTCAGGCCGATGTCGTCGCCGGCACCGAGCTCGCCCATGCCCTGCTTGATGGCGGCCAGGTGGCTGCCCAGCGCGGCGTTGTCCGCCGACTTCACCGTGAGGAGCAGGTCGGCGAGGATGACGCCCGTGCGGACCGCGACCTGGTCCTTGTTGGGCACGTCCATCTTCAGCGAGCGATCCGGGACCTTGTCGGCCAGCTTGGCGGAGATGCCCGCGGCGTCGAGCGCCTTCTGCATCTCGGCGGGGCTGGGGACCAGCGCGGTGTTCTCCGCCTTGGCCTTCAGCTCCTCCATCGAGATCTCGGTGCGAACCGGGTTCTCAGCGGGCGGCGCGACGTCGACGGCGGGATCTTCCGGCGTGGTCTCGGGCGGCTTCTCGCCCCCGGTGCACGCGACGAGCGCGGCGGCCAGGAACAACGGGGTGGTCCACTTCAGCGACATCGGAGCGTCCTCCTGGGGCACAACGGTCCCCAATGGTGCGGAAGCCTATGCCCCGGGCCCCTGACGGTGCAAGTCAGCGCCATGAAAAGCCAAACCCCCGCCCGCGGATGCGGACGGGGGCTCCAGACCGGAACGGCCAGGGTGGCTCCAGCGCGACTACTCCTCGTCGAAGCTGGCCTCGCTGAAGGCGCAGAGGCCGGCGTCGCCCGTCTCCTCGCCCGTCCAGCTGTTGGTGTTGTAGACGGGGTCGAAGGAGCCGTCCCAGCACTCGCTCTCGAAGAAGGCGACCTCGCCCAGGCTGCCGCCGGTGAGCACGGCGTCCGCCCGGCCAGCGCCCTCAGCGGTCCACCGGCTGCGCACGACGTGGATCTCGTCGTCGCCGTTGGCGTCCAGGTCGGCGAGCCAGCCCAGGTCCATCGAGCCTTCGCCGTCGTGGATCTGGTCGTACTCGTAGGCGGCGTCGATCTCCTGGCCGCCGTCGCTGAAGCCCTGGAAGATCGCGGCGGCCGTGACGCCAGCCTCGTCGAGGTCGTACTCGCTCACGAACACGCCGGTCGTGCCGACGTTGGGGTTCAGCGTGTTCAGCATGTCGAAGTCGATGGCGAACGTGCCGCTGTGGATGTCCCGGGTGCTGCCCGCGTCGACGATGCCCGCGATCACCGGCACGTACTCGGCGTCGTCGGCGCCCTTCGGCTTCTGGATGAACGTCCAGGTCCAGTCGGCGTCAGCGCTCGGGTGCTCGACCACCAGCGCGGTCTCGACCGGGTCCAGCGCGTCGCTGTAGGGGCCCCAGGTGGCGACCGTCTCGTCCTCGTTGATCTCGGCGGGCGGGTACTGCGTGACGTGGTCGACGAGCACCAGCGGGAGCGCGATCATCACGTTGACGTCCCGCGTCACCTTGGCGGTGAACAGGTAGTAGTCGGACCAGACGCCGTCCTCGGCGTCCTTCGCGTTCTCGGCGCTGACGGGCATGTTCACGTAGATGCGCTCGTCGGGCAGGACCTCGGTGAGCTCGGAGCCGGGACCACCCGCGGTACAGGCGGTGAGCGTGCTGGCGACGAGGGCGAGAAGGGCGGCGTTCTTCATGGGGGAGCTCCGAGGGGGGGTTCGCATCGTCTGACCCGGCGGGTCGCGCCACCCGAAAAGATTTTTTCCCCGGGGCGAGGTAGACCCCCTCCGTTGGAGGTTTCCAGTGGACCACATCGATGCCCTCATCCGAGAGCTGAAGAGCGCCGACGACGACCGCGTCGATGCGATCAAGACCGAGCTCATCCAGCTGTCGCTGGCGGACCGCCTGGTGCGCGAGCACATCGAGAGCGAGGCCCGGTCGCAGGTGCTCATCGTGCAGTGGGAGCTGGACGAGGTGGTCGAGGCGGCGACGCCGAAGGCCCCCGAGCCGGTGAAGGAGCCCGAGCCCGAGCCCGAGCCCGAGCCCGAGGAGCCCGAGGAGCCCGAGGAGCCCAAGCAGCTCACCGCCGCTGATCTGGACGTCGTCTACGACGACCCGCGGGGCTTGGTCCTGCACCGGACCAAGGACGGCGCCCGCTGGTTCGCCACCCAGGTCGATCCCCGCACGATGCAGCCCCAGACGTTCGAGCTCCACGCCACGGAGATCGAGCAGCTGCAGACCAAGCTCGCCGGCTCGCCCTACTGGGTCATCGGGAACGGAGCGTGATCGCGCTCGCACTCATCCTCGCTTGCGGCGGCTGGAAGCAGAACGTCAAGGAAGGCGACGACTGGATGTCCCGGGACAACCCCGGCGCGGCCGCTCGCGCGTACAACAAGGCGATCGACGCCCGACCGGACGATCCGGCGCTCCGACTGAAGATGGCCGAGGCCCTCGTCGTCGACGGCGAGTACGAGAGAAGCCTGGAGCACTCGGCCCTGGCCCTCGAGGCCGAGCTCCCCAGCGCTGGCCTCGTCCGCGCGAGCGCCCTGCTCAACCTCGGCCGGGCCGACGAGTCCCTCGAGCTGCTGAAGCGCGAGGCCGTGGGCACCGCGGACCCCGAGGTCCAGCGGCTGATGGCCGAGGCCGAGATCATGCGTGGCGACCTGACCGCCGCCGGTCACTGGCTGCGCGAGGCGACGCGCGAGTCGGGCGATCCGCGCGCGCTCGCCGCCCAGGCCTACGTGGCCGCCCGCCTGGGCGACACCGAGTCCATCGGGACGCTGATGCCGCTCGCCCGAAGCTGGTACGAGCCTTCCCCCTCCGCCTGCGCCGACCTGGGCGCGGCCTGGCTCGCCGCTGGACAGACCGGGGGCGCCAACGCCGCCGCCGAGCTCGTCATGGCCGTGGACCCGGGAGCCCGCCAGACCGGGGGACTGCACGACCGATGGCGCGACGAGGCCCGCCGGGCCGCCGGGACCGCGAACTGGGAAGGCGCACTCCGCTCGGGCCTGCGTGCCCTGACGCTCGACCGCGACGACGGCGAGCTGACCTGGGCGGTCGCGACCTGGTACGCCTCGCTGGGCGACTGGCAGGCTGCGACGACCTGGGCCGAGAACGCGCTGACGCTGGAGCCCTACCGGGCGCCCGAGCAGAGCGGGAGCGTGGCCGCGGCCGCGTCCGCCGCCGAGTCGACGCTGACCCCGGAGGCGCGGGCGCAGGCTCGTCGCGAGATCGCGACGCTCCTGGTCCAGGGCTACCGGTCGCTCGGAGACCCCGCCGGCGAGCTTCGCGCCCACGAGATCCTGATCGCATCCGGCGCCAGCGGGAACGACGTCCTGCTTCGGATGGCCGAGCTGCTGATCGACCAGCGCCGCCCGGACGAGGCCATGCGCGTCGCGATGGAGGCCCATCGCCGTGGCGCCCCGGGAGCGGCGCGCCTCGCGGCCATCGCCTTCCGCGACGATGGGGACCTGGAGAACGCGGTCGGCTGGGCTGCCGAGGCCTGGTCCGCGGCCCCCGGGGACCCGGATGTCGCCCTGCTCCTCGCGGACATGCACAGCGAAGAGCGGCGCTACGACGAAGCCCTGCAGGTCCTGCAGATGGCGATCGGGCTGACCCCCGACAACCGCGCGCTACAAAAGGCTCGCCGCGAGATCGTGGAGCGCGCGAACTGACATGTGTGAGCGGAGACGTTTCCTTGACAACGAGGAGGCCCCGCCACGACAGAATACGCCCCTTTTCACCGGGTAGAGACACCCGGATCGCTGGAGTACAAGATGACCTCGCGGACGCTGCTGCTCGCCCTTCTCTCCGCCCCGGTGGCCGTCGCATCGATGACGGTCTCCCCGGACGCCCACGCACAGGACGTGTTTGCCGCGCCCGGCCACTTCCAGCTCCTGGGGGCGGACACCGTCACCGGTGATGGTGTGACCCCGGTCACGCTGCACGTCGTCGCCCTCGGGACCGACGGCAACGGGATGGAAGGCCTCAAGGGCAAGGTCACCGCCTCGGGCGGCACGGCCACGGACCTCGTGAGCAAGGGCGAGGGCGTCTACGAGTTCACGTTCACCCCGCCGGCCGTCAGCGCCGCGACGGACGTCAGCTTCACGCTGAAGGGCAAGACGGCCGACAAGGCCAGCGTGTCCAAGTCCTGGACTCTCGGTGTCGCCCCGGCCGCCCCGGCGAGCGTGGCCGTCTCGGCGAACCCCGCCGAGCTCATCCTCGGCCAGGACAAGGACACGAGCCTGTCCATCCAGCTGCTGGACAGCGCGGGCGCCCCCGCCGCTGACGGAGCGGTCCTCCAGGCGCACGCCTCGAGCGGCACCGTCGAGTCCCTCACCTACCTGGGCAACGGCAACTTCACCGCGCGCTACACCGCGAAGTCGGTCAAGTACCCCCACCTCGACATCGTCACGCTCATCGACGAGCGCGATCCGGACAAGGTCTACGGCGTCTTCGTCGTGAAGCTCACGGGCAAGACGGACTTCCCGGTCAACGCCGCGCCCAACAGCACGGTCATCCTCAAGGTCGGCGGCCGGGACTTCGGCCCCTACCAGACCGACACCACCGGCTCGGTCCGCGTGCCGATCATGGTGCCCCCCGGCAGCGGCAACGCCAGCCAGGTCACCGTCACCGCCGGCGTGACCACCGAAGACGCGCTCGACCTCAAGATCCCCGAGACGCGCCGCATCGCTCTGTTCCCCGCCGGCTCGACGGTCGCGGGCGACAGCTCGCAGCCCGTCACGCTCCGCGCCGCCGTCCGCACGCCCACCGGCGAGGAGGATGGCTCCGCCAAGGTCACGTTCACCGCGGCCAAGGGCACGGTGGGGGCAGCCAAGCACGTCGGTGGCGGCGTCTACGAGGCCACCTGGAGCCCGCCGGACCTGACCTCGGCCGAGGACATCGAGGTCGGTGTCTCCATCGACGGAGAGCCCGGCGTCCAGTCCGACAAGCTCGCGCTGAGCGCCGCCCCGGCCCCCGCGGGCTCGATCGCGCTGACCGCCGAGCCGGCCGAGCTCGCCACGGGCGCGACCGGCTTCAGCATCTACACCAAGGTCACCGGCTCGAGCGGCAAGGGCCTGGACGGACGCGAGGTCATCTACCTGACCAGCGGCGCCAAGGTGAAGGAGACGAAGGACCTGAAGAGCGGCGACTACCGCACGACCTTCTCGACCACGACCGCCGAGGGTGTGGCCGTCACGGCCATGGCGCCCGGCGCCGTCAGCGGCGCGCCGCTGGACCGCATCATCCTGCTCCCCGACACCGAGCGGATCGCCAACGACGGCCGCACGCTCGCCAGCGTCGTGGTCCTGTCCGTCGACCGCAGCGGCTACCCGGTGGCCAACGTCAGCGCGAACCTGAAGCTCTCGGGCGACGGCAAGCTGGCCAAGACGGTCACCACCGACGAGAACGGCGCCGCCCGCGTCTACTACACGGCCGGCACCAACCCCGGCATCAACGTCCTCACCGCGACGAGCGGCGACGTGACGGGCACCGCCTCGATCGCCCAGATCCCTGCAGACGCCGCGGCCGGTCTCGACCTGCCGAACAGCGGCGACGCCGCCACGCGCGCAGCCAACGACCGGTTCGCCGGCGCGGTCTCGACCGTCGTCATCGGACGCGAGGGCAGCACCGCCGTCGCCGCGGCCGACGCCGCAGAGATGAGCGGCGCGGTCGGCGCGCTCGAGGCCCTGGGCCTGTCGGCCTCGCCCGCCGAGGTCGCCCCCGGCGGCAGCGTGAACGTCCTCATCAACGCCACCGACAGCAGCGGTCGTGGGGTCGCCGGCCAGGCGCTCAACGTCCTCGCCACCGGCGGCAAGATCTCCAGCGTCACCGACCACGGTGGCGGCTCCTACTCGGCCACGCTGACCGCGCCGAACGATGCCTCTGGGACGCTCATGGTCGTCGCGACCAGCGCGGACGGCGGCGTCTCGCAGGCGCTCTCGGTGACGGTCAACGCGCCGCTCTGGGGCACGGTCGAGACCGAGCCCACGGCGGTCGTCGAAGCCGACCCGGCCGAGACCACGCCCGTCGTCGAGCCGGCCGAGGTCGTCACCACGACCCCGCTCGTCGAGACCCCCAAGCCGCCCCGCGAGCCCGGCGACTTCCCGCTGATGCGTGCGCGCCTCGGCTTCGCCTACGGAACCTACGCCTACCAGCAGGTGCCCGAGGAGGTCGAGAGCGTCCTCTGGCCGGACACCGTCCGCATGGGCTTCGGCGAGGACAGCGCTCCGGCCGGCGCCCCCGGCTTCGACGTCAACGTCCAGGGCTGGTCCCCCGACCTGGTCGGCGGACTCGGTGTCGGTGGTGAGTTCCAGGCCCGCACGCTCTTCTACAGCGTGCCGTGGCCCGGAACCGACGCCACCGTGCCGGACCAGGTCCCCCACGTGACCGCGCTGGCCAAGGCCCGCTACCGGTTCGAGGCGGGTGACAACCAGTTCCACGTCGGCGCGAAGGGCGGCTACTACTACTCCGACTTCATCACCTACCAGACGGGCGAGCAGGAAGGCTTCCTCGACTACAACAGCCTGGCGCTCCACGCCTGGGCCGTCGGTGGTGAGATCGGCGCCGAGTTCGGCGACATCGCCCACGTCCGGGCGGACATCGTCCAGGGCTTCTACGGCACCAGCGCCTACTCCACGAACGTCGCGTTCGACGTCGGCGTCTCGCCGTTCCCCGACGTCCCGGTCTTCCTGGGCGGCAGCTTCCAGCTGAGCCGTCGCAGCATCGAGGTCGTCGCCGCGGGCGAGACGCCGGTCAAGGTCGGCCAGCTCGACGACACCTCGACGCTGTTCGTGGTCGGACCCGGGGTCCAGTTCTAGGGCGCTATTCGCGCTCGGCTTCACCCCAGCCGTCGACCTCGAACTCGAGGTCCTCGCCTGGCGGGCCCGGCACGGTCATCGTGAACTCCAGGGCGAGCCCACCGTCCGAGACGACGCCGAGGAGCTCCTACTCGATCGGCTCGGGCCCGTCTGGCGCCTCGAGGAAGATGCCTCGCACGCGCCCTCGCCGGTCAGCGAGCCGTCTTGGAGCAAGAGCTCCAGCACGCCATGGCAGATCTCGTCCACCGGCGCGCCATCCGGCGCCTCGACGACGATCTGTCCAAGATAGTGCCCGTCGTTGCCGTCCTGGCTGACGAGCCTGGTTGTGGCTGATGTCGACGTTCACGAACTCGACGACGTCGGCGCTCGAGTACGTGTACCAGCCCGTGGCCTGGAGCGAGTCCGTCCCGGGATCCCCGATGTTGCCGACGATCGAGACGTTCTCGGCGTAGGTCGTCGATCCTGAGCTGAACACGGTCCCGCCCACCCAGGCGCTCCCGTCGGTGTGCGAGAGCGTGTTGCCAGCGATGAGGACGTTGTACATGTCCACGGTGGAGCCCTGGGTGTGGATCAAGCCCAGGGCCTGCTTCTTGCCCAGCATCGTGTTGTCCAGGATCCGGATGCTCTCCAGGACCATCCAGGCACCCGACGAGGCGTAGAAGGCGCCCCCGTAGGCGTTCGTCTTGGTGATGTGGTTGTCGACGATGTCGATCCGCCACCAGATGACCTCGGAGTTGTTGGTCTGCTGGAAGTAGCGCTCCGTGCTCGTCTCCCTCTCGACGAGCAGGTCCGAAGACCAGCCCGGTGAAGGCGGTGCCCACGTCGAGGAGGTTCGAGGCCGTCCCGCCGCCGTCGATCACGGTGATGTCGCGGTCCTCGCCCGTCAGCATGACGCCCAACGTCACGTCGAGGTCGCCCTCGCTGTACGTGCCCGCCAGCACACAGATCCAGTCGCCGGCTTTGGCGGCATCCAGCGCGTCCTCGATCGTGGTCTCGTCGGTCGGGACCAGCGTTTCCGGGTCGTTGCTGCTGTCGCAGTCGTTGTCCAGATCGGCGCAGACCTCGGTCATGCCGGGGTTCACGTCAGCGTCCGTGTCGTCGTCCCGCAGATACGTGCTCGGCTCGGCGTACTGGCTCACCGTCGTGTCGGCGTCGCCGTACCCATCGCCGTCGCTGTCCGCGTACCAGACCGTGTCCGGGTTCAGCTCGTCGTCCGTGTCGTCGCAGTCCAGCGCCGTTCCGGTGTAGCCGCTGGGCTGCTCGCACTGGACGAGCTAGCTCGCCGCGTAGCCGTCGCTGTCGGCGTCGACGTACCAGACCGACGTCGGGTTGATGTCGGCGTCGCTGTCGCTGCTGTCCGTGTACAGGTAGCCGCTGGGCTCCTCGCTCTGGACGAGAGTGCTCATGGGGTCGCCGTAGCCATCGGCGTCCGCGTCTGCGTACCAGGTGGTGCCGGGGTGCAGGTCGGCGTCGGCGTCGGCGCAGTCCTGGTCGTCTGCGATGTAGCCATCGGGCTGCTCGCACTGCACGAGCGAGATCCAGGGGTCGCCGTACTCGTCGAGGTCGGCGTCGGCGTACCAGATGGTCGCCGGGTGCAGGTCGGGGTCAGCGTCGTCGCAGTCCGTGCCGGTGGGGGCCGCATCGTCGGGCCGATCGCAGGCCTCGCTCGTGGCGTCCGGGTCCCCGAAGCCATCGCCGTCCGCGTCGGCGTAGAAGGTCTCCAGCACGTCCTCGTCGATCGCGTCGTCGCAGTCGTTGTCCAGCCCGTCGCAGATCTCGCTGGCGCCTGGGTGGACCGCCGCGTCGGCGACGTAGCCGTCGCCATCGGCGTCCTCGTCCTCGACTTCGATCGTGGAGTCCAGCGGCTCGAACGCCGTGTCGTCTGGGTTCTCCGCGTCCGTACACGCGAGCGAAAATGGCAATGGCAGCATCGAGCCTCCCAAACCCCTCCGACACCTGACTCGGCCTGCTGGGCAACCTTCCGGCAAGTCATCGGCCCACAGCCGTCGAACGTTGAGGCAATCGACCGTCCGCCAGCGGTTAGGCTGGCCGCCCGGAGGACCGATGTTCTGGTTGCTGCTGGCCTGCGGGCCCCCCCCCGAGGTCGTGGCCGAGCGCGACGAGCTGCGCGCCCAGGTCGAGGGGCTCGAGCAGACCGTGCAAGCGACCGAAGCCGAGCGCGACGCCTGGAAGTCCCGCGCGGGCTCACTCCAGGAGCGGCTGGACGAGCAGCGCATCCGCGAGACCTATTCCCGACTGGGGCTCGAGTCGGGGCAGGCACTCATCGCCACGCTCGACACCACCCATGGCGAGCTGAACTGCGCGCTCTGGCCGGATCAGGCGCCGGTCACGGTCCTGAACTTCGTCGAGCTCGCCGAAGGAACGCGAGCCTGGCGCGACCCGCGGACCGGCCTCGAGGTCCAGCGCCGGTTCTACGACGGGCTGACCTTCCATCGCGTCATCCCGCGCTTCATGATCCAGGGCGGCGACCCGCTCGCCAGCGGCAAGGGCGGCCCCGGCTACAAGTTCGAGGACGAGATCGTCCCGGGTCTGGTCTTCGACCGCCCCGGCCTGCTGGCCATGGCCAACGCCGGACGGGACACCAACGGCTCGCAGTTCTTCGTGACCGAGGGCGCGGTGACGAGCCTCAACGGCAAGCACACCATCTTCGGCGCCTGCGAGGAGCTCGAAGTGGTCAAGGAGATCGCTCGGGTCGAGTCCGACGCCTCGGACAAGCCACTGTCGCCCGTGACCATCCGCCGCGTGACCATCACCCGAGGGGCTCGATGAGCGAGCGAAACACGGCACTCCTGCTGTCCGGCCACATCGCCGCGTCCGACGTCCTGCGAACGATGCAGCAGGTCCCCGGCGTCGGTCGAGAGAACCTGACCGGCGAGGAAGCCATCCGCATCGGGCACGCGACCCGCGACGGCTACGACTACACGTTCATCGGCTGGCACCTCTTCGAGCTGGGGGGACTGCTGCTCCTCGACCGTCTGGTGCTCCCTGGTGACGACGAGCCCGAGATGCACCTCGGCCGCAGCCTGGCCGGCCAGTTCGGTCAGGCGGTCTTCATCCACTACGACGAGGAGGTCGGCTACGGCGGCAGCGCAGTGTTCGAGCGCGGCATGCTCATCGACCGCAACGGCGTGGACGGTCGCTGGGACGAGCCGCTCGTTCGCACGCTGAACGAGGAGCACGTGCTCACGGATCTGGATCCGAGCGACTGGGTGTGGCCGCGCCTGGGCGACGCTGTCGAGACCGGCGCCAGCGTGGTGGTCGGGCCCGGCGTCCGCAACGACGACGACATCGAGAAGATCATCGCGGCGACGGACCCCCAGGTCCACGAGCCGGCCGAGCCGACGGGGGCGCCCCCCTCGAGTTCCCCGCCCCCGCGGCCCCGCAAGCGAGACCGAGTCTTCAGCGCCCTGAAGGGGCTCCTGAAGAGCTGAAGGGCAGGAAGAGTTGGCGGGACCGCCGAGACCCAGCTTGGGGAACAGGCTTGACTCGGGGGCTTCGTCGGCCCCGCCACTCCCTGAGAACCCCAGCTCATGGAAGTGGGCAACACCGTGTTAGGAAAAATGTTCGGAGGACCCATGCGTCTGCTGTCCTGCATCTCCTTGGCCGCCCTGGTGGGCTGCTCGAACATGGCCATCGAAGGCACCGTCGTCGATGTGACCGGCGCCCCGGTCGTCGGGGCCAACATCAGCGCGGTGGGCGACCCCACGTGCTCGACCAAGACCGACGAGGCCGGCGCCTGGGAGCTCGTGTGCAACCCGGCGACGTACGACCTCGTCATCGGCGCCGCCGGCTACCTGAGTGAGAGCGTCGAGCAGTACGACGCGAACGAGCGTCAGCGGTACAGCGTCGGCAAGAAGGTCCTGATCAAGATCCCCACCGAGAAGGGGCTCCTGAAGTTCGACGGCCAGTCGTACACCTCGATGGAGCCCGGCCACATCATCAAGGTCGCGGGCGGCAAGGGCACCAGCGCGTTCAAGCACTACTGCCTCGATGAGAAGGCGGACATCGCGGTGAACGCGTTCACGCCCGGGAACCACGCGCTGTTCGACAACCAGTCCGACGGCTGGAAGCCCTTCAAGCTCGACGAGGAGGGCTGCGCCTACCGGATGAGCCCCACGACGGACACCCGCTGGGGCATCGACTACGCCGAGAAGGCCGCGTTCGAGACGACCCAGGTCGCCAACGGCCAGGAGATCGTGTTCCTGACGCTCGAGAGCGGTCGCTACTTCATCGCCGACTGGGACCAGGGCTTCTTCAACAAGGTCAAGGGCGAGGACGGCGAGACGATGGGCTACGCCGGCTTCTACATCGAGGTCCAGTAGACCCGACGCGCCCACGCGGCACAGCTGACGAGCGCCAGGCCCAGCGCCACGACCCCCGTCGTCGGCGCCGCGACGAGACCCGCCAGCACGACCGCGCCCGAGACGATGCCCGCACCCGCGGTCGCGACGGCCGGCCGCGCCCTCGTGCCCAGCACGAGCCCCGCGAGGCCCAGCGCGAGGGCTCCAGCCGCCAGCGGTGCGAGCAGACGGTGCCAGAGCCACGACCCGTCCAGGTCGACGGCGCCTCGCTCGGATGGCGAGGCATGGCTGAGCCGATCGGGCTCCAGCGGCAAGGGGCCCGGGACGCTCGAGGCCGTCAGATCGGGCACGCTCAGGCGCTCGCCCCCCTGGTCCATCCACAGCGTGCGGGCGACGAGCTCACCGGCCTCGACGTCGGCGATCAGGACCTGGGGACCAAGCCGGACGAACCGCCCATCGGCCTTCAGCCACTGACCGGACGCCTGCTGGTCGTCGGTGCTCGCCGCCCGATCCAGAGCCGTGGGCGCCCCCAGCTCGGCCAAGGTCCCGAGCACCAGCGCCAGACCCAGCAGCGGGACCGCGATGCCCAGCGCCAGCGTGCCGCGCCCGACGCCAGAGAGGCTGAGCCCCAGCAGCTCACCCCGGTCACGGAGACGACTCACGGCGAGCGCGCCGCCGACCGACAGGAAGACCGGCGCGACGTCCCGCCACATCAGCACCAGCCGCGCGACCTGGGCCCCGCCGACCTCGCCGTGCTCGACCAGGTCCGCCCCCAGGAGCGCGATGAGCGCCACGCCGAGCACCTGCAGGGTCGTCAGCGTGACCCGCCGCGCCAGGTGGAGTGCGGCCCTCATCGGTCCCTCCAGCCGGTCCACGCCGCCAGGTTCGCGAGCACCAGAAGCCCGACGGGGAGCCAGGCGGACCCGAGCGCTCCGAGCGATCCAACCGCGTGATCGCACAGCCGGACGAGCCCGAAGAACACGACCGGCGAGACGGCCAGCGCCAGCGTCCGACGGCCGAGCACCAGCGGCGGCGCCATCAGGATGAGAAGCGCCGCCCCGACCGGCCAGGACGTCCGCTTGTGGAGGATGCTGGCCTCGTACCGGGCGTCCTTGCCGCTGGCGATCATGCGCTCGACCAGATCGGCCAGGGCGGCATCGCTCCGCTCGACGAGCTGGACTCGAGGCGACGGCTCGGGCAGCGGGATGCGAAGGAGATCGAACTCGACGAGGGTCTCCCCGGCGAGCACGCGTCCGTCGTGCAGCACCAGGGCCTCGTCGGTCAGCTCGCCAGCCCGGGCGCTGCCGACGGTGTCCTCGACCGCGAAGAAGAGCTCGAGCAGCTCGTCGCCTTCGACCTGCTCGGCGTGCAGCGCCAGCCCCGCGACGCTGAGCAGCCGACCCGGTCGCGGCCGAAGCGGCTCCAGCAGGGCATCCCTTGCGCTCGCCCGGGCCTGGGGCTCGAGCCGGTGTGTGCAGGTCGCCGTGAGCGAGCCGACCAACAGCGCCAGCGCGAGGACACCGGGCACGAGCTGCGAGGCGCCGACGCCCGAGGCCATCAGCGCCCGCCACCGACCCGCCCGGCGCCAGCCCATCAGCGCGGCCCCGAACCCGGTCAGAACAGCCAGGGGCCCACCGGTGCTCGCGACGACTGGAAGGGCGCAAAGGAGCAGCCTGGAGGCCACGTCCGGCCCCGGGGTGACCGGCGCC
Source organism: Pseudomonadota bacterium (assembly GCA_024228935.1). Classification (GTDB taxonomy): domain Bacteria; phylum Myxococcota_A; class UBA796; order UBA796; family CAJQPC01; genus JAAESX01. The sequence goes on from JAAESX010000192.1 coordinate 83,600, forward strand.
TGGACGAGCTGGACGGCCACCACCCCGAGCACTCCGACGACGCTGAACAGCACCACCGCGGCCAGAACGGGCCCGAGCGCGCCGCGAAGCAGCATCCGGGACGCGCTCAGGGGTGGCATCAGGGCAGTCCGGTGGTTAGGCATGGGGCCGATCGGGCGAGGTGCGTCCGGCAGATTTCGCAGGAGGACGCGTGGAGTTCAAGGTCGGCGACAAGGCCGTTTATCCGGCTCACGGTGTCGGCATCATCCGGGCCATCGAGACGAAGGAGCTCGAGGGTGCCTCCGCGACGTTCTACGAGATCAAGATCCTGGACAACGGGATGAAGATCTGGGTGCCGGTCGAGAAGGCCTACGCCAACGGAATGCGCCAGGTCATCGAGCCGGAAGATGTCGAGAAGGTCTACGACATCCTGCGAGACCGTATCACGCCCACGGACAGCCAGACGTGGAACCGTCGGTACCGCGAGTACATGCAGAAGATCAAGACCGGCGACCCCCTCGAGGTGGCCAAGGTCCTGCGTGACCTGGCGCTCATGAAGATGGAGAAGAACCTCTCCTTCGGTGAGCGGAAGATGTTCGACCAGGCCCAGAGCCTGCTCGTTCAGGAGATCGCCGTCGCCCGCGACTCGACCGAGGACGCTGTCCGGACCGAGATCGAAGGCCTCTTCGTACCCGAGGAGGGCGCCGAAGACAAGAAGGCGAAGAAGAAGTCCAAGAAGAAGAAGTAGGACGACGACATGCTGCAGGTCTACAACAGCCTGGGCCGCACGCTCGAGACCTTCACGCCCGCTCAGCCGGGGAAGGTCAGCATGTACGTCTGCGGCATGACGGTCTACGACTACTGCCACATCGGGCACGCCCGGGCGATGATCACGTTCGACATCGTCTTCCGCTACCTGAAGTGGAAGGGCTACGACGTCACCTACGTGCGGAACTACACCGACGTGGACGACAAGATCATCCAGCGGGCCGCCGAGAACGGTGAGCACCCGCTCGAGCTGTCGCAGCGCTTCATCGAGTTCCTGAACGAGGACCTCGAGGCGCTGGGCCTGGACCTGCCGACCGAGCAGCCCAAGGTCAGCGACAACATCGACGGCATCATCGCGCTGAACGCGTCGCTGATCGAGCGAGGCCACGCCTACGCCAGCGACGGCGACGTGTACTTCTCGGTCGAGAGCTTCGAGACCTACGGCAAGCTGTCCGGCAAGAAGGTCGACGACCTGATTGCCGGAAAGCGGGTCGCGGTGGGCGACAAGAAGCGGTTCCCGGCGGACTTCGCGCTGTGGAAGGCCGCCAAGGACGGCGAGGTCGCCTGGGACTCCCCTTGGGGTCGCGGTCGACCGGGCTGGCACATCGAGTGCTCGGTCATGTCGATGAAGCACCTGGGCGAGACGTTCGACATCCACGGTGGCGGGATCGACCTGATCTTCCCCCACCACGAGAACGAGATCGCGCAGTCCGAGTGCGGCACGGGCCACGGTCCGTTCAGCCGCTACTGGCTCCACAACGGACACCTGACCATCGAGTCCTCGGACGCCGAGGATGGCTGCGAGAAGATGTCCAAGAGCCTGGGCAACGTCGTGAACATCCGGGACATCCTCAAGGAGGTCCCCGCCGAAGCACTGAAGCTCCTGTACCTGCAGAGCCACTACCGGTCGCCGCTCCCCTACTCGGCCGACCGCCTGGCGGAGTCCATCTCCAGCCTGGACCGGATCTACGTGGCCAAGGAGGCCGCGGTCCAGCTCGGGGCCAAGGCTCCGAAGGCCACGCTCGAGCAGCTGTCGAAGGAAGGCCACAGCAAGCTCGTCGAGCTGGTGGGTGGCTTCCGGCAGCGCTTCGAAGACGCGATGGACCAGGACTTCAACACGGCCAAGGCCATCGGGGACCTGTTCGAGCTGACCCGCTCGATCAACCGGGCGAGCAACGACAAGGCGCTGAAGAAGCGGGGCGCGGCACTGTTCGCTGCCGCGGCCGAGCTGTTCGACCTGTACGGCGACGTCATGGGCTTCGGCGGCAGCGATCCGGACGCGTGGTTCGAGGAGTTCAAGCTGAAGCGGCTGAAGTCCATCGGGATGGAGCCGAGCTGGGTCGAGGAGCGCCTGCAGGGACGCCTCGCCGCGCGAGCGGAGAAGGACTGGGCCGCTGCGGATGCCATCCGCGACGAGCTGCTCGAGTCCGGCGTCATCGTCATGGACGGGCCCGACGGGTCGGTCACCTGGCGCATGCGGGCCTGCTGATGCCGGTGTCGGCGCCCGAGCTGCCCGCCGGCTCGTCCATCCAGACCGTCCTCGACGAGCTGGACGTCGTCATCGACCAGGCGAAGCAGGACCACAGCCGACGTGGGTTCTTCGCGGCGATGTACCGGACGATGACGTACCGGGTGCAGCAAGCCATCGTGAACGGGGACTTCCAGGACCCGGTCATGCTCGAGGCCCTGGACGTCCAGTTCGCCCGCTACTACTTCCGCGCGCTGCGGACGCCCAAGCGGCCCTGGCAGGTGGCGTTCTCGGCCGAGGACGATGACGACGTCAACATCATCCAGCAGCTGCTGCTGGGGATGAACGCCCACATCAACTACGACCTGCCCCAGGCGGTCGTCGACATGGGCGTGCCGCTGCACCAGCTCGAGCACGACTACGGCGTCATCAACGACGTGCTCGCTGCGCTGGCCGACGACGTGCAGGGTGTGCTGGACGCCCACTCGCCGGTCATGAACGACATCGACAGCGCGTTCGGCCGAGTGGACGAGACGGTGTTCTGCTACTCGGCGGCCAAGGCCCGCGATGTGGCGTGGAGCGCCGCGCACCGCGTGAAGCTCACCCGCCGCGTGCTGCCCTGGATCAGCCGTCGGACCGCGCTGCTGAGCAAGCTCATCATCGCGACGCCGACACTGGACATCCACCGGCACGCTGAGACGGACTACAACTCGCCGGCCGGGATCGTGATGGTCATCGAGGACATCCGGGCGCTGGCTCCCTAGAAATCGGGGGGCTTGCGCTGAAGGTCCATCTTCAGCGCGGCGGCGATGCCGTCGGGGTCCGAGACGTCCAGCTTGCCCATCGACAGCTCAAGCCTCGAGTCCGCACGATGCGCGGCCGCCAGGAGCTCAGGCGCCCTCCGCATGTCCCCAGACAAACCCGCTGCCGAGGCCAGGACCAACAGGAACCGAGCGCGCAGATCCGCGTCCAGCTCCTGCTCGACAGCGAGCTCCGCGAGGCTGACCGCCTCACGCGTCATCCGCTCTCGAAGGGCGAGCTCGGCCCGACGCAGCAGGGCGAGGGGGTGGTCCGGTTGGAACGCCAGCGCCTTCTGGTAGTGAAGCGCCGCCTTCTCCGCGAGACCCAGGTGAGCGTCCAGCACGAAGCCCTTGGCCAGGCACGTCGACACGAGCTCGGCTCGTTTCTTGGCGTGGTAGATGACCTTGTTGTGGACGTGCAGCAGAGCGTCCCAGTCCTCCTGATCGTAGAGCACGCGGCCGAGCCCCTGCAGGGCCCTCAGGTCCTCTGGCTCCAGCTTCAGCGCCTTGTTGAAACGCTTTCGCGCCTTGTCCAGCTTGCCGAGCCCCCGCTCGGCCTCGCCCAGCCCCATGTACGCCCGGGCAAGGGCGCATCCAGCGCACCAACGCACGAGGCCGGGCGGTGAGCCGGATCCAGCGCAAGGAGGCGCTCGATCGCACGCGCCATTCCGACGCCCAGATCAGATCGCTTCGAGCCCGCCGACTCGAGCTTCCCCGTCAACTTGCAGGTCAGCACCCGGGCATCGCTGGTGCCGGGTGGCCACGGCATGCCGCCGGTCAACAAGGCGTACGCGATCATCCCGAAGGCGTACCGGTCCGCGGGCGGCCCTGCCGTCTTGGCGTCGGCTTGCTCGGGGGCCATCCACGCCAGCGTGCCCATGGTCGTGGCGGTGGCGGTCAGGCCCGTCGCTCGGCTCTCGTCCTTGGCGATGCCCAGATCGAGCACGACGGGCGTGCCATCGGGTCGGACCTTGACGTTCGCAGGCTTCAGATCGCGATGGACGATGCCCAGGCCATGCAGGTGGTCGATCGCGGCGGCCAACGGCTCGAGCAGCTTCAAAGCGTCGTCCTGGGCGAGCCCGCCCGGGCGAATCCAATGGTCGAGATCGTGGCCTTCGACCCGATCCCTGTCGACCCGCCCAGCGCGTCTCCAGCCAGGAGCCGCTGCTTCTCGCGCTCGTAGTCCGCATCCGAGATCAGCCCGGCGCCCAGCAGCTCCTTGAGTTCGGTGAGTCGGTGTCTCAGCTCAATCACAGCATGACTCCATCGAACTACTCGGGCGCCCAGACGCTGATGCGGTCGTTCTTCATATCGGCCACGTAGACCTCGCGGTCCGGTCCGATGGCCACCCCGAACGGCCAGTCGAACCGATCGTCCTCGGGCCCGCGCGAGCCGATGGTCGTGACCACGCCGCCCTCGACGGTCAGCTTCACCACCTGGAAGCCCAGCTGGTCGGCCACCCACAGCGAGCCGTCCGGATCCCACGCCATCTGGTGGGGGTCGTTCAGCGTGCCGACGCCGAGCGTGTCGACCAAGACCTCGTCCTCGTAGACCTGGATCCGATCGCCGAGCGTGCTGGCGACGTACAGGCGGCCATCGCCGTAGAGCAGGCCACTGGGCGCATCGAGCTCGGTGCCGTCACCGAAGTCGCGCAGCCACTCGCCGCTGGCCGAGTAGACCCGAAGCCGGTCGTGGCCGTAGTCGCTGACGACGATCTCGTCGCCGATGGGCAGCGACGCGTACGGCTTGATCAGGTCGTCGCCGAAGACCATGTCCGGATCGAACGAGTACGCCAGGTCGTCCTCGGTGTCGGCGGTCCACAGCCCATCGCTCACCGCGACGTGCTTTGGCGAGGTCAGCGTGCCGACGCCGAGCTCGTCGGTCAGGACGCCGTCGAGCGAGTACACGGCCAGCCGCGCGTTCGCGGTGTCGGCGACCACGAGCTCCGTTCCTCGCAAGGCGACGGCTCGGGGGTCATCCAGCTCGCCCACGCCCAGGTGGTGGGACCACGCGTAGTCCGTCAGCAACGGCGCGTCGGTGTCCGCATCACTGTCGGTATCGGCGTCGGCATCCGTGTCGGAGTCCGCGTCGGCGTCGGTGTCGGCGTCCGCCTGGGGCACGCCGCTGTCGACGGCTGGCCCGCTACAGGCCAGCCACAGGGGGATCACCCTCGACTCACTGCACGAGGACGAGGTTGCAGGCCACTTCGACCTGCTCCTTCTTGCCGTCGCACGTGGCGTAGCGAACGATCTCGGTCACGTGGGCGCCCGGCTCGGTGTACTTCTGCGAGAAGCCGTAGCGGGCCTCGTTCGACTTGTTGAACTCGACGATCTCGGCGGCGTTGTCCTTGCTGACCGGCTTCCAGTCGGCCCACACGTCGTAGCTGTAGGTGCAGCCTTCCTTGGTCTCGCGACCGTCGGTCCCGATGTAGTGGAAGAAGACCTCCTCACCCGACGTGAAGCTGCAGCCCTGGTTCGGGAGGCAGGGCTGGACCTCGTCCTCCTTCTCGGGGAACGTGCCGGACTTCATCGCGATCATGTCCGCGCTGTCCGTGCAGGTCTCGAACATCAGCTCGCCCTGGTCGTTCTCGACGAACTGGTCCGTCCCGACGGGGTTGGAGTCTTCCTTCATCTCCCCGTTGTAGATGGTCATGTAGTTGTCGGTCACCTGCAGGTAGCACTGCTTGGTGTTGACCTTGGCGTACATGCGGCCCTGGAGCTTGTTGCCCAGGTTGTTGTTGTTGAAGACGAACTGCTCCCACTGCTCGCCGTCCTTGTACTTGGCGACGGTCTCGTTGGCCTCGGCCATGCCCTTCTTGGCGGCCTCGGCGTCGTACCAGTCCCCGGACAGCTTCTGGAGCGAGGCCTCGTCACACGTGCCACCACCCGTGATGAGCGCCTGGCACCAGTCCTTCCACTTGGGCTCCTCGAAGCAGGCCCACTCGCCGGCCTTCTCCTTGCACGTGTACGTGTAGACGTCCGAGTAGGAGCCGACCGTGTACTTCGCCTTGAGCGTGCCGCCGTCGTTCTCGAACTGGATGCGGGTCTGGACGTCCGGCTCGCGGGAGCCCGAGCCGTCGGCCGCGAGCTTGTTGTAGAGCCAGGTCGTGCCGCCCAGGTTGGCCTGGTCGAGCGCGCATGCGGCCGGGCCGCCCTGCAGGTTCAGCTTGTTGGAGGACTTCTCTTCGCAGGCGGTGAGCGCGGCGAGCGAGACAACAGACAGCACGGCAATCTTCTTCATGGAGACTCCAGAACGAGCGAGACGCGCGGACCGTATCAAGAATCGCGTTAGGGCGGGCGCCCGATTCCGAGGTGTCTCATGCGTTCCGATGGCCGCCAGCCCGACCAGCTTCGTCCCGTCCGGTTCCTGACCGATGTGTCGATCCACGCCGAAGGCTCCTGCATCGTCGAGTTCGGCAACACGCGCATCTTCTGCACCGCCAGCGTCGAGGACCGGGTCCCGCGCTGGTTGAAGGGCTCGGGCAAGGGCTGGGTCACCGCCGAGTACCGGATGCTGCCGCGGGCCACCGACACCCGAGGGCGTCGCGAGGGCGACAAGCTCAAGGGCCGGACCAGTGAGATCCAGCGCCTGATCGGTCGCAGCCTGCGCGCCGTCATCGACCTGGAGAAGCTGGGCGAGACGCTCATCACCATCGACTGCGACGTGCTGCAGGCCGACGGTGGGACGCGCACCGCCAGCGTCAACGGTGGCTACGTCGCGCTGGCCATCGCCTGCCGCAAGCTGGTCGCGGCTGGTCGCATCGCCGAGAACCCTCTGCGGGACCACGTCGCCGCGGTCTCGGTCGGCATCGTCGACGGCGAGGCCCTGCTCGACCTGCCGTATGTCGAGGACGCCGCGGCGGACGTCGACATGAACGTGGTGATGAGCGGCAGCGGCGAGCTCATCGAGATCCAGGGCACCGGCGAGGAGTGCACGTTCACCCGCGCCCAGCTGAACGCCCTGCTCGACCACGCGGAGACCGGCTGCGCAGCGCTCGTCGACTTCCAGAACGCCGCGCTGGACGGCTGATGCGCATCGTGCTGGCGAGCAACAACGCCCACAAGCTCGAAGAGATCGGCCGGATGCTGGCGCCGCTGGGCCACGACCTGGTGCCGCTCCGCGACTTCCCCGAGATCCCCGACCCGCCCGAGGACCAGGAGACCTTCGAGGGCAACGCGCTCCAGAAGGCGCGCTTCGTGTTCGAGCGGACCGGCCTGCCCTGTCTGGCCGACGACTCCGGGCTCGAGGTCGACGCGCTCGGCGGCGCTCCCGGCGTGTACTCCAAGCGCTACACGCCCGAAGCCATCGCCGAGACGAACAACGCCAAGCTCGTGCGCGAGCTGGCCGGTGTGACCCAGCGGACGGCCCGGTTCGTCTGCGCCCTGGCGCTCGTGAGCGACCGGGGTGACGAGGCCTGGCGAGGCACCGTCGAGGGCGCCATCGGCCACGAGCTGCGCGGCGAGCACGGGTTCGGCTACGACCCGCTCTTCCTGCCGGACGCGGCCCCCGGGCGCTCGATGGCCCAGCTGGAGCCCAACGAAAAGGACGCCATCAGCCATCGCGGAAACGCCTTGAAGGCCCTTCCCGCCGCGCTCAGTCGCCTGCTCGGCGGAGCGTGATCCGGACGACAGCGCCTCGGTCCGGCCGGTTCCCCAGCGCGATGGTCCCGCCCATGCGCGAGACCAGCTCGTGCACGGCGTTGAGGCCCAGGCCCGAGCTGCTCTCGCCGCCGGTGACCCGCGACCCGAGCTTCGCGCCGTAGACCAGGCCGTCCTCGACCGAGAGGCTCGGGAAGCCCTTGCCTTCGTCCTCGACCCGCAGCTCAGCCACGCCCTCGCGAGCCTGCAGCGTGACCCGGATCGTCGTGCCGCCCGGGCTGTACTTCACGGCGTTCGACAGCAGGTTGTCGAGCACACGGCCCAGCTCGCGTCGGCTGCCGACGATGGGCAGGCGGCCGGGCGCGACGACCACGACGCTCTGGTCCTTGGTGCGCGCCAAAGCCTGGAACGACTCGCACGACTCCAAGACGATGGGCACAGCGTCGACCGCCTGGACGATCGAGCCCGAGGCATCGACGGCGGTGTCCAGCATCGACTCGACGCGGGCGAGCGTGCGCTCGATGGCCTCGGCGCGACGCCGCACGTCGGCCGGTTCGTCCGGCCGCAGGAGCTCGAGGTGGGCCTGGATGCCCATCAGCGGGTTTCGCAGGTCGTGCGCCAGCGCCCAGGCCTGGCGTCGGCCGCTCGCCTCGGCGGCCTGGAGTCGGTCGCGCGCGGCCGACAGCTCCGCCTGGTGCTCCCGGAGCGAGTCCGCCTCGGCCTGCATCCTGACGAGCTCGACGCGGAGCTGCTCCTGCTCCAGCGCAAGGCCCGCGGAGCCTCGCTGGACCTCGTCGCGAATCGCTCCCGCGGCTCGCAGGTGACGAACCGCCCCCAGGAGGTCCTCCTGATCCTCGGCCAGTGCCGCGAGGACCTCGTGGAGCTCACGCTCCTCGCGCCGGTGGGCCGCACGATGCGCCCGATCGAGCACGTCCTCGACCGCGAGTCGGGCCCGCCCCACGTCCATCTGGTGGCCGGCTCGCAGCGCGGCGTCGGCCCAGGCACGGACGGCTGAGCTGACCAGGTCGAGCGTGTCGTCCTCCCAGCCTTGGACGAGCCGCCGGGCAGAACCGACGTCGCCTTCTCTCGCCGCGATCCAGGCGCCGATGACGCTGCACCAGCGCAGGAGATCCGGGCGCTCCGTGCAGAGCACCGCCTCGTCGAGGGCCTCCTGGGCCTCGAGCGTGCGGTCCACCTGGTGCCAGGCGCTGGCGGCGTTGATCAACACGCTGGCCCACAGCTCATCGCCCCGGAGCGGCGTGGCGATCAGCGCGTCGAACAGCTGCACGGCCCGGTCGAGCCGGCCCTCACTCCGCCAGGCGGCGGCCGTGTTCATCCGCGCCTGCAGGACGAGGCGCGGGGTGACGCCTTTGGTCTCGGCCGCGCGCTCCAGGTTCCGGCGCGCCTCCTCGAGGTGCCCGATGTGGAAGTAGACCTGCCCCAGCGCGATGCGAGCGGTCGCCAGCGCCACCGGGTCCGCCGCAGCGCCTGCGAGCTCCTCGGCCTTCAGCGCGCGGCTCGCCGCCTCGACCGTGTCGCCGAGCTTCCGCAGCGCCACCGCCGCCCGCGCGTGCAGCAGCGCCTCGGAACGGTGCCGATCCGGGCCCTCGGGCCGCGCACCCTGGACGACGAGCGCAGCGTCGACCTGCGCCAGCGCGACGCCCGGATCTCCGCGGACGTCGAGCGCCGCGGCTTCCTGCTCGGCTCGGGTGGACGGGTGCATGTCTCCAGAAGCGTAACCGCCGCTCAGAAGCGCACCGCCGCGGCCCCCTCGAACTTGAAGAACACAGGGCCTCCCTGGCCCCGGTGGGTGGCCTTCGTCTTCAGCGCCGCCGAGGCCCCGGCCGCCAGGAGCCACCGCTCACCGAGGGCCAGCGACGACCCCAGGTGCGCACTCGCCTGCGGGACCTGCAGGTGCCACGAGGTCCCGTCGTACTCGACCTCTAGCCGCTCGTTCACGTAGGTCACGCCGACCTTTCCGTATGGAGTGAACCGGCCCAGGTCTCGCGACAGCCCCACCCGAACCGACGGGTTCACCATCCGGAACGTGTCGATGCAGCCGTCGGCGCCACAGTTCTCGTCGGCGACCGACGGGTCGACGTTGCCTGGGTTGTCGAGCTGATCTCTCTGGTCGAGCTGTTCTGCGCTCGCGGTGATCGGTGCGTGCGCGACCAGCGTCGAGAGGTCCGCCTCCAGCCCTGCGGTGAACACACCCACGGGCTTGGTGAGCGAGCCGGACAGCGCCACGGTCCAGGCCGAAGCCCCCGAAACGGGGATGGGTGGGAGGCCAGCGACGCCGACGCTCCAGTCCTCGCCCACGTACGCGACCTGAAGGCGCGGGAACACCGGCGAGAACGCGGTGTTCTCCTCCTTTCCGGACAGGTTCTCCTCGGGCGGCCCGATGGGGAACGTCGCCAAGGACGCGCCGACGACGAGCCCGGCGTTCGGGCTCACGAGCGCCGAGTCGAGCAGCGCGTGGTGCTGCATCGCGAAGCCCTGCTCGCCCATGGACTGCCCCAGGAAACGCTGGAACGTCTCCAGGCACGCAGGCGTGGCGAGGCACTCGGCGAACGCCTCGTCCTCGGGCTCTCCGCCGACCGGCTCGACGTGGGCACCGGTGTGGGCCGCCGCTGCGGCGACCCAGATGACAGCTACCAGGTGAGCACCATGATCGAGTCCTGCCCACCGGCATGGCAGCCGCTACACGAGGGCGCGTCGAAGCTCGCCTCCTGGAGGTCCCCCTCCGGCGACCAGGACGCCCAGAACCAGGCGCCGTCCTTCTTGAACATGGTCGTGTGGTTCAGCAGCCCGGACCCGTCCTCGGCGCCGTACGCCTGCTTCGTGACGATCGCGCCGTCGGGCATGTCGCCGCCGGCCTGGGCCTCGTACGTCGAGTACGCGGCGTCGTTGAACCAGATCTCGGTCCACTCGCCGTGCACGGTCTCCGAGGGCTGGATGCCGTCCCACTCCGGGGCCTGGCTCCAGCTCTCGTGATCCTCGAGCGCGGTGTTGAGTTCGTCCACGATGGCCTGGGTCTCTGCGTCGAGTCCCGAATCACCGGCCTCATCCTTGGTGCAGCCAAGGACCGTCAGTGCAATCAGCATGGAGGACGTCTAACTACTCGGCCTTGGCCTCGTCGGACGGCTTGAACGTCTGGACGTAGGCGGCGACCTCGGCGACCTTGTCGTCCCCGAGGAAGGGTCCCCACGCGGGCATCAGCGGCGACTTGCCTTGCGAGGCCCCGCCGCCGGAGATCACGGCCTTCAGGTAGTCCTCGTTCACGCCGTCCTGGGCCCAGAACTCGGCCGAGGTGAAGTCACGAGGCTTGGGGTTCAGCGCGGCACCGGCGGGGCCATCACCCGCACCCGACTCGCCGTGACAGGTCACACAGAACTGCGTGAAAGAGGCCTTTCCAGGCAGATCCTCGGCGAAAGCGAGGGTCTGAGAGCAGAACGAGCATGGAAGCCTCCTACAGGTGGAAATGCACGAACAAGATGACCTCATCCATGTCCTGGTTGGCCCGGCCAGATCTGACCGCTGGAGAGGTGGGGGTCACCTCCGGCGGAGACGCGCGACAGGAGCGTCCAGTCGAAGGCCGAGCCCGCGTCGTCGCCGTTGGCCGACTGATCGGAGAAGGCATCCTTCTCGTCGTCGGTGAAGTCGAACTCGTCGCCGATGCCGCTCATCATGAGCACCGGACCGAAGTTGTAGCGGCTGTACCAGTACCCCTCGGTCACCATGTGTGACGAGGTGAACTCGATGGGTGCGCTCTTCTTGCAGCCTGCGAGGCTGGCGAGAACCAGAAGCATGTGTCCACTCCACGTTTGGGAACGGGCACAACGATGTCGACCGTGGGCGAGCGGCCGCAAAAAAGGGGCGTCTATTCCCAGGACTGGGACAATCGGTCCTCGCTCCCATCCTCTCCCAGCGCCACGAACTCGAAGGCGACGCTGCCGTCCGTCTGGTCACAGGGCGCGCCCACGGTGGTCTTGAAGGCCTCGGCCCGCCACAGGCCGTCGACGTCGTTCATGGGCTGGACCCCGAAGTCCTGATCGTCGAGCAGGAACACCACGTCGACCTCGATCGCGTGATCGACCACAGCCTCGAAGGTCCAGGTCGTGTCGAAGAAGGTGTCGGGGTCGCAGGAGACGGTGGCCTCGACGATCTCGACCGGGCCCGAGCAGGCGAAGAGCAGGCGAAGAGCAGCAGGAACATGGTCGCGGCGTAACCTCTGGCGGCCTCGTGCATCCCGGGTGTCATTCCGAGGGGTCCTCCTGATGTTCCTGCTGTTTGCCTGTGCCACGACGACGACTCCCGATGTCGTCGACGACTCCCTCCACCCCTGCAACGTCGACAGCGGCGACCAGGATGTTCGCCTGTACGAGAACGACGGCCAGCTGGTCGTGGCCTGGGACAGCGACGAGCTGTGGTCGGTCGCGGTGACCACGCCCTCGGTGAAGATCGGCGGGTTCGGTCGGCTGGAGAGCGGCGCGGCCCACTGGGCGATCGGCGGGCGGGACTTCAGCGAGCTGCTGGTGTCGCCGGTGTTCTACGGGACGACGCCGGCCGAGGCCGATGACTACAGCGCGTACATGGGTGGTGACGCGAGCGAGCTGGATCCGGAGCGCTGCTACGAGGTCCAGGTGAGCGACCTGCACCACGTGTCGTTCGGGTCGGTGCAGTTCCGGTTGTCGGAGCTGCCGCCCTGGCGGTGAGCTGAGTGGGCGCGGTTCTCGGAGGCTGACGGTCAGCCTCGGGTATCTGCGTTGCTCTGAGCGCAGTTCTCGGAGGGTGACGGTCAGCCTCCGACCTTTGCGTCGCCCAGTGCGCAGAACTCGCAGGCTGACGGTCAGCCTCCGACTTGTGCGTCCACCTCAGGCCCGCAGCGCCCGAATCGCCGGGTCCAGAACCGTCGCCCGGAACCGGTCCAGCTCCACCGGATCGACCGCACCGAACGGCGAGGCCACCTCGAACGACTCGGCGAACGCCTCCGCCACAGCCGCCTGGGTCGCCATGTCGGTCATCAGCCACGCCACGATCTTCCAGGACAGCGCCGCATGGCGCGCCTCGTCCCCAGCGATGCGGGTCAGCACCGCGCGCTCACGTCCCGTGGCCACCCTGGCGGCCTCGTCGGCGAGCCAGGCACCGCAGGTCTCGACCAGGCAGCCCTCGCGGACCGAGTCGCGGGCCAGCTCGACGCGCGATCGCATCCTGACCTCGGCGATGGGGAACGGCCCCAGCTCGATGCCGGCCAGCCCCGCGCACATCGACGCGTGCTCGACCTCGTCGAGGGCCGCCTGCTGGACCTCGCGGATCAGCTGTAGCGGTGCACCCAGGGCCATCAGCTCCAGCGCCAGCCGGTTGAAGCTCGCGACCGCCGCGTGCTCGGCGCGAGCGGCTCGGGCCCACTTCGTGTCCTCGCCGTCGGCCATCAGACCGCCCTCGTACGGACGCCCGACGGCGCAGTTGGGCGCAGCGTTCTTGGCGACCACCGGGTAGCAGCAGAACTGGTCGTCCATGCCGCTGTCCCAGCCGATGTCGACCAGCTCGGCCTCGCCCTCGACGCTTCGGACCTTGGTCTCACACCAGCCCATGTTGTTGAGCGCGTCCTCGTCGACCTCGTCGGCGGGCGGACAGGTGCCGTCCTCGGTGTGAAGACACGCCTCGGTCTCCACGAACGGGCTGCAGGCGATGGCGGAGAGCAACAGCGGGAGCAGGTTCATGCGTCCGGTTCCCCGAAGCGCAGGCCGACGCGCACGCGGCCCGTGTACACATGGCCCGAGCCGAGCGCTCGCTGCTCGGCCGAGAAGCTGGGCAGCGCCGTGTAGAACTCGCCGGCCAGCTCGATCTTGTCCTTGAGCAGCGCCTGGGCACCGACCGAGCCGGTCATGCCGACGTACGGCGCCGTGTTGTTCGCCAGGTAGGCGTCGTCGGCGACCACGAAGAACGTCGAGGCGTCCATCACGCCCACCGCCACGTACGGCGTCACCTTCTCCAGCTCGTAGCCGGCCATCAGGTCGAGCCCGAGCGTCGCGGCGCTGTAGAAGTCGTCGTAGGGCGGATCGCCCTCGATGAACGGGGTGGCGATCTCGCCGACCGTCTTCTGCAGCGTGTGGTGGTAGCGCGCGCCCAGCTGGAGCCCGCTCTCCAGCGGGATGCCGACGCCAATCTCCCCCGAGAGGATGACGTTCCGCGTGCCGGCGACGGTCATCGGCGGCACGTACCCGAGCGTCCCGTAGATGACGGCCGGGCCGACCTCGGGCATGGAGAAGCCCAGTCGGAACCGGGGCGCTGCAGGGGTCTTGTTGGTGTCCTCGGTCTTCGTGCCACCCAGCACCAGGCGCTGGTCACAGGCGAGCGGCGGGATGCCGAAGACCTCGACGCCTATCGAGCCCGTGCCGGGGTCGTGTGGGATGGGCGCATGGATCGCCGAGAAGCTGGTCGAGAGCGCCGGGTAGTTCTGGAGGAAGTTGGCCTGGCCCTCTTCCTCGAGGCGCATCTCCGGCGCGTCGCCGTTGTCGTCGAGGCAAGCGGGGTCGATGAAGGCATGCGCGTTCGTCGAGAGTGCGAGCAGCAGCATCAGTTGCAGTCCTCCATCGGCGCACCGGCCGCGATCCACGTCTCCCAGGTCTCGACCTTGGCCGCATCCATCTGCGGGATGCCCTCGGCCGGCATCGCCATGCCCTCGGCGTCTCCCTGGACGTGGGCGATCTTGCGGTAGGAGAGCGAGGCCTCCGGGTACCAGGGCACCACCAGTATGGCGCCGGGGACGACCTGGCTGTCCTCGCCGACCAGCGCGGCGTAGGGGTCGGTCTCGAGGTCGACGTACGCGTACCCATCGTCCGCGCCGGCGTCGTGGCAGTCGACGCAGTGCTCCTCGATGGTCACGGCCACCTCGCACCAGCTGGCGACGTCCGTGTCGGTGTCGCTGTCGGTGTCGGCGTCCGTGTCGCTGTCGGCGTCCGTGTCGCTGTCGGCGTCGCCTCCGCCGCAGTCCTCCTTGGGCGCTCCGTCGTCGATCCAGGCACCGACGAGCTCGATCTTGTCCTCGGTGAGGATCCCGGCGGTCGGCATCACCCCGCCGGTCCCATCGGCGTTGGTGCCCGCCATCTTCGTGTAGAGCAGGCTGTTGTCGCGATCTCCGGCCGTCACCAGGACTGCGTCCCAGCCGCCGGTCACGTCGACGGTCGCCGCGTGCAGGTCCGTCTCCACGTCGAAGCCGAAGGTCGACGACTCCGCCAGGTGGCAGGGAGCGCAGTCGACGACGAGCAGCTCCTCGACGCCGCAGTACCCCTCGCCGAGATCGGTGATCGTCTCGGGCTCGGGCCCGAAGAATGTGTCGTCGCAGGCGGTGAGCGTGAACACGCCCACTGCGGCGAGGCCGAGTCTTCTCATCCAGGAACCTCCATCTCCGGGAACGTAGCGTACGGTCCAATCGGAGGTGTCGCGTGAACATCGCAGTGCTCGGAACAGGTCGGGTCGGACGCACGCTGGGTACGGGTCTTCTCGGGCTCGGCCACACGGTCACGATGGGCTCCCGCAGGGCCGACAACGCCGCCGGAACCGCGTGAGCCACGGAGCATGGAGCGACCCGTGCCACGTTCGCGGACGCCTCGTCGGGGGCCGAGCTGGTGGTGCTCGCCGGGAGCGGGAAGCACGCGCTCGACATCCTGGCCGAGGCTGGCGACCTGGACGGCAAGGTCGTCTGGGACGTGACCAACCCGCTCGACTTCAGCCAGGGCTTTCCTCCCTCGCTGACCGTCGCCAACACCGACTCGCTGGCCGAGCAGCTCCAGCGCGCACATCCGTCCGCTCGCGTCGTGAAGGCCCTGAACATGGTCGCCAACGCCGTGATGGTGGACCCCTCGCGCCTGCCGGGCGACTCGACCCTGATCCTCTGCGGAGACGACGCGGACGCGAAGGCCCAGATGACCGGGGTCCTCGAGGGCTTCGGGTGGACCGACCTCGGCGGCCTGGACGGCGCGCGGGGGATGGAGTCGTGGCTCCTCCTCTGGACCCGCCTGTACGGTGCGCTCGGAACGGGCGACTTCAACCTGAAGCTCATACGCTGAGGCCCCGCCATGGAGCCTCGATGATCCTCGCCCTCATGTTCGCGTGACCGTCACGGGCAACACGGCGACCGGGGCTTCGGCCGAGGGCGCGGGCGTCCATGTCACGGGCGGCAGCCTGACGGTGATCGGCAGCCTCATCACGGACAACGCCAACACGGTGGACGAGAGCGGCTCGGTGTACAGCTACGGCGCGGGGCTCTACGCGTGGGGCACTGTCCTCGACCTGACCGACTCGACCATCACGCGGAACCGCATCGACGCGACCGGCACCTCGTACGTCTACATCGGCGGGGCCGGACTCTTCGTCACCGACAGCCCCCTCACGATGACCCGGGTCGTCTTCGAAGAGAACGTGGTCGAGACGACCACCCCCTCGTTCACCTACGTGGAGGGCTCGGCCCTCTACATGAGCGCCTGGGACGAGCCCATCACGGCGAGCCTGACCGATGTCGAGATCCTCGACAACGACGCCACGGCAACCTCGACCGGGAGCTTCAGCTACGTCTACGGGAGCGCTGCCGCCCTCTATGGCGCCTACACCCTGGACATCGACGGGGTCTCGAGCCACGGCAACGCGGGCACCGCGACGGGAGACAGCGCCTCCAACGTCTACGGCGGCGGCTTCTACGCCTTCGAGGCCGCGCTGACCGGGCACGGCCTCGACATCCGCGACAACACGCTCTTCGGCGACGACTCCGGGTACGGAGCTGGCTTCTCTGCCGAGTGGGCGCAGGTGGACCTGACCAACGTCGTCGTCGCCGGCAACGAGCTGGACGTCGACGGAGACGCCCACGGCGGTGCCATCCAGATGCTCTGGGACGACTACGGCTGGTACGAGCGCGACGAAGACGGGGACGTCCAGCTGACCAACGCGGACATCTCGGGCAACAGCGCGAGCGGCGCGACAGTCCAGGGTGCCGCGCTGTACCTGGGCGACGCTGCGTTGCTGGCGCTTCGGAACGCCAACATCGCCGGCAACCGGTCCACCCCGGACGCGGACGGCGCGGTCGGGTTCCTGGGCAACGCTGCCAGCGCCGACCTGGCCTACGTCAACGCCTGGGACCACGACGGCGACGACGACTGGACGAACGACGAGGGCGCCGTGTCCTTCGACGGCCTGATGTCGTTCGACCCGACCTGCACCGATACGTCGGCCGCGAACGCCACGGACTGGGACCTGCGCCCGGGTGAAGGCTCCTCGGCCATCGACGCCGGCGATCCGGAGCTCTTCGACGCGGACGGGTCCACCTCGGATCTGGGCGCCTACGGCGGTCCGCTGGGCGAGTAGCCCCCTACTTCGGCGGCAGCGTGCCCACGAAGTCGAGCCCACGCTCGACCCACGCCTCGAGCGCCTCGTCGTCCTCGAGCGCCTCGGCGGCGACCCAGACGAACCCCTTCAGCGACTTGGCGGTGAAGTCCATCTCGCGCGCTCCCTCGAGCGTCAGCGCCTGGGCCCAGGCCTCCTTGCCGACGCGGACCATCAGCTCGCTCCCGTTCGGGCCGCAGCACATGTGGCCCTAGACCATGAAGCAGAGGCCGCCGAACATGCACTTCTCGACGACGTCGGCGCGGCCGGAAAACAGGTCGCGGATTCGCTCCGCGAGAACGGTGTCGTACGCCATCCTCTAGAATCTACGGCATGCCGGCACCCCGCGGAGACAAGAAGGAAGCCTACGCCGTTCGCTTGCTCGAGGAGATCGTCAGCAAGGCCTTCCGCAAGGCCTCCAGCGACATCCACATCGAGCCGCGCCAGAACGAGCTCGGCCTGCGCTACCGCGTCGACGGCGTCCTGTACGAGGACCAGCCGATCCAGGGCGACATCGCCGCAGCGCTGGTCTCGCGCATCAAGGTGCTGGCCGACCTCGACATCGCCGAGCGGCGCATGCCCCAGGACGGCGTGCTGTCCGTCCGACCGAAGGGTCAGCCCGAGATCTCGCTGCGCGTCAGCACCTTTCCGTCGATCCACGGCGAGAAGGTCGTGATGCGGCTCCAGCTCGGACGGACCAACTTCGGCCTGCACGAGCTGGGCATGAACGACGAGGAGATCACGGTCATGCGCCGGCTCACGGCCCAGACCGGCGGCATGGTCGTGGTCGCCGGACCGACCGGCTCGGGCAAGACCGCGACGCTCTACGCGCTGCTCGGCGAGATCGACGCCGTGAAGCGGAACATCGTGACCCTGGAAGACCCCGTCGAGGTCCAGCTCCCGAACATCACCCAGGGTCAGGTCCACCCGAAGGCCGGCTTCACGTTCTCGACCGGTCTGCGCGCCATCCTGCGCCAGGATCCCGACGTCATCCTGGTCGGAGAGATCCGAGACGCCGAGACCGCGAAGATCGCGCTCCAGTCGAGCCTGACCGGCCACCTGGTGCTCTCGACCATCCACACCGACAGCGCCGCCGACTCGATCACGCGCCTGATGGACATGGGCAGCGCGGCCCACGTCGTGGCCAGCGGCCTGTCCGCGGTCATCGCCCAGCGGCTGGCCCGTCGGGTCTGCATGTCGTGTGCGACCGAGCACAAGACGACAGCCGCCGACGACAAGGCCGCCGGCGTCCGGTTCAACCCGGGCTCGGTGCTGCTCCGCGCCCGGGGCTGTCCTCGCTGCAACGGCACCGGGTACAAGGGCCGGGTGGGCATCTTCGAGGTGGTCGAGGTCGACGACGAGCTGCGCTCGCAGATCAAGGTCAACCCCGAGGTCGTGCACATCAAGAACCTGCTCGCCAGCCGCGGCGTGCAGACGCTCCGCTACAAGGGCCTCGCCGCCGCGCTCGCGGGCTGGACCACGCTCGAGGAGGTCCTCCGGATCACCTGAGCGGCGCCGGTCAGTGCCGCATGTGCAGCGGCGTGACGAGCAAGCACATCCACCGGTACACGGTGTCGTCGAACGCCTCGCTGGTCGGCTGGGGCAGGCTGTCGTCATCCCACGTGCTGAAGTGCTCGATGTACCGCTCGGTGCGCTGCTCGCCGGCCCAGGACGTGAGCCGGCCATCTTGGTGGCCCGAGATCATCAGCTCGGCGAGCGTGCCGTCCCGTCTCTGCGACACCGCCCCCTGGACGCGATGGCCCTTCACCACCACCAGCTTTCGGAGGCGTCCGTCGGGCCAGCCGTGGGCGAACACCCCGGCCTCGTGCTCGGTGCAGGTCTCGGTGGTCGACGTGCCGGCCTTGGAGACCGACGCGGGCCAGGGGCCGTACTCGGGCACCTCGTCGAGCCGCACGAAGCCTTCGTGGCGGGCGGGCCGCAGCGGAACAGGCGGCAGCTGCTTCTGTTCGGGAGGCCCCGGAACCATCGTGACGGGGCCGAAGAGCTCCCACCACACCAGCGCCAGGAAAGCGGCGCCGAGCCCGCCGACGACGAGCAGGATCCAGCCCCACCAGGCGAGCGCCGGGATCACGCCGCAGCAGGCTTGTCGAACATCCGGATGATGCGGTCGTAGATGACCATGCCGACGATGCTGATCACGCCGATGGCGGCGATCCCCCACCAGATGCGGTCCGGCTGGTACGTCATGAACAGGAAGGACTGGGCCTCGGGCACCGTGCTTCCCATGACCTCGGCCAGGGTCGGCATGACGTCCGTCTTCTGCAGGGCCTCGACCGCGGCCGGGTCCTGGCCGAGCTCGATCAGGTGCCGGCGAGCGAGGTTGACCTTGTCGCCGTGCTCCTCGTACGCGTTTCCGGCGAGGATCGAGCCCGCGACCCAACCGATGGCCAGCGGCACATTCGCGTAGCCCATGAACAGGCCTTCCTGACCCTTTCTCGCGAGCGTGGCCAGGTACTCCATCTTCTTGGGGCTCGAGAGCATCTCGCCGACCGAGAAGACCAGGATGCCGCCCAGGCAGATCCAGCCCATGCTCGCGGTTCCAGCGACGAACGCGCCGATGGTCGCGATGACCATGCCGATGAGGATGCTGACCAGCGGCCGGACGAAGCCGGACAGGTACGCGAAGCCGACCATCGTGAAGACGATGAGACCGGGGTTCAGGTTGATCATCCACTCGGGGTTGATCTGGGCGCCTTCCTGGCCCAGCGCCACGAGCTCGGCTGCGCTGTCGGACAGCGTGCCGCGGATGGCGACGAAGCCGCCGATGGCCGCGATGACCCAGGCGACGATGGCCAGCGGGCGACCGGGGGCCTTCATGGCGCGGGCGATCCCGGCCACGACACCACCGAGGCTGAGCGCGACGAGGCCACCCCAGCCGGGGACGGCGTAGTGGAGGCCCAGGGCGAACGCGCCGGCGAAGGCGAGCGTGACGACCGCGAAGGACTGGATCGGGACGTCGGCAGGGGCGCGGCGGTCGGGCCGGAAAGCCAGCCAGACACTGCCCGCGCAGACACCGCCATAGACGACGGAGAGGAACGCCGCGAGGACGACCGGCACCACGGGGTTCCCGAAGGCGCTGCCCAGCGACGTGATGATCATCGAGCTGTCGACCCAGTCGTCGATGACGTTGGGCAGCAGGTCGAACACCTGGTTGAACATGAACCAGAAGCCCGAGAAGACGATGCAGAACCAGAGCACGCGGTGCTGGAACATGCCGGCGACCGACACGACGAAGACGCTGACCGGGTCGGTCTGGCCCTTGTCGAGCTCCTGCTTCTGCACGACGAAGACGACCATGGCGGCGAGGAACAGACCCGCCATCACGACCAGCTGGACGTTCTGGAGGCTGGGGTCTCCGATCGCGGCCCAGGAGGCCCAACCGGTGAGCGCGACCCACAGGCCGAGGACGACCTTGGCCCAGTTGGCGCTGACGGTCTGCGAGAGATCGGACCAGTTGGCCTTCTGGCCTTCCTCGTCCATCGCGTGCTCGCCCTGGGTCGGGTCCTTGTAGAAGGGCAGCCACAGGTAGTTGACGGCGACGATGCCGGCGCACGCGATGAACACGTACTTCCAGCTCATCAGGCGCAGGTAGCCAGCGAGCACCGGGCCGAGGAAGCCACCGACGTTGACCAGCTGGTAGAAGAGCCCCCAGCCGACGCTGGCGTTGCTGTCCTTCAGGGTCGCGGCGAGCGTGCCCTGGACGCCGGGCTTGAAGATGGCCGTTCCGGCGGCGAGCAGCATGCAGCCTGCGTAGAACAGGCCGTAGTCCTGGAAGTACGCCATGAACAGGTAGCCGACGATCTTGATCGCGATGGCGATGGCGATGGTCTTCTTGTGGCCGTACCGGTCCGCAAAGCCGCCCGTGAAGACCGGCAGCATCGACTGGACGAAGGCCCAGCCGGCGTAGATGGTTCCCTTCTGGACGTGGGTGAACTCGGGGCCACCCTCCTCCAGCGCCAGGACCATGTAGATCGCGACGACCGCGCGGACGCCGTAGTAGGCGAGCCGCTCGAACATCTCCATGACGTTGACGATCCAGAAGCGGTTGTCCAGCCCCTTGATCTGTTCGGACAGAGGTGCAGCCATCGGGTCCTCGTTCAAAAGCCCGAGTGGGTAACTCGGCTTTGGAGAGGTGCAGTTCGCACCCAACTGCCGGATTCGCGCAGTTCGCACCCAACTGC